>JBHLLF010000016.1:0-71211 GCA_048885865.1 Candidatus Hermodarchaeota archaeon
TAATCTTCAATGGCAATCGTCAAAGGCAACTGTTCATACAGTTCTTTGGCGGCTTGGCTGTTATTTAGCTCAAACATAATTACATTGCCATTTGCCTGAATACTGATTTTCGTTTTTGTTACCTCCAATTCTTGGCTAGGTTCATCTTCCAATTCATAACTGATAAGATATGGTTCTTCCCGCTCGTTCTAAACGGATTACTTCATGGTCTTAACACATTTGTAGACCGGTGTGCAGAGCTCCTTCATGCGCTCTTTCTCCTCGTTCATCAGGCCGAGCTATATTTCATCTGTAGTACTAAATCACCAGTCATTGATATTTTACATTGGCCAGTAATCAGTCGGAATGAGACCTTCATCCTTTATTGCCTCAGTAAAGTACTTCATGGCAGACTTGTCCTTTCCCTTGTCAAACTCAGCCAGACCAATCATGCAGTTTACAAATGGCCTTGCACAGATCAACTTGGATGAGAATCTATCCTTCGCTAGTTCTGTAATGTTCTTCAGTAATGCCTGACTGTGCTGGATACATCCATCAAAATCACCAGATAAGAGTGCAATTAACGATACACCGAGATGACTCCAAATGTACTGAACAGCATATTGTGAAGGCAATTTCACCCGTCGAGGATCTGTGAGCTTTAAGAGCTCATTAAGATGGGCTGCTGCATCTTGAAGGTTTTGCTGCTGAATTTGCAGCAATCCACGACAGAGCACAACAGAAGTCACGAAGAGATCTCTCAATCCACCTGTGATAGCAAGACTCTCTCTGGTCAATTGATTAGTTAATGCAACGACATCAATATCTCGATTACATGCAACCAGAATTGGTGCATGAGTCAATTTGAGAAGACATTCATTAAATGGGTCCAGTCGCAGTCTCATCCTATGTTCTCGAGCTGCTTGGATGTTGTGTCGCCCAATCTCGGAGAAGGACATTTTAGACATTTCAAATGGATGAATTCCTGATCCTTTGAAAAGAAGATATTTGTCATAATATTTCTCTGCCCGTTCATACTCACCCTGAACAAGCATGACATAGATTTTCTTGTGGTGAACATCAAATGGTTGGTCTTTAACACTTCTTGACTTGAAGGCCCCCTTGACAATCTCTTCCCCTTTTCTTGCAGTCCATGATGCAATGAAACCATTTGCAAAATGGTTACTCATCCACGCAGGTCTCTTTGGAAGGAGCTGTATAGATTTTCGGAAATGTTCCTCAATCGCCTCAACTTTCTTGAATTGGCAACCTAGTAGATAGTGTGCGACAAAGTCATCAGGGTTTTTCGCAAGCTCCTCAATTAAGTCAGCAGAGTTCATCCCACAATCCCTTGAGTAACTAGGGTATTTCTCGAATATATCTGTTAAGTTGGTTTACCAGGGATTAACTAAAGGAAGGTAAAATGACCCCCGAGTGATATGAAGGAACAGAAACCATAATGACTGTGTTGAATGGACATATGAAGAAAAACAAGGAATGAGGGGGAAGATGTCAACTTCCCTCTCGTTCAGTATGGAATTACTTCATTGTCTTGACCCATTCGTAGACAGGTGCGCATAACTCTTTCATGCGCTCCTTCTCTTCATTCATGGGACCTGGCTTCCAGCCATCCGCTGGCTCGAAGTGCCAGTCTGTGACTGTGCCTTGTCGCTCGTTCTTTGGCTTCCAAACAACCTTGACAGGCATACCAAATTCTGCATCCCATGGATCGATGCCACGCAGTTCGTTCGCGATTGCTGTCTTGCAGCCATCAACGATGACATAGGCCAGTACAAAGGGCAGGCGCTTCAGTGAAGACTTTCCACTCCACCCAGCAATCGTAAAGGTATGGACGATTCCTTCCTCCTTGAGCTTGATCCATTCCGTTTTTTCGAGGTTATCATCAAGGTTCCAGCAGTTCACCCTCGGCGGGAAGAACTTGTCACCGCACTTTGGACACCTTGTACCCCAGAACTCACCGTCGACAAAGCCTTTGCCAAGCTTGGAAACCTCTGCGTACTTCCAGTAGTACAACTGGTCATAATGTAGGTAGACCTTGAACTGTTCCTCTTTCGAGTCCCAATCATAGCCCATAAAACCAATACCGGTTTCCTTGACATCGCCGCGGAACTCATCAGAGTGTTTGTCATCCCACTCCACGTCAGTATGCCCTGGAATCTTGTGCATTCTCTTGTCCTTGGTCATCTCTATGGCCTCCTCAGAATGAAGTTCGAGATACTGGTTCCAGTACCTGCATGGCTGTTGACAAGACCGGTGTTTGCATCTTTCACATAGGTCTTGGAACTCAAGTGCTTCTTTGGTGCGGTGTCATTCAGATGATACATGCACTCGACCGCAGACATGATACCTGTAGCACCCACGGGATGGCCATATCCCATCAGACCTCCACCGATGTTTGTGGGGACTTCGCCATCAAGAAAGGTTTCTTTGTCACGAATGAAACTCTTCATGTTGTCCTTGTCGCACCAATGGAGTGCTTTGTAAATCTGAACCTCGGAGGAGCTAAAGGCATCGTGGATCTCAGCCACATCGAGCTCTTTCGCCGCTTTCTTGTATTCAATACCAGCCATATCGTATGCAACCTCTCCAGACCGTCGACAGGCTGCGAACTCAGTCATGTCAGGATACCCCTTTCCGTACATCTTATTCCAGTTCGGAAAGTCAATACGGTCTCCGGCACGAATCGTGCAGCTACTAAGGCCAGCCCCATCGATGACAACATAGTTGTTCGGAGCATGCTTCTTCGCCCATTCCTCACTTGTAATCAATGCAAATGCCCCACCTCGACTCATGAGGCAACAATCAAGTCGCTTCAACGGGTAGCTAATGAGACGGCTCTCCATCACGTCTTCGATAGTCAGGGTCTTCTTATGGTAACGAGACTTCGGATTGGTGTAGTCACTCCGGTACCACTGAGACTTCTCATTGTCCGCTGCGTAGTTCCTGTTCTTCATCGCAGCATAGGCGAAGTCTTCTTCTGTGAGACCGTTCTCCTTCATGAATTTGTAGGCCATTGCAGCGTAGTAAATCGGGTATATTCCACCAGCCAGAGCCTCGTAGCGTGTGTCGGATGCAAGGGCTATGAACTCTGAGCCCTGTGACTGGGTGACATTGTCCATTGTTTCCCAACCTGCTACTCCAACAACATCGAAGAGACCAGACTTTATTGCAAGGAAAGCACCGTAGAGGGCAGACCCTCCAGTGTTTCCGCCGTTCTCAATTCGCACATGCGGAAGTCCGACTAGTCCCAGGTGATCATGAACAATCCACTCCGGACAGAGTTGTTTGCCAAAATGAACTGAAAAGTGAGAATAGACCATAAACTCTAGGTCTTGTAAGTGAAAATCGGGTACATCCCCCTGAGTTTCCACTATTGCGTTGGCAATCATTCCTTCCGGGGTTATATGCATGGGATAGTCGAAAGGCGTTACCGCACCGCCTGCGATACAGACTTTTCGACTCATTTGAATCACTAAATCCTCATTCTCCCACCTATAGCGGTGGTCGATTTCTACGCCAATTCGATTTATACTGGTACTTAATAGCTTCGGCCAAAGGAAAGCGGGCAGATTCGGTAATCTATACTGCTTCAGCATGAAGACACCAAGTGCGCTGTCGCCAATACATAAATCGAGCCAGCCTGCAGAAGATGTCGATGAAATTGAAAGTCATAGATTTGGCCAAGAGTCTAGCCGCGTCCACTAGAGATTGGCGTGAGAGATCTCTTCGAAACCTGCAAGAGGAAGGATGCATTGACCTTTCATATCGACCCAAATCAGGAATGTCAGCTATAGGATGGATACTCGTCCATCAGGCAGCGGCCTATGATTATACGCTGAATATGTTGATCAAAGACAAGCCTCCCAGAAATCCAGAACTCTTTTACAAATACAGAGGAGATAGTGAGGATCCAGGAGATTGGTCAGGGCATTCACTCCAGGAAATCAATGGGTATTACGACTCAGTAGAGAAGGACTTCCTTGATTGGGTAGCAGAGCTCTCCGATAAAGAACTGAACAGCGTGCTAGAGGAACCAAGAATTCCACAGTTCTTTAGGGGAATGCGAATCGTGGATGTGATTGCATTTACTTTCACACACCTGAACCACCACAACGGGCACCTCAGTGCAATCAAGGGCGATTGGTGCAAGCATGACAAAATCAAGTAGCAGCGGCAATGAAAAATAGAAATCTCCAAGACATGCAGCACCTGTCAATAGGAGCCGCATGCTTGAAGGATTGAATCAAAGATCATTGACTAGACTGCTTTCGCATTTGCTCTGACAATCTCTTCGACCTTGTCGAGCTTTGCCTGTATGTCAGGGTCCTTGATATTGACCACGATTGAAACATCGACATCAGCAATCTGTTCGTTGCCTTTCTTGTCTTGGTAAGGCACATCGACCTTGTAGTTTACACGGTCATTCTGCTTTGCCCTGAATCCCTTAGCCTCTTGTTCAATTTCATAGCCGCCCTTGATGGGGTACAGAACACCATAGTTCACCATCTGGACCGACTCGGCCGAAATAGACTTAGTAATCTGTTCCATGATAGATTTGTTATACATATAGCTGCCCAACTGTATCAGGCTCAGGAAAGCGAACACTCCGCCTCCACTCACTCTTGCTTTCTTTGCTTCTTGTACACCAGTAGCTATGACACGATAGTTAGACACGAAGACCTGGCCCTTAATCACAGACTTGCCAGTCTCAACCCAACCATCGCAAACCACAGCGAATTCCTCACCTGGTAGTTTGCAGAAGTTCTGGACGAAGAATCTCTCGAATTCTGCAAGTTTATCTGCTTTCCTTGCGCGCATCATTTTATCAAACAGAATGTATGCCTTTTCTGAGAACATCGCAGGATCAATTAGAATAGCATCCTTCATGATTTCACCAAAAATCTGAAACTCTGAAGTTTCAATCTTTTCGAAAGCTTTTCTCAATTCATTTCCGACGTCGCCAGATTTTCCTTTGTTCATTTTCTCCATTACTTCTTTTCTCAGTTTTTCAAAGTCAACTTTTCCCATTCCAAAAACCTCGTGATGGCTATTTGCTAGGTTCGAAGCCAATTCGTGTGAGGAATATTAAGCGTAATGTGGATGTGCTATAATAGTAGCATAGTTTTACTACTAATTTGAATCAAGGAATGCTTCGGTTTCTTATCTGATACCATCTCAAGGCACCAATAGGAATTATGATCAGAAGGCAAATCACAAGATCACCAACTATTTCCATAAAGAAGCTAAGCTCAAGGGGATCAAGCCAAAGTCTACCTAGACCCATCATCTTGACCAAGGGGAAGATGAGCAGAACTCCGAAGACTCTCTTGAGTTGTACTGCATCTATTTTGCACGCGTATCTAGGGCCAATCTCTCCGCCAACAATCATACCAATCCCCATAGCAAGCCCATAGAATGCGAATGTTGTAAAGTCGCCATATTGAGGGAGCATGAGATAGTTCATGATTGTGCCGGAACCTGTGGTGAAAATCATGGTGAACATGGAAGTAGCCGCTGCTATGAGAATAGGCATTCCTAGCAAAATGCACAACACAGGAACGATTATGACGCCGCCACCTAAGCCCAGTAGACCTGACGCCACTCCGCCCACCAGAATTCCCAGAAATGCAAGGCCTTGGCGAGCTTTGCTTGTTTGATTGACATCGAATGCCGCCATTTGGGAAGGGTGGTCTTCTCTTTCCGTCCTCTCAGCAAAAAGCATCATCAAGGCCGCAGGAAAGAGAAGAATACCAAATATCACACGCAGAATGATATCATCGCCAATTGATGTTCTCAGGATAACACCCAATAGAGAAGAGGGAACAGTAACAACGGCTAACAACAGTCCCATACGAATAAGGATCGGATTTGGTTTGTATCGTGCAAAGGCAGCAGTGCTCACGATGGCGACAAAAAACGCTGAGAATAATGAGGCAGCTGCAGCCATCTCAGCACCTAATCCAAAAACTATGATTAGCAGGGGGGTTCTGTACGTCCCTCCGCTCATTCCAACTGAGGCCATCAATCCAATAGCAGAAGCAATTCCTGATACGATGATGAATTCGATGGCCATTGCCTGCAGGTGTTTCGCCCCCTTATAATCATTATTCACAATAGTTAATTATTCCATAGAGTTGTGCCCTAAGGAGGGCTTATATAATTCATGCAATTGGCACAAATTGCACTTTTTTTGTGGAGGATGGAGTTGACCATGAAATGGAAGATCGAAGAAGAAGAGTGGCATTAATTGTCTGCATCATCACGGCAATCATTGTGACTGTATTCCTTACTCAAAGCCTCAAAGCAATAGTGAGTGGGATAGAACATTGATTGATTATCGCGACGTAAATCCCCCATCCACGGGGAGAACAGCTCCAGTGATGAAAGACGACTCATCTGAAGCCAAGAAAAGCGCGGTATAGGCTACTTCTTCCGAAGTACCAAAGCGACCAACAGGGTAGTTCTTCAGCCGTCGCTCCCGAACTTCTTTCGGATCACCTTGCATCTGGATCACTCTTTCCAACATCGGGGTTTCGATTGCACCGGGACATATACAGTTGACTCTAACGTTGCCAGGACCGAGATCCACTGCAAGTGCTTTTGTTAGAGAGATGATCCCACCTTTTGCTGCAGAGTAGCTTGGAGAAAAGGAACCAACTAGGCCAGCGGCTGATGAATTGTTGATTATGACGCCCTTTCCTTTTTTCTCCATTTGTGGAAGAGCATGCTTGATACACAGAAAGGCAGACTTCAAATTGACACTGACCGACCTGTCCCACTCCTCCTCCGTTGTATATTGCAGACTCTTCACGACCTCCACGCCTGCGTTGTTGAAGAGGACATCTACCCCCCCGAGTTCTTCTGCCTTAGCAAACACGGATACGACATCCTCTTGCTTTGACACGTCAGCTTTAACGAAATAAGCTGCACCTCCAGACTCCCTAATCGCAGCTTCGACCTCAGCCCCTTGAATGGCATCAATATCTGCACCAACCACAGTAGCCCCCTCCTCTGCAAACAATAGGGCAGACGCTCGACCAATTCCCGCACTTACTCCGGTAATAACCGCTATTCTATTCTCAAGTCGCCCCACTTCTCTCAGTCCTCCTGCTCGAGCCAGAACTTAGCAACCTCTATTGGAGTTGCTATCCAAACATCTCCATCTGTCTTCATCTTGATAATCAGGTTCTCAAGCATTTTGGCTCTTGAAGGGACACCCATGATTTGAGGATGCATCACGAGCATCATGTAGAGACCCTCCTCGTAGACAGCCTCAAACTCATCATACCAGATCTCGTATACCTTCCTATGGCTGTCGATGCCACTCTGATACTCAAGAGGGGGAAAGTAATTGAACCCAAAGAATGCCCAGTCGTCTAGAATCCACTTGAAAGGAAGCTCAACCATCCTCTTTCCGCCCACCTCCACGACATAGGGAAGGTCATCTCCCATCATTGTGCTATCGTACATGAAATCATACTCAGCCAAGAGCGAGTATGTGTTTTCGCTCATGTCTGCGGCTGGTGCACGATAGCCTTGAGGTTTCTCTGGAATCAGTGAATCTAGAGCTGCAAAGCCCTGCTCAAGCTCCTTGCGTTCCTCTTGAATGCCAAGGCTGGCTGGATTCCGATGAGAATATCCATGATGCCCAATCTCATGACCTTGACTGGCAATATCCTTCACACTATCAGGATAACGTTCAGCTACTTCCCCTGGAATATAGAAGCATGCTTTTACATTATGTTTGTCCAGAAGCCTCAATATACGTGGAAGCGCCGCTCTTGGACCATACTGCCCAAGTGAGAGAACTACTGGATTATCACGTTCAATCCTATTGCGTCTCAAGATATTGCGCCAAGAAATATCTGCATCAAGGTCAAAGGTTAGGCAAACTGCGCATTTCGCTCCATTTTTCCACTCCATAATTGATTCTTCCTTTATTCAAGGTCTTAAATCACATTGGTCAGCGAAAAGCATATCGCATGACTGAGTTGATCTAGACTCTCCACTCACGGATGCTCTTCTGCACCTTCAATTCACCTAGCGTTTTGAGAATCTCACCTTCCTTGAACCTCTCATAGACGGGGAACTTCATGTTGAGAGGAGAATCCCTGAGACTTTTCCAAAGCGGCGTTATACCAAATGACCCATTCTGACGAATCCAGGCGACTTTATCCAGGTCGATGACTTCTGTCATAATCTCCTCATGCGTGCCAACCTGCTGCAATACCCTGCCCTCTGGGTCTGCGAATATGGAAAGTCCTCCGCCTTTGGAACTAACGACGTTCGAGTTGAGGACATAGCATTGGTGCATGATTGCTTGAGCAGGTACCAGAATCAACTCTGCTTGTCGGTCAGGCGTATAGGTCGCAGACGGCTGGAGAATGACATCAGCACCCATCCATGCTAGCGTTCTGAATATCTCAGGAAACCACAAGTCATAGCAGATGACAAGACCCACTCTCGCGATTCCTGGAATATCGAAGGTCACGAAATCCGTCCCAAAATTCGTATCCTCAAAAGGCATCCAGGGATAGATCTTTCTATACTTAGCCACGAGTTCTCCTTTTGGATCGAATGCAATGGCCGTATTGAATATCCTGTCACCATCCTTTTCCAGAAATGAACCGGGCACAAACCAGCATTCAGTATCCCTAGCGATTTCTGAAAGTTTCTCCGTCATAGTATTTGGTATTGGTTGAGCCAATTCTTTCCAATCATCTTTTCCATACTGTTGGAGATATAGTTCTCCTGTGAAGACCAGATCAACCCACGGATAGGTTTTCCGTACCGACCTGGTTGTTTGTTCGAGATTGCTAAAGTTCTTGTCTTCATCATACGGATCTTTTTCTAGCTGGAGTCCAGCAACTCCAAGACATCTTCCCATTTTCATCACCTTTGTTCAACTAGCAATTCGTTAATCCCTTTCTCTACCCTCGTAAGAATCGTTGAAACCTGTTCAAGCTCTTTCTCAATGAGTCTATAGATCTTGGATCTTTCTTTCTCGAGCTTGGCTAGAGGCTTGTGAAGTGGTATCCAGTTGTAAGCCAAGTCTGGTTGACTCTCATATTTGTCAACATACTCGGGAGTCAGACTTCCCACGGGAGTGCCCCTTAATGTCATTATAGCAGCGTTAAGCGCAACATAGTCTTCGATAAGCTCCAATCGTGACAAGTAGTCAACATCATCAGGAGCTGTTACCCTCCATAGCCATCCAATCGTGGCATTAATCAGATAAGTAACTGAGCTCAGAAACCGATTTGCCTTCTGAATTAGCTGGTTGTCCCCTTTCTTGACAATAGATTTCAGTTTCTTGTTGAACTGAACCTTCTTTGTGCGTATATCTCTGATTCGAAGTAGATGCTGTGTCATGTCAAAAGGACAATATCTCATCCTGCTATACTTGGAGATGATATCTTCGAATCTCAATAAGGGAGTGAATATATCAATCGGCATGAGACTTGCATTCGCCAATTGGATGAGTGCATTTTTCATGAAATTGGCATAGCGTAAAACTGCCTGGTAGTCTATATGGTCAAGGTCATCTTTCTGAGTCTGATATAGATGACTTGGAAATGTCACTCCGTATATGGTCGGCACACCTGAAATCTCAAAGAACCAGTGATCACTGCCGTATCCGGGAGGATTGTAGAATTCGAAACCTTGGAGTGATTTTTCTGCAGATTCAATGCCCTTAGCAAAATGCAGCAAATCTGCAGTGGTCCCAATAAATCTCTCAGCAGGCTTTGGAAATCCGACTGAATCAAGACTGAGAAAAGCTGCTACTTTGGAAACGTTTCGATTCCTTTCCAAATAGGCCCTAGAACCATTGCACCAGTAGTAGAATCCCTCATTGCCACCATTTTCTGCACCAAAGAACAAGAATCGCACACTTCTCTTCAATGCACCACCATTCTGTACATATTCTTGGAGTAACCGAGCCAGCTCCAGAAAAATAGCTACCGGAGCACAATTATCTGCAGCCCCTGTGAACCAGCTATCCATGTGAGTTCCTACAAAGATTTCAGGTTCGGAACTGCTCTGCCCTTCTAGAACAGTTTCTATGTTCATTGACTCCGCAGTAGAGGAAACATCGACGTCCGCATCAATTTCCAACTCGACCTCACTCTCTTCTAGGAGGTTGAGTAGGTAAACGCCATCTTCCCTTGAGATGCTTATAACAGGAATCTTCAGCAGTCTACCGGATTCGACTACCACCACTTTCCGAAGATCTCCTTCGTCAGGAGTTGAGATTAGAACTGCATCTAGTCCTCGTCGTATAGCTTCGTAGTAGGTGCGTGTAGGAGACGAGTAGAGGTGAGAGCCCCAATCAGACAGCCCTATTGAGGCACCATCATCGTTAGTTCCATTTTCGTCTAGTTGACTTATCTGTGTCAACTTCCCTATGGCTCTTAGGCTCTGAGAATATGGAAAGAGAGCGGCCTTGATTTCCTTCTCAATTGGTTTCAGAATTTTAATTCTGCAAGAATTGGGATTCCAGCCACGGATCTCAAAAGTCATAGTTTCTATTTCTTCATAGCCAAACCCGCGAAGACATTCAATAATGTATTCAGAAGCACGATGCTCATTCGGCGATCCGGCTATCTTATGTCCAATTGAATGTAAGTCAGTCATAGTTGCTCTAATCTTATCGAGTGAAGGATTCTCCACACCATAGCCTCCAAGCATCACTACAGCTGCTTGAACTCCTTCTCGAGCAGGCTCAGAACTTTCTGAGATTCTTCCTCGGTCATGCACAGCGGAGGCTGGAGTCGAATAACATTCTTCTTTACTCCGCCTGTTCCAACCAAGACACCATTCTTCATGAGGTTCTTGGCTACTGACTGTGTTTCATCGACTGCGGGTTCCTTTGTACCTTTGTCCTTCACCAGCTCGATGCCTATCATGAGGCCCCTTCCTCGAACTTCGCCAATGTGTTTGTTGCCCTCTTGAACCTCCTTTAATTGCTTCATCAGACTGCCGCCAATCTTTTCTGAATTCTTGACCAGCCCTGCATCCTCAAGATAGTTGAGATTCTCTAGAGCGACAGCGCAGCAAACAGGATTCCCGCCAAAGGTTGAGAAGTGATCACCTGACTCTAGACAGTCTGCAATCTCGTCTGTAGTGATATAGCCGCCAATCGGCATCCCTGCACCCAATCCCTTTGCCATTGTGATGATATCAGGCTTGATTCCGAACTCTTCAATTGCAAACATCTTTCCTGTTCTTCCAAAGCCAGTCTGAACTTCATCAGCAATGTAGAGAATATCGTGGTCTTTGCAGATGTTTTGCACCAAGTCATGATACTCCTTTGGGGGCACGACTAAGCCGCCCTCACCTATGATTGGCTCAATAATCATAGCTGCAACATCGCCTGTGGTATGATACTTGATGATTTCCTCGACTCTTCTTGCACATTCAGTGTTACAGTCAGGAAATTCAAGCGGGCATCTATAGCAATACGGCATTGGAGCATGCACAACACCGGGAGCATTGGCAAAAGTCCCAAAGCCATGCTTGTACTTTGATTGACCAGTCAGCGTTAGTGAGAGGCCAAGTCGGCCATGGAAGGAGCCCTCCAATGCAATGACACCGGCACCTGTACGGCCCTGAGTCACGCTATACTTCTTGGCAATCTTGACGCCCCCCTCAACAGCCTCGGCACCACTGTTGCAGAAGAATGATTTTGTTAGGCTGTCTGGTGTGAGACCAGCCAGTTTTTCAGCCAGCAATGTTTGAGGAACATTGTGATAGAGGCCAGAACAGTGAATGAGCTTCGATAATTGCTCCGCCCCTGCTTTTACAATCCTTTCTGGACTATGACCTGCATTCACAACCGAGATTCCACTAATACAGTCAATATACTCCGTTCCATCAAGATCTCGTACAATGGTGTTTTTCCCCTCGTAGATGACTATGGGTTTGCGAGCATATGCGGGGACCATGTACTTGGACTCTTTCTCGATTATTTCATCTCTATCTACCATTGAAGAATCTCTCCATGAAGCTCCGAGTCGAGCTTGAATTCATTATGAATGGGAGCATCTCTGCTCCATTGATTTATGGAATGAACAACCATAAGAAGAGTGCCAACACTGTTGAACATCAATGAACATTCTCTCTACGCGACTTTTGCTTGAGCTCCTAGTTTCCCACCAACTTGCTTAGATCCTCAAATATGCTACGTAACATTGTTGATAGGTTCTCTAGCTCCATCTCAATCTCTTTACCGATTCTGGCGCGTTCATTCTCTATATTTGCAATAGAGTCATGAATTCTTAGCCAATTGTAGGGATTATCAGGCTTTGACTCGATTCTTTTTGCAGAATCTAAGTCAAAAGTAGCTACTGGTATATTGCGTATGCTCTTGATGGCATTTGTCAGATGGATATAGTCCTCAATCATCTCAAGACGGTAGAGATAGTCAATGCTGTAAGTTTCTATTGGACGCGTATTCCAGCCAATGGTTCGATTAAACCCATTGGCAGCTTTCAAGAGAAACTTGTTGATTCCTGCCACATCATCCGGTTCATGCTGTTGGACCATTTTTGTGAAAGAGGATTTGAATTTCATTAGGCTCTTCACTTTGGCAATAATTGGTTCAAGATTAAATTCGTTTCCTTCCATTTTGTTGTATTTTGAGAGAATTGAGTCGAATCTCTCAAGTGGAACGAAGATATCCATTGGCAGCAAATCTGTGCTTGAGAGATAGGAAAGAGCCTTTTTCATGAACTCTGCATAGAATTGCAATGCATCATAGTCCAAATGGTCTGGATCATCCTTTGATGTGTGATATAGATGACTTGGTTGAGCCATACCATGTTCTGATGGAACTCCTGATACACCATATATGGTTGGGACTCCTGATAATTCAAAGAACCAGTGGTCGCTGCCATAACTCGGTGGGATTCTATATGTCAAGGATCGAGATCTCCCATGTTCCACATTCAAAGATTTCGCGAATCCCAATAGCTCTCCGGTGGTTTGGAGATAGTCTATTGATGGGTTGGCATATCCTGTAGAGTCTAGACTCAAGACTGTCACGGTCCTGGAAACTGATTCTTTGTTATCTCTGACATAGGCTCTTGATCCATTTAGCCAGAAATAGAGGTTGTCGGTTCCACTTTCCTCAGCACCATAGAAAAGGAATCGTATGGTTCTTTTGGGAACTTCGCCTAGCTTTGATTGAGCATGGAAAATTCTAGCAAGTTCGAGCACAATGGCTGCAGGAGCACAATTATCAGCTGCTCCTTGGAACCATGAGTCATAATGTGCTCCTATGACAATCTCTTCATTGGTTGTGCCATCACCCTCAAGAATCGCGACTACATTGAAGGAGTCCAGTTTTTCTGAAACCTCAACTTCCGTATCAATTCTAGCAACCACATCACCCTCGTTCATCATTGAGAGCAGAGAATCTCCTTCTTCCTTTGTTATGCAGACAACCGGGATTTTGAGGTGTCTCTCCGGAATGACTACGACTTTCAGTAGGTCACCTTCATCCTTTGCTGCTACAATCAAACCTTCATAGCCAAGTTTTGCAGCACGATAGTATGTATACC
The DNA here is from genome assembly GCA_048885865.1 of Candidatus Hermodarchaeota archaeon. Classification (GTDB taxonomy): domain Archaea; phylum Asgardarchaeota; class Thorarchaeia; order Thorarchaeales; family Thorarchaeaceae; genus SMTZ1-83. The sequence goes on from JBHLLF010000016.1 coordinate 13,563, forward strand.
TTGGACTGAGATAGGTATCTGGTCCCCATTCAGTGAAGCCAATCAGACCCGTTCCTATTGAGGATGAACTCGGTTCATCTGCATCAATCTCCCAATCAACTGGGGCAAGCTTTCCTTCTACTGACTCAGATTTTCCATGCGGAAATAGGGCAGATTCCACCTCCTTTTGAACCGGCTTCGTGATCTTGACACTACAGGATTTTGGTTCCCACCCAATCACATCGAATGGCTGCATCTCGACCTTCTTAAAACCAAAATCCAAAAGGCGGTCACGAAGATAGCTCGCGGCTTCAACCTCTGCCTTTGTTCCTGCAACCTTCTGTCCGAAGGCGCAAAGTTGCTCAACAGTATTTCTAATCTCTGAGATTGATGTCCTTTCAACCATATACAAATCCCCAGTGACTGATTGATACGATAGTCACACTGAATTGAGTGTGGGTTCGTACGTGTAACAACATAGTGTGAACAATCTAAAGAAAGGTCCCAACATGCATGTTCAACACTGAACAAGAATAGATAGCACCTAAAGAGCCATAACCGGTTCTGCATTTAGAGTAGTATTCAGATGAAATGACGAGGCTGCCAAATGAAACGAAATCATGGGCCAATTCTCTTTCTGACTTTGTTTCTTTTAATCACATTGGCTTTCGCAGACTCTTCGATTTCATTTGAAAACCAACCCACTGACCTAAATGGCATCAAGGTTGCTGTCTATGAAGGCGTTACTGATGAACAATCGTCCAGCCTTTCCAGCCGAACTGCGCTATTCTGGATGTTTCGATGGATGAATGCTACGGTTGACGTGGTAACTGCTGCAGACATTAGAAATGACATTCTTAACGACTATGATATTATTGCTATACCGGGAGGATGGGCATGGGCGTATTTTCAAGACCTTACAAATTCAGGAGTTGTAAGGATTCGAAGTTTTGTTGAGAATGGAGGAGCGTTTTTTGGAGTCTGCGCTGGAGCCTACTTTGCTTGTGACAATATCAGATGGGAAGGTGAAAACATTGGTTACTCACTTGACCTCTACCCGAATCTAGGCATTGGGCCCATTGAGGAAATTGCAGCATGGCCAGGTCACAACATGACGAGGATAAACCTAAACAAGGCTGTCACTGGACCAGATCTATCTGGAGAGCCAGACTCTCACATCGTAATGTATTACGGTGGGCCATATTTTGAAACTGGTGGAACAGATGGAGTGACTGTTCTCGCAACTTATGATGTTAATGATGAGCCAGCTATTATTGCCTATGAATATGGGCAAGGTCGGATAGTTCTCTCAGGTCCGCATGTAGAGTGGGAGGAAGATGCTGATCGAGATGGAGTGGCATGGGAGAATGTGTATGATGATGCGGGATCAGAGTGGGACATGATGCTGCAAATCGGGCTTTGGCTTTCCGAAAATGGATTTGAAGCTACAACATCTTATACTACTTCATCATCAACTACTGCAGACTCCAGTCCTACATTACCTCCAATGGAAATCGACCCTGCTCTTGGCCTAGTTGTAATTCTTGCGGTCGTCGTGATTGCGATGGTCGTTGATAGACTAAGGAAGTGAATGGTTTAGCGCAAGAAATGTGCGAATCCATTCACAGGGACACATGTTCATGACTGGCACGCTATGAACAAGAGTGTTCGGTGGATTTTAATTGGTGTACACTAGTACTTTACGAACATCTTTATTTCAGGATGTGACATCTGTGAAAAAGAAGAAAGCACTCATGGCATTGTCTCTGGCGGTCTTCATGATCTTACCAGTGTTTGCTTTCATACCGACTACTGCAGTAGCGCAGACACCTAAGATTGTCAAGATTGGGATGTTTGACGAACCAGACAGCCTTAATCCAGTCATGGCCTCAGAGATTGTTTCATGGTATTTTATTAATTGGATCTTCGATCCTTTGGTTAGATGGGATGACGACTGGGGAATTCAGCCTTGTCTAGCTGAGAGCTGGGAGTGGGCACCAAATGGCACGCAGTTAGTGATGCATATGGACCCAGATGCAGCTTGGCATGACGGAACTCCATTCACGGCACATGACGCAAATTGGACACTCTTTACGTGGACTTGGCTTGGATTCTGGGTAGGCCAGACACCTCGTATCGATCACAGAAACATCAAGGTCCCAGACGACCACACTCTTGTCCTCAATTTTGTGGATAGTGGTTATGAGAACATATACGAATGGCCCACTGGAACACAACGTGACGTATACAATGGGACGTCTGTTGCGATTAACAAGGAAGCATTTCTTACAGGACTCACATATGTGCCAATCCTTGCAAAGCATCTATGGGATCCATTGACTTGGAATGATCCATTCTATGGAACCGAAGGTTCTTCTGGGTACTTCCAGACCTTTGGTTGGCAAGATTGCATTTGGTGGGGCATGCTTGACCCTGCGTGGCCAACACCGCTGAATGGGACTGGAGCATTCATGCTGGACGAATATGTAGTGGGAGAGTACATCAGACTTGATGCCAATCCCGACTACCACTTAGGCGCACCCAAGATTGATGGAATCCTTTGCACATTCTACGACACTGTAGAAGTAATGACTGAGGCTGTGAAGGCAGGAGATATTGACTTTTGCGAATCTGCACCGGCATTCATAGAGCTTGGAACCATACCACCTGAGGTCACCATAAATGAGAACGCTTGGATGGGCTGCGAATTACTCCTTGTGAACCAGTACTACAACTACACAAATGCTCAGGGAGAGTATGCCGGTCGTGAAAAGCGCAACGCCCTCCGGCAGCTAGAAGTCAGAAAAGCAATGAATCAGGCCATCGATAAGGCGCAGATAGCTGAAGTTGCATATCTAGGACACGCGAGTGCAGCCGACTCGCTAATCCATTCTGAGCTCAAGTGGCACAACGACGCGCTTGTCACCTATCCCAAAGGCGTCGCCGCAGCTAGGGCAACCCTCGAAGCTGCTGGATGGGTAGAGAATCTAGATGGAGTCTATGAGAAAGACGTAGATGGGACTTTAGAAACACTGTCCTTTTCCATCAAGTATGTGACCGGTATTCCAACAGACTTCACAATTGTGTCTCTTATTGGTGCGTATCTTGAGGCTGCAGGATTTGATATCAGTACGGTCCCTCTTGAAGAAACAACCTTCACAGCAGAAACCGCTACAGACATTTGGGACTTTGACATGGCTCTCACCGCCTACAGTCAGATTGCAGATCCAAACAGCATGATGCAATATATGACAAGCGATAGCTGGATTAACCCGAATGCTGTGAATATCACAAGGGTTGATGAGATATACAAAGAACAGCAGTTGACAACTGACGATGCACATCGAGCAGATCTATGTGATGAGTTCCAGCAGTTAATGTACGATGATTCTAGTGTCATTGTTCTTGTCGAGTTTACTGACATTGAGCTTTACAGAAATGATGCTTGGACTTTCACTAACACGGACTGGCAGAGCGGCATCTTGTCAATGTGGAATATCAATTCCTGGCTTGGAGTTGACGTGCCTGTAACACCAACGACAACACCCCCAACTGGGACTACAACACCTCAACCTCCACCTCCGCCACTACCTGTGGAACTCCTCCTGGCAGTTGGCGTTGGAGTAGCGGTGCTCGTGGTTGTCATAGTACTTGTAGTAAGGAAAAGATAGCATTAAACAAAAAATACGAAACTAGAGATTGAACAGACAGAAATTCTGTCTGTTCATTCCCCATTTTTTAAAAGTCACAAAGAACAGAGTGGATGAGGATGGCATTAAGAGACGTCTTGCTGAAACGAATAGCCCAGGCAATTGTGACAATCTTCATTGTACTTGCAATTGATTTCGTGATATTCCACATTCTTCCGGGCGACCCAATGACCTTTCTAGCTCGAAATCCAAACCTATCGGAAGTCGCCCAAGAGAGAATGATTGAGCAGTTTGGACTTGATAAACCACTATGGGAGCAATTCATTCTCTTTCTTGCTAATTTCCTCCAAATGAGACTAGGTATGTCTTTCCATTTCCGAGAAGAAGTAGGACCGATTATAATTCACCACCTAGGAAATACTCTGATTCTAGTATTGCCTGCATCTATTGGGGCGATAGTCATAGGAATTTGGGTGGGAAAGAACTCAGCTTGGCGTCGTGGCAAAGCAGGCGATTTAGTCGGCCTTCTATTCTCGTTAATCACTTACTCAATTCCCACGTTTTGGCTAGGCATGTTCTTCATCATGCTGTTTGCATTTGGCCTTGGGTGGTTCCCTGCAACTCCAGGCTTGACTACCCCCGGCATGGATTTCACTGGTGATCCTGTCGGTTTGATTATAGATATGATTTCTCACTTGATGCTTCCATGGACGGTGCTCATTGTAGCAATCCTTGGCTCTTTTGCTCTAATTACTAGGAACGCACTACTTGATGTATTGAGCGAGGACTACATGCTTACTGCCAAAGCAAAGGGGAGAACTGAGAAAGATCAGCTGAATAAGGAAGCGATGCCGAATGCTATGATCCCCATTACAACGGTGATCGCTCTTCAGCTTGGATTTTCAGTTGCAGGGGCACTTCAGACTGAAGTCGTATTTTCTTATCCTGGCATCGGGAATCTAATTTGGGAAGGAGTCTACTATCGCGACTATCCGCTTTTGCAGGCTGCGTTCTTTATGATAACCGTAGTAGTGGTGTTTGCCAATCTCATTGCGGACTTCATCTATTTCTATCTAGACCCAAGAATTAGAGTTGGTGCTGAATTCACAATAAGTGAGGAGAAACCTCCAAGACCGCTCTCTCATTATGGCTTGGCAGTGATAGCAGTAGTGGCACTATTGTCTACGTGGGCTGTAATAGGTATAACCACAGTTCTTCCGCTCTTCATTCTCATACTAATCATAAAAAGAAAGCCTGTTCTGCAATTCTTAAAGGCTCGACTTAGCACACTAACTCCCTCAAACCTTCTTTACGCTTGGAAGACCAAACGGTCACAGATTCTAGTTCGATTCTCTGCGATTTCCCTAGTTATCAATTTGATTGCTTTAAGCATCATAGCGATATCAGGAGTCTTCATCCCTGAATGGGGCTTCTTCTGGGGCGCTGCATTTTTCGGATTACGGTCGTTCCCCCCCATTCCACCAGGAATGGAATATCCGGAATGGTCTTTGGCTCTAGCATCAATTGCCCATCCATCAGTTATGCAAATCGCCCTTACTGGCATAGCGTTAGGAGTCATCTTGGGTAGGAGAAAAAGCCTCGGTGCCACCTCAAGTCGATTCATGAAAACACGTATGGGCACAGTTGGAATCTCCCTTGTGGCAATGTTCGCAGGAATGACGCTCTTTGGAGATATTATTGCCCCATATAATCCTGAGGCATTTTTCACTGGAATATGGTATCAGCCTCCTGATATTATGCCAGAGATGCAAATGCTCATGGTAACAGGGGGCGCGGCATCACTTATTGGTGCGACAATAATCTGGTGGATATTTGATCGTATAAAACAGCCTGCTATTCCTAGACACTTCATTTCAATTCTAACTGGAGGACTCATTCTATTTGTTTCATTGTTATTTGCGGAACGGTCTCTCCAGGTTGAAAATCAAGCTACCTTGGTCTATTCTGTAGGGATTGGACTCATCGCGGTCGTTATCATTCTGAGAAGCTTAATGACAGCAAGACAAGATTCCATCCTTCAGAGTCTAAAAATGCACCTTCCAAGATTATTAATCGCTCTAGTGGGTGTGATAGGAGTTGGCGTTCTAGTCCAGGGCATTCTTCAAGCACCTTGGGCAGTCCCTCTTGATTTTCCAGGTTACCACCTTATGGGTACGGACCAATTGGGTAGAGATGTATATAGCCAACTAATTATCGCTGTGAGGATCACACTTCTGATTGGAATCGTTGCTACAACGATGTCTGTCATTATAGGCACTCTGATAGGCCTTGTTGCAGGCTACTATGGTGGAATTATCGACTCCTTCCTGATGCGATTCACAGACATATTTTTCGTAATCCCGAGTCTACTACTAATGATTGTTATGGCTGCTGTCTTGGGACCGTCGATTGTGACGCTCATTATTGTGATTGGTCTGTTCTCTTGGTCCTCCACCGCACGCATTGTAAGAGGGCAGGTACTATCGGTTAAAGAACGGACTTACATCGAGAGGGTGAGAGCGGTTGGCGGGGGCAATTTCTACATCATGGGCAAGCATGTTCTGACGGCTGTTGCTCCACTTGTTGTTGCCAACACAATCCTTGTGACTGCGTGGGCGATTCTCTCAGAAGTCGTCTTGGATTTCTTTGGCCTTGGAGACCCTGCTATGATAAGCTGGGGCACTATGCTATATCTCGCATTTAATGCTGGTTCGATGTCTAATAACCTGTGGTGGCTAGTATTTCCCCCAGGAATCATGGTTGTGCTTCTCCTCCTCGGTGTGTCAATGGTAGGATACGCCATGGATGAGATTGTTAATCCAAGACTTAGGAGGAGGTAGTGGAGCAAATGACTGAAGCATCATCACAAATCCCTGCTGGTCAACCCCTACTCAAGGTATCAGGTCTGAAAGTGTACTATCATATATCCCAAGGAATCGTCAAAGCAGTCGACGAAATCGATTTCACAGTGAACTGCGGAGAGTTTGTTGGGCTTAGCGGGGAAAGCGGCTGTGGAAAGACAACCACTGCGATGACATTGATGAAGATTCTCCCTCGAGAAGGAGTCATTGAAGGAGGGCAAGCTCTCTTCAACAACCGTGACATTCTCACCATGAAGACAAAGGAGATTCAGGCATTTCGTTGGCAGGAAATATCAATGGTCTTTCAGGGAGCCATGAACTCACTAAATCCAGTGCATCGTGTAATTGACCAAATGGTGAAAGCAATACAAATCCACCAGCGTATGCCGCGAGAGAAGGCTAGAGAAATAGCACTTGAACTTATAGAATCCGTGGGAATTGACAAATCGAGAGCAAGAGCATATCCTCATGAACTTAGTGGGGGAATGAAACAACGTCTAATGATTGCCCTCGCTCTTGTGCTACATCCGCCCCTTGTTATTGCTGATGAACCAACCACTGCGCTGGATGTGATGATCCAAGCACAGATTCTTGATCTCTTCAAGCAACTCAGAAAAAGAACAAGTCTATCTCTCCTAATAATAACACACGACTTGTCAGTCCTAGCTGAAACCTGTGACAAGGTGATCATAATGTATGCTGGAAAGATAGTAGAAGAGGCTTCGACTGAGATACTCTTCAACGAACCAGCACACCCCTATACCAGGAAGCTCATTTCATCATTCCCAAGCATTCTCGCCGATAAGGAGATAGACTTCATCCCAGGAAATCCACCAGATCTGATTGACCCCCCGGTAGGATGTAACTTCCATCCAAGGTGCAGTTATGCAGCTGATATCTGCAAAACTGAAGAGCCTCCACTTATTGACGAAGGAGGACATAGAGTGGCTTGTTTTAGGAGGAATGAGATTTAATGCAGAACGCAATTCTGGAAACCAGAAACCTCAAGAAATGGTTCACGGTGAGGGCTGGGTTCCTCTCAAGCCTCATCTCAAAAGGATCTGACACCTTTATTCGGGCTGTTGATGGAGTTGACCTAGAGATCAACCAAGGCGAGGTCTTTGCGATTGCAGGAGAAAGCGGTTGTGGAAAGACCACAATTGCAAGACTGATTATGCGATTAGAATCGTTGACCGACGGTGAGATTTGGTTCGAGGGAGAGAAAATCTCTGCATTGAATGAGGGTAAGTTCAAGGAGTATCGAAGAAGAATCCAGATGATTTTCCAAGACCCATACGGTTCGCTTAGCAATAATATGACGATAGGCGAGATTGTGGCAGAGCCTCTCAAGATTCATAGTGTCTACGCCTCATCAAGTGAAATCGAAGAGCGTGTGCTAGCTGCACTTGAGGACGTAGGCCTTCGTCCTGCAAAGGAGTTTGCAAGTAGGATACCCCATGAATTGAGTGGAGGACAAAGGCAACGTGTGGCAGTGGCTGCAGCACTCGTATTGAATCCCGTTCTTCTCATTGCTGACGAACCAGTTTCGATGCTAGATGTTTCAATGAGGGGACAGATTCTGAAGCTATTGCTTGAGCTCCGGGAAAAGAAAGGAATCACGCTAGTGTTGATAACACATAATCTGGCTGTAGCCAAACAGATGTCAGATAGGATTGCAGTTGCATACCTGGGCAGAGTTGTTGAAACTGGAGTTACTAAAGACATCATCGACAACCCAAGCCATCCCTACACAAAAGCGCTGGTTTCAGTCGTCCCTGTTCCAGAAACTGGTGTAAAAAGAGAAAGACTCCTTCTCACAGGGGAGATTCCAAGTCCGATTGACATCCCAACAGGTTGTAGATTTCATACTCGGTGCCCATTTGCAAAGGAAAAGTGCAGCGTGGAAGAACCTGAACTGAAGACAATGCCCGATGGACGGCAAGTCGCCTGCCATGATTAGGGAGAATCTGTTCATCATTGTTCATATGTGTTGGGAGTGCTTTTCATCATGTTCATTCTCTACAGTGCCTATTAACCAGGGCAATTGAGTGTGGAATCATGAGTGATGCAATTGAGAATCTGAAACAAGCTGTTATTGATGGTGATGCAGAGGCTGTTTCCAAATACTCCACTGAGGCAATAGAATCCGGTGCAGCACCTCTGGATATTCTGGAAAGGGGCATCTCTGAAGGGGCGAAAACAGTGGGTGAGCAATTTGAACGAATGGAGATCTTCCTCACTGAGCTAATGCTTTCAGGAGAAGCTATGATGGCGGGGCTAGAAGTGGTTCTGCCGCATATTGAAGCTGGGGATGTACCACAGAGGGGAAAGGTCGTAGTAGGCACAGTGCGAGGCGATATCCATGAGATTGGTAAGAACATCTTCAAGTCACTCCTTGTAGCTAATGGGTTCGAAGTGAGTGACATAGGCGTTGATGTCCCAACATCCAAGTTCATTGAAGAGGCTGAGAGGATAAACGCCGATATCATAGCCATATCAGCACTCATGACTTCAACACTTGGAGGGCAGAAGGATGTCATTGACTATCTTGAGCAGTCTGGTAAACGAGGAGAATTCATGGTAATGGTTGGAGGGGGTCCCACCAATCAGGAATGGGCAGACGAGATAGGAGCAGATGGCTTTGCAGAAACTGCACCTGAAGCTGTGAGGGTGGCCATGCAACTCGTTGAGAAAAGGAGGGGCTGAACTCATGATTCCAATCATCGAGATTGCTAAAAGAGCACTTGACGGAAAGCCGCTCATAGAAAAAGAGTATGACATGAGGGTATTTTCTCCTAGGGTCCGAGAACTTGTAAAGGAGTATGGTATTAGCTATGATCCCGATGTTCTGGTTCCATCAGATGATGGTCTCGCGGACGCAGTATTCAAAGCGGCCTTTGATCTCATCTGTAACGTGGGAGTATATTGTAAAGACACAGAGCGGATCATTGCCTTCGAAGAGAAAGAGGTTCGCAGCGAACTGAAGACCTCTTTTGACCACGCTGTTCTAGGAGAAGGAATGGAACAGAGAACTTTGCTACCGAGGAAACCAGAATCCAAGGAAAAACCATGGATATTCGCTGGAGCGGGTGGTGTAACTGTTTCAGATGAGAGTATCTTCGTGCGTCTTGTGGAGAATTATGCAAAGAGAATTCCAATTGCCAATGCCATCACAACCCCATGCTTGCTCTCTGTTGATGGCGCCAATATCAGGGCCAAATCACCTCTTGAAATCGAAGGCTCAATTCGCACAGTTGTTTTGGGCAGAGAAGCTCTGAGAAGAGCAGGTCGGCCTGGACTTCCTATTATGAATGCTATTGGCACAGCAGAATCAGCGATTGCACTAGCATCTGGACTTCATCCAGATTTTGGCCTACGGAAGACAGATGGATATATGATTGCAGAGCTAGCAGAACTCAAGACAGATCTGGATCTCCTCAACCGAGCAGCATTATTGCAATCACTGAATGTACCCATTGCTGGAATATATGGCCCAATCTATGGAGGATTCGCAGGTGGAGCAGAAGGCACAGCTGTCACCAGTACTGCATTTCACATTCAGGGGATTCTCACCTACGGTGCTTCATGGACACTCTGTTTCCCCATTCATATCAAGTATACATCAAGCTCATCACCTGAACTGATATGGCTGGCTGCTCTCTACTCACAGGCTGTCAGCAGAAACACAAAGGTTCCAGCGCTTTATTACAACTACACTGCTGCAGGCCCTTGTACAGAGATGGTCCTTCAGGAATTTGCTGCAGAGTTCATTGCAGCTGTTTCCTCAGGAGCCTCAATAGAAACTGGAGGAGTGGCAAAAGGGAAATACTTTGACTATCTGACACCCATTGAGCCTATGTTTGCTTCAGAAGTAGCGTATGCAACCGCGGGCGTTAAGAGATCTGACGCAAATGAAATTGCTAAACAGATTGTGCCAAAGTTCATTGACAAGGTTCCTGATCCTCCAAGAGGCAAGCGTTTCCAAGAATGCTGTGACATGGTGACCGGGGACCCTTCAAAGGAATGCTTTGAGATATACGAGAAGGTGAAGAAGGAGGTTTCTGACCTCGGAATCGAGTTTCTTTATTGATGATTAGCCCAATCGATATTTCCTGCCAATCTCTGGCTTCTCTCCGAAGTAGAGGACAGCAGTAGAAACACCTTCTTCACGCGCGAACTCGTCCACTCCCTCAAAACGCAGCAAAGCGAGAAGGAGCTTTAGCCCCAGGTCCTTCATGAAGGATGTTCGTGACCTCAATTGCACTCGGGTCAGCTCGTTATCTGTCCTCACATCGCACTTCTCAAGGAGTCCTAGAGAAGTCACACCCAATGCAACTCGCTTTACAATGTCAACAATACTGGTTGGAGTTTCGAGTCCGTGGGGGTCCATCTGCTCAATGTGATCTCGAACGCTGATCACCGTTCGTTCATCCAAGGCATCCTTTATCGTATGATGCATTAGCCATTCAAGTAATGAAGGGCTCAACGTAACGGCTCCACTTTGGCCTGCCTGCATGAGCATGATTTCTCTACGTTCCTGCCATAGACTGAGAACTCGTCTGTCACGGTCTTCTTTAATGGTGCTAAAGACACGAGAATCAACCCACATCACACTGATTTTATTCTCAGCAACAACTTCTGCATCAACAGTATACCCAGCTTCATCCCACTCAGCTATAAGCATCAACAGGAGAATCTCTGGTTGTTCACGCATGAGCTTGGCCGTTGCTAGAATGGTCTTACGCTCGGGATGAATCTCGACAGACCCAAAGATGCCCATTCTTTCCAGAAGCTTCACATTGCTCACAAATGAGTCAAATGAGTTTTTCCACATCTCCTGTGGAATGGTTCCTAGTCCGCGAAGTAGTTTCGTTTGTTGATGACCGATTCTTTGAAGCCTGGATATGAGTTCCGAAGCTCCTTGACCAGAACAACCAAGCTGGGCTAAGACAGATAGAACTTGAGAGCTCACAAGACCCATGTCAGCAGAATCGATAAGTGATCTGCGTAGGTTTGACACCTCCATGGCCTCGCATTCATCACAACTTGGTATATCTCGTCTAGTGCTGTAGAAATCTACTGCTTCCTCCAATACATCATTGATGCGACCTGTTTCACCAGCCAAATCATGAAGAAGCTGACGTGTGCCTGCAGAAATGGTAGTATGGAGATGCACTCTTGACGCAGAAGACTTGCGCCTCTCAGACTCCGCAGCTCTTCCTTGTTCTTTCCTCATGAACATCATCTCAAGAAGCATGTTCACAATAGCGTCTCCAAGATGATGGTGTGAACATAAGGTCTCCGTACAAACTGGATCGAATGGAGCTGTGTTGAGTCATGTACATATCAACACAAAATATGAAGAACAGCAGATTTAATCAAAGCGTATGCATTGCAGAATCAAGATGGAGGCATTAGGTCATCGATGACAAGCGAACAGAGAAAGTCAACAACCAAATCAGCCCTCAATTGGATTGATGATAACCAAGAACGTCTCATAGGTCTGACACAAGATCTAGTCCGAATTCCTAGCATCTCAGGAGAAGAGTATGAGGTTCAGAAAAGGGTGTTCAAGGAGCTAGAAGGGATGAACCTTAGGCCAGAGTTCTTCAATCCTGATGAAAAGAGGCTTCGGAGTCACAAAGACTTCTTTGAAACAACATCATTTGTTAGATATGGTTATGACAACAGACCAAATGTGGGAGGAGTTTGGAAGGGATCAAGTGGAGGAAGATCCATCTGTCTGAGCGGACATGTAGATGTGGTATCACCGGAACCATTGGACCAGTGGACAAGCAACCCTTGGTCCGGAGATGTCGTGGATGGCAACATTCACGGCAGAGGTGCAGGGGATATGAAAGCAGGAGTTGCCGCTATGATCTTTGCAGTGCAAGCGCTTCAAGAGAATGGCATCAGGTTGAAGGGTGATGTCCAAGTTGAAACCACCATCGAAGAGGAGGATGGAGGAGTTGGAGGAGTTTTCTATATGAGGACTGTAAGACCAAAGACAGATGCCGCATTTGTCCCAGAACCGACAAATCTCATGATTACACTTGCTAGTGCAGGGGTCATGTATTTCCGAGTGACGGTTCCAGGTATGCCAGCGCACGCAGCTACAGCCCACTTTGGTGTGAATGCCGTCCAGAAGATGATACCAGTAATTAATGCCATTCAGAAACTCCATGAGGCCCGTCAGGCTAGAATCAGATACAGTTACGCAGAAACAGATTCTAGAATGAAAGGAAGAGCCACTACAATCAATATTGGAGTCATCAGGGCGGGGGATTGGCCTTCCACAGTTCCAGGCACATGCACGATTGAGTGCAGGATAGGATTCCCGCCAGGAGAAACTCGCGAAGAAGTGATAAAGCAAGTTGAGGATGCTGTTAGCAAAGCGACGGAGGGAGATGAGTGGCTTAGAAATAATCCTCCTGTTGTGGAATGGTTTGGATGGAAAGCACGCCCCCATGAGTTGGATGCAAATAATGACTTTGTACAGCTTGTCAAACAGAGTGTTATTCACGTGGCTGGCCGAGTACCAGACTTCGTTGGAGGTTCAGCAGGCCTAGATACCAGATTCTTTGTGCATCATGGAGTTCCCGCATTAACCTGTGGCCCACTGGCAGAGAGGATCCACTCCTTCGATGAAATTGTAAGCGTTGAATCTATTGTGCAGACATCTCAAATCATTGCAAAGACAATGCTCGAGTGGTGCGGCACTCAATAGTCAGGACTATAGGAGAACCACTGCTAGAATCCCTGTGAGGAACACTCCATCCCAAGTCCCAGCTCCACCAATGGATGCAGCATCAGTCTTCAGTTGAGAAAGTTTCCCAAGATTCAGGAAGTCAGCACCAATTATAGTTCCCAAGGTTCCTGATATGTAGGCAATCGCATAGAGGTTGACGACCCCGGGGAAAATCAATCCGACGGCTAGTGTTGCCATGACAGCAGCCAGCGGTGGCAGAAGCCCGGGCGTAACAATTCCCATGCTTGGCTCTATCCTAGCGATTCGATGAACCACAATTGTCACTGCAGTTGTAGCAAATAGAATCGGGACTATCGATAGAAGATTCAGCAGGACAAGATATCCACTCACTATAACAGGTATCACAGCGCCGCCGAGGTTTATACTGATCCTGGTCTCTTGAGGCGTTTCAGGCTGAATTATCGGAAAACTGAATCCCCACTCAGAGAGATAGGGCGCTTCCACCACACCAGGAGACTCTGCCTTAATTGTATAGAGCGGGATATTCACTAGACTCCCTAGAAGTGAACCAGGCACTATCAAGATGGCAAGCCAAATTGGAATGCCAATCTGAATGAAGGCGACACCAGCAGCCTGGATGAGGAATAGGCTCATCATCGCGAACATTAGGACGGCTAAGGGTGAGGTGGGTCGCTTGCCCAATTGCCTCCGCCTAGGGTTCGGTTCGTTATTCGGTTCCTCGTCAAAGATTATGGGGACATATTCATCGTCGCCCTCTGAAGCAAGGTGCAATGACCACCCGAGGGTGCTTCTGATATTCTCTTCTCGATCACTCAGCGGCAGATTCCGCCTCCCATTTGTTTACTGGATTCCCTGGATGGGCCATTTTGTGAACGAACAGATCACACCCACATGTCTTGCATGAGGCTTCTCTTTCTTCATGCTGAGACCTATCGTGTTCACACATGCATTGCTCTAAAGCTCTCAAATCTATCATTTCTTTACCTCTCATTTGGACATTAACGACTTCTCATTTGCACTAATTAACATTGGTCAATAGGCAGGAAACAGCCCCCCTTGTGCTTAAATTCCGAATCCTATCAAAACCAGATTAGGTGTATCATCACGATAGACATCTTGAACATCATTGTCTTGTGTCTCATGATTGTCATTTCCAGCGTGTTTTACATATGGAGTGTCAGTCCAGCAGCCCTCGAACGACAGATAGGTGAGATTGCATATGAGAAGAGTGCTAGGAACAGGAAGATAGCTACGGCTGCATACTATCTCATGTTTCTTAACTATGTCATCTATTACTTCTATCCTCTAGCCACTCCATTGCCCGATTTCTTTCCTTGGGAGTATTGGATTACCGCAGTAATTGCTACTGCGATATTCATTCCAAGCATGTACTTCATGTACATTGGAGCTAGAGATGCTGGAGAAGAAACACTGATTCCAAAGAAAGAGCATACTCTTTACGGTGGAATATACGAGAAGATTCGACATCCTCAGGCCTTAGGGGAAGTCTGGTTGGGCATGGTCATTGGATTGTATCTCAACTCACCCCTGCTAGTGGCTCTATCACTGGTTTTCTTTCCAACATTCTATTACTTCTGCATAGTTGAAGAGAGAGATCTTGTGATACGGTATGGACAGGACTACATTGACTACAGAAAGAGAACGGGCATGTTCTTTCCAAGGAGAGAGAAGAGCAGAGATAAGTAGTCAATATTGAGCAGCATGTGTGGATTTCATTGAGGGAGTTTTATGCCAATTCTCAGTAAAAGGAAACCCGAGGCGGGACTACAAGTTTGGAGACTCAATCGAGTTCTAGCTATTCTGCAGTCCAGGATAGAAGCCCTATCCAGCGAAGGGCTGCGAGAAACCCCAATCGTATGGGGAGCTGCGCATATGTATTCTACAACTCAATTAGCGAAAATAGTAGCTTTGCAGCGGCGACTCAATCCTGAGCTGGCAGGGTTGGTCTGTGCGTTCCATGATGTGCATACACTCCACACGAATGAGTATGAGGATCATGGTCCTAAGGCCAGAGAATACATTCTGGAGATAGTAGAAGAATACAACAAAAGATGGGGAACTCAGCTGGGGGAAATTTCTGACGACGAGGTCAAGATTATCTTTCAGGCAATCAGGGGACATAGCGACAAGAGTAGAGTCACAGAACTCCCATACGCAGAACTCCTGAAGGACGTTGATTGTCTGGATGCATTTCTTTACGGATTTGAGCCTCGGGAAGGTTCGGCCCGAGAAGAACGCACAAGCAGTATGCTCAAAGATTTCAATATCGATGAGCAGCTCTCAGAATTGAAAGGCGATCGTTCATCATGAAACTATGCGAGCTTTGTTTTAATTACAGATTTGATTCAATGCTCCAGGAGGCGTTCTAAGAGATGAGTGAAGCGAATGACCTACTCCTCAAAGCCGCTGAATCAGGAAACCTTGAAGGAGTGAAGGCTGCTCTTGAGCAAGGTGCAGACATCAGTGCAACTGACGAATGGATGAAGCAGACTGCTTTGCACAAAGCAGCGAGCCAAGGCCATGTAGAGATTGTCGAATATCTCATCGAGAAGGGAGCAGATGTGTTGCTGTTGGATGGGGTTGACATGTCGCCACTTCACTTGGCGGCGCGAGATGGCAGAATTCGTGTTGCGAGATTCTTGCTTGAGCAACCAGTTAGGATTCCAGAGAGAATCCTCAATGACGCAATGCATGTAGGAAATATGTCAGTAACCGGGAATCCAGATATTGTGAAGATGATTGAGGATTATAGAGTAAGAATGGCCAAACCCAGTACTAATGGACGTGATGACCCAGACAGTCAGCTGCAGGAAGCTGCCCACGATGGTGATGTTGAGGGGGCAAGGTCAGCTATCAAAAATGGAGCTGATGTTGAAGCAGTCGATGGAAGGGGGATGAAGCCTATTCATTGGGCTGCCTTGAGGGGGCATGCAGAGATTATCGCAGTGCTCATAGAGAATGGTGCTGATGTCAATGGGAAGAATAGCGCAGATTGGACTCCAATTATGCATTCCAGCATGGAGGGCCACATCGAGATAGTCAAATTGCTGCTGGAAAAGGGTGCTGAGGTCAACGCCAAGACCTTTGTGGCTGGCACTGCTTTGATGTTCGCCTCAGGTAATGGACATGAGGAGGTCGTAAAGGTCCTTCTCTCAGCTGGTGCTGACCCGAGAATGGAGATTAGCGGATCAGACAGTGAAGACGGTACTACGGCTATCGACTATGCATGGCGCGCTGGACATATGACCATCGCCAATCTACTTCTAGATGCTCGCGACGCCTTGGATAATGTGGAATGAGTCAGGTTTCCAGAGGTCGATAGGGTTCCTCCTTCACAGCATGACCAACAATGAGTTTGAGGAACAGAAGAGGGACAAACCATTCGAACCCAGCAGCAGGAATTAGAATGTAGATGTTTGCGACCAGAGCTCCAACAAACATCACAATTGACACCGGGCGTCTGAGATATAGCGGTGAGAGAAGGACAAACACAGCTGAAACCATGAGATATCCATAGACAAGTGAGAAGTACATCCAATCGAAAGACATGAAGAATATGACAATCAACAATGGATGGATGAAATGGAAAGCTATGAACCCTATGTGTTCTTTGAATCCCTGTCCCGCTCTATGATACCAGCGTTTGGTAGCAGATGTGGAGTTCGAAACCACTCCTCCAACTAGATCGAAGGTCAACACTGCAGCTACGATTTGCTGCAGAACGTACCAACCTAGACCAGCAATGTTTTGATAGACAAGCAACAGGATTCCGGCAGCCAGACCAATACCCAACATCAGTGCACTCTCGGCCCGTGTCGCACCAGGTCCGATGAATGTGTCCCACTGCCCGGCGAGGCCCTCTCTCGGCTCAGGATAGTCCCATTCCACAGACATACTGTGAACACCAGCAAAATCTGATGACAATCTGATGGATAAAGAACTCGGTGGCTTTGAGCGATTGTCTTTAATCCAAAAGCCCATTCCAAGGAAAAGGAGGCGATCAAATGCCAAACATATCTGACAGTATGTTGAAGATGTTTATTCACGAAAGCAAACAAGCACGGGTTGTTCTCAAATGTGCAGAAGGGATTGATCTTGGTTTCAAGCCCAGAGAAGGAATGAGGAACCTGAAGGAACTCGCAAACCATCTAGCCCAGACACCTTTGATGGACCCATCTGTGTACAGAGGCGAAATTGAGAATATGGAGCAGATTCAAGCAAGGGAGAAGGAGCTATTGCGTGATGACATTGACGGGATGATTTCCGTCTTTGATGAGGGAGTGGAATCAGTCAAGAAGCAGTTCACAGGTATGTCTGATGACGAATTCTTGGCAGCAACCATGCAGCCATTCTATGAGCAGACGGAGAAGAAGAGCTGGGAGTATTATTTCGCAGAGTTCACCACCCATATCTCGATGCATAAGATGCAGCTATGGATGTACTTGAAGCTCGCAGGTGCAGATGTCAACATGATGACATATTATGGCGTTCCAGGAGAGGCGTAGAGTTGCGAATTCTAGTCTTTACCTGTTAGTTTGCGCAGCTCCTGAGTTTCAAGGAAGTTTTCCATGACGAACATTGTTAAGGTCCTCTCCACTGCAGGCAATTCTCGAAGAAAATCTACAATGAAACTGTTCATCTCTTCGACATCTCTGGTACGAACTTTTAGAAAGACATCAAATTGACCGCTCAAGACAAATACCTCTTGAACATAGGGGTGTTTTGATATCTCTTCACAGAATTCCCTTTGAGAGAGAAGATCGGGTTGATTTGGTACTCGGTATCTTATTGTGACAAAAATCAGTGCGAGAGTTGAGCGATCAAGTAATAATGGGTCAAGGATTGCACTGTACTGTTTGATGATGGACCTCTGTTCCAATGCCTTGATTCTAGCATGAACTGTTGAGATACCTTTGCCCACCGTTTGGGATATCTTCTGTACTCCGAGCTTACAGTCTTCCTGCAACATCTCAAGTATCTTGAGATCCGTTTCATCAATGGGCGATTGACGCTGTCTAGACATAGTATCAAGCTCCGAAAAGTATTCGGTGCAATGATTGGTTCACCGAAATTATTGATAAGTATTTTCGGATAGCAAGATAGACATACAAATGGTTCCTCATCTGATAGCGATTTCATTTCAGAAACCATAGTATGCTACGAAAATTACACTGGATGTTAGGAAGTAACATGCCTAAAACAGTGAATGGCCGAAAAGATTTCAAGCCGAATCCGACAAGAGTTAATACTCTCATGCATTAGTCTAACTTTTCTGTGGTTGATTTGGAGTATGGACACTTCTCAGAAGACAACAGGGAGTATATCATAACTAGACCGGATACTCCAACACCCTGGATCAACTACCTCGGCAATAGCGAATACTGCGCGATGATCTCGAACACAGCTGGAGGCTATAGCTTCCATATAGATCCAAGAACTAGACGAATCACACGCTACAGATATAACAACCTGCCAACTGACCGACCAGGGAGATATATCTACATAAGGGATAGCAAAACGGGAGAATACTGGTCTCCAACTTGGCAGCCAACTCTATCTAAACTTGACAGGTATGAGTGCAGACACGGTCTCGGATACACTATACTCTCTTCCTCCTTCTCAGGCATTGAAGCTGAAGTAACCTATTTCGTGCCACCTGATAACAACCTTGAGATCTGGGTACTCACGCTCAAAAACACATCGTTGTCCCAAGATAGGTGGCTCAACGTATTCTCGTATTGTGAGTTCTGTCTATGGGAAGCTTACCGGGATCAGAATGATTTGCAGTCAATCCAGTTTCTCGGGATCTCGCGCTTCAACAACAATGCAATCCTGTATCATTTCTTTGATGAGAGTACAGGCTACGCATTCTTCGCTTCGAATGAGAAGATTGAGAGCTATGACTGTCAGAGAGAGTCCTTCATTGGGAGATATCGCGATGAGGCGAATCCTGAGGCGGTGGAAATCGGGGAGTGCTTCAGGTCGGAAGCAGTCGGTGGAAACCCCATCGCAGCCACATGTAGTTCTCTTAACCTGAAGTCCATGGAGTCAAAGACCATCATCTATGTACTTGGAGTGACTCCAGAAAAGTCAGACATTAAGGGACTGATTCAAGAGTTCACCGACAAGAAAAATGTGGACAGAGAGTTCCAGAAACTGAAAAGGCACTGGGAATCGCATCTCAGCAAGGTGAATGTGAAGACGGAAGACCCCGACTTTGACGCCATGGTGAATGTCTGGAACCAGTATCAATGTCGAATCACCTTCGATTGGTCAAGATATGTTTCATTCTATGAAACTGGAATTGGGAGGGGAATGGGCTTCAGAGACTGTTGCCAAGACATCATTGGTGTGGTCCAATCACTTCCTTCCAGAGTCAGACAACGGATTATTGACCTTGCCAAGAACCAATTCACGAATGGGAATGTCTATCATATCTATTTCCCACTCACAGGAGAGGGAGGATTTCCATACTATGTGAAAGAGGACATGCAGTTCTTCAGTGATGACCATCTATGGTTAATACCAGCTGTTTCGGAATATGTCAAAGAAACTGGGGACACTAGCATTCTTGAAGAAAAGGTTGAGTTTGTTGATGGCCCACGTTCGACTATCTACAACCACATGCAGAAATCAATTGATTTTGTCACGAATATGATGGGGAATCATGATCTTCCTCTTCTTGGTACAGCTGACTGGAATGATCCCTTGAGTATTCCAGGTCCAAACAATGCAGCTGAGAGTGTCTTCGCGGCGATGCTTCTTCATAAGTCACTCGATGAATTGTCAGAATTGAGTAGTCTGTCAGGAAGAGATGGTGAAGCCTCAAATTATGGTGACTTGGCAAGCAAAACCAATTCGCACCTAAACAGAGTGGCATGGGACGGCGACTGGTTCATCCGTGCATTCGATGACTCGGGCAATCCGCTTGGGAGTAATAAGTGCAAGGAGGGGAAAATCTACCTAAACACGCAGTCATGGTCAATTCTCAGTGGCGTGGCCTCAACTGAGAGGGGGATCAAGTCGATGGATGCTGTCAAGAAACATCTTAACACAAAATATGGATTGATCCTTTTGAGTCCCGCATACTCCAAACACTATCAGGAGATCGGGGATCTATCAAAATATGCCCCAGGTCTAAAAGAGAACGCCTCAATTTGGAGTCATGCAAATGCATGGGCAATCATTGCGGAGTGTATGTTAGGGAGAGGCGACCAGGCGTACGAGTATTACAAGAAATTGGCACCACCGACAAAGAATAGTATGGCTTCTATCCACCAGGCTGAACCGTATGTCTATGCTCAGACCATTGCAGGTATTGATCACCATGCCTTTGGAATGGCAAGGCAATCGTGGCTCACTGGCACAGCCGCATGGATGATGAATGCAGCCACCAATTGGATTATGGGAGTAAGGCCTCAGCACCAGGGATTGCTTATCGACCCATGTGTTCCACCATCTTGGAAGAAATTCAGAATGACTCGTCAGTTTAGGAACGCTGTCTATGATATCTCGTTCTCAAATCCCAAGGGGGTTTCGAAGGGTATCAAAAGTATTCGCGTGGATGACAAATCGTTTGAATCCAATCTACTCCCGATTTTCTCTGATGGAAAGACACACAAGATATCAATCACAATGGGATAGTGACATAACGGGGACGTCAGAAGATGGAACAAGACACGGACACCCAGGTGGATGAGGATAGTACGATTGCTGAAACAGAGCCTACATCCAGTGACATGCTAGTTAAGCTGAAAGGATTGCTCCTCAGCTCGTACACAAAATTCGTGGCTGGGAAAGCTGTCTTCTACTTGGTTGTTGTGTTCTTTTCAGTTTCACTGGTGTTTATCATCATTGAAGCGATGCCGGGCGATCCCGTGGAGGTAATGCTATCCAGCGGAAACCCCCCACCAGGAGCAGATCTCGATGTTTTGGCAGATATCATGAGGGAGTACTTCGGTTTGGATAGACCAATCGAAGAACGGTATTTCGTCTACCTTTGGAATATTTTCAGTGGTAATTTGGGGCAGTCATACCATTTTTATCCGGTACTCGCTACAAATATCATCCAATACTATCTGCCCTATACACTATCCTTGGCAATTCCTGTGCTATTTGTCAGTTTCTTCCTGGGAAACTGGATTGGTGCTAGAGCCGCCTACTTGAAAGGTAAGCTAAATGAAACGAGTTATTTCTCCTTGGTGTTTGCAAACCAGTTGCCACCATTCTGGTTCGGATTGGTTGTCATATTCCTTTATGTATTGATATTTCAGAGGATTCCACCAATCGGAGCCGGAAGCCAGGGAGTGATACCATCCTTAAGCATGGCCTACTTCTTGGACCTTCTAGCACACTGGATTCTGCCTTTCTTGACTCTATTAGTAGTGTATGTAGGCGCATGGGCCACAGGGATGAGGTCAATGGTGACGCATGAAATGGACGCTGGATACGTGCGTTACGGTGAGCAATTGGGTTTCAAGAAAAGTAAACTGATGTCTTATACCCAAAGAAACGCAATCCTGCCACAATTGACTGGTCTGAATATGGTGTTCAATGGCATCATTGGGCAGACATTGATAATCGAAATCGTATTTGGGTGGCCTGGTATCGGTTTGTTGCTCTATAATGCAGTCTTCAATTATGATTATCCACTGATTTTTGGCTGTTTTATAGTTATAATCATCGTCGTTGTTGTAGGCAACTTTCTGATAGACAGTCTCTATGGGTTCATTGATCCACGAATCAGAACAGGGCATGGGTGATAGAAATGTGGGAACTATTGTTGAAAAGTCGCAAAGCCATGTTCGGTTTAGCTGTCTTGATTCTATTCATACTGCTTGGCACAGTGGTCCCACTCTTCCTTGGAGACCCGTATGACATGAACCTGAGTTTGATGGGTCAACCCCCTAGCTTCGAACACATTCTGGGTACAACAAGTTTCGGACAGGATGTCTTTACCCAGTTGTGTAATGCCATTGGTAACTCATTCTTAGTCGGATTAGTGGCTGGTAGTCTGGGCACCCTAATAGCAGTCTTTGTTGGAGCTGTGGGTCCATATAGAGGCGGGGTGGCAGACCAGAGTTCCAATCTAGTTACCAACCTTGCCTTGGTACTCCCTTTGATACCGCTCTTCATAATCATCGCGTCGGTAGTACGTGGGTTGAATTTGATTCTGATAGGTGTGATACTAGCTGTGACGTCTTGGCCTTGGGCGGCAAGGAGCATAAGGTCACAAATGCTGACCCTTAAAGAAAGAGAATTTGTTAATCTAGCTCGGATGTCTGGAGATGGGAGCGTCCGCATTGTCATAGCAGAAATCTTACCAAATATGATGGCCTATATCATGATGGTTTTCGTAATATTGACTGGCACATCTATACTTGCTGAGTCAGCACTCAGCATGATCGGTGTTTCAACGACTCCCACAATTACCTTGGGCTATATGCTATACTGGGCCCAACATCAAACGATTGTACCGTTCTGGTGGGATATCTGGTGGTGGTTTATCCCTCCTGGTCTTGTCTTGACTATAATTCTGACTGCGATATTCGTCGTCCACGCAGGCCTAGACGAGGTGTTCAATCCAAAATTGAGGAGGATCTGATATCTCTTGACGGACCACATCCTCGAAGTCGAAGATCTCAAGGGTTACTACAGAGGTCTATTTGGTGTCGTTCATGCGATAGACGGTGTTTCGTTTAGTTTAGACCGCGGTGTGATAATGGGTATTGCAGGTGAATCTGGTGGCGGTAAATCCACACTTGCCCAGCTAGTATCTGGGTCACCGCCTCCACTGCTATACCATGAAGGTGGGAGAATCATAGTTGACGGGATTGACATTTACAACATCGACCCCGAAGAACTTAGAACTGAAGTCAAATGCAAGCGCATGTCATATGTACCTCAAGCCTCAATGGAGTCTCTGAATCCAGTTAAGAGGATACGGGATTTCGTCTTCGATGTAGTTGAACAGCGCACTGGTAAACGAATTCGTAATAGAGAAAGAAAAGAAGAAGTTCTTGAAATGGCTGCGAGCCACATGAAGACGCTCGGATTGGAACCAACGGTCCTAGATCGCTATCCTCACGAACTCAGCGGAGGTATGAGACAAAGGGTTGTGATTGCGATTTCAACCCTATGGAACCCTAAGCTCCTGGTGATAGATGAACCGACCTCTGCCCTTGACGTGACTTCACAAAAACGTATGATAAAGGCTCTTCTGAATTTGAAACAGATTGGTACTATTGAAAGCATGCTATACATATCTCATGATTTGACAAGTCTGAAACAGCTATGCGATAAGTGCATGGTCATGTATGGAGGGAGAATTGCAGAGATAGGCGATATGGATGAGATAATTGATGATCCACTTCATCCCTATTCCCGTCTGCTTACAGCTGCAATCGCATCTTACGATTCGAAAGGAAAATGCGCACATGAATTGAAAACCATCCCAGGAAGTCCCCCAGATCTAAGGGACCCTCCGACCGGGTGTAGATTCCACCCCCGATGTCCGGATGCTATGGATATCTGTAGGACTACAGAACCAGAGATGGTCACGGTTAAAGATGGAAAGAGAGGAGTAGCTTGCTGGTTATTGAACTCAAAATCGGGGTAGCAAAATGGAAGACAAACAAAAGACAAGGAACGATGATACCATTCTAGAGTGTGAAGAACTGACCAAGGAATACACTTCAGGCCTCATAAGAACTAAGACCATTCTAGCTGCAAAGGATGCAACTTTCGATATCAAGAGAGGAGAAATCGTTGCTCTTGCAGGTGAGAGTGGTAGTGGAAAATCAACAATAGCTAGGATGATATTGAGGTTGATTGAACCCACTCATGGCTATATCGCTCTCAACGGGATAGACATCCAGTCATACAAAATACGAGAGTACTATAAACAAGTCCAAGCAGTATTTCAAGACCCATACTCTGCATTCAATCCGTTCTACAAAGTTGACCATGTTATAAATAGAGCGTGGGGTCTTCGTGAAGATGCCCTCGATGATGATGAAAGAAAAGAGGTTGTTGAGTCTACATTCTCGTCTATCGGATTAAATCCCGACGAGGTGTTGGGTAGGTACCCTCACGAGTTAAGCGGTGGTCAAATGCAGCGACTCCTTATCGGAAGATCGCTTCTCATCGGTTCACAACTTCTGATAGCTGATGAACCTACAAGCATGATAGATGCATCCACTCGAGCTGGTGTCTTGAACCTACTTCTTAATCTGAAAAAGGAGAAGGATTTGTCTGTTCTATTCATAACACATGACATCGGCCAAGCCCAGTACCTTTCAGATAGAGTTCTGATTATGAAGGAAGGATATATTGTCGAACAAGGCTCTGTCGATGACGTTTTCTGTAGACCGGAGCACGCATACACAAAGGAACTTCTTGCAGCAGTGCCTAGTCTATACGAAAAATGGGAGTAGAAGCCAAGAAACTTGGGCATTTAGTGGGTTCGACAATCGGAGGTTTTTTCAGATTTCTCTTTTTTTCAGCACTTTTTTTTCCATTATGACTCCGAGAATGCTTATGTATTCCAATCAAACTGCTTAACTATTCGCATAATACTTAGGAAGGGAATTTCAAAATGAAAATGGAAAATAGGGTTACATCCGCTTTGATCATCAGCATCTTAGTGGGTGTAATGGTCCTATCCAGTTTCAGTGTGAATCCTGTCTTTGCTCAAACCACTGTACCGAGACATGAAACAGTGTGGGGAGCTGGCTTCGGGATGAACACTGGAAGCTATGTTCCTTGGAACGCAGGTTCAAACCAAGGTTGGACAACCTACCTGATGTATGAACCAATGTTCGGGACTAACGTAGCAACAGGAGAGATCATTTGCTGGTTAGGAGATAGTATCGAATGGTTAGATACAGACACTATTCAGATAACACTGAGAAACAGTCTTCACTGGACCTCAATAGGCAGTAGTCTGGTTACGAACACTACTTCCATTACAACTGATGATGTCATCTACTCGTTTGAAATATACGAGCAAACTGGTCAAATCGGTTCTCTAGTACAGAGGGTAGGAGAAATCAGCACCGCTTTCGAAAAGGTCAGCGATACAGTACTGAATGTACACGTTCTTCCAGCATATGCAGGGAGTGAGGAGGTCTATCGCCAACTGACATATGGTTTCCTCATATTTCCGGAGGCAGTGTGGTCAGACATCAATGCAACATACAGTGGAGACCTTTCAACATACACCAATGATTGGCAGGACACCGAAATGGTGGAAGATGATTGGAAAGTCGCATCTGGTATGTACCTACCATATTTCCATGACGCTACACAGACAATTGGAAAAGTTAACGATAACTGGTGGGGCGTAGATGACACAGATTTCGGTAGACTACCTGAGCCAACCTATTTCGGATATACATCATACGCCAGCAATGAACTTGCACTTCTTGCTATGCAAAATGGAGATCTTGATTGGGATGGCAACTATCTTGCAGGACTTGATGAAGTCAAGGAAGACTACCCGAATATCGTCACCTACTTTGATGAGCTACCATTCTTCCCAGACAAGTCGCCAGTGATGCTTGTTCCAAACCACCAGAACTACCCGCTGAATCAGACCTGGCTCCACAAGGCCATGTCCATGGTGCTAAACTACAGCGCTATGAGTGATGTTTCAAGTGGTTACTTGAAGGATCCCAGTCCATTTCTGATTCCTGCAGATGATGAAGCTGCTAGAGCACTCTTGAACGAAACACTCGAAGCAGAGTACGCAATTGAGTACGACGCAGCTGCTGCGGTTGCAATTCTGGAAGAGTACTGCACCCTTAAAGATGGAGTATGGTGGACGAAGGAAGGAGTCACACCCAGTGATCCGGTTCAACACTATCCACTTCAAGAATGGAATCAGGCAGCCAATTCAACTGCGCCATACACAATCCTTGACTTCATGGGATGGACTGATGTGAATGCAATGGACCAAGTAGCAGCTCAGGCATTCTCTAGCCTGTTGAACATACAGACTCAAGTCGAGTTCATTAGCGGTTGGGGCACTGTTCAGGTAAGAATGAACAATTACAACTTCGATCTTGCTAACATGGTCATGTCTGGTCAAATCAACATGAACATGTATGAACGCTACTTCCAGATGTTCTCACCCGATAGTGCTAGCGCGGGTGGAGGAGTGAATGCCCCTCTGGGCGGCTGGTATAATCAGACATTCATTGACCTCATCGAGGAGCTTGACACCCACCCTGCAGGTTCAGCTGCACAATGGGCTGTTGCTAATGAGCTGCAAACGATTCTCGGTGAAGTAATGCCTGTTATACCATTGGCAGGACATGCTGACTGGCAAGTCTATAGTACTTCGTACTGGACTGGTTGGCCCAACAGTGTGACCAATCCGATGCTACCAAGCAGTCCCTTTGCGGGTGTTACACAGAATGCGAACCTGCTTGCCATTGTCTTCGGGTTGGAATCAACGGGAGCAACAACACCGCCTCCACCACCGCCTGATAACACTCTTCTCATTGTGGTAGTTGGAATTGGTCTTGTGGCGATTGTTGCAGTCGTTGTAATCTATATGCGTAGAAAGTAGAAACAAGAGAGGAGGTTGCTGATGAAAATCGCAACCTTCCTTCTTTTCTTTTTTGAATTCGAACAGACTACTCACGACTTCGGAGAGCATGTTCGATGGCCCAGATTGACAGTGGACGCATGTACATCGAGGCTCTGAAGTTGGTTTCTTCGGTCCAAGCCTCAGGTGTACGGAACCAGTAGCCTCTATCCCTGTAAGTTGTATTGTAGACACCAAGTGCGGTCTTCATACCTTGATCTATCAGACCAGCATGGATCATGAAGGCCGCTAGTGCATAGGTAGTTCCCGTCCAGACCTCTGAACTCTGTGCACAGGTATTGTCCGGCGTCCCATCGGGACGCATGCCATTCACTGCCCCGATTTGTCCAAGCTGGAACCTCAGCACATTGAAGTTGTAGATTGTCTGAAGGGTGGAGAGCTCGTTCTTCTCGGGGATTATGCTGGGCAGTCCACAAGCACGCATGTACCACTGTCCGGCAAGCTGATCAGCCATAATGCTGTCATGATGCCTTGCGGTGCTGCTGTCAAAGTCATAGTATCGTCCATTCCAGAGCTTCTCTTCAAAAGACCGCTGCCCATTCTCAAGTATCATGCGGTATTTCTTCTCTGTGCTCTCATCTCCCAGTATCCTCGACATGGCA
This sequence comes from Candidatus Hermodarchaeota archaeon, assembly GCA_048885865.1. Lineage (GTDB taxonomy): Archaea > Asgardarchaeota > Thorarchaeia > Thorarchaeales > Thorarchaeaceae > SMTZ1-83. The sequence goes on from JBHLLF010000016.1 coordinate 41,018, forward strand.
ATCATTGCCTGGGCTGCTCCCAAGTATAGACTGCCACAATAGGCACTAGGACCTTCCATTCTCCAGTTATCATACGTCTGGTCAGGAAATCCTTCATTTTCTGGGATTCCATCAAAATCCTTGTCGAATGCATCGACATATTCCATAGCTTGCTTCACTGCTGACCAGCAGTATTTCAGGAATTCCTCCTCTTCTGTAAACGCGTAGTTTCGATAGACTTGGAGAATAAACTTCGGATTCAGGTCCTTCCATCTTCCGCAATCTAGGTATGCGTAGGCATTTGTAGAATGCCATGGGTCCTCCTGAGGCATCCCCAAGTCATGAGGCACGGCACCTTTGGGTTTTCTGGGAACTACCTTCTTATCGACAAGCAAGGTGTGTTGTCGCTCATCGTTGGTATCAACAGTATCCGCGAAATCTCTCTGAATGCTATTATCAAGCTCAGGCCAGTTCATCAGAGTTGCAAAGGATGCATAGTACAATACATCGTAGGTATTCATGTAGGGATATTCGAAGCATTCGAGATATCCGAAATGACCTAAACCTCTGACTCCAACTTTGTCATCGACCTCTCCAACAACCCATGAGGAGCTGCTGTCAACCAGGAAATACAATTCATTGAGGAGGCCCGTTTTGAGCCATGCTGGTCGGTCTGATTCTACTATGGATCTTTGCCACTCTACGATGCTTTCGTCCCAAGCTCTCCAGTTGTCAAGAGCTTCTTTGACAAGCGGAACAGCATATTCTCCGTCAACTCCATAGAACCGAGTGTAGTACTTGTACCATCTTCGGCCTTCTCCAAACTGGATTATCGGGATATCCCAACTAAGTGCAAAGATGATCTCAGTTGATTCCTCAGGTTCTAGATGTGCTTTCGCGCACAGTGCGCCACCTTGTTTGTGAGGTCTCTTCGTCGGTTTTGGCTCTGCTTCCACCAAGACTCCGTTTGACTTGAAACTCCTCCACAATTCCCGACCCCTTGACTCAGTATCAAATCGTGTAAGACTTGTGAGCTCGGTCTCTTTCGAGCCTTCAATTCCCATACCAAATGAAACAGGACTGGCAGCCTCGATACGTTCTTGGCGGAGATCCAGGAAAAGACGGTTGAGGTTCGAGGAATCAATGAGTGTGTGTGTGCAATCAATGCAAGGCTGAGTGGGCGATACCGCATTTTCCCAAGTGAACATCAGTGAAACATCAAGACTCCTGTCCGATACATTTGTTATTCTCCATGAAAAGACACCCACAGGATAGGAGCTCTCCTGATAGTTATGACCTATGACAGGAGAAAGCTGCTGGCATGTTGCCTCTATTCCAGCATCTCGAAAGTTATAGGTTGTCCATGCCCGTGGGAACAACGCATGATATGTGGCGCGTGAAGCGCGCATTCCCCAACTCCATGAGGCCAGTCGCTTCCCTTTTGGAGTTCTTGGGTTCAATGTCTGAAGAAATGGACGGCCCATTCCTTCAATTCTCAGGTGAAACTGATTCGGTAAAGAGGGATGATATTCATGCGCGCCAGTTCGAAGATGCCATCTGGCGAAATCACCTTTATACCCCCGTCCAATACTACCGCAGCCCAAACCTCCTATGGGAATTCCTTGATTGAAGCCATCATCAATCGGCTTAGTTGGAGGGCACGGTAGCATTTCCCAGAATTGCTCATCAAGATCAATCGGAACCTCCGCCAAATTGGGCCAGACCATGCTTGGCTCAAGACCCATAGGATAGCTTCTGGGTCTTCCTGGTTGCAGCGGACCCTCATTCAGTGAAATAGTCCATGCGCAGTCTGGAATCTGGAAGGGCATTCTGATGTCTCCAATAGTGGGAGCCAATTATTATTGAGGGAACAACTTAGAGTGTAGTGCAAATACCGTTTAAGTGCTTTCCATTTACTCTGGTAGCTAGTCTTGTGGATTATCGAATGTAGATTCTCTGAAGCCTAAAAGTGGCGTAATTCGCTCAAATACTGGAACTCATCTGGATTCTGAGCATTAAATTCGTTTCACGTTTCTGCCTAGATTCATCCGGATATTGCATACCTCACGAAATCCTCAGCCAGTACTCGATCAAGTGTTTTGATGAAGAACTCGGCGTTATCCCTGGTGAACACTAGAGGGGGTTTGATTTTGAGGACATTGTTGAAAGGACCATCCGTGCTAATAAGTACACCAAGATCTTTCATCCGATTGGCGACGTAACTGGCTTGTTCAGTTGCAGGAGTTAGAATCTCATGATTAAGGACCAATTCTACGCCTATGAATAGACCAAGCCCTCTCACATCGCCTATGATTCTGTGTTTCTTCTTCAGTTTGTAGAGCTCATCAATCATGTAGTATCCGACTTCGTAAGCGTTCTTTTGCAGGCCTTCCTCTTCGATGACATCAAGCACAGCCATTCCCACTGCACATGAAACCGTGTTTCCACCTGTAGTGCTAAAGAACTCCATCCCTGTATTGAAGGAATCCGCAATCTCCAGTGTTGTTATGACAGCACCTATGGGATGGCCATTTCCGATGGGTTTGCCAAGGGTCACAATGTCAGGAACAACACCCTGCGTTTCGAAGCCCCAGAAGTGACTTCCAACCCGACCGAATCCCACCTGCACCTCATCCACGATACATACTCCTCCAGCATCGCGAACATAGCCAAACGCATTTCGGAGATAATTATCAGGAAATATGATTTGACCCGCGCAACCCATCAGCGGCTCACAAATGAACGCGGCCACTCCTTTTCCCTCATCCAGATCGAGAATCTTTTTGAGAACGTCCATTGCATACTTCTCACCGGCTTCTGGATTGTCAGACTTGAAGAGACCCCTGTAAACGTCTGGAGTGCTCACTTTGTGCACTTGTGGCGAAGCACCCTCACCTCCGGGTCCATCAAACTTGTAGGGACTGATGCCCACAAGTGTGCCTGTGTTTCCATGATAGGCTCCATCAATTACAATTAATTCGGTCTGCTTGGTGTGAGCGAATGCGAGTCTTAGGGCAAGCTCATTGGCTTCACTACCGCTATTGACGAAGAAACATACACTTAATGAGCCAGGCAATTTTTCACAGAGGCGTTCTGCATATTTCGCCAAGTTCTCATGGAGATATGTGGTATTTGTGTTTAAGACCCTTGCCTGACGTGTAAGTGCGGCTACAACTTTCGGATTAGAATGGCCTACATGTGGAACGTTATTTCTAGCATCCAAGTACTGCTTTCCATTCGCATCATACAGATATTGCATCTCACCGCGGACAATGTGAAGCGGCTCATCGTAGGCGGTTCTAAGTGACTTGCCTGTGTATCTTTGGCGAGTTTCCAAGACGGCTCTGGAATCCATTGGAGCTGATAGCCGATCTTCTGGTAGTTGTAGTATAATGTTCGGATCAGGACAAATGCTCAGCCACACATCTTTCATGCTCGGAGGGGCAACACCGAAGAAATCCCCTTTTCTATCGAACATGTCTACTATGAGTTGAAAATGCAGATGAGGTGGCCATCCCCCGTTCTCCGGATACGGTCCCACATTCGCAATCACTTGCCCCTTCTTTATTTCGTCACCTTCAGCAAGGCCAACAAGAGACCCCGTGGTAAGATGGGCATAAAGCGTGTAGAACTTATCATCAGTAAAACCGACGCTATGCTCAAGAACGATTGTGGGTCCGTTATCTAGAGGCAAATCGTTATTCTTTAGACTATGTATCTTACCGTCCAGAGGAGCTAGAATCTGTGTTCCAGGCTCCATTATCAGATCAGTAGCAATATGAATGGTCCTTAACTCACCAGCAGGCTCTAGATATTGCTCACCAGCATAGATTAGTCTGGCCTCATTGTATCTCGCTATGCCGTATTTGGCCTCTCCATCACCTATTCCTTGTGTCATGATGGCTGAGAGCTTATTGACGTCAGTCAAGTCTGATATCTTCTCAATATCAGGACTGCCAACGCTGAGGTCCACCACAGTGAATGGGGCTTTTCGGATATCAAACTCAATCAACGGCCCGATATCTCTTGCATTCTCTCTCAGCCACTCTACAACCCTCTCACTCGTGGGACATGGAGCAAGTCCACACGCATGACGGAACACATATGCTGCGAATCTATGATGAACTTCCATTAGACGCTTTAAGAGGTCCCAGACTTCCTTCTGGCTTACGAGGAGATACTTATTGTCAGGTTCAAGTTGTGACTGATAACCGGCAATTGCGATGCTTGTGGCGAGTCGCGCCAAAATTAGAGGGAAGAGAAGTTCTATCTCAATCTCGGTTAGGGGATACTTGGAGTGATATCCTCCTACAACATGGGATGCAGCTCCAATTGGATCAGCCTTCCCTAGGATAGCATATGCGATTGCTACAGCAAGCTCATTGACAGTATGTGTCAGCACCATGTCACCAAAGTCTAGAATGCCAAACCGAGCCTCTTCAAGTGGATAGGGGTTTGAAACCAGAACATTATGGTCATTTGCATCATTGTGCACAACGCTAGTTCTTAGGTCAGGCATTCGTGGAACTACATGCTTGTCATAGATTGACATAACATATTCTATGGCTTCAGCCTTCTCTGATTCCTTGACATATTCCTTGTACTTCTCTATAACAGAACTAGCCAGTTTTAGGTCCCAATAGAACATACGCTTCGTTGCAGGATGAGAGAAGCCCTCTAAACCGCAAGTCATTGCTCCGACGAATTCTCCGAATTTAGTGAGAAGGCCAGGAGAATGTGGCTTTAGCTCAGCAAACATTGTTCCCGGTAGGTATCGAAGAAGTCTGACAAAGTGCTTGTTTTTCTTTGAGTCTTTTACAGTAAGAATCTCTTCGCCGTCCTTCGACAAGACAAAACGAGGCACATTGAAAGGAACAAGCTTATCTGACAGGTGCTGCATGGCTCGATTCTGCATATCCAAGATTTCTTCCTTCTCGGATGTGGCTGCGATTTTTAGGACATACTCGTCGCCAAGATCTGTTCGAATATAGAAGTTCAGATCACGTTCACTTGGAAGCTCCCTTATGGTTCCCTTCACTCCAAATTTACTCTCAGTAATCTTCAGCGCCTCCTCGTCTGTAAACCGAGGACGATTCGCATCCCGCTCGAGCATGATTATTCCACCTCAGACCTCCAATTCTCATTTCAATGGTAGATTATCGATAGCAGACTCCTCGAACTCTCCAGGGGCCAGATAAGTAACCTTCTTGGGCTCAATATGAATGAGTGCATAATTCGGGTCGTCAACACCAGACCAATAGTTCAGGAAATAACTGGTCGCATCAGCCACCTTCTTCTTCGTTGCAGCATCCTCAACAATATGAGCCTCGCCGGCTATTCGTAGATAACCTCGATTGTCGCCATGCTCTACCATTCTCAAGACTTCAACTCGCTTATTGCTAAGGATTTGCTTGATTTTCTTGGAATTGGTGCCAGTCAGCACATAGAGAGAACCGCCTGTTTTCACAAGTGTAACTGGTCTAACACGTGGCGAGCCAGCTTCGTTGGTTGCTAGATACACAGAAGATTCACTATTGAGAACATCTTCAGGAGTTGGAACCGAAGCGTCATTCATACTACCTGTTCTAGCGGTATCAATACAGATAAATCAAATCCCAGTGTTGCCACGGCTATGAAAGAGGAGTGCCTTGACGAGGTCATGATAACAGTATTTCCGCCAATTCCAGGGATTGGTGTAGTTGAAGAGGACCCTATAGTGGAGGAGGATGCATGCGGAGATTCAACTCCTCCAGTGCCTACTCCTGGCGAAACCATAGATGGAGGTGCAGTGGTCATCTCATTGGCTCCGAAGGACCCAACTGACAAAATCACAGAAATGCTGCAGAAGGTCAAAGAGAAGTTCGGAGAAAGCGTCTGTCTTAGATATGCCAAGTATGATACAACGGAGGACTCCGAAGAAGCACGGAGCTGGCTGAATGCAGCGCTGAGAGGTAGTGGTGACAACACAGTACTGGACCATCAGAAGTTCACGATGTTCATTGGCTCGACTGCACCGATCATCTCCATAAACAATAGGCTTTCATTCGTAGGAACGACACCAACTCTTCCTCAGCTTATTTCAAGAGTTTCTGCTGCCATAAGAATGGCGGAAGAAAAGAGGGTAGAATAGGTCTCACCCCGGAATGCAAGCTGCATTCCGAGGGAAACCTGAGAGGAGTGAAGAATCAAGCTGCTTGTTCTTCTGAAGCTTTAGTTTCCGCTATTGACGGAATGCCATTAGGTGCGAGTGCGCCATCCATCAAGGCAGCATATGCCCCCATGTCGAAGTATCCGTGGCCAGAAAGGTTGAACATAATGACCTTGTCTTCGCCAGTTTTCTTGGCTTCACGAGCAGCATCTATCACAGCCTTTACAGCATGTGCAGACTCTGGTGCTGGGATGACTCCCTCTGCCTTCGCAAAGACGATTGCAGATTCCAGAACGGGAATCTGATCATAAGCGATTGCACGAATGCGTCCCTCGATGAGAAGTGCACTAATAGAGGGCGCCACTCCATGATACCTCAGCCCACCAGCATGAATGGGGGGTGGGGTGAAGTCTTTTCCCAAGCTGTGCATCTTGACCATGGGGGTCATTCCTGCTGTGTCGCCAAAGTCATACTTGTATTCGCCCTTTGTCATGGAAGGACAGGCAGTTGGCTCAACGCCTATGAACTCTGTCGACTCAAAACGACCATCAGCAATGAAAGGATAAGCTATGCCAGCAAAGTTGCTGCCGCCTCCCACACAACCAATGATAGCATCGGGTATCTGATCATCTTTCTCAAGTTGAATGATCGCTTCTTGTCCAATGACTGATTGATGAAGAAGGACATGGTTTAGAACGGACCCGATCGTGTACTTCGTGTCATCATTGGTCACAGCATCTTCAAGCGCCTCACTAATCGCAATGCCTAGTGTTCCAGGATGGTCAGGTTTCTCCGACTTGATTTTCCTGCCAAATTCGGTTTTGTCAGATGGGCTTGGAACTATCTCAGCACCATAGGACCGCATAAGGGTACCACGATACCCCTTCTGTTCTAAGCTTACTCTCACCATGTAGACCATTGCCTTAAGCCCGAAGTGAGCGCATGAAAGAGATACCGCACTTCCCCATTGCCCGGCACCGGTTTCAGTAGCATATCTGGCAACACCCTCGTTTCGGGCATAGTATGCTTGTGCTAACGCAGTGTTGAGCTTGTGGCTACCTGTGGGCGATACATCCTCACGCTTGTAATAGATACGCGCGGGGGTGTTCAGGGCGGCCTCAAGACCAACTGCTCTTTGAAGCGGAGTGGGACGACCATACATCATGTAGGCCTCCCGGACTTCATCAGGTATCGGCACTGTTCTTTCCATCGTCACTTCCTGCTTAACACACTCAACAGCAAAGATAGCCATCAATGCTTCAGGACCGATTGGTTCTCCTGTGCCTGGATTCAGAGGAGGGGCCAGTGGCTCTTTGAGGTGAGGCAGAATGTTGACGTAATGGGTTGGTACTTCTTCTAAATCCAACAGGATTCTACTTACTTTTCTAGTCAATTCTGATCTCTCCATAGTAGGTTATATCAAAAGACCCTCTCCTCTGACATGAAGGAGGAAGCAGCTGACACAGTCTGAAAGACTGCGAGTCAACGATTCCAGGAAAACAAGTCGGTACTGATGTTGAGTGTGCGATATATGGAATACTTGCTAAATGGGCCTCTCTCGGCCCGTGTTCCATTGGTAATAACGCACGCTCATTGTTTCACAACCTTGGAAAGGGTTATCCACTGCGTACAACTTCCCTATTTAAACCTGCCCATCTCTGTACATCAGTCCCCATATCTGTACATTCATTTCTTCTGGAGATTTCTAAGCATTAGAGTATCAAGGTAGGTGTCCATAGCGAACATAGTAAGTGTCCGATCAACTGCGGGCATCTCGCGAAGTGAATCGACAATGAAGCTATTCATCTCTTGCACATCCCTGGCTCTCACCTTTAGAAGTACATCGAACTCGCCACTAAGAACATGAACCTCCTGAACGAATGGATGTTGGGCAATTTCCTCACAAAACTCACGCTGAGAAATGACCTTTCTACTTCCTGGAACTCTATAGCGGATAGTGATGAGTATGAGAGCCAATGTTGGACGACCTAGTTTCGCAGGATTCAGGACTGCTGTGAACAGATCAATGATCCCTCTTTTCCTTAGATTCCCAATGCGCGCATGAACTGTAGAGATTCCCTTTCCAACTTGCTTGGAAATGTCTGAGACACTCATCCGACCATCCTGTTGAAGAAGCTCGAGGATTTTCACATCGGTCTCATCAATCTTTTCCGTAATTTCTTCGGACATGCGTATCAATTCCGCAATTTCTTCGGATAGCCGGAATTCTATAGAAGATAGTAGAAATACTTTCTGTTTTTCGCCGGAAATCCTTATACTAACCTTTGATTCTAAAGCTAAAATGCGAGAAACACCCGACCGACCAGAATTCCTGAGGCTGTTGTTCAGTACAGTCTTGGGAGCAACAAAGAGCATCGAAATTGCATTCGAGGACTACGATGACGTCATGAAGAATGGCGTTTATTTTGACGGCTCCTCAGTCCCTGGATACGCGTCGGTCAATAGCTCTGATCTCCTATTGAAACCCCGCTCATCTCGTCCTGTCCTCCTTCCTTGGGAAAAAGATGTCGCGGTCTTGGTTTGCGGGGTCTTCGAAGCATCCGGAGACCCCCACCCAAGAGATCCTTCTGGCGTGCTGGCTAGAATTACTGGTTCCGCTAGAGAAGCAGGATTTGAGTTGAGAGTGGGTTCAGAACTTGAGTTCTTCCTAGTCAAGGAAAATGGGCGTGGCATAATAGTGCCTGGGGATGGAGGCGGCTATTTCTCAACCCTTCCCACAGACGGAGGTTTGCAGTTTAGAAGGCAAGTTGCGAAATCACTGGGTTCTATTGGCGTATCTACGACAACCCATCACCATGAAGTGGCTGCAGGGCAGCATGAAGTAGGACTCAGGTTCTGCAGCGCCATTGATGCGGCGGATGATATAATGCTAGCCAGGCTTCTGATTGCAGAGATGGCTCATGAGATTGGAGCAATTGCAACATTCATGCCAAAGCCATTCAGCGGGATGAATGGAAGTGGCATGCATCTTCATCAGAGCCTATGGAGCGTTGATGAAGGATCAAACCTTTTCTCGAGTGGGAAACCAGGACAAGTATCTGAATTAGCAGGAAGCTATGTAGCTGGACTCCTAGAACACGCTGATGCACTCGCCGCGATAGTTGCCCCCTCGGTGAACTCATTCAAGAGGCTAACTCCCGGTTATGAAGCTCCAACAAGGATTGCATGGGGCCCCAGAAACAGGTCTACAATGATCAGGGTACCACAATACAATGGATCTGATGTGAAGGCTAGAATCGAATTTAGATGCCCAGATCCATTATGTAGTTCCCACTTAGCTTTTGCAGCAACTTTTGCGGCCGGGCTGGATGGAATAAAGAGGGGATTGACTCCTCCAGAACCAACAGGCGAGAACCTGTACAAGACTGCTACAGAAACCAAGTCCCTCCCAGGCAGTCTTGGCGATGCACTCGAGATGCTTCAATGTGATGAGGTCATTGTAGATGCATTGGGGAGAAGCCTGGTTGATACGATTGTCAAAATGAGAGCTGCAGAATGGGCAGAATATGTTGAGGTGACAGGAGACCCAGGGGTATCTGAAGTCACGCCCTGGGAGATATCGAGGTACCTTCGTTTCAATTAGACATTCGGATTTCCAAAAGACTTCTATCGGACCATGTAGAGAAACTTCTTGGCAGGTGGTAATGAGATGCCAGGTTTTGAGAGTACTGAGCAGTTGAAGGATGTGTTCGAGGAGTTCTGGACGAGATGTCAAGCTGAAGAAGAGGTCATGGCTAAAATGGCTAAGCAGGGAGTGACGGTCAGATTTGACATCGAAGAGCCAGAAGCGCATCCAACAATAGACTTCAAGAACCCAGGGCCTGATGGAAAAGTTGGCCGCCTAATCTGGGATGCCACGGATGAGCCGGAACTCAAGGTATGGAGCAAGTCTGAAACAACGAATAAGTTCTGGCAAGGGAAGCTTAACACTGCGATTGCACTAGCAAGGGGGCAGGTGAAAATCGACGGCCCAGTCACAAAGGCGATTGGGCTTGTTTCTCAGATCAAGCCGCTATTTGTCATATGGTCTGAGGTCCTAAAAGAAAAGGGTCTAGACAATATGGTCCTTTAGGAAAGTTTACTCCAAGGCAGATGCTTATAATGAGCTTACGAGAGCTTGACTCTTTGGAAGTCATAGCCATTGTAGATAATAGCTTATCAATCTGGACAGATCCTGAGAGGGAGGATGTGCAACGCTACCAGAAATGGGTTGAAGAAGAGGAGGAAGATGTAGACAGACCACTACCAGTAGCTGGTGCAGGTCTGAGTCTTTATGTACGAGCCAAAGTGGATACTGAGACCTACACAATCCTCTACGATACTGCTGAAACATCTCAAAACATGGAGAATAACACTGCTGCATTGGGATTGAATCTAAAAGAGATTGACGCGATTGTGATATCTCACGGTCACGACGACCATTTTGGTGGCCTTCTCTGGACAGTCGAGAACATAGGGAAGAAAGACATACCAGTGTATGTGCATCCTCGGATGTTTCTGAAGAAAAGATATGAAGTAAGGAGTCCAGGAGGACTCAAAATCATTGATCTCAAATCTATGCCGTCCAAGGAAGAGATAGAGCAAGCAGGAGGTAAGGTCATCAGTACTGCAGAGCCTATTCTAATGGGTAACGGAATTCTCCTCAGAACTGGTGAAGTCCCTCGTCTCACGGATTACGAGAAAGGTATGGAAGGACTCAAAGCGCTCATGAATGGAAAATGGCAAGATGATGCTGATGTGAAGCATGATGTAAGCCTTGTCGCCAATGTAAAAGACAAAGGACTTGTTGTCATCTCAGGATGCTCACATGCAGGGATAATCAATATCATCCGAGAAGCTCAGCGGCTTACACAGAAAACCGATGTTTATGCAGTGATTGGTGGATTTCATCTGGCAATGGGAGTCAAGAAAGACGCAATGCTGGAAACTGTCAAGACAATGAAGAAGATTCATCCAAAGCTCTTGGTGCCATGCCACTGCACTGGATGGCGTGCGCGTCACTTAATGAGTGCAGAAATGCCGTCTGAGTATGTTGAAGGGAGCGTAGGACACAAATACGTCATTGGAGATGGTGATGTATCCTAAAGCATATAAGCACGAAAAAAAGGATTCAATGTGTACATCAATTAACGATGGTGAAGACAAATGGCGGAAGCTATCACAAAAGAAATGACAATTGGCGAAGTAGTCATGAAGTGGCCCGAGACCGCAGGGACATTCATGGAGTGGGGACTACACTGCTACGGTTGTGCAGTAGCCAGGTTCGAAAACATCGAACAAGGGGCCCAGGCTCATGGCATAGATCCCGACAAGCTAGTCGAGGCACTGAATGACACTATTGAAAAGAAAGAGTAATCCAGCTTCTTTTTCATGGGAGCAAGACCAGCTCCCCAACTAATTCTTTTCAGTTGGTACTAGGCCTATTCCTATTCTGGCTTTATTCTACCATACAGACGTCCGGTTTCCTCCTCGGCCATCTCGAAACTGTAATCGGCATCTGGGAATGTACCTTCACGCACCTCTGAGGAAAACTCCTTCACAGCCTTTTCGATGACCTCACGGATGTTTGCATATCTCTTCACGAACTTCGGCTTGAAGTCTTGGAAAAGGCCGAGCATGTCAGGCAAAACAAGGACCTGTCCGTCACAGTAAGGGCCCGCACCAATCCCGATCGTGGGAATGCCTATTGTCTCTGTAATCACCTTAGCGGTTTCTGAAGGTGCAAGTTCGATGACAATCGAGAAAGCCCCAGCTTCCTCAAGCGCCTGAGCCTGTTTAACCATCTCTTTGGTCTGCTTCGCTGTGCGTCCTTGAACTCTGTAGCCTCCCACTTGGAAGATAGACTGGGGAGTCAAGCCGATATGTCCCATGACTGGAATTCCAGAGTCCACAACAGCTCGAACAATCTCAACCACCCTTCCTGCGCCTTCTATCTTGACTGCTTCAGCCCCACCCTCTTGAAGCATGCGTGCGCAGTTTTCAAGGGCTTGCTCCACGCTCACCTTATAGCTCATAAAGGGCATATCACCCACTATGAGACAGTTTGGTTTAGCTCGCGATACCGCAGCAGAGTGATGGATTACATCTTCAAGTGTGACTGGAATGGTGGTTTCATATCCAAGCATGCTGTTACCGACTGAGTCACCAACCAGAATCATGTCCACTCCGCATTCACTCAGAATCTGTGCAGATGGTGTGTCATATGCTGTGAGCATCACTATCTTCTTGCCCTTCTTCTTCATTAAGCGGATTCCATGTGTAGTCTTTCTTGCCAATGCGAATCAGGTCTCCTTTTGCCTATGACATAAGCCGGGTATTTATGGTTTGTATATAAAGAAAACAACAGCGTATATCCATGTATATAATTGAGTCAATCGACTGAGTAAACAAGCAGTAGGCTATAGAATGCAGTTACTATAGCCCCTTCTCGTAAAGTCCCTTGCCTACTGCGGGAGCACCAACAGTGAAGAGCACAAGGTATACGGTGCCCCATAATGGGTCGAAGGTTATCCACCTACTCATCACTAGGGTCCATACAACAAATCCCAAAGTAGCCATCACAAGCTGAACCTTGATGGACTTGACATGTTCCATGTTTAGGGGGCTTTCCTCCTTAGTGATGCCAGCAACTACTAGAGGAGTAAGAATAAGGAATAATAGATACACAAGCGGCATCTCTCCCGTTCGTCCTGCAGCGACAAACATCTCCTCAATCAACTTGTATCCGGCAATCACGGGGGCTGGCACATACTTGATAAGAATGCCAAAGTAATCATCGGGCTTATCAGGTACAAGGACTGTTGCTTCTGTGGGAGCATCAATCATCTTTCTCGTTACAACTTTGAGACCCATTTTGGAACCTCCTCTGAGTGAGAAGCTTACCACTCCAAATATGTCCTGTGGTACAATGAACTAGATGCACGGACAGGGATGACACTGAGAACTCTCAGAGATTGACGCCTTTCTTTCTCAACCGACGCTTGTAGAGCTCAACCCCAACGATTGCTGGAAGTGAAAACAGGAGAACTATCAACCAGTCAATGTAGGTGAGAGGCATGAAATAGAAGTCTAGGCCGAAAGGTGCAAGAATCTCCTGAGCCAGTGGTACGTACATCAACAGGTAATGCGCCAGGTATATGAGACCGAGGAAGATTGTGTATCGATAGGTGCCTGGTTCTCGCAGACTTTTGCCAATTCCCATGTTTATTCTACGAATGCTGAGGACAATAGTACTCTCAACCAGGAGAATTACTGATAGCATCATCACTGCAGCCTTGGCTGCCTCAATGGGGACAACGAATCCAGTTGAACCATAGAAGCCCGCGTGGTTCTCCGGGACAACAGTGATTATGCCCCACCACCCAGTCAGGGTGAGCATGTAGACCATAGCTGCTCCAAATATCATCAAAACCACATTCAATGCCATGAACTTCGCCAGCGGTCTTGGAATGATTTCTTCGCTATCCCTTGGTTTCTCTTCCATAGCTCTAGGTGAGGTCTTGTCGAATACCAAAGCTAGTCCTGGGAACGAATGCGTGGTCACAACCAAGTAGAGGCTCTGCCATGTGGTAAGCATGATAATGGCGGCGGGTAGGATAAAGAGAGCACCAAAGAAGAGGATGCTCTCGAACAGGTTGATGGCTATGTAGAAGTAGATCATCATTCTGATCTTCTGGAAGAGACCCCTTCCCTCATGGACTCCTGTGACGATTGAAGCAAAGCTGTCATCAGTTATCACTAGATCTGCAGCCTCTTTCGCCACGTCAGTACCCGTAATCCCCATCGCGATGCCAGCATCACTCATTGCTAGAGCGAGTGAGTCATTGACACCATCACCCGTCATTGCGACGACGCGTTGTTGGTCCTGGTAACGTTCAACAATCACTTGCTTGTGCTCAGGATTCACACGAGCAAACACATTTACTCGCGGAAAGTCATCATCCTTGACATCGTAGACATCTTGACCTTCAACTACTAGAGAATTCTGACCATAGATTCCAAGATCCTCTGCTATTGTCTTGGCTGTCGCTGCGGAGTCACCGGTTATCATAACCACGTTGATGCCTGCACTGTGGCATTCTTCAACTGCGTGTTTCACACCTTCTCGTGGAGGGTCAACAATGCACGCAAAGCCAAGGTATGTCAGGTCACTCTCCGCAACTTCCCGAGCATCCTTCTCAGGAGGCAATGCATCCATTCTCTTCTTAGCAAGCGATATGACCCTGTAGCCTCTTGCCGCGTAACCATCGACTAATTGCTTAACTCTCTGCTGTGCCTCAGATGTGAATGTGGCTAACTTCTTGCCATTCCCGATGGTAGTACATCTCGGGAGTAGGACTTCGGTCGCACCCTTTGCATAGGAAACGAACTTTGCACCATCCTGACAAATTCGGGACATCCTCTTTAACTCGGACTCAAACGGAAACTCCTCAATCACCTTATAGCGCTCTCGAATAAGCTGCTCATCCACCCCACTCTTTCTAAACAATGTCAGCAATGCTGCATCCGTTGGATCTCCTAGGGGTTCCCAAACCGTCCCCTGGTCGGGAATCTCTTTCAAAGCGATCTCTGCGTCATTGTTGATGCCACCACATGTGATGAGGTCGAGCAAATGAGGCCATGCCGCGACATCAGAAACAAGCGACTGTTCAGCAGTGTTGCTAGTAGGGGCACCTAGCTTGTAAATTTCGCCCTCTGGTTTGTAGCCATCACCTGTTACAGTATAGAGGAACTCGGTGTCCCAACAATGCGTCACAACCATTTGATTTCTTGTGAGTGTACCAGTCTTGTCTGAGCAAATCACGCTCACTCGACCCAGGCTTTCCACAGCAGAGAGGTCTCTGATTATTACCCCCTTCCTTGCCATGGCAAGAACACCTGTCAGAAGAACAATGGTGGTCAGGAGTGGAATGTTGATGGGCATGATAGTCATTGCACGTGTTATCCCTGCAGTGATTCTACTCGCGATAATCTCCATAATTTCTTGAAAGCCAGGGGCAATGAAAATTGGAATCTCCTCACCCAGGATCAATGGCTGGATGAAGAGCTGCCAGAGCACAGAAGTGGCCATCAAGACAATAGCCGCGATTCCAAGATACTTTGCAAGAAGATTGACCTTCTTTCGCAGTGGAATATCTCCCGTATTCAGTTCACCTAGAGTACCCTGAATCTTTCCGATTTCAGTTCCGCCGCCCGTCGTTGTAGTCAAGACCTTTGCAGATCCAGTCGCGACGAATGTTCCGAAGAACACCATGTTGTGCATGTCTGTCAATGGGGCATCTTCTGCTGCTTCATCACTTGCGCTCTTCATCACTGGCACGCTTTCACCAGTGAGAGACGCTTCGTTAGTGGTGAGATTAGAACATTGCAGAATTCTAGCATCAGCTGGAATCTTGTCACCTTGTTCCAGAATGATGATGTCGCCAGGAACTATCTCAGTAGGTGTGATGTTCATCTCTGAGCCGTCGCGCAATACACGTGCTTCACCAAGTGATAATTTCTCCAATGCCTCCAACTTCTTCTGAGCTCGGTATTGCTGAAAGATGGCGACAAGGGAATTTACAATGACAATGCCAAGCCAAACCAGAGCTTGGCCCAGTTGGTTGTCTGGCGATGGAAATAGATAGGCTAGAAGAATCAGTGCAGCTGAGCTTATTATATAGATGACAATTAGCCAGTTCAGAATCGGAGCAAGATAGACCTGCCAAAACGAGCCACGAATCTTGGGTATCTCGTTGGGGCCATATTCGTCCTTTCGAGACTTGACCGCACTCTTACTCAGACCTCTATCTGGGTCTACATCAAGCTCCTCCAGGACAGCAGGAAGAGGCAGGGAGTGATAGAGATTGCGTGATTGAACAGCAGTCTCTTGGGCAGTGTCCGCGGTCATTAAAGTCCCTCTTGTTGCTATTGGGCAAAAGGATAGTGTGCAGATAAATCAACTTGTGCCCTACAGCACCCACATCATGGCAACAGATTCCTCCATGAACGCACAGTTCCATTAAATGGTTTCACCGTGTTTCCAGAATCCTGATGCAATAATACCGTTGTCGATAGGTTCATCTATTAAAAAATCTGAGTCGAAACAGATGGCGCTGGTGCACGCTATGTTTGAATACATCGATTCCCCCTACCCCTATTATGAACCACGACCTGAGAAGAAATCTAGTAGTCTCAGAATAATAGCAATCATGATTATAGTGATGCTTGTTGCGTCAGGAGGGCTTTTCCTTCTTCTACCCATCGGTGATTTAATCCCTGGTCCACAAGAGCCTATTAAGGTGGCAATAATCGACTCCGGAATTGATAGCGACTTTACAATCGAGGGGAGAATGGGGGCTGAACAGAGCTTTGTATTGCCTCAATATGGATACCCCTTGGCAGAAACCGCTGTTAGTGATTCCAAACCTGACGGGAGTCAACATGGAACTATTGTGGCCAAAGCAGTTGCTGCCAATAGCGCAAATGCAGTAATACTCAACGCAAAAGTCCTAGCTAGCACAGGAATAGCTACTACTGGAGCAGTCGTTGCAGCGATATACTGGGCAGTGGACCAGAACTGCAGTGTCATTAATCTAAGTCTGGGCGCAACGCCCGGGGTTGGCGACCCAATTGAACAGGCTGTTGAATATGCGTTTAATCGAGGGGTTGTGGTTGTGGCGGCTGCAGGAAACGAGGGAGACAATGGACTTGCTGGCAATACGATCAATACTCCAGGGGTATTTGAACACGTCCTCTCTGTAGGGGGACTAGATATCTTTGGGGAACCTGCAGATTACACAAGCTATGGACCTACATCAGCGAGATATATGAAACCAGATCTATGCGCTCCAGGATACTTTGATTCTGGCAACTCGCGATATTTTGGCACTAGTTTCGCAACACCAAGAGTAGCTGCAGCAGCGGCGGAGCTTATGGCCCACAGTATTAGGAATAACGTCACATATACGCCAGGTGCCATCATGACCGCTTTGCTGAAAGGAGCTGATCCTCTTGAGCACCCGGAATACGTTGTGGGTGCCGGAAAATTGAATCTCGAGACCTCGAAATCCCTCATGTTTTCGACACTTGTGGAGGGGGGTCTTCCTGCAATCTCATATGCCCATCCGAGGACACTCCCCCTTGACTTCGAAAGGTTGTTCTATGGAGACAATTACACATTCGACATAAAGCTGCTCACTGCTGGCTATACAACCTTTGACATAGATGTCACTGCAAATGCTCTTGGTGTCTTCGACATGCCCGGACAGGTGACCATCAATCAGACTGGTGCTGTTCCACTAAACATCTATGTGCCAGATTCAGGTCTATCAAGCTATCAGGCAACAATCGAGTTCATTTCAGATGACTTTGGAAGCACGACTCTCGATGTTCAGTTTGGAGCTTCTGTTGCGGCAGCTCGTGTTGCCTTTGACATCAGCTTCACAACTTGGTGGATGGATACAACATATGGGCAGTTCAGGGACTTCTATAGAGTTCTCACACAGAATGACATCTCAGTCACCGAGATTAGGGATGAGTCTGAAACCGACCTGGCCTATTTGCAGTTGTTTGACGCGGTTGTTCTTCTTGATCCATTTGTCTGGGACGACAATGAAACGGACCCATTAGACTCTGTGATATTCTCAATGCCATTTGCTCAAGAAACCAAACAGGCGTACCAGGACTATTATGACTCGGGTGGAGGGCTCTTTGTCACTGGACTATCAAATGCATCATTAGATGTTGCCAAGCTCAATGACTTCATAGACTGGACAGGATACTCTCTCAGCTCTACCCTTGTTTCTGATGGGAATAATCCAGTTGAGGCAACTCAGGTGACTGCTCATATAATCACATCAGGTGTTGGGAGCTTCGACTATCTTGGGGCAGCTGTCATTGAACCTCCAGGTGCAACGACTCTTGGGAGATATGGCGGCAATGTTCTGCTGAGTGTGTTAGAAGATGCAGGCGGTGGAAGACTTGTCGTAACAGGCACGAACTATTTCATCGACAACTGGGGCATCAATGGAGATTACTCCTCAACATCGAACGACCGACTCAGCCTTAGAATTGTGCAATGGCTCGTGGGTTTGCTGTGAGAGCTCAGCTAAGTGTGTTCCTCGACACCTTGATTGCCCTATTTCTGGAGTTTAAAAGAATAGGGTCCTTATGTTCCACACCAAAAACACTACCGAGTCGGCAACTTGGGTAAGACCAGGTTGATAAGTCGGATACTGCTGATGGCTTGGGACTATCTTGAGTCATCAGCTTCCCGACACCGCTGCTTCTAGCTTCATTCATAATTCACACTATGATGTGCAAGTCATAAATCGGAGCAGTCATTAGTAGCATTATCAGATGTGGATACTGTGTCCAACATGGTAAAGCTTCTCGTGAGTCCAACAGACGAGCTGGACGCTCTGGAGGCAGTAAAGGGAGGGGCGGACATTATTGATGTCAAGAACCCGTTTGAAGGGTCTCTTGGAGCAGCATCTCCAGCAATGATCCGCAAAATCAGGGAGGTTGTAAAGAAGACCATTCCTGTAAGTGCAGCTCTCGGCGATGTTCCGAATCTCCCAGGCACAATTGCGCAGGCTGCTTTGGGTGCTGCACAAGCAGGTGCAGACTATGTGAAAATTGGGCTTCATGGTGTGTCAAAAGAGGAGGACGCGGTCTACATTTTGACAACTGTCATTGATACACTTCAGGACTTTGACTGCAGAACCAAGGTAGTTGCTGCCCTTTATGGCGATCATCTGCGTGCGGGAACTCTAAATCCGTTGCTGCTTCCCGATATCGCTCATTCTGCCGGTGTAGAAACTGTAATGGTCGACACTGCAATAAAGGATGGAAGAGACCTCTTCATTTTCATGCCAGAGGAGGATGTTGTCACCTACATTGAAAAGGCTAGAGAGAATGGTCTTGAGGTAGCACTAGCTGGATCATTAGTAGGGGAATCTTTCAAGACTGCAGCGGGACTTAATCCTGACATCGTAGGTGTTAGAACAGCCGCCTTGCCAGGAGGAGATAGAACAGGCGGCAGAGTGGACGCAGATCTAGTCAAAGAACTCAAGTCAATTCTCAAAGATGCATAGTCTATTGCTCTGGCACATCAAGAATAGCTGAAAGATTCTCTGGCCAAAGGCCGTTCATGACATAGAAATAGCCCTGGAATTTGGATTGAAGATAGACCATGTATGGATCAATGATAGCTTTTTCGACCAGATATTCAAAACTCTTAGGTTTAACCGGCTCTGTTTCTGATTGAACTACTGTGAACCACTTTGCAAAAGGATTGACACTCTTTAAGAAGATGACAACATCTGCATCACCCTCTATTCCTATCCAATAGGCTATCGAGTCACTTGTAACATCCCAGCTATGTGGCAATCGGTCATGGAATTTCAGCAGTTCATAGGGCTGAATTATGAAACTCTGCCCATCGGCCCATCTCTCCAAGGCATCTACACCAGAATAGAAACTCAGTGTTGATTGCATATCAGCCATAATGGCGCCAGTGAGACCCATACATTTTATCGCAAGCCAGTGAGCAGCTGAGTCAGAGAGAAACTTCCGCGTATGATAGTATCTGACAGTGTTAGCAAAAGCTCCTCCTCCAGGTACGACGAGCACACTGTGTCTTTCAATGTAGATGGAGATGGCCTTCAGAATCTCCCTCAGCTCGTAAGGATAATTTATCACGCTTCCGCCCACTTTGACGACCACTTTCAAAGCAATCACTTCCAATTCCTAGCTGCATAGAGAGCTGCGGCAAAAGCTGTCGCAGAATTAGCACCCTCAGGTCCAAGAATGTCTTGGAAGTACCTGCTTTCCTTTATGTCAAAGGATGCCAAAGCGCTGCGACCTAGAAAGACTGCCCCCACACCTGAGAAGACAAAAATCTGCTCGGCGATCTCAAGCCCGTACATGGCACAGACCTGAAGAACTCCGCTAGTAATGTCCTTGAGCTGCTGGGTCCAGGCTTGTCGAGCAATATCCAGAATCTGATCTTCAGGCACTGTTTCAATATCGCCACATACAATCCTGGCTAGACGAGCTTTGCACTCCTCTACAGATTTTCCCCGACCGTCTGCAGTGTCATTGGAATATTGGTCCTTAGTAATATGGCCGAGTACTAGATGGAAATCTGCGCTTGTTGCGAAATACTCTGAGGAAACCCGGCAGGTCACACCATCCAGTTCAACCTCACGCAATATAGCCGAAAGATTTGTCCTTAGAGCTCCTGTATACACCAATTCACCACTCATTAAGCGATTGGTATCGTTTCGGCCGCGTGTAAGAGGAAGACCATCTCTGATTGGAATTATGTCTGTAGTCGTGGATCCAACATCGATGAGAATGCAATTAGGAACTCCACGCCCCACCGCCCATGCAAGAACTGGCCAGTTAGCCGCAGCCACCCGTAGAGGGTCGTTCAATACTTCCTGAAGCTCAAGGAGCTCGAGGCTAACGTCAGGAAATATGATCGGGATGTTTCTAAGGGTCCGATGGACTCCCTCTGCAATGGCGGTAACTCCCTCTCTCTTGGTTTCAAATGTATCGGAGAGTTCCGCAGTCATGACTACCGATACGAGCTCAGGTGTTTCGGATGCATCAGCTAATTCATAGACAGTGTCTGCAATCAGATTCCATAGATCAATTCGTTCACGCTGCCAGATTGGAAAGCTCTTCGAGCGAAAGACAAGGTCACCAGGAACTCCATCTTTATCAAGTGTGAGACCACAGCCCTTGAGGTTTGCTCCTCCAATGTCCAGTCCAACTACTCTCAAGCAGAAATCCCCTCAATTCGAGCGTTGATGCTATTCTCCACGGCACTGAGATCATCCCTCGCTTCATCTCTTGTCGGACCCCATCCGCATACGTAGGGTCGGATGATTGTCTTATCGTTTGCTAATGGAATGGGCGGGCTTGAAACTCCAGGGATCACCATGACTCTCGCGTAGTCATCAATATGATCTAGTGAATCAGGAATCCGTTTCATATCTATGTATTCCTCAAAAACTGAGAACCCATTAAGTTTCGGCTGTTTTGGAGGCGGTCCTGAATTGCACTGTATTATTCCAGCTAGCCCGTTGGGTCCTATGGTCCGTTCAAGGCCAATTGAGGATACAGTAAGTCGAGGGTTGATCTCCATAGGATAAGCTTCCTTCCCATGAAAAACGAAATCGATTCCTACATAGCCTCGAAGACCAGGCAGCGCCTCGGCTATCTTTCGTGAGTAGACTTTAGCCTTCTTAGATGCAGGATGATCAAAAGGACATTCTCCGCCATGGTATCCAGGATTTGAATCGGTTGTACCTAAAGAAACGTTCTGGCGATTCACGGAAAGAACTGATGACTTCCCGTTACCTGTAAGAAGCGATACGCTTCCTTGGTCTCCGTCAATATATTCCTGAAGAATGAATGATGCAACTAGGTTCTCCATCTCAGGCTTATGAGCCAGCTCCATAAGAGAAGCAGTATCACGCGCGATATACGTACAAGTCGCTCCTGATGAAATTGCAGGTTTGATTACAACAGGGAATCTCAATTCCTGACTGTCGTTAAGGATGTCGTGGATAGTCCCAAAAATCATCTTCGGCACTGGAATTAAGAGCTCCTCAAAGAGATTCGCAGTATTGATTTTGTCAGAGCAGAATGCTACTGTTTCAGTTTCGGGATTGACAACATCCAATCCTCTAGCTCTGATTGACTTAAGAACCTCTACTAGAATACCATCATCCTCTGGAGCAATGACTAGCCCTAGATCAGCACTGTCCGAGAGAGCCTCAATTGCAGCTTGCCAACTCGATTCATCTGATATGCATTTCTTCTGATTTCCTCTGGGAAGCAATTGTTCGTGTATTCTAGCATCATAGCAAAAGGAAACTTTGTGTCCAGCGTGGTTAAGACTCCGGGCCATTGTGCAGAGCATTGCGAATCCTTGTGCAGCAAAGCTCGGCGACAATTCCTCGCCGGCCAGTCCACCTCCTGTTATGTGCTCATAGAGGAATATTTGCATTTCCGACCCAATTGGCCCATTGTCAACAACCTATAAGACTCTTACAGATTTCAAAAGGGAGCGAGAATAATGCATCAAGCTGAGATTATTCCTGTAATGGACATCATGGCGGGACAGGTAGTCCACGGAATTGCTGGCATGAGAGACGAGTATAGACCCATTGAAAGTGATATTGTGGATGGGTCGAACCCAATGGACATTGCTGATGCATTCAAGCAAATCTTTGGAGTTGATAGAATCTATATCGCAGACCTGGATGCCATTAGGGGCGTCGGCGATAATTTCTCATTAGTAAAGAATATCGCAGAAGCCACAGAGTTGGAGATTATTCTTGATGGGGGAGCACGGTCTGCTAATGATATTGATAATCTTCTCAGGACTGGCATCCAAAGGGCAATAGTGGCAACTGAAACCCTTGCTTCACAGGAAGACCTTGTTGAGATCCAGCAGATGCACGGGAATTCGATAATAGGGTCTCTGGATTTGATGAATGGGAGGACCTTAAGCGCATGTCAAGAGTTCAGTGGGAAAGACCCACTCGCGATGGCCAGGATACTGGAAGAACATGGAATTCAAAATCTGATTGTCCTTGAATTGAGTCTTGTCGGAACTGGAAAGGGGCCAATTCATGAAGGACTCGTCGAGATCTGCAGCAACTCCAAGATGCGAATTATCGCAGGTGGGGGAGTTAGAAACCGCGAGGATTTACATGAACTCTTCAAAGTGGGAGCGAGTGCAGCTCTGGTTGCCACTGCACTTCATAGAAAGACAATCCTACCATAGGTCGTGTCCATCATCAGTACCCTTAACTGGGGGTCATATCGCCACTTGCTGAAGCAAGCGGAAGTGATTTGTGAAGTTGTCAAGAGTCACTAAAGCATCGTATGCTGTGCTTATAGCATGCACTTTGACTCATTTTATGAACCACATCTATACTGGCATGCTTTCACCCTTTTTACCAATAATAAGAGATGAACTTTCACTCACCTTGACTGAAGCAGGGATAATCACGAGTGCCTCGATTGTGACAATGACGACTTCTCATCTGCTTGTTGGATATCTTGGTGACAAAGGATGGAGAGACATCTTCATTCCTGCCAGTGTAATATTAACTGCATTAATCGTCCTTGTTTCAAGTCTCGCCACTACATTCCTTTTCCTAACCATGACAATGCTCATCTTAGGAATGGCAGCGGCTGGCTACCATCCCAGTGTCTTTCCAGCGTTGACTGAGAAATTCCCGAAATCTTCGCGGGCTATGGCTACTGGTTTCCAAGCAATGGGCGGCCTTGTTGGCATGGCCATTATTCCCTTTCTTGGAGTCTCGCTATTAATTCTAGTCGGAGGCTGGAGAGAGTCTTTTGTAGTTCTCGCCATAATCGGTTTTGTGGTGTTCATACCTGTCGTACTCCTCTTGAGATACGCACATAGAGAGCCATCTTTGCTAAATGGCGATCGAGAGAAAGATGATGGTGAAGATGGATGGACACGAAACTTTGTGATTCTTACAGTCATTATAGGATTCAGAGGAATGTCGTTTCGTTGTACAACATTACTGATGCCACTGTATCTCGTAGCAAGCCATCATCAATATGATGCAATCATTGCAGGCTACTTCACTACAATTATGCTGGTTGCTGGCATCATTGGAGAGATTGTTTCAGCCCCAATCTCAGACCGGACTGGAAAACGTGTTCCTTTCATAATTCTATCAACTGCTGTATCAACGCCTCTTCTGTTCCTTCTAAATGCACCTCTGGATCAAATCTCTCTTCTCTTGGTGCTTGTTGGATTTGGATTCTTCTTCTTTCTGGGAGTACCACCGAATACTGCATTCCAGACAGAAGTAACTCCTCGAGAAAAGCAGGGATTGGCATTTGGAATCCTCTTCTCTATAGGTGCTATTCCAGGCGCACTCTCACCCATCCTCTTTGGATGGATTGGTGATGTCTATGGACTTCAGGCCTCGGTCATGTTCTTGGTTATGACAACCCTTCTAGCCACGGTGTTCTCCCTTCTTTTGAGAGAGAAGAAGACAGCAGAGGGAGATGTACCGATAGCGCTAGACCCAGTTCCTGTTCAATAACTGATGAATAGTACACTGATGGCACATTAGTCAACATCATATACTGGTCAAGCAAATCCCATAGTCCCATGATGGACTATCATATCCACCCCGCCTACTCCGCCGATGCTGAGGGAACTCTGGATGAATTCTGCAGAGCAGCGTTGGATAGGGGATTGCGAGAGATTTGCTTCACTACACACCTAGACACGGATCCAATGAGGGACGATAGCTATGTGATGGTCAGGGGAAGAAGAGTCAGTGTTCACAATTCCAGTTGGTTCGAGGATTACAGTAGTCACGTCAGAGATCTTGGAGATGAATATGTTGACAAGGGACTCAATGTCCGTCTAGGGGTGGAAGTGGATATGTATCCAGAAGTCATTAAGGACCTTCCAGATGCGTTTCATGAAACCGAGTTCGATCTTGTGATTGGTTCGGTACATCTCATTGATCATAAGGCAATCTCATTGAAAGAGGAAGCATTCGAGATCTTCAAGAAATACGGACTGGAGCAGGTTGGAGATATCTACTTTGATTTAATCAAGGATATGCTCAGAACGGGCATCATTGACATCCTAGGCCATCTCGATATATACCGCAGATATGGGGAGGAGTTTTTCGGCCCGGAGATACACTCTCTTTGGAAACCATACATAGACGACCTGTGCAAGATAATGCAGGCGCAAGGAGTGGGATTTGAAATAAACACTTCATCGCTTCGTAGAGGCTTCGCAAAGCCCATGCCTGAGGAGGCAATTGTGAAGGCTCTGAAGCAGAGGCATATCAATACGGTCATCGTAGGGTCAGATGCACATCAGCCCTCTGAGGTTGGAGCTGGAATCTCAAATGCCTTAGACATCTTGAAGAAAAACGGATTCAAGGAATTAGCGGCATTCGATAGGCGAAGAAGCAAGGAAATCCCTATTGATTCATTCAAATAGAAATATAGGCCAGAAGAGGCTATGACCGTTTGGTGCTGAAATGCGTAATAAGATTCCTTGGTTACTCTGTGTTGCAGGCGGAGTCATGCTAATCCTTTCAGGCGCTGTGGGAAACATCGGGATTTTTGACACAGTAGCAGAGATTGCGGCAACAATTCCAGAGCTCGAGCCGTACCTTCCTACAATCGAGTTGGTCAGGCAGGCGCTTGGAGTTCTCGCATCCCTTGGTGGGAACATTGTCTTAATCGGTGGATTCCTTCTTACAATAGAAAAGTTGCACCTCGGGAAGTTTCTGATTGGTGCTGGAGCTGGAATGGGCATCTTTGGACTCATCATCAGTATAGGCCAGACGGCCTACACATCAGGGTTAGATGCCACTGTTACCTGGATAACTGGAATGGCGATGACTATGAACGGAGCCGCCATCATACTCACAATACTAGCAAGAATGATGGCCGGCAAGTCAAAGGAATGATGGGTCGATAGCGAAATGGCAAAGGACAGAGATAATCAAATTGTGCGAGCCGTGAGTTTGATTGAAGCCGAGCTCTACGATGAGGCAGTTTCTCTCCTTAGAGATTTCCTAGAGAAGAGCCCCGAGTCCATCGAGGGATGGTACAATCTGGGCATCGCATTATCAAGGTCTGGAAAGGAGGAAGAAGCCATCGAGGCCTATGATGAAGCTCTCGCTATAGATAACTGGATCTTTGAAATATGGTTCAACAAAGCTACAGTACTATACGAGATTGCAGATTTTGAAAGTGCCAAGGAGTGCTATGAAGAAGCGCTTCGAATAGACCCTGAAGATGCGGAAGCTTGGAACAATCTTGGAAATACCTTCTCACGACTCGCCGACCCAGCAAACGCAATCGAAGCATATACCAGAGCAGTAGCAATTCGACCTGACTACGCAGAGGCATTCTACAACACAGCCAATGCCCACTTTATTGAGGGTGATGATGTGAGAGCTATAGCATGTGCTGAGGCGGCTATAGAACTAGATCCAACCCTTGAGAAGCGGGTCAACCAATGGATTCACGTTTCTCGAGACCGCCTCACCGCAACAAAAGCTGCGATTGAGAGGGGTGAAGAACCAAAACGGGAATCAGAGTCATGAGTAAATCTCTCATTGTTGAATTCATCACACCTAAAAGGGTCAATTGCACACTTGATGAATCATGCTTGCTCCGACAGAACCTGAAAGCACAGGAAGGAGTTTTAGATTAGACATTCGAGTAATAGGACTTGCTGCAGTACTCATTCTGGTGGGTGGCACGGCTCTTGCCTGGGTTGTCGGCAATTTTGGCATTCCCTTTCTCGAGCCGGGTCCGATTCTTGCGGCCACAATTATACTCACAATGATTTTGGTCTGCTGTTCTGCCATGACTGTCATTGGGCAATTTGCTTATCGCATGCCTAAATACGGAGAGATGGAAACTCGATTCAAGGAAGGAATGGATTTCTATAACAATCGAGATTGGGAGGAAGCCCTCAAGGTTTTTCGAGAGCAAATGGGTCCGGAGATGAATCACAAGCGTGCCTTATTCTATGGTGCGAAATGCTGCGAGGAACTTGAAGATCTTGATTGCGTCAAGAAATACACGAAGAAATACTTAGAGCTTCAGCCAAGAGACAAGGAAGCTTGGGAGATGCTTGCCAATGCACATAAACGCCTCTTCGAGTTCGAAGAGGCTGAAGATGCCCTAAGAATGGCTGCAAAACTCTAGCTCCATGACGCTTCTGGGTCCTAATATCATTCTCTGCACTACATTATCCCAGAGCTGGATTCTTCAGGCAAATAATAAGAGGGGAAAGCCTTGGTCATCACAGCCCCGGAGGCAATATGATTGGAGAAGGATCACCAAATCTGCAAGCTTGAGGTCGGCGAGGATACAATCAGCTTGAGCAATGAGGTGGTAATTCTCAAATTCAATATCAGGTTGGGCACATTCTCCTTGTCTTCAGTCGTTGATC
The DNA here is from genome assembly GCA_048885865.1 of Candidatus Hermodarchaeota archaeon. Taxonomy (GTDB): domain Archaea; phylum Asgardarchaeota; class Thorarchaeia; order Thorarchaeales; family Thorarchaeaceae; genus SMTZ1-83. Next base: position 68,152 of record JBHLLF010000016.1, read on the forward strand.
AGACTAAGTACTTCTCGAATGCCTATGTGCAAATACAGACAGAAAGCCAGATTCTAGACTCCAGAAAAATGACTTACAGGTCTGTCAGTTCAGTGGATTTCAGCGATGATAGAGGCGAAGGTAAGATTGCGGTCCTAAAGCTTGCTGATTCTGACAAAAGGGCAGAACTCAATGTGAGATTCAGTATGAGCGGGAATCAGAGAGGGTACAGTTGCATTGTGATGTTCAGGAACAAGTCCAATGACACTGGCGTGCTAATGTTCAATCCACTTGTAGTCGACATTGAGAATGAGTCAAGTATATTCACGGGATGGAATGGTCAATACCTCAGATACTTCAGGAATGGTTTCCAGTCTTGGGATCTTAGTCACGCGCGGGCCTTGGAGGCAGGAGAGAACAAAAGCCACTTTTTTAGTGTAGTCACCAATATCAATACCGGATGTGCCCTGACCATTGGATTCTCAACGATGGCTGACCAGTTTTGTGAAATCGCACTAAGTGGAAGAGAGAGAGAAGCAAACAGGCTTGCAAGAATTGTTGCATCCTCAATTGGAGATGGAGTTCTAGTTCCTAAGAATCAGAATCTAGCCTCTGAGGAGCTTGTGGTTTATGTTGGCGAAGATGGTCTTGCTGACCTAACTCAATATGCAGAATTGGTCGGGACCACAATGAAAGCAATCTCCTGGAATAATGTCCCTACCGGCTGGTGTAGCTGGTACTATTACTTCACACTGATTGATGAAGGGGAGATGGAATCAAACACGAAGCTGCTGGTTGAGAGATTTGGCAAAGAGATTGAATGGATCCAATTGGATGATGGGTACCAGAGGCTCATTGGTGATTGGAAACCCAATGACAAGTTCTCCAATGGTCTGAGTGCTCTCGTAGAATACATCAACAAATCAGGATATCGAGCAGGAATCTGGACTGCACCATTCATTGCCTCCCAATATTCCAATCTCTTCAAGGAGAATCCAGACTGGTTTGTGAAAGATAACGACGGCAAGCCAAAAGTTGCAGGACAGAATCCGCTCTGGCTCGGCGACTATTATGCCCTTGATCTCACTAACTCAGAGGTGATATCATTCTTGGAGAAGACCTTCAAGCATCTGCGAGCTGATGGCTATGAATACTTCAAAATCGACTTCCTTTATGATGCTGCAATAGAAGGTCAGCGTCAGGATCCATTTATGACACGTGCGCAAGCCATTAGACGAGGTATCAAGGCAATTCGGAACGCTGTTGGTGACTCATTCATTCTGGGATGTGGAGCACCCTTAGGACCGTGTATAGGAATTGTCAATGGGATGCGAATCGGCGCTGACATTGGGCCAGGCTGGAGATTTGAAAGCGAAAATGATGAAGGTGGGCTAGGGATGTATCCTGCAGCTGTTAATACACTAGCACGGGCGTTTATGCATGACCGCTGGTGGAAGAATGATCCAGACTGCTTGATGCTGCGCCATGAAGACACTAACACCACACTAGATGAACTGCGTCTATGGATGACGGCTATCGCACTTAGTGGGGGAATGCTCCTAATGAGTGACAATGTTGCGGAACTCTCAGAAGAGCGACTTCATATGTTTGACAAACTTCTCCCAGTTTATCCAAAGAGTGCAGTTGCACTTGACTCATTGATTGAGACCCATCCGCAGTTGTTTGCACTCCCTGTAGAAACCCCTATGGGAAGATGGGTGGTCTTGGGAGTATTCAATCTAGGAGAGGCGTCAATCAATGTCAAATTCTCTCTTAGAGAGATTGGACTGGAGGATAATAGCCCCTTTCACTTGTTTGATTTCTGGGCTGAGCAATATGAAGGCCTGTTTGAGGAAAAGGTGAGAATAGTAGGTTTGAAACCTCACACAGCAAAACTCTTCGCAATCAAGCCAGAATCTCTAGTACCCTCAGTCCTTAGCACAAGTATGCATTTCACACAAGGTGCAGTCGAGATTCAAAATCAATCATGGGATAATGAGCTGAATCAGTTAGAGTTTACAGTTTCTAGAGACACTAGAAGAGAGGAGTCCGTTTTCATAGTCTTCAGCTCGCAGTGGACGCCTGAAACGGCTTCAGTAAATGAAAAAGACATCAGGTTCCTTGCAACTGCTCCAGAAGTCATCGCAGTCAAAGAGCGGTTTCGCAGAGGCCAGTCTGTGAGAGTCACCTTCTCTAAGAAATGACCTATTTACTCGGTATGACTCTATTCCTTAGATACCCAATCTTCTCGATAAAGAGCTCCATCTCATCCCCTGGCTTGAGATACTCAGGCGGGTCTCGTGCAAATCCAACACCGGACGGGGTACCTGTAGCAATGATGTCAGCTGGTTCAAGGGTGAAAGATTGCGACAGATATGAAACTATCTGCCGGACTCCATATCTCAATAATGATGTAGTAGAGTCTTGCTTGACAACACCGTTGACCTTTGTCCGCATTGTCAAGTCTGATCCGTCCCCCAACTCATCCACTGTGACAATACAAGGGCCCATTGGTCCTAGGCCATCGAGAGATTTGCCTCGAATCCATTGCCCGTCATCCCTCTGAAGATCGCGTGCACTCACGTCATTCACTATAGTGTAACCAGCCACATAGTCAAGAGCACTATCCTCATTGACTTCTTTACAGGTCTTGCCTATGACCACTGCAAGCTCAACTTCCCAGTCTAGCTTTGACGACACTTTGGGCATAGGAATTACATCATCGGGATTCACGATGCAAGAGGGAAATTTGGCAAAGATGACGGGAAATCCAGGGGTTTCTCTTCCTGTTTCCTCGATATGGTCCTTGTAGTTCAGTCCCAAAGCTACTATCTTGCCAGGACGCTCTATAGGGGCAAGAATCTTGACTGAATGTATAGGGAAAACAAGGGGACGCTCAAGAACTGGCAGATTGTTGAATCGCTCCACAAACGATTTCACAGCATCCAAACCAGATTCCCAAGTAAGAAGGTCCTTCATAGATGTTGGGAAGCGCTGCCCATTAGTGAGGTAGGTGGACCCAAAGAATCGAGCGGCATCCGGAAGGTCAAGCAGACCACCTTCAACCTCAGCACCAATTGA
>JBHLLF010000017.1:0-66286 GCA_048885865.1 Candidatus Hermodarchaeota archaeon
CTCAGATTTATGTAGTAGTGAAGCTTCTGCCTCATGAGGGGATGATTTCACATGCAGAGCTTTATGCTGAAGAATCTTGATATCGAAATTCTTCTCGGATTTTTAGAGGAGTCGTATGCGAACACGTTCAAGAGAGTCAAAACGACTGCCTCCATTGTCTTCGGGTTCTTTCTCCATGACCCCTTCTCCCAGAGAAGGCCTGGAGAACTGACATTGGCTATTGTTTTGGACTATGAGGCAGAAGAAAATTTGGCGACATTATGGTGTATTGCAACAGGCGGTGTTCGCATGGAGGATATGGCCCTTCAAGCCGCTGAACGGGATTTCACATTATATGTTAGGAAGCTTGCAATCGATAGGAATTGGACAATCGATTATGGCCCAGAGAAAATGATTCTAACATGTCCATACTGCAACGCACGGTATACCTATCTTGCAGAAGAAGTGAAGGGCAGCTTTGCGGATTCAACAAGGTGCAAGAATTGCGATAGGCTGTTTAGACCAGAGTAGAGTATTTCTCGTCTATACCTGACGAAGTCTTAAATGGCATCAGAACGCATGTCCCCCCAGAAATCTCCGAGGAGAGTTTACGATGAGTTCTGAAGCACAAGCAGTGGACGTATTCAAGTGTCCTGTCTGCAGCGGCAATGTCAAGACCGGCCCTGACGATGTCGTGATAACCTGCACTTATTGCGGTAGCACGACCACTATTGAGGGGAAGGCCATTGGCGACCATCTCATGGAGTCCGGTGTAGACCTTGATGAACGTCTAAGTGGCTTCCGAGAATTCCTTGACAAGAACAAGGGCATGAACAAATCCCTTGTTCAGAAGGCTAAGGTCGTCGAGAACAAGCTACTTTTCGTGCCTGTCTGGACGGCTAAGGTCAAAGCTGACTCATGGTACAAAGGCTACAAGACTGTGCAGGTTCCAGTTCAGAAGACAAGAACCGTTCGCGACTCTGATGGCAATACTAGAACTGAGACCTACACGGACTATGAAACAGGCTATGTTCCTGTGCAGGATGAGATTCATACCGATACAAATGAGCGATTGCTAGCAAGGAAAGGAGCCAGGTTCTATGGACTTGAAGAGTACCTGGAAAAGGTCGATCTCAAGAAAACAGAGCCTTATAATTTTGAGAAGATAAAGGACCTAAGGTCCTTTGCGAATAATGAAGAAACGGAACTGACCCTTCTAAATGCAGAGATAGGTGAGGAGGAGTTCGAGAAGACTATCCATGGTCGAGTGGCAGATCGACATCGATCACAAGCCGCAGGCGGACTCACTGAGCTATTTGACTGCAGAACGAACACTGAAGTCCGTGGCACCACTTATCTGCAAGCACCTTTTGCTCTGGTACGCTACAAATTTGAAGGCGACCTATACAAGGCCGCGCTAGATGGGCATAGTGGAAAGGTTGTTCTGGGTGAAATTCCGATCACAAAAGCACAGCGTGCGATGTGGACCTTGTTGGGTCTTATCGGAATCGTGCTGGCGCTAATCGGTGGAGAGCTTGCATACACTCAAGCGATGCTGGCTGAACCGGAAACTGCTCTCCTACTTGGAGGAGGACTTGCTGCTGTGATTGGATGGATAATGGCGATAGCTGGGTTCCGAGTGCTGATTATGACTCAGCGGGAGAAGAAGGGGTGATTGAATTGGCAAGATGTGCATTTTGCGACGCAGACTTTGAAGCCGGTCGTGGAGATGTCCTTTTAGTCTGTCCTTACTGCGGTACTGCACAGACTACTGAGGGCGCGAAATTCACTGACCACTACATGATACGCGTCCATTTTGATCAAGGAGAGGCTCAGACCACATTGCTGGACTGGGTTTCCAAACAGCTAGGCGCTCCTGCTGATCTGCCTGCCAAAGCCCGTTTCGTTCAGTATCAACAGTACTGGTATCCTTTCTGGATTAGCAGAGTGGACTCCAATTCGACCTATCGAGGTCTCGGTAGAGATGCGAACTTCTATGACGAGTGGCCTCAGAGAAGAGGTGCCTACAAGCGACTCGACTACTTCTGGAAGCCAGAGTCAGGGCAATTCACTAGAAGGCATGAGATCAGTATCCCAGGCGTGAAGGATCTTGATGAAGATGTCAAGAGACATCCCATCCCGACTAGAGCAAAAGAGTTCTTCAGTCACGCACATGCTGAGGAGTTTGATGGCAAGGTTCTTCACAGCAACATCGGTGAGGATGAGGCAAAAAGCCTGGCAAAACAAATGGCATATGACAGACAGACGGCCCTTATCATGTCCGAAGTAGACAAGATTGAGGAACGTGATGATACCAATACTGTAGGGGAAACCTTTCTGGTACATGTGCCGGTTTGGGAACTAGAATACAAATACGGCAATAGCAAGTACAAGGCATCTGTGGCTGCCTCAACTGGCTATGTTATTGAGAGCAAATACCCGAGGTCCATGGCATTTCGTGCAGCAGGATTGGGATTTGGCCTCATACTCCTTCTCGGAGGAGCTGCACTTTTAGCTTTGGCATTTATGCTAGAGATGTTTGTGGGCGCTGGTCTTGCTGGTGGAAGCCTGATGGCTATTCTAGGACTGGTCTTAATGTACAAGGGCGTTTCTCGAAAAGAAGCCAAAGAACAGATTTAGGGGCTCAGCCCCTATTCTTTCTTTTTTTATTTCTAAATCACAGTGTGAACTAGGGGATGAGCTGTTTCCTCCAGTCCGAGTAGCTCGAGTAGGGGATTGTTTGAAGCCCATCTCCCTAGTTCTGGTCGGAGGACAGAATCAAGCACTGCCAGAGCATTGCCCTTGTCTTCCATTACAACAGGAGTGGATAGGAGTGCTTCCTTCACTCCGGCTCTTGTAATCCAAGGGCCGAGAGAATTGTTTCTGACACTGCGAGAGAAATGGAATATGATATTGTGTGAAGCCTGCCTTTCAGCGGCCATTGTGTAGTAGGTCGAAAACCGGGCATTGTCAGCATGAACTGAAGTCGTGGTGTCGGTTGATGGACAACGAAGATCTTCCAGACTACTTGAACAACTGAGGCCTCCTTGCCTCTTTTCCATTCTAAGGTAGTCAACCCTTGCTTCGCCAGGAATGGATAGAACTGTGAAACTATCACCAAGCAACGTTGCCATATAGATCTTCGACTCACGCGCCTGGGGGCAATCAGCTAGTTCTATTATGCATCGGCTGATGATTGTATCAATGGTTTCCTTGTAGGCGCTCCGTAGGGGCATCATTCTTCTATGAGCAAATGGACCCAAGAGACCAACTGACATCAGACGGGCAATTTGGTCGAGAGTATAGTCAAAATTCAACAGATTCCATATTGCTTCAGATGCTGGGATGTCCATCTCAGTAACACGCTTAGCTACCTTGCTGACTTCAGGTTCAGACATTATCTCAATATTACTGGCATTGATTAGTGGACCGCATGGCAAAAGCCCTCCCAGTGAATGGAGTTGAGGATGACATACCTCATCGACTTGAACATTGAGAGCTACCGGACTCGCCGAGAGAGCCAGTGTCTGCAGGACTTCTATTATTCTTCTTGGTTCAGCTTCTCCCGAATCAATTGGAAGAACGAACCTGAGTAGGTTCTTCCTCATGTTGAAAATCGCATTTCGCTCAAGTCCTTTCCACGATTCGGGATGGTCATAGATTGATAGCCACTCAGAGGGATTAGGCGTTGCCAAGATTCCAGCAGTTAGAATAGGATATTTCGCAGTTTCAATGAATAAGCCAGGGGGGCTGTAGACTATCAGGCTTCTCTTCCGCGAAGCCGATTCAATCTGCGATTGGGATTTGAAGACCTGAGAGACCACCATTGCCAAGCCCCTGCCTGAGAGTATGGACCCTGCGTCATATGGGGTCGCTTTGCTAAGTTCATTCTCCAATCCAATAATGCACTATCACGAATCGTTATGTCGTGGGGAGGCCCCACCGAGACTATTCGCTGATGTACAGGAGCTATTCACGTAGTCTAGAGCGCAGACGGTCTAGAATTCTGAAATAGAGTTCATCAGGGTCACTTGTTTCAGAGAAACCGCCAGTATAGACATCGCGACTTCCTCCACCTCTTCCACCCATCTCATCCACAATGTGAGCTATATATTCACTTGCTTCCAATGGCATTTCAATTGTGCTCAGTGTCAGAGTCGATTTTCTACTTGGTATGAAGAGCAGAATTACTGAAGGACCTGAAAGCTGGATCTTCTTTAGGATGCTCTTAATCTCCTTTGCGTCCAACCCGGGGATGCATTCGTGGATAAGGGTGATGCCCTCAATGTCTTCACAAGTGATTCCTTCTGAGATTAGCTTGACAACCTTTTCCTTGAGCAGCTTCTGATTAGCGACTTCAGATTTTGCCTTATCAAGAACCTCACCAATTTGTTCCATCTCGAATGGGTAGTGGTGTTTGCGACGAAGGACTTGATTGAATGTCGCCATCAAGACTTTCTTGGCCTTTGGTCCAGAAGCAAATGTCACTCTGGTAACATTGTCTTTTGCTTTGAAATCAATGACCTTGAAGAGTTCAATATCACGCGTATTGGCTACATGTATTCCTGAACAAGCGGAGGTATCGTGATCTCCTACACTCACTATTCTCATCGTTTCGTGCTTGTCAGTCAATCCCTCTCGTGCTCTGACTTCTGTGCTGACTTCAGATGCTTTCACCAGTTTGGTTTCCACTGGAATACCTTTCTCAATCATATATTGCACGTTGAGTTCTGCATCAACCAACTCGTCAATTCCAAGTTCTCCCCCTTCAAGATCCACGGTGCCTCGGTTTCCATCTATCCAGATGTATCCAAGCTCGATTTCTGGATGTTTCCTCTTTATTGCTGCCACGAACAAATGTTCACCAGTATGATTCCTCATCATTGCTCTACGCCAACTCATGTCAATGTGGATAGTAGCTGTCGTTCCTGGATCAATGGGTGAGTCAGCAATAAGCGCCAGATTACCTTTGATTCTAGCAGTTTCATTGAACTTCGAAACTCTATCGCCAAATCGAATCTTGCCTTTGTCACCACCCTGCCCGCCTCCTGCGGCCCTGACAACCTCATCGCTGATAATTATCTGGTAATGATCATCAGACTTCATGCAAGCTGCAATTTCAACTGCAAACTGGCCCTTTTCGGGGTCGGACCAATACGGAAATTCATAAGTCAACGAAATTCACATCCGCCGAAATCGATAAAGCAGGGACGCACAGGTTCTATACTAACCTACCGGATAAGTAGAGGCGATAATTGATGTCTAGATTCCTCAAAAGAGATCCACTAAAGAAAGCCAAGAAACATGTTGAGAAAGCACTAAAGGAGCTGGAGGACGACTACCCGGATTACGCCAGTACGGAATATGAGAAAGCTGCATGCTTGTTCTTTGAGGAGCGGGAGATCGATTTTGCTGTGAAATACTTCAGAGAAGCAGCCAATTGCGCACTCATTGCTGATGACCACTCACGAGGAGCTGATATGAAAATTGAAGCCGCAAATGCACTTCTGTCAGATGCTAGGTTTGATGAAGGTGGCGCACTTCTATCTGAGGCTTCTGACCATCTCTTTAGAGTGAAGAAACACAAGGGCTCGCTGAGGGCACTTGCAGTAGCAATCATATGTTATCTTGCTGCCAGAAACTTCAGTACTGCTGTGAATCTCACACGAAAAGCTGAGAAGCGTTTCTCTGGGTCGCCAGTGAAGGAGCCGATGTTTAGCTTTGCGCAGCTTTCAACAGAGGTTCTTTGTGAAGGTGCTTCCCCAGATGACAAAGTGGTGAGCAAAGCAATTAGCGCGGTTAAGCCAAGGCCTGCAGAGGGAGATCTGGTCAAATTTGTTGCGGAGTCTGTAAAGCTAGCCCAGAAGACCGAGGTTGTGATTGAATGGGCTGGAGCTACTCAGAATGAGATCAATGTCAAAACTCCTATTGAGTTTGAGTTGCGTTACAAATGCCCTGCTCCAGTAAAGGTGGTGGATCGCAGATATACGTTGTCAAAAAGCTTGAAATTCACAAAGGAGCCAAACATCGAGCCACGACTTGGCAAAGAGGACTCCTGGCTCCTCGAGGTTCTTCCAGTTCTGAGCGGTGATGGATCAGTGGGACCATTCAATTTGACGCTTGAAGGAGAAAGCGTATTGGTTCACAAAATCAGCAATACAATCGATTTTCGAATCGCCCGTGCTCCCTCTGATTTGAAGATGAATCTTACACCTGAACGTTTGTCGTGTGCATTGGGTGACGAGTCTATCTTTGACGTTGAGTTTGTGAATGAGGGCGATGGGCCAGCAGACAACATAAAGGTCACAGTCGAGTTGTCGGACGGCCTAGAAATATCGTTGGGCAGCACTGAGAAGACTATCCAATTCATTGGCCCCAGGGAACGAATGAGATTCCAGATTTTTGTCAGAGGAGTTTCTATTGGGGATGAAGTTGTAACCGTCAAAGCTGTTGATAGCAGAGTTGGTGAGGAGATAGCGAAGTCGTCAACTGTAAGAGTTGCCTAAAGACTCACTTTCCTCTTCGCCGTTTCTTCTGGTTCTCTTGGAGGATGTTTAGACAGGCGCCCATTAGCTCCTGAATTGTATCTTGACCTTTGAAGGCCTTGAGATGGTCATCAGCGTCATCAAGTTCATTTGCTGTCAGTGCTTCAACAAATGAAACAAGAGTTTCAAGCCATTCTCCTCTTGTCTTCTCGATTGCACGACGCGCCTTCTCTATCCTGTCTTTTGCCTCCGTTGTCTTCTCAATAGTTGCTAATCCCATGGCTGCCAATGAAAGATCTATGACAGCGCTTTGGGGCTTACCTTCCTTAACAGCTTTTTCTGCAGCCTTGTCGTACAGATTGCCCATGTTCTCAGCACATGTAAGGAAATATTCACTATTACCGAGCTTGTGACATGCAAAGGCTGCCCAGAGATATGCTTGAGCAGCAGTTTCGGTTAGATTCTCCTTGAGGGCGTATTCTGCTGCATGCTCAAAGAGCGTCAATGCTGTATCAAATTCACCTACCTGCTTATACTGTGTAGCAGCCTCGAAATAACCCGTCGCCGCCGCTTTGTTGTCATCCTCAGAAACCTTTTCCTCTGCATACATGTGATAATACTCTGCTGCCTTGCGAGTCATATCAATAACTCTGTCGAGATAGCATCCTGCTGCCTGTTTATACTGGTTGGCAGCTTGGTAGAAATTCTCACTATCTGCGAACTCACCAGCGAGGCGTTCCCACTGTGCACATTCTTCTTCCATCTCATTCTCGACCTCAGTCAAAGCTAAATGTACGGCGGACTCACTGAGTCTCCCGAGTTGGGTGCGTACGGTACTTCCTGTCAAGCACAAATATGTTACTCCGACAGAGTTGCCTCGAAAAATCGAGCATTTCCTGAAAGGCGGACTATTCTCCTAGTGAGTTTATATTGCCAATTGTGAGGCCGGGTTGTAAGGTGGAGGTATTGAAACGCGTCCTTCCTATGATTCTTATAGCAATATTCCTCGCAAGTCTAACGATCACACCTTCAGCTATCACAATAGCGAGTTCTGAGGTGTCACCAATGGACTTCGCAATTCCCTCACAGGTTGGAGAGCATACCGCTAGGGTGGCGATCTATGATGAGGATAACACAACAGCTCCCGTCGAGGCAGGTGCATCGCCCGCACTGTCTGGTCTAACAAACAATGTTGACGAATTGAAGACTCTACTCGAGGGAGCGGGCCATGATGTAACATTGGTTACAACTCAAGATATTCTCGACCATGAATTAATCACTGCAAACTTTGACGTATTTGTCTTGGTCAACAATCTTCCAAGACTAGGCATCACGAAGCTTGTCAAAGAGTTCTGGCTTGGAGGTGGAGGTCTTCTAACTTTCCACAAGGCTTTCAGTTACTTGAACTATGAATCAATTATTTTGCCTGGACTAGCTGCAGATGGTTATGGACTTCTCTGGGGCAATCAGAGCTGTGATATCCTGAATGTTGTTGCTCGGCATCCAACCATGAAGGATTATCACATAAATGACACAGTTTCCGAGAGGCCATATGACTGGACAGTTATTGCGGAGTCTGTGCTAGATGGATCGGATGTGTGGTCATATATGACCCCACTCCTAAAGAATCTAACAAACATCAACTTGATCTACGGACTTGCAATGGACAGTAGATATGAAGGCGGCCGACTTGTTCATCTTCCAGGTGATGGACAATCTATAGCAGCTGATTTTGAAAGCATCATAAAGGACTCCGTAGAATGGCTGGTGCCAAAACCAAAGGGGTGCATTGCATACGACCTCTCTCACCAACCACGCTTGTGTGTGGATCCATGGGATGTTGATTTTGCCACTGTCTACAATCCTCTTAACAGCTTCACTCAATTCAGATCTCTTGCAGTGAATCACACATTCACCTTTGACAAATTCTATCCTTCAGCTTCAGGAAACTTTACAGCTGAGCGACTATCAGACTATGACGTTCTAGTCATTGACTGGCCTGACCTGAACTTCACAACTGCTGAAATACTGGCTGTTGAGCAATGGGTGAGTGAAGGAGGTAGCCTATTGATGCTCGGGGATAGAACGGGTCTAGGTGGAGATGGAAATGACTACATCAACTCGATGCTTCAGAATTTCGACATGAATCTTGGCACGTCGGATATTCTAGGAAATCTGGCGATGACGGCTGAAACTCACGTAACATTGGAGAATTGCGTTGAGATTATCCTAGGCAACCGCAATTATCTGAACGTCATAGGTGCTGCTGTTGAGATTTGGACTGACTCTGGAAATGCTGTTGTGGCAGCACAAGAATTCGGAGAAGGAAGAGCTGTCCTTGCTTCAGATATGAATATCTTTGACAATTCACTGCTGCCTCAAGAGTCGAATGACGTATTTGCGTTGAACGTTTTGAATTGGCTAACCGCCAACGATGCCACAACACTTGTCTTCACCACTTACGGAGGTTATCATGCAGACGTTGCAACAGCGATGAGGGATCTTGGTCGTCCGTTCCAGCTCGCTACAGCAAATGATTATCTTGATGACTTCCTAGATTCCAAGACTTGGGATCTCGTCATTGTGGATCAGTCCAACTACTTCTTTGACACACCTCATCTCGATGCGCTATATGCGTATGTCGATGGTGGAGGGAAACTGCTAATGTCATATTTTGACATTGATGATGACTCAACGCACCCGCTTTGGTCCAAATTGGGTGTGGAGTTCTCTTCGACACTATCTGGGGAACCTTCCATGTACATATGGGATGTATCTCATGACATATTTACCGAACCTAATGACCGCAATGCGGCTAACTTTACATCCAATGTGTTCTTTTCAGATGATGGCGATACACTGACAGTCTTGTCAGGGTACACAGCACTGGCAGGGAGCACAACAGATGTGCAAGATGGCAATGCGCTCATCATTGTGAGCAATGACAAACAGACTCTCTATAACGGCTATCTTATTGATACATGCACAGGTGATGAGGATGATTCGACATATCGAGACTCCGTTGAGCTCTGGCAGAACGAGATAGTGTTCATGACAACTCCCGGAGGCGGACTGCCCTTTGATCTTGATTTGACGACGCTTCTTATCATTGGTGGAGCTGTTCTTGCTCTCATCCTGATTCTTGTTCTTGTATCACGCCGCCGTTCTGGTGGCTCTACTCCCAAGAAGCAGCCCAAGAAGAAGCCTGCCAAGAAGAAGAAATGAATTCTATAAAAGCCCTCGTCATGAGGGCTTCCTCTTCTTTTTTACACCTTTGAACTGCAGCTAAGATGATTGAAGTTCTTTCAGAATCTCCTTGGCACGTTCGACTTTGACCATCTTCTCCTTGATGAGTTGCTCAGCAATCTTGTCAACCAAATCGCCTCTTGCGCCAGCAGTGGCAGCAACGTTTCTTGCATGAAGCGACATGTGGCCTTTCTGTATGCCCTCAGATGCCAGAGCCCTTAATGCAGCGAGGTTCTGAGCCAGTCCAACGCTGGCGATGACTCTGCCAAGTTCTGTTGCTGTTTCAACTCCAAGAATCTTTACACATGCCCTTGCAACCGGATGGACTTTTGTGGCTCCTCCAACAAGTCCCACGGCCATGGGAATCTTAATACTTCCAACAAGATGGCCATCCTTCGACTTTTCGTATTCTGTCAAAGAGCTGTATCCATCTACTGCGGCATAGCTGTGTGCTCCAGCTTCAATCGCCCTGAAGTCATTACCTGTTGCAATTACTACCGCATCAATGCCGTTCATTATCCCTTTGTTATGGGTTGAACACCGATAGGGATCTGCTTCTGCAAAAGCCCAAGCTGCAATTATCCCGTCAACCACCTCTTCTCCGCCAAGTAGCTCCCTATCAAATATAGCAGAAGACCTAACTACTCTCAGGTCCGCGAGGTTAGAGAGAATTCGGAGAAGGACTTTCCCACCACTTATCGTTTCAATGCGCGGAGCAAGGGCCTCCGCCATCGTATTAACTGCGTTCGCTCCCATGGCATCTCTCGTATCAACGATGAGTTCTGTGATAACCATAGGCCCAACCTTAGTATCTATGACCTTTACTCTGAGGTCTCTTGCACCTCCCCCGAACCTAACCAGGATAGGATCCTGTTCATTTGCGAGGGCTATGAGGTCATCCTTTGCCTCAAGGATCTTGTCTTTCGCCGCAAATGGCTTTGGAACTTCAACCGCCTGTATCTGACCGATCATGACGGGACCTGTATCTTCTGCGGAGAACCCGCCGTGTGGTCTTGTCATCCGCGCTGCATTACTTGCGGCCGCGACCACTGACGGCTCTTCCAAGGCCATTGGAATCAAGTAGTCCTTTTCATTTATCCTGAAGTTTGTCGCGATTCCAAGTGGCATAGTCATAGACCCAATGACATTCTCAATCATATGGTCAAGAACTTCCATGTCAACTGTGCCAGGATCAAAGAGAGGCTTGAGTTCATCTTCTGGGATTCCAGTAATCTCTTGGATTTTCCTTGCTCTCTCTTCTCGCGTTAGCTTATAGAAACCTGGGATTCGTGAGTCCTCTACCAAGGTATCTCCCTCTCCCGGACACAGTGCCATGGCCATAAAAAGGATGCTCAACAGCATAGATAATGCAGCAGATGTTATCCTGACCATATTCTTGGTCAAACTAGTGTATCCTGTTCGATGGATTAATTACTTTAATAGACCTCTAAATGCTGAGTTGGTGGTTTGAATCATAGGGGAACATGGTCAGGAATTCTTATGGCAATTCTAGTTCTTGTTCCTATTTGGATGGCTGAAGCAACTATCAATCATGGATTATATTGGGGAATTGAAGTTGATGATAGGTTCGACTACAACTATACGGAACTGGGATGGAGTGCTGATGGAACTAGATACCTAGATCACAGCCTAGACTACTATGTTGTTGTTGACAGTCTCCCTAGTATTCCTGTAAATGTCACAGAGATTCCGAAAATATCTGCTACAGTCGCCCATGTGGTGAACATCTACTTTTCATTCTATTTCATGAACGGTACTGAGATTACAGGCGACATTATTTTTTGGCATGGAAATTTGCGTTGGTCTGCATATCCTGTTGGAAATTGGAGCTTGGTCGAAGAATGCACGATTGATAGGACGTACAGGTTTGATAGATCTTCACTTCTTGCAGAAATGAATACTACCATTAGTTTCCCAGTAGATATCGAGATAATTGACACAGAAACTGAATGGGGATTAATCACCTCTGTGGAACTCAATAGCTTAGGTATTCACATTCAAAATGAAACTGTGAAGTATTCCAAGGCGGATGGTGCACTCAACCTCTTTGAGATGAACTGCCTCTTACAAAACGGCGATTATCTGACCTTCAGAGCCTCTCGTACAGGTGGAGGAGTCGATAGTATGGTTCTGCTTGGAATAGGTGCAGTTACGATCGGATTAGCCGCATTTGTGGCGGCTATACTCAAGAAGAGAGGCGTCAGATGAGCTTGAGACGGATCCCCCTCTTCGCTGAGCAACTACCGACCAATGTCGGTAGAAATCTTAAGCCAAGCCAATTCCACCAAACTCTCATGACGCAAATCATTGCTCCATGTGGAATCGACTGTGTTGAGTGTGAGGCTTACAAAGCAACAAAAGCTGACGACTGGGAAGAACTTGCACGGATTGCAGAGTCTTGGTCTGAAGACGAAGACACAGCGTATGAACCAAAGGACATGCTCTGTGATGGCTGCTTTGGACCTCGTATCAATGGTTCCTGTGTAACCTGCGATGTTCGGAAATGCGCTCTTAATCAAGGATTTCATCTCTGCTCCAACTGTGAGGATTACACCTGCCCAACTCTCGAGAAGCTATGGAAGAGCTTCTCGAGTCATGATATTGATGACTTGAAGGAGCGTCTCTTGATGGCCAAGTTTGCAATCTAGAGAAGAATATCGTTCCTGTATCTGGGACCATACGTTTAAGTCGGGTGCACTCAAGCATGCGAATTGGTTGTATCTATGAGTTCCGAGAGAGACTTTGGCGAGATTGTGACTGGACTCTGCAAGAAGAGGGGCTTCTTCTGGGGCCCTTCGCCCGAGATATATGGAGGCAGTTCTGGACTCTACGATCTTGGACCTCTGGGCAAGCTACTGAAGAATAGACTCGAAGACAGAATTAGATCCTCATTTGTGAGAGCTGACTTCTGGGAGGTGGAGTGCCCAACAGTATCACCTGCCATTGTCTGGAGGGCCTCGGGTCATCTAGAAGGTTTTATCGATCCCGTCGTTCAGTGTACAAAGTGTCAGGAAGTATTTCGAGCTGACACACTCATTGAGGAGCAAGCGCCAGACGCGAACATCAAGGGTCAGACGCCTGAGGAGCTGACAGAATCAATCAAGAAACACGGTATCAGGTGTCCATCCTGCAAAGGAGAAGTCGGCGATGTGACACAGTACAACCTCATGCTCAAGACTCGCCTTGGAATTGATACTGAAGCCTACATGAGGCCGGAAACCGCAACTTCAACTTACCTGCTATTCAAGCGATTCCTCACATTCTTTCGCGACAAGCTTCCGGCATCAGTCTTTCAGATTGGGAAGGCATACAGGAATGAAATCTCGCCAAGACAGGGTATGCTAAGGCTCCGGGAGTTCACACAGGTTGAGGGTCAGATTTTTCTGCTCGAGAAAGATGAGATGGAATGGCCACCTTATGAGGAGGTCAAAGACTTCAAGCTCCCTCTTCTCCCCTATCAGACTCAGGAGAATGACAGCGAGAAGGTGTCAAAGACTAAGATGTCAGCAGCTCTGAAAAAGGGCTATTTCCAAAAGCCTGCCTATGCATGGTGTGTTTATCTTGCATATCAAATCTTCAAGGGCATGGGCTTCCGCGATGAGAACATTCGCCTTCGACAGCACCTTCCCACGGAGAGAGCTCATTATGCAGCTGATGCATGGGATGTCGAGATCGACACACAGAGCTATGGATGGGTAGAGTGCTGTGGAGTTCATGACAGGGGCAATTATGACTTGAGTCGACATCAGGAATACTCCAAGGAGAAGTTGAGCATCAAAATTGACAAGCAGCCAGTCGTTCCTGAAGTCTTGGAGATTGCCTTTGGTGTTGAGCGACCATTATTCAGCATAATAGACAATTCCTATGTTGAAGACAAAGAGCGGACTTGGCTCAGATTCCCTCCAGAGATTGCACCAATTCAGGTTGCAGTGTTCCCACTCATGGGCAAGGACGAGCTACTTGGACCAGCTAGAGAGATATATGATGAGATAATGGATAGCGGTCTAATCACATACTTTGACCATAGTGGCTCCATCGGAAGACGCTACAGACGACAGGATGAAGTTGGCACTCCTTACTGTGTTACCGTAGACTATCAGTCATTGGAGGACCAGACTGTTACTGTGCGAGACCGGGATAGCATGGAACAGGTTCGAGTGAGAACCAGTGACCTTATTGGGGTTCTGAAACAACTCGTAAAGGGAGAACATCAATTTGCCTCTCTGAAGTAAGCGGGACTTCTACTTTCTGGGGAAAGAGAGATAAGGTCCCCAAGCATCATAGAGCAAAGAGAGGGTGTCAATGAGCGAGACTACTGAACCAGTTCAAATCAAGACCGTTCTCGTCGCAGTGGATGGCTCTGACTACTCGGATAAGGCTGTTCGATATGCATGTGCTATCGGACCAAAGCTGGGAGCAGAGGTAGTCCTTCTTCATGTTGTGCCGATGCTGGTTTCTGCTACCCCATACCATGATACTGTGTCGGATCAGCCATTCCTTGCTCTCCAAAAGGTAGGAGAGGACATCCTCGCGAAGGCCAAGAAAATCGCAGTCGGTTTGGGATGCGAGGTCACCGAACTCATATCTCATGGTGATCCTGCGAACAAAATCGTCGATATCGCTTGTGAGCGTGAGGTGGAACTGATCATCATGGGCTCCAGAGGAGTTAGTGGCATCAAACGATTGTTTGTGGGCTCGATAAGCGACAAAGTCGTCAATCATGCGCCTTGTCCGGTGATGATTGTTAGATAGTCCGTCAACACGCTGCGCTTGGTGGGCGTTCCTAGTGGTGAAGAGTCCCAGATACGGTGTTTCGGTTGACCTCGGCACGTCTCAAATCACTATGCACCTTGTTGACTTGAATGCTGGGTTGATTGCCGATTCCAAATTAGTTCCTAATCCGCAGATTGAATTTGGTTTGGATGTGATTTCAAGAATTGGCTTCCGTCGGAAAAGTGAGACGAACGCCCAACTGGTCACAGATGTTGCGAGAACTGCTGTTTCTACTGGAATACTCGAGATGATATCACAAACTAATGTAGATCCCAACTCGGTAAGACTTGTAGTCCTTGTGGGCAACACAGTGATGCATCATTTGTTCTATGGACTCTCTACCAAATCGCTTCTAGCTCCTCCATTTCGTGCTACGGGTAAGGATGCCATATCCGTTCCCGCTCTGGAAGTTGGGCTTCAACTGGGTGAGGGTGCCCTATGCTATTCCCCACCAATTGTTGAGTCCTTTATTGGTCCTGATGCCTTGATGCTGCTTATCGTATCTGGTGCCTTGGATTCCGAACAGAATCTCGTTGCGATTGATGTCGGAACTAATACTGAGATTGCAGTCCGTAGTCCAAGAGGTCTTTGGATGGCGTCGGCTGCATCAGGCCCAGCATTTGAAGGCATGTCGCTCACTTGCGGAGTTCCCGGAGAAAACGGTGCAATTGCTGGCGTTGAATTGGGGGAGACTCACGAACCAAGGATTGCTGTAATAGGAGGCGGCAATCCTAAGGGGATCTGTGGATCTGGTGCTATATCAGCTCTGGCCAGTCTTCGTAATACAGACTTGATGAACGCGAAAGGATCTATTCGTCGGGATGTTTCGTTTGAATGGCTGAAAATAGTACCAGGCGGACCACAGCTACTATTGGCCAATGCGTTTAGGTCTGAAACCAAGAAGCCTATTTTCTTATCACAATCAGATGTTAGAATGCTCCAACAGTCAAAAGCTGCCATTGCTGGCGCTATGCGACTCTTGTTGCGAAAGGCCAAGTGTTCGGCGTCTGAGGTCAGCCAATTCTTCCTAACAGGTGCATTTGGTACTGCGCTGAATCTGGAAGATGCCTTCCAAATTGGCCTGTTTCCCCGTTTTGAGAATGCTCATTTCCAGCAATTTGAGGGAGGAGCTATAGCGGGTGCAGACATGATTTTAAAAGATTCCAGACTCCGCTCCAAGATTGAAGCAGCACCTGAGAGAATTAGCTACATCGAGTTGACGGATAATCCTGAGTTTCAGGAGTACTACCTAAAATCCCAACATTTCATACCTATCTCTGATTAATAGACTAAATCGTCTGAGTCAAATTCCTCTCCATCTCTAATACGCGAGGAGGATAGTGGTTTCCCATCGGGAGTCCTGACTCTTGGAATGACAATTACGTGAAATCGTTTGAGTCCCTTTTTGATTCGCTTGTCGTTAATCACAAAAGCATTCTCAACGACTTTGATTTCGTCAGACACAATAAGGGCTTCGAGATCCTCCATTTCGTCTGCTCCGCCCTCCATGGTTTCTATTGGAAAGATGGAGCATTTATCTATGATCTGCTCCTCTCTCAGGAATGCCTCCAGAACACCATGTCTCTGTGAATAGCTCTGGACTAGGTGCCTCTTGGATTTTGAATCAAGCATTCTGTCAGAGGTCAATCCAATAGCTAACCTTTTTCCTAGTTTACTTGCCGTACGAAGCAAATGCTTGTGTCCTTCATGCAAATGGTCAAATGTACCGGCAAATACTACTTTTCCATATGGCCCTGCGTTGTCCTGCAGTTTCAACACACCCCTGAGTATGGCTGGTTCTGACCCTTACAAGAACAGTACTTCTCTGTTGTGGATTATGTCTGAGCCGTTATGCTGACTCAGTCTCCTTTGATTCCACGAGGCCCGCTTCAGTCAGGTCTTCCACAATCTCCACCAAAATTTTGATTTCGAAGTCTCCGAATTGGAAGCAAAGCGAGTCCCATATCTCATCCAAAGTAGTCCATTCTTCAGATAGGTTTACTATCTCATCGATTCGTTCGTACAAGCGGTCCAATGATTTTTGAAGCTCCAGGTATCTAGGTGTCTTGTGCACCATCTTGTTGGCCAAGTAACTAATATTGATTGGATACTTGACCTTGCGGCGAACTGCAAAGCCTAGCGAAACTGTGTCCACAATCAGTTGGTCATCCTTTTGAGCTTCCAGACCCACCTCAACACAAGCGCCCTCATAGGCCTTTCTCGCTACAACCATCTCCGTTGTATAGACCATTTTGAGACTTGTTTTGAGCGCTTCCAAGAACGATTTCTGTTCTGAAATCAGATTCCACTCCTCAGCTGCAACATCTAGTGTAGCTTGGCCCAGGTCGTGTGCGCGACCTAGCCATCTCAAGGCTTTGGGGTAGATCTCCTCGGGGTCTCCTAGGCATTGAGACAGCTTCCAGACACTCTCATGAGAAACCTTTCGCATAAGCTCTACAGCCTCATCTCTTGCCCAAGTAAGCAGGATCTCTCTGCAAACATGTTTCGGGAGCATGTAGGTGAGAGACGATAATACTGCAATTCTCGAAACATACGCCATCTGGTTTGGGTCGATTTTCTCTATGGTATCTGTTGATGTATGATAGAATCTGTCCGGGCTCTGGTTCAACATGACCGCTGGAATTCCAACAGTCTTGTCGGTAAACATGAAATGATCACTTCCTGCAGAGTAGATGGAATAATCAAATGGAAGTGGTGTCATGGTTCCTCCTAGCGATCTGTCAATCTTTCGCTTCCCTTCTTTCTCAAGCCAGTATCTGACAACATTATTGAAGGTTGTAGGCAACGAGAAAGGAGTTCTGAACAAATGAAGCACTGAGCCTGACTTTGCGGGATCTGCGCCAACCATGTCTAAATTGAGAACTGCGAGACATTTGCCTAGGATGGATTTCTCGTTCTGGATGAACTCAATGGTTCCCGACCACTCAGGAACCCATAGGAATCGGAGCGAGCATTCGGGCTTTGGGATGATTCCCTCACGAATCATGTCTGAAATCACTCTCAGCGTTTCCATGAGTGCACCACTACCTGATGCATTGTCATTAGCTCCTTCATGAGGATGGCAAACATGCGCGATCAGCCAGAATTCTTTGCTTGCATCTTTCCCTTCTATTAGTGCTGAAAGGACCGAAGTCTTCCCTGTCTTAAGGGCGGCGTCAACTTTCGCCCGTACCTTGACGGTCCTTCCATTCTCGAGAAAGCCCTTCAGCTCCAGTCCATCCCTTTGTCGTAGCGAGAATCCAAAAGCACCAGTCTTCCCTTCCTCTGCTTCTGGCCAAAATGCGTCATATCTTCGAAGGCTAGCAATTTCGTCTTGACCTGAAGGTGGAACATAGGTTAGTAGACCGGCAGCTCCGCCCATGACACACAGAGGTTTGAATGCTATACGCGCTAGATTCTCTGTCAGCACTATCTTGCCTTTGATGTCTTTCTCTTTCAGGTCTTCAGGTGACAATGCTTTTCCAATGTAGACAACTTCAGATTCAATCTCGGCGCTGACTGAATGAGCAATGAGTGAGATTGGCTCCGCTTTGAAATCCGCCAACAGCTTCCGCTCCGGTTCCAGGAGTTCTAGAGTTCCAGAAGATGGGAACCAACCAAATGGCGCGACGAAAGTTTCTATCTGTCGTTTGCCATCCGCTGGATATTCATAGATCTCAACTTTCGCGTCAGAGACCTTGCCTATCTCGCCTTTTAGATAATTGATGGCTTCGAGGATCCCAGGGCTAGCCTGGATCCTATGGAACCTCGAAATTGATGCCACATAGTCCTTTGCTCGAATCCCAGAGACCATCCTGTTGACAGCCTCGACCATCTCTTCTGGTAGCATATGGCGGTTTCACCAGAATATGCGAAGGAAAGGTGACATAAGTAGTATCCTACTGAAGAAAAAGAAGGAGTAACGCCGGTTCACTGCATAAGTGGTGAACCGGGCAATATCTCGACTTGATGATTTAGGGAGCAAATGACTCGACTGGTGGAGCCGCGACGGGCGGCCTGGCGCCAAGCTCTTGGTCAAGGTGGTAAAGACCTGGGATGTTGTCTCCAATGAACTTCAGTTTGTCACGAATTGTCATGGTCTTCTCTTCTTCCTCGACCTGTTCTGTATAGAACCAATGAAGCATAGTCAGTGCTGCACGATCGCCTTCCTTCTCAGCCAATTCACCTATCTTGTAGATTCGTGAGGTGACAAGTTTTTCATGCTCGTAGGCGGTCTCCCAAGCCTCGAGGACGGACGCATAGTCCTTTTGGGGCTTCTGAATCTCCCTCAAATCGACTCTGCCACCGCGTTCAAAGATATGGCGATAGAACCGCATTGCATGATTGTATTCTTCAAAGAATTGCATCTCCATCCAATGTGCCATTCCGCTGAGGTTGATATCTTCAAAATACGCGGCCATTCCCAAATAGATGTAGGCGCTATACAGCTCAAAGTTGAGCTGGTCATTCATCATCTCTTCTAGTTCCGTACTGATTTCCACTGTACATTCCTCAACACACTTGTTGATTCAAGCCATCTTAATTAACTATAGTATATAAGTCTCATCATAAGGAGAAATGGGCTGAGTCTGTCCAACGAAGCTTTTTGAGTTGGCTCCGATTTGTTTGAGTTCTATAGCTAGACTAGGTGCTATGATATGGCCGACCTAACGCTACTGACTTTAGTTTTCGAGTTTATGTCTCCTCTTGTTGTGACTGTTGTCTATTTGATTCTCTTCAATAAGAGGCGGAGCAAGTTTATCGAAGCGTTCATCGGGCTCATGTACGCCCTGACTATTACATTCAATATCTTCTACATCTGGTTCATTCCAGCAACGAATCCTCCAACATTTACTGAGATTGGCGGAACTGGTCTGATGTGGGCATTCTTTCTTGACCTAGTATTCCAGTTCGTGTACACTCTGCAGCAATATCTGATCTGGGTAATGGTTGCTTTCTTTGCTGTGCTTTTCGGGATGGTAGTTCTTGCTCTGAAACTGACATTGCAGGATCCATTGAAAATGAGATTCAGCAACCTCATTCGAAGAATAGTTGGCAGTGAGCCTGAGACCGACGGATACACAGGTCTTAGAGACCGATTAAACCATATCACATTCGAAGGCGTCGAGCCTCAGCCCCTTGATCCTGAAGTTTTAGGAAGAGCATGGCGTGAAGCTTGGAAAGACTATCTCATCATTGGACTTGCTACACTCCTACCCTCCATCGGAGCTTATGTAGGAGATGTTGTGTCATATACGGCATTCATCAACACTGGCAACCCTGCGTATCTCATCAATCCCTACATTACAGGTGTATTCATCTTCCTAACTTGGATCTACAGATTTGGATACCCCGCGTCAAACAGGATTGCAAAGGGAGCAGGTATGTATCTAGGCGAGAGGGACCTTGGACAAGAGATGATGCGAGGTGTTCTGGGATGGTTCTTCAGACTGAACATTCTACTTTCCATATTCCTCATAGCAACTAGCGTCTTCAACGCGTTCAATGCCCCGTTACTAATTGGAAGTGGACCTGGGCAGCTCAATCTGAGTCAGGCCGTCATAACTGATTCAGTCATCCGATACTTCCGAGATGGATTGATCTATGCATTGCCTCCTATTCTGATAGCTATCATCATTCTTCCACTCGTGGAAGACTTTGCCGTGGTGTTGTACAAGAAGGCATTCGAAAAGCTCGCTAGGAAAAAGGCAGATGCGGTTGATGACACTCCAAAGAGCAGAGCATCCAGCATAGGAAGCGGAATTGGCATAGGTACGCTAGTAACCGGCGCCTTCTTGGGAGGAGTAATGGGCGCCACACTGCATTTCTCATTCAATAATCCCTTGAATCCTGGTCAATTTAGATTCATACCAGGTCAAGTCGATACCTTTGTCGAAACCCTACTCATCGCTCCATTTACGAATGACCAGCTCATTCTCCCGGTATCATGGACTCTACTAATGCTAGCTATACCTTTTGCTGCCATGCTGTTGCTTGGTATTCTAGGACATATAGTTCGATCAAGAGCTATTGGCAGCACAGAGCTCTATGCATTTGTTGCTGGAGTCCTTGTTTCAGTCGCAACATATTTCCTGCTTCCCAATATGGACTATCTGCTCAATGTTCTTCCCACACCTGCAGTGATTGATGGAGAGCTATTCTATAGACTTAGACCAATCATTGGTCCAACAACTGGAAATCTGCTATTCAGACTGGCTCTGCAGTATATTGTCAATCTACCAACCTATGTCTTCACTGCTCTATTCATCATGTACTACATGGAGTATCGTGAGAAATGGCGTGAACAGACTGGAGAAGAATCAAAATCAATACTGAATCTGGAATCTCGAGATGTCTATCAATCTATTGGCATGTTTGTTGCGGGACTAGTCATAGCAATAGTCGCCGTATTTGCGCTAGCAATGATGATTGACCCTGGTCTGCTCACCAATACATTAGTAGGCCTCTTTTCAGAAATAGGTGATCCAAATGGACTCGAAGGAGTATTGGCATGGATTGCTGAAGTGGACTATCACACTCCGTTCATTATTATCGCTGAGCACAACATAATTCGTACTCTGATTATGCTTGTATTTGGGCCCATGTTCTGGGCAGCAGTACTGTGGTTGGTTGGTGTCAAGAAGACAGCAGAGGAATCGAGCGTAGCAAGGATTGGGCTTGCGGTGACTGTAGTGGGTGTCGTTGCGACATTCCTATGGACCTACTTCGATATGACGAGAGGTGTATTCACGCCAGCACCTACATTGAATTGGATGATTCCTCTACATATTCAGGATCCATGGAGCCTAGCCGCTCAGATGGGTCTCCGTGCCATTCTCGTTTTTGGAGCTCTAGCTCTGGTCTACGCAATTATCATTGGAGCTCGAGTAAGTGGCGGCAAAGGTGCTGGTGCATGGTGGTTCCCTCTGTTCCTGTCCATCTTCGCATTGGAGTACTTCATATATGATGACCAATTCACCCTAATTGCTGTAATAGTAATACCGATGTTTCTGGCGATTCTGTATAAGGGAGCATATATGGGTCGTGAAGAAGTTCGGCGTGAAGATATACTGCTGACCTATATCAAGTTCAGCTTCATGTCAATCGCCATTGCAGAGGTCTTGTCTACAGCTCTAATTATTGGAGGCATTAGCATTATCGATATGACCTTCACAGGATCTGCGCTGCCATTCCTCTCTAGTATAATACCACACGCCGTGATCGAGATACCTACATTTCTGATTGCCGCGGCAATTTCGCTCAGGATAGCAAAGAACCTCTCTCCCAGCGTGGAACAAGAGAACTGGGAAGAGCTTCCCACCAAGACCAGGGCGCTATTGACTGACGAGAGGACTTGGAGGATATACCTGCTAATCGTATTCTTCCTTTTGGTTTCTGCGCTCATTGAGGCGTTTGTCACTCCACTAATTGTGGAATGGGTCCTAACTTTCGTCATGGCCTAGTGACATTTAGCTTGATGGCCTGCCTCTGGCAGGCTCTCTCCACTTTTTTCGATTTTTGGAATCTTCTATTCGTTCCTAACCAAAAGTTCACCCAACGTAGTCTTATATTTCTTGGATTCTGCTTGAACTTCATATGCGCCGCTGCTCTGGAGAGCCTCATCCTTTGACGTCAGACGTTGCGGAGCGTCTGAGCCGACATTGAGCAGAGAATTCAGACATATCTGCATGCCCTGGATTTCTTGGTGCAATAAACGCACAGCTGTGATGAAATCATGATTAAACCGAGCAGTAAGATGATAACACTGTTCGCCCTTGCCCTTTTCACATTATCTCTTATGACAGCCCCAGCATCAGTGCCACCCTCTTCGGCACCAGAGAATTGGGTAGTCAATACGCAGACTCCTTTGAGGTCTGGAGTCCTTTCTGATTACCCCGACAACTATACTCGAGTGGAATGGGATCAGGGTACATGGAATGAACAGTGGGTTGATTCATGGAACCAAAGTCATTATCAGTTTGGTCCAACGGTCACATATCAAACTCGAAATGCCACGAATAGCGCTCTTATCAGATGGAACGAAACAATTGACCTGGATGGTTGGGTCAATCTTATTATGAAAGTCCCGAAGACGGCCCTTTCCTATGAGATTCCTTTTGCAGTGCTCTTCCAGGCATCATACTACAATATGTCAGAGCTTGGCCCTGAGGGAAGAATGACTGAAGCAGGTTCTACTCCTATCACCGCTATGGGCATGTATTTCGTGAATGAGTCTAGATGGGATTTCTATTCTTCAATGAATATGACTTTTCCAGAAGAGCCTCCATCTGACCTACCTGCAGGAACAACGATAGAAGACGTTTTTGGGCCGCCAATAGATCCATTCATGGAGCTCGATGTAGCTGGCTGCTCAGCAGCGGCTGGAGTCGATTATTACTGGGCGACTTTCAAATTTAGGTTCAATCAATCTGCTCAGACAGGATTCTATCATATTATGGCCATGGCTATGGATTCAAGTCTTCAACCGATTGCTCAAAGCATAACGGACGAATTTGGCGGACGGATTTTTGGTGCAACCTTTGATGATCTGGTCCATCAGGCTGTAGGAGGCTATTACTCTTGGAGTAGATTGGGCGACGATGGTAATATACTGCTATCTGCTACAAGAGGAGAAGACTTCAATCAGACGGCAACCATCACGAATGGTACACTGCTAGCCAACGTGACATTCTATATTGACGTGCCTAGTCAAGTACTAACCACACAGTGGGTCTATGGTCCTTATACTGAAGTTCAGCAATCGACTGGAGGTTGGGAGTACGATACAATAAGTGAGACCTACATATGGAACGCCACAGTTCCAGTTACTCGAACGCTGCACTTTGATGGACTTCATCCGGAAACCTACTATACGGGTATCGACCTATCAATTGAGTATCAATTTTGGGACGGATTTCAGTTCCATAATGACTGGGCATGGCCCAGACAAGCGGTTACATACCATTTCCATAATGACTCCTTTACAGTCAATCTGGCCTATGATTTCCGTACTTACGAATACATGGATGATCCGAAAGGTGGCTATTGGTATGAAACTTGGAGGACTCAGTACCTCCCATGGCCTGGCGCTGATGTACCTCTGACCTACATTTTGAATGCAAGCACTAGTGGTCACTCTTTGGCTGGCCAGAGGCATGTTGTCAACTTTAGAGGTCATATCAGTGAAGATGTACTACCTACAGGTGGAGAATTCGGCATGGGGCCTCTTCATATTAGGGATAGAGTAACCAACTTCGAAGGCAGGGATCTTGCGCAAGCAGCAGATCTCCCAATATCTTCTGAGGAAGAGAAGGCGGCATCTGAGATGCTACGCCAGCTTGGTGTTGAGTCTCCTACTGCAGTTGTGCGTCTAGTCCAGAAGGGACAGCCCTATCATCCAAGCTGGATGTTCCAGAGCGATGTGGGTGAAACTTTCACCGTACAGTCCCTCCTTCAAGGTGGTGCGGAGCTTGCAGCAGACATCGATGGTGTCGGATTGTTCTTACGTGCTTGGGATGAGAAATGGGGCTGGGACATGGGGGAGGACTGGCAACAGCATTCAGAGATTGAAGTGCAAATCCGAATAGATGACACCGGCGTTGTTGATGTGAAGGTCTTCAACTACACACGTAGGACATCTTGGGGTACGGGTCTACATTATGAATGGATGTACGTAGAGGTGATTCCAGGTGTTTGGGAATGGCGAGAAGTCGAGATTATAGGTGATTATTGGCAGGAATTGATTTGGGATCACAAGCTTGGTGATTGGACTAACGAGTGGTTCCCATTCCATGATAGTCGGTCAATCATGAGTGTAGACTATTTCGATGTTGGTAATCTGACATATGGCCTAGTCGGAAATGATCTGCGAATAGTCTTCGATGTCACACCTAGGTCTGGGATACCTGGCCTTGAATGGAATTGGGACTTCTTCTATGGCAATCTGACTTGGGTTACAGACTACGAATCAGGAGAAGACTTCCATCTTGTAACAGGTTGGATTGAGGATACTGTCTATTCATACAAGAATGGAACAGACACGCTCCATCTATCAACTCCATATCACGATGTAGTCTTCAGGAATAATGTTACAGACGAACTCTACGTCCAAGAGAGCTTCCCCTTCATCGTCATTGATGGCACTGAGTATGAAGTGGAAAAGTACTATGTCGACACGGGCGGCGGCCTAGAAGAACGAGTCGTCTTTGAGAGATGGGACCACGAGGGTTGGGATGAAAACACTCAGTCCTACTCAGGCAATTGGAAACACTGGTATCAGTTAACAAACGGCACCGAAATTGATATCCATCTCGGAACGAGTGCCATGATTTTCAACATCACCCTTGATGATGGAAGATGGTTCTTGGCTCCAGAAGACTTTCCACGTTACAATCCTTTCCTCAATGAAGAGTTCTTCATAATGCTAAATGGAACTCAAATTGTCGTGAGGAATGAAACAGGCCAGATATACTTCTACACCCCTGCACCATTGAGTACCACTCCTGTGAAGTTTGATGACACCTATGTGATCTATGCCAACGGAAGGAAACCAGTTTACTTGGCTGTGGAGCCATTCTGGGAAGTAGATCATTATGTGCTATATCTGAACTCAACCCATGAGCGATTAGATGTATGGTGGGATGACTTCATGGGCCGCTATTTCTACTGGAATACGACAGATTTCACCCAGTACTATTTCGATGGCATGCACTGGTCTCGGGTGTTTGAGGGCAAGTGGATGGGTGAGGATTTCCTAATAGATGAACTGGGTTATGGAATCAGGTATAAAGCATTTACAGAATTACATGGCAATGTCTATCCTCTGCCAATGCCCGGAATGGATGTATGGGATATCTTTGATCTCAACTACATTACCCCCAAGAAACATTTCGTACACATCAATGGCGGTACTTATGAGGCGTACCCCCTGCCGCAGGGCTATGATCCAGTTCTGTCCTATTGGTACAACCAATACCAGGCAGATGTTGAGGGAGTACTGTATAATCTCACTGAGTACAGCTGGAATCCATTCACTCCATGGACGCCCATGTCTGAACTCGACAGACCGTTCACAGCAATCGCTAATGGTTCAATTGGTGTTCCCGAAATCTTCCACAAAGATTGGACAGTAGCGCTGGGACACACGAATTCCGACACCAGACGGTTTACTGTTGACCAGTGGCTGGAACTCAAGTCTGGAAATTATCAAGATCCAATGTGGCCAGATAGGATTTTCTTTGATGATCTTGGATATCCCTATGTTGTGACCATGAATGATGAGATGATGAATTACACCCAACATGCTCGTGCATATTTCTTCAACATTACACTTCAAAATGGGACGAGCTTCCATAGCATTGATCCATGGTTCAATGTATACGAAACATGGAATGAAACATCTCAGTTTTGGGAAGTTCATTACTACTATTTCCTGGATCTGAATGGTAGTGAAATTCGGCTCTACGATTTACCCGAATTCAACTTCACTCAGGAGAACTCAACCATTGTTGATGATATTTACAACCCGACGTACTATTGGGTAGATGGACAACAGTACGAGATCTTCAGGGTGGAGTGGCAGCCATTCTTCACTCTAGATGCAGCTAATGGCACTTCGTGGGAAGTTGTGGACCTACAGAATGACTGGGAGCACAGATTCAATATTCCATCATTCAACTTCACATTGGATAGTGGTGTGACTTGGTATAAAGTGACAGGCAGTCGCGATATGATATACCAAGCATTTTGGACTCATGGTTGGTCTCAGAAGCTGGATTACAGGCCACTTCCAGTTACCATATTGCGCGAACAATGGTCGATAGTCATTGGAACGCCACGCTATGGAATGTGGGATATAGATTCATGGACAGTTGATGAAACGACTGGGGCACTCGATCTTGACGGCAACCTTGATACGACCAACGACCAGTACTACGTAGGGAGCTCCTATCAGTCCTCACACAGCTACAATGTTACTCAAGAGTATCTTTGGGTCAACATAGTTTGGGAGCCGAATTCAACACTTTGGCAAGATGAATTCTATTTGAACTCGTA
The DNA here is from genome assembly GCA_048885865.1 of Candidatus Hermodarchaeota archaeon. Taxonomy (GTDB): domain Archaea; phylum Asgardarchaeota; class Thorarchaeia; order Thorarchaeales; family Thorarchaeaceae; genus SMTZ1-83. Next base: position 26,559 of record JBHLLF010000017.1, read on the forward strand.
CGCCGGAATGGTCACCACGAACTGGTCCTACACCTGGGCAGACAATTACTACTGGTATCATGCTGATACCGGCGACCAATTGACGAGTGTGGAGATGACAGAGATTCAGAATCAACTTCTCGATCCAATGGGTCACCCAGCCCCTGGATATTGGGGCATTAGCTGGATGGCGCAGAATTTCACGTCCGAATTGATGAAGGCACAAGCCCAGGCTGAGGGGTGGGAATGGTTTGACACTTCTCAGGAATGGTCATGGATTTGGTGGGAACTGCAAGAGGGCTACACTACTGATGTTAACAATGGAACTCACATAGTTCCAATGGATATCAGTCTCGCATACCAGTATGCTGGAATGATGGCTTGGAATGATACCAGCAATGATTCATTCCTGGATATCAATGTGGCTAGTCTGGGCAGTGCAGAACTGACCCACTACTGGATGCCAGCAAGTGTAGACTCTGTGACCTTCACCACACCAGGTGAAGCTTGGGGCAATACCAACTCCACTGACGTTGAGTATCGCCCAGTCAATGAAACAATCGATTTTGGAGTCGCATTCTTCAATATCAGCGGAGAAGTATTCCCATTTGGTGATTGGTCCTACTGGGATTGGTACGATGGTCAATACTATGGTTCGGACTTTTCCTCATTTGAGGAACGACCATCTCTTGCTGAAGTAGACGAGTTCTCCATTGATGTACATTTCACTGGAAACGTGAATACTACAGGCGGTCCCAATTATGCAAGTGTCAAATTTGACATGCTAATTGGCGACTGGTATCTTGATTCACCAGGAGGCCGTGAAAGCAACCTTGATGGGTACAGTCTTGCAGTTGCTTTCTATAGCGATTTGACAATAGTGACTCCTGAAGGGACTGAGATTCCGCCTTGCTATACCAATGACCTGGGACAACCGCTTTTCAACAATCAGGCAAACGCATCAAGCAGCTATGGAATGGGGACTACTCTTTCCAGAGTGGCTTTGATGAACATGGGCGGTTCAACCTATAGCTGGGCACGAAACGCTTCAATGGCTCCAACCGTTTCAGCGCAAACAGTGCCATTGTCCACATTCAGCACAATGTATGTATCCGATGCTGGAGGGTCTGCTACGGCATTTGATGTCACCTCATCACAGTTCTACACTGTGATCAGTTTCAAGCACTGGGCTGGTTATCAAGTTGAGGTCGACCCGGTGTTTGTAAGCTATGTTTCGCGTGGTGCAGATGATGCAACGTCTCCTTCGATTGATTACTGGAATGAAGCGTCGGTTGATGTGCTAGGGACAGAGAATCTACGATTGGAGATTCAGGCATCTGACGAAGGCGGTTCAGAAATTTCCAAGGTTGTTGTCATGGACCTTGACAATGTCGTGAACTACACAGCAACTTGGGAGGAGCCTGCTGGAGCATATGTAGTTGAGGTGCCACGATCTCAAGATGGCAGATACAACTTCAATTACCGAATTGTGGTGGTGGATGGTGCTGGCAACCAAGTCACGATTGATGATACCTATATGTTCAGAGACAACATCGATCCTATCATCAATAGTGTGGATGCTGACAATTCCACTGATGTGTTTGGACTTGAGATTGCGGTTATATCAGCTGATGTTTCTGACCTTGGCGGGTCAAACATCGCGTCTGTGACACTGACCTACTCCAACACATCGGGCAACTATGATGTTGCGATGGTCGATACAGGTTTGGTGTACGAGGGTACTATACCCAACCATGCACCAGGTACCTTTGTGGACTACTGGGTAACAGTTGAAGACGGAGATGGGAACTCGGTTCTGAGTTCTACAGGCAATTTCCAGTTCGCTACTGGTGGTGGTCCTGACACACTTGGGCCATCAATAACCTCGGTCAGCGAACCCCCGTCGTCTCCTACAACCTCGGATTCCGTCACAGTTACCGCAACTGTCCAGGATGCCTCAGGTGTCAATGCGGTTACTCTCCAATACAAGATTGACGATGGCACTTGGAATAATGTGTCTATGAGCGCTATTGGAAATACCTACACTGGTGTAATACCTGCTCAGGCTGGAGGCAGCCTAGTCACTTACAGGATTGTCGCTACCGACACTGTCGGAAACGAAGCCATCTCAGTTGAGAGGAACTACACTGTTGCCAGTGACACTACTACTCCAACAACAGAGCCTACCACTCCAACTGAACCCCCACCACCTCCGCCACCTCCGGGATTGGATGACACCATGGTCATGATGGTCATGGGCGGATTGTTTGGACTTGTATTCATCTTCATTGGTGTGAATGTGGTTCGTCGAAGAAGGTAATTTCAAACAGAGACCTGAGGGTGTACCCCTCAGAGTTCTCTTCTCTTTTTCTTCATCCAGTCATCTAGGAGAGATTCCCACGTAAATATGCATGGCTAGACCTTTACAATTCATTCATTGTCTCCATAAAAACCATGCAACAATATCTTATATTCAACAATAATACTATAGATTATATATTGATAGCGCGCCAAGCTCGCTTCTTCGTTGAGATTAAGGCTATCATGCATGTGGCCTGTGGTCTCGCCACCTATTGAGTCATGGTGCGCAAGGAGTTAACGAATTTGCGACGACGAGAATCCAGACGTGCACTGTTTTCTCTAGTTGCTGTTATGCTATTTCTACTTTCAATGACATATGCGGGAAGTACTGCAGCTGTTCCAGCCACCACGACAGCGGCTATTTCACCATTATATTATACACCATCCGCAATCACCAGCCAGGAGCCTGAGAATGGCACCTATGTCTGGTGGAATCAGGACAGTAACAGCACTAGTGACGAGTGGACGTGGAACAACAGGAATTGGCTGTTTGGTCCAAGGCCTTCATTTGAGATATTCCATGCAAATGGAAGCCTTCTGACCAAGGACAGCTATGCTGAGATAGGCGAAATCCTGAGGTTCGTGGTGACTGTGCCCAGAGGCGTCTTTACTCAAGATGCCGACATTGGGCGTGTCCAGTTCTACGGATGGTATATGACTCAAGATTACAACTACTCAGCAAACTTCGATTTCAGCTACGACAGCTGGAATATCGACAATCATTGGTGGGCATATAGCAGTCAGTGGAACTACACTGAGGAGCCTAATCCGATTAATCCAATTGATCCCTACGAACCACCGCCACCAATGCCGAGCTTCATTGACATTTATCCGGGTCAATGTTCCATTACAAGTGATCCTGATGCATATTATCTGACTTTTGCTGTGAGCTTCATTGCAGAGGCTCCATTGGGTCTCTATGAGCTGAACATGAATGTAGAGGATGACCAATGGAACTGGATTGGTTCCTACAACTATGGTTCAGGCTGGGAGTTCACAGGAATAGCAGTAGGAATGTATGCAGACATGGCCTGGGCCACATCCTATGGTGGATCTTACACCCTACAGAAGCTGGACATGTCCGGAGATGCACTCTACTCAGTAGCAAGGGGTACAGACTTCATGATGAGGTTCAACATCTCGGGCGATATTGAGTATGCGATGCTTGGCTTTAGAATGCCTTCTGACATGTATGTCACTGTCAATGTTACAGGATGGCATGATGAAATGGTCACAACTACAGGTGCTTGGGAATACGATGATTTTGTGCAGACATATATCTGGAATGCTTCCAAGCAGGTGACCTACATGCAACATGTCTTTGGCCCTTATGAGCAACGTCAATATACATCGCTTGGCATTTCTGAAGAAGTCAATGTGACTGTCATCCGTGAAGACTGGAACAATGTCACAATGACCTATGACAAGTATTTGGCAAATGAAACCTATTGGGTCGAGCGCCAATTCTTCTACATCTATAATCAGACAACTTCTTCGTTCGAAAGCTACTACGGATACACATACTATGGCTATCCCCACGACTACATAGTCAATGAATGGGACTGGAACGAGGAGATCATGATTGTAGAGCCAATCCCTGCAGATCTACCAGTATTCTTCGAGCTTAACACGACAAGGAGCTCTGCTCAGCTGAAAAATAACGAGCTGGTAGTAGACTTTGTTGGTCACTTCACGGACAAGATGCCAAAGACAGGCGAAGGCATGTACTTCGAGTTCTTTGACAGAGTAGTTGGTCCTGACAACTGGTACTATGGCCCAGCCACTTGCGGAGAAAGACCTCGCCAGACAGAGAGCGAATATCAAATGGCTAGGCGAATCACCATTGAGACCCCTGTGACAATTGCTAGACTTCTGAGGCCCGATGGTTCTGAGCCATCTGGATGGATGTTCCAGGCGGACAAGGGTGCGCCTTTCAAAGTCCGTGGAAGGCTTCAAGGCGGCAGTGACATCGCTGATGATATCGATGCAGCCAGTCTTATGCTAAGGGCCTATGATGGCTACTGGACAGAGGAAGAATATGGTTGGTCAGAACTGACATATGAGATCGAGGTGGGCGTTGATGGAACTCCCAGATTGCGTGCGTTCAACTTCACCGAGAAGCACAACTATACTTGGGGTATGTACATGGACTATGTCTACTCTAACGTCACTGGTTGGCATGACGCATACAATGAGGAAACCAATGCTTGGGAGTGGACCTATGGTGAATACCAAGAATGGCTTTGGACCGAGGTTGAAGGTTGGCATTGGCAATGGTGGTACTTTAACCAGCTAACTGGCAAATGGCAGACCGATTACATCCCTTACCAGAGCGCAGAGACCGAGGTTGTTGCAGACTTCTGCACAACATCTGGATTCTCTAGCTGGTCCGAGGGCGGCGACTTCTTCTTGGAGTTCGATGTTGTCATGGCTCCTCACGTACCTGACACAAACTACTGGTGGGAGTTCGCCTTCATGAACAACACTTGGTTTGAGGACTACTCAAGCAATTATGGTGAGCATGAAGTCCTGAGCTGGGACCGTGAGTGGATATACAGCTTTGACTACCTCGGTGAGAAGGTTTACATGGATCCTGTAGCGGAGAACCAGCTTGCCTTTTTCAATGGAACTCTGAGTTCAGACTTCATGATTGGCAAGGAAAGCCCATACATTGTTATCAACGACGAGAAGCTACCAGTCAAGGTTCGAGAGAACTTCGACCCCGGCTGTGGGACCACTTGGACTGAGATGTTCTTCTATAGTCACATGGACCCAGCAACTGGCAAAGATGTCTACTTCTATGAGCTAATGAATGGTACAAAGATCTATGTCAGCTACACAGACGTAGTTTACATCTTCAATGTCACATCTCTTTTCGGAGACTCATTCCTCACAGCAATGAGTTACGATTGGGGTTGGTTTGATGGCACTAATTCCTACAATTATTGGATCGATATCTATGGTGGAATACACCAAGGTGGTTTGGAATACTATTGGGGTAATAGCGTTATTGAGCTATATGACAGGGTCGAGGTAGATTTCAACAATATAGGCTATTTCATGAGATACGGTACCGATAAGATGCTGAACGTTTCGAATTGGTACTGGAGCAGCAGAGATGGGATGTACTTTGTTGAAGGTACTGACCACAATCTCTACGAGATGGTCTATAACGAGACAGACTACTACTATCATATCTTCATTGAAGGCAAGTGGCAACTCTGTAGCTGGCCCGAGCGGTACTACATAGCTGATTTCGAGGGATCTGAAGCAATGCTGTTTACATACGACCAGCATCGGTTCTGGTTCCACGAGTCTGAAGGCGTTAAACATGAAATGCCATATCCTGGCGCGAACGCTCCTTGGCACTATGAGATGAGTCACACAATCTCTGAGGGCGGCTTTGTGCCAACTACCAAGTCACTGCTGTACAATGACAGGGCCTATCCAGTATACAACATCTCGATGGACTACTTTGTAGACATTGCAGGTGCAACATACTCTCTGGACATGACCTATGTTCCCCACTCTGTTGCTAATGGGACAGACATCTGGGCTCCACTTAGAGTAGGAGTCGAGGGTGTCGTTGGTGACTTCGATAACGATCTGCTCTTCTCTGAAGTTGAGACGATCCAATACTACACTCCTGACATGATGGGTCAGCCCCGTTGGGACTCAATGCATGGCTATTATGTCATCGACCTCTTCAATGGGACGAAGTGGATTGCCAACTACTCTTATGCGATGCTCCTGAATGAATTTGATTACTCTGGAGTGACATTCTATTCTGCTCAGGACTATCCATACTACTACGAAGATGGCAACTCGTCCTGGTACGAGTACTGTCTTATCAATGGCACATATCTTGAGGTTCCTGACTTTGATAGTGCCACACGAGTTGGCAGACATTTGGTATATACCTATGAAAGCCCAATGAATGGCACCGTCTTTGACTTCATGTCAGAAACCTATCTCATCTATTACTGGGGCATGAATGTTTGGGGATACACAGTCCACAATGCCACATATTCAGGAACGCTATTCTTGAATATGCAGATGGGCGGCCATGATGTCCTCCAGTTTGACTATCTTGGAACTCCTGTCACTGCTACTGCAGCCTTTGAGAGCATCGAACGGATGCGTCAGAGATGGGGCTATGCTCTAGTATATGGTCCATCTCCGATTCAGAGTGATGTCTACAAGAACTTCTACGACCTCATTATTGGTGTTCCCGAATGGGGCATGTGGGGCTTGAAGAACTGGGATATCAATCCTGATAACGGCGCGCTTGACCTTGACGGAGACCTTGAAACAGTGGATGATCAGTACTTCGTACAGGAGCAGTACACTTCAACTGATAGCTGGACCCATACTTGGGACCGAATGGATGTCCACATAACTTGGGATCCGAACGGCACGATCTGGGGTGATGAGATGAATGTCAATTCCTGGCTAGGTTTAGACATCTTCTCATGGACCTATGAATGGTCACAGACTTTCTATTGGTACACGACCGATATGGTTCAACTTGATGCTTTACAAATGCAGAGCGTCAAGGACACTCTGTTGACTGCTGAAGGCGATGCCCGCCCAGGATACTGGGACATATCTTGGATGGCTAAGAATGTGACATGGGCTGATCTGGTGGCTGAAGCAGAGGCCAACGGTTGGGACTGGATCACATCGAATGAACAGACCTGGACTTGGATGAGCTTCGGCGTGGGTCAAGATTACGGCACAAGTTACGATGACTTCGGTACAGAGCACTGGGCTCGTATCGGAATGCACTATGAGTATAGCGGTCTAATGATCTGGGAAGACCTGAACGACAACGGTCAGATGGATGTCGACTTATTCGACCCCGGCAGTGGTGAACTCAGTCATTATCTGATTCCTGATTCTGTCGGCAGCGTTGGATTTGTCACTCCAGGCCAGGCTTATGGCAATCCCGACTCCCAGGGCTACATGCATCTAGACCTCTTGGATGAGGTCACTTGGGGCGTGAACTTCTATGAGATTAATGGGACATCGTTCCCATTCACTCTGGATGGCTATTGGGGTTGGTACGATGGTTTCATGACTGGTTCTGACCTTAGAGGCTTCGATCAGCGACCCACTGAGGTGGTTATCGATGAGATCTCGTTCTTAGTGCACTTCCAGGGATACATTGACGCAGAGTCACTGAACAACTACGCTGACATCAAAGTCGACAACTATGTTGGCAACTGGGATGTCGACATGATTGGTGGTCGCGACAACTTGAAGAACCGCTCTCTGGCTCTCAATTACTTCGCAGACGTGAATATGCACGACTTCGCCTTCAAGGCAGAAGGGTCCGTCGCGGACAATGAGATGACCGTTAGCGCAGATGTCTTCGAGTTTGAGACTGCAACAGCACAGTTTGCGAAGATGATCATGGGCGGTGTCACCTACGACTGGGGCAAGAACACTTCTGCCTCCTATGATGTCGTTAGCTACACCACACCTGTTGGTACATTCCGAACGGCGTTCGAGTCAGATAACGGCAAGTCGGCGACTTCCTGGTCATTTGGCTCTAACATGTTCTACGTGACTATTGGCTTCCCGCAATGGGATGGCTACAGTGTCTACCAAGACCCAGTGTTTGTGAGCTACGTATCAAGGGCTGGTGCACCAGACCTGCCTGAGGGCATGTACATCGGTCCATTGACCCTTGATATAGCCACACCTACTGCGACCGACACCGTTACAGTGAGAGTAGATGTCTATTCTGAAACTGAACCAATCTATGGGGTTGACCTCATGTACGGCACAGACGGCGAGAATTGGTGGTCTGATCCGATGTCGAAGGAAGGAGAATACACCTATGTTGGTATAATTCCACCTTTCGAAGACCAGACAGAGGTCTTCTACATGGTTATGGTCCACACACAGGGTGGCGACTATCAATCTCAGGTCAGTAGCTACATTGTCGGTGGCAGACAGACAACATATCCTGGAGGATTTGATCTTGACATGGACATGCTGATGCTTCTTGGAGGCGGAGGATTTGTCCTTGCCATGATCGGCGGTCTTGTCCGTAGGCGACGCCGAGGTCGTACATCTTACGAATGGTAAGACGGAGGGGGGAAACCCCCTCTACCCTTTCTTTTTCTCATATCAAATTCCAGAAGTAGATTTGCCGTTCTACGAAATGAGAGTCGGCTTTAGCTTGTTATGGAAGAACCTGATTCCTGCAAGATGTGCTTCGTATGTTGTGTTGAAGATATCATATGAGATACCAGTGACTGGCATCGCATTTCTGATTATTAGATAGTTCTTCTTGTCTATGCCAAAGGTCATCTCTGCTAGCCTTGCATTTGATTTCAGAAGAGCCTCATACAGCTTGGTCCTTTTTGAAACGGAGCTTAAGTCCATGAGTCTTGTTGTTAGGGTGATCCAATGCTTGCCCGGAAATACTTCGATCTCCTTGGTTTCAGTCGGTCCATATGGGTACAAACTGAAAGTCTTTCTTCCATGTTCCTCGAAATTGACCTCCAGTCTCTTAAGATACTCTTTTGCAATGAACCACGTAGTGCTCATATTTATCGACTCGTCTCGGGCAGAGCTGTGCATGGGATTCTGTCTCAGCATGACCTAATGATAACTCCATTGCAGAAAGCTAGTAAAAGTCTTCGCTTTTTCTAGTGAAGCTCTCTTTTCCTCATGTTTCGATTCGTTTCCATTGTTATTCATAATGCATTGAGCCATCATCAAGTCTTCTAACAGTCAGCTCGAATTCATTCCTTATACCAAGCCTTTTGGCAAATCCGAGAATGTAGCTGCGTCTCCTTCCTTCCGTTGCACCTACAAGCATTATTGCAGGAATTACCCAAAGCGTCACGATAATTGGTAGGATGAACAGGAAGAGAACTGCGGACCAATGCACTTGGCTACCATATGTCCCCAGAAAGTCGAAGGTGAATTGGTACAAGGCAATGACGACGCCTATGCCTGCATAGCCTTTCAGAAGTGCCAGATACCACTTGCCAACTGCCTGTAGTTCTGCCGCACCATATTTGCTCATTAGCACAATTCCAGATTCATCGATTATCCAGGCGGCGGAAAAGAGAGCAAACGCAGGAGCCTGCAATAAGGCACCTAGGACAAAGAACAGGAAGATGATACTGTTCCATTGTAGATAATAGTCCTGGAAAAATGGGATGCCCATTATTGTAGAATCGAATATCAGAGTCAGAGTGAAGTTCGTCGCCATCAATGCGGGGAAGAATCCCATACGCATACCATGCGACCTCTCCATTGCATGCTGTTCCTGTATAGCAAACAGGTTATTTCTTCCCATATACTTCTTGTAGACCCACAGGAGGAGAGGGGCTAATGCGAAGCCAATTAGGGTTCCAATAATAGCAGAAACGGGAAACAGTAGGACTACCCACCCTGCAGCACTTGTTACACTGAACAACACCGTCAAGGGAATGATCGCGATAATGGACACTATTGCTGGTCTTGTGTATTTCATTTCAATCCCCCACTGAATATCATCTAAGATGGATAATTGATGCAATCTTTCCCTGCACCTTATATTTATGCTGAAACTCAAATTGAGCACAGAAGCCTATATTCCACATTTCTGAAGTTCAGCCCCTTTTTCTGCGGTTTGGAGAGTTGACAACGGTGTACCTGCAATTATCGCGTCACAGCTTTTGATGAAGAACACTTGCTATCTTCAACCATTTCTTATCATTGCGATAGATTGGCAGATTTTCCATTTCATTCCGTAAGGCTGCTGAAGTCTGCTTCAAATTCAGGCATCGACTTGCGTCTTCTAATCCAAACTGCTACGACAGCTATTCCTATGAAACCACCCAGAACAACTAAAATCAAAAGCAGGTTTGGTGGAGTTATCACTATTGCATTCAATTTCCCTCCAATGCCATAGAGTGAGAGATGAGTAACTCGAGCCCAGACACATCCTGCATATGCCTCGCCATAGACTTCGATGTCCGTGGTGTTGACACCCATGTCCAACACCCACTCTAAATCTCTTGACAGCTTTGTCCATGTATCAGCGACATCATCGTACCAATACATTGTCAGAGTAGTTTCATTGAAGTCCATAAAGCCATCAAAGCTTCCATCTCCATCCCGATCAATATCAGAGAACCGATAATAGACCAAGATGAGAGCTTCATGCACAGGGATACTCGCCACTCCGTTAGAGGTGACTGAAACCTCTAGAAATCTTGACATAGCCTCATCCCCTTCTTCAAGGCCATTTTGATGGGTCAGCATATGTGGCGTATTTGTGGTGTTATATCGAGTCACTTGAATAAGTGGTAGTTCTGAACTCATCAACACCACTCCAATTACTGAGTCTGTTGCTTTTACCATGTCTATACAATCCAATGCAAAGGAGTATTCAACATTTAGCGCATGACTCACTGGTATTATTTGATACTCCGCTATGAACGAATTGGCCAATATCGTCACATTTCTACATCTGAGAATCTGCAGCACATTATAGACATCCGCTGAATACGCACTAGAGAGGATGACAACTGTCTGAGGACTATTCCAGACACAGTGGCGAATGGCAATCTCATGTGAACCAGGTTGCATCATGTCTGCAAGTACACTACCAGTATCCTCCAAGATTTCATAGGTGAGTCCAGCAACAGTTTCACTCCCAGGATCTGGTCGCCCGACAAGGACTATGTACTGATAGTGTGTGTAGCTTGCCATCAATTCCTCCAATGAAACTACTATGACCTCGGTGTAATTTCCAAGACCCTGTGCGAAATCACGAGTGTAATTATATTCATCCCAATCACATGCTAGAATCACAGGCCCAGCAAACTCAGCAAATGTGTCGGGATCCTGCATGTCCGGGACGCCATCGAAGTCAGAATCGGAATTCCAGGGGTTGCTGCCCCACTCAAGCTCTTCTAGATCAAGGATGCCATCACCATCTGTATCATTATTTAATGGATCCAGCATGACTGACACCTCATACCCATCAGGCGCTCCGTCGTCATCTGAATCATTGTTTAGAGGGTCTGTACCGTAGAGGTACTCATCGCCATCTCTTAGCCCGTCTCCATCCGCATCTGGATTTGTGGGATCTGTGCCGAGTATATTCTCAGCACCATCAAAACTGAAGTCACCGTCAGAGTCCGGTTGAAGCAGGTTCGTTCCATGAAGGTACTCCCAGAAATCAGTGAGTCCATCCTCGTCTGTATCTATGCTTCTCGGATTTGAGCCATATTGAAACTCAAGAAGGTCTGATAATCCTTCGCTGTCTGAGTCTGGTTCGAGGGGGTTACTTCCGAAGGTGACCTCGGTGCCGTCTCCCAACGCTTCTCCGTCGGTGTCCCAGCATGTGATGTTTGTTCCCAGAATGCTCTCATCAAGGTCTGATAATCCATCGAGGTCTGTATCCGGAATTAGCGGATTCGAACCAAGGATGAACTCGTCGTAATCAGAAAGTCCATCGAAATCTGTATCATTGAGTCGCGGGTCACTCGTCACATTGAATGTGCATGCATAAGTTGCGTTGAATTCGACATTGAGCTCCCATCCATCATCCTCATCAATATTCGACAGTCCATCTGCATCCCAGTCAGGATTTGTATTTGGTATGACATCACTAGCGTTTACTTGCGTCTGTGAGAACTTCGTAAAATTGCCCTCGCCCCCACCATTCCAGGCCGCTACTATAATATTCAGGTTGGAATCAATATCCATTGACAACCCTGGTGTGTGGGATTCGTCCCAGGTGAAATTCTCGGAGTCAGTTCCTCGAATTATGAAGTTCGTGTCTTCAAATCCGTTTGGGTCAAACTTCCTGATACATCTACCTTCATTGTCGACAACATAGACTTGCTGATTCGAATCAACAACCACTCCCTGTGGATTAATGAAGCCATCTGGTAGAGCGGTCATAATCGAACCGTCACTCATATCTATCTTCGCTACTCGATTTGGCTGACCAAACTCTTCGCGATTATCAGCGACGTAGACATATTCATTCACATCATCAACGGCTATAGCCTGAATTGTACCAAATTGATCAGGGCTGGGACCATTGCCTCCCCACGGTCCTGCTAGCACATCTCCCGTGGGACTTCGCTTCTCAACTGTGGAGTCTGCATAAGAACTATCAAAGGCTAGATAAATATCTCCTGAAGAATCGACGTCTAATGAATTGACAAACTCATTTTCTTCAAACATGAGCGTCGGATCGAAAGAGCTGGGATCAGTCCTGTGTACTCCTTCCTCATTCCAATAGTACAGCCACCCGTTGCTCTCATCAATGGCGAGCGTAGATGCATAATCACCCCAATCTTCAATAAACGTGCCATCAGGCGAGAACTTGAGGATTCCATACCTAATGTCATCCCCCTTAACGATTCCTACCTCAGTGCCTGCATAGATGAACCCATTCGAGTCTATCGCGACATCAGGGCAGTAATCTTCTCGTTCTAGGTGATAGGTCGTCTTCCATTCAAAGTGAGATTCTGTTACGAACCTAGGGCCAGCCTTGTCCTTCTTGCCATCGCCATCAGTATCCTGTGACTTGGGATTGAGATTGCTCAGATATTCCTCACAATCATCGACGCCATCTCCATCAGAATCCTGAACCACTGGATTTGAAAACACTCTGGTTGAGAAGAGGATTTGGTTTGGGTCAGTGGATATATTATATTTGAAAGTCATTACCCAGCCGGCAACCTCCATGTAATCATCCAAGCCATCTCCGTCGCTGTCCTTGTTCGTTGCATTTGTCCCATAGACAAGTTCGTAATAGTCTATGAGGCGGTCTTCATCCGTGTCGAACGATGTTGGATCTGTTCCGATATCACGTTCGTACTTGTCGCTGAGCTCATCCGAGTCGGTGTCATATTTCCAAATGTTTGTCGCCCACAAATTGGCCTCCTCAGTGTTGTTGAGACCGTCACCGTCGTGATCGTTAGAAGTAATGCCTCTCCAGTTGGCAAAGTCATTGATATTCTCAGGAAGCACATCGAAATACAGCCTGGTGTAGACAAAGGAGTGTGTAGTTCTTGTTGCATCTTCATGCGTGCATTTGAATATGCCAAGCCACCGATGATACCAGATGTTCCATATCTGGAAGTAGGAGTTTATTCTGATAGCCACCGGGAAGTTAGGCATTCCTATTCCTGGCTCAATCCAAGCACTAGTATTATAGAACTCAGCTCTCCAACCAGCTCCGTATTGAGTATCTAATGGACTCCTAATCGGATAGCCAAAAATATTCGGGATGTAAGGTGCACCTGTTTCACTCGTATTAGAGAATGAACCAGGTGGTGCATCAATGCTTATCCAAGGCACGTTCCAGCTTCTTGACACCCAATAATCTGCACCTCTACCTTTTGCGGTCAAGTTGCCTACGAGCTGACAAAGCAGTTCGATTCTGTCCCCGACATCCAGTCCATTATTATCAACATCGTAGGTGTTTATTGTTGGATAACCAGAGATATCACTCACTGGTACCACATTGCAGATTTGATTTGGACTTCCAAAGATAGCTTTTGTGAGCCATTCTATGATAGTGCTCTTAGCATCAAAAAGGAAGTCAAATATTGCCAAGAATATTTCGAAAACCCATCCGACAACAGGTATTGTTCCTATAGCGGCGCTAAGAAGTGCCCAAATGATGGTTATAACCGTTGCAACTACCCCATAGGCAATAGCCAACTCAGTACCCAGGGTTCCTCCAATTGCCATGCCAATCTCAATCGCCATCCATATGGATAGACCGATGTCCACAAGAAAACAAATGACATCAAGAGAATTACCGATTGCTCTGGCGAATTTGATTGTTCCTGTGCCGACTTTATTGATGGCTCGACATGACTTGAACCAAGAACGTGTACTTTTTCCAGCAGCTACAGCACCTTTACTAAAGCCCTTCGCAGGCAATGTTTTCAGAGATCTAAATGCCTTCATGGTGGTTTGTGTAATATCACCAAGGTAACCAAGTCCGTCGATTCCCCAGGAAATGACATTACCTACAGTATCTATGATAGCAGCTTCAGGAAAGTCGAAGCTCACTGGCGAGTCGCCCACTTGTGTAATAATTGTCTGTCCAGCGTGCCAATTCAGCATCATGGCTAGTAGATTGTAAACAGAAAGCTCGTCTTGACCCCAATTCAGAATCTCAGTCATTATTTCCTCCAAGACTAGATAGCGGAAGCTGGAGGTGTTGTAGAGATTGGTCTTCAGTGTCTTTGCAATGGTGATTTCTTCCGCAACCATATCGAATGTGCATGAACTGCCCATGACATAAGTCCCAGACAAGGCCTCGGAGAGTTCCAAGATCTTGCTATGATCTTCATTGGCGATTATGATTGGTACATTCTCGCTCTCTGGAAAGAATGGAGCTAATCCTTGAAGCGCTGCTGGCAACATATCATTGCTCATCGATACAAATGCCTCATCACGATTCGAGAATGATGCAATTAAGTTGTAGACATCAATACCGTGATTGGCCAAAACTCCAGGCATGTCTGCGAGGGTAGTGGTGGAGTTCCTCATGAAATCGTATGCAAGCAACAGATTTGCCGCAATTGTCTGATTTCTGTTTTCACTATAGAATAATCCCAAATCAGAACCATGGCACTCTTCTACAGCCAGGCCAGAGAGCATGAATGGCTCCTCATAAGTGACAAGGTTTATTGGTTCAGAATAATAGCCGACGTCATCAACTTCAAATCCCACAAACTCAGAAGAATTAGCGATTAGTATGCCATCATATCTGGGGGAAACATAAAGCCCATTGTGCCCGACAAATCCTGTCTTGCCCGATTCACTCTTGACTGAAAGAAATGATTCCTGCTCGCCAATCTCAGAGGCATTAAACACAAGAATTCCGCTATCAGATACTGTGAGGTATGGGCCATTTGGAATCTTGAAAGCAACTATGTCATTGCCAAGATCCAGTATTTGAAGCCCGCCACTCATCGGCTTGGTTGCATTAGCTACTGCTACTCCTTCAGATCCGATGGATACATACGTGCCATTAGGAGTAGTTAATGCGCTTACACCCACATCACTGTATCCTATTACTTTCCATATCAGTTCAACCTGAAGTGATAGGTTCACTGGATCTGATTCAGGGTAGAACATCCTACCAACGAACCCAACTATATTACCATACTCCAACACTGGTGCAAGAGGTAGATGCACATAACCTGCCATAGCAGTTATTCCGTGCTCGTTTAGAATCTCCTGATCAGGAATCACATTAGTTGTAACATTTAGTTTCGGCACTATACTAACGTCTCTCTTTGAATTGTCAAGATCCTTCATTCTACCCTCGGCATCGTACGGCCAATCCCAAGTCTGATAGAACAGCTTTAGATTTTCAGGATTCTGAGGAACGATTTGAAATGTCACATAGGTTGGCTTGCCATCCGTCAGAATATCAATATCGAACCGGGGTTGGATTAATGACTTGGCAAAGGGAGATAGGTCAGGTTCATCATTCACGCCATCGCCATCATTATCAAAATCCCATTGATTCGCAAGACCATCGCCATCAAGGTCAGAACTAACTCCTTCAGGCAACTCAAAGAAATCAGGGAGACCGTCATCATTTGTGTCTGGATTTGTTGGATCCAAATTGTTGAATACCTCGAATGTGTCATTTAGTCTATCGAAGTCTGAATCTGTGTTGTTGTAGTCAGTTCCAATTATGTTTTCAATGGCATCATACAAACCGTCATTATCAGTGTCATTGGCGTCGCCTGGAGTCACAGCTTCTAAGGCAAGCACCAATTCTTTCAACGAGAAGGGTGCTCTGGGAGGACTGACTGATTCAAGAAATGATTCCACAAAAGGAACCATATCCAATAACTCATCTTCTGACTCATCTTTCAAAAATGCAGGCTGATCGACAGCTCGCTGAACATCAACTGCAATCAGCATAACTATCAATGATACAGAAAATGCGGCACATGCTACTCTTCTCAAGGCGCTCCTCCTCTTAACCACTCTCTCGAATCTTAGGGAAATGAATTGCTCTTGCCAGAAGGCCGCCTATTCTTCATATTCCACTGAACCACGAGCGAATATCATAGGCAAACCAGGTTTTAGTCATAAATATTCCGAGATATTTCTGGAACCCAATAATTCGAATAAACATTTCTTTTTTTGGCTATTAGAACGAAATTTGCTTATTCGAATGGAGTCAAGTAGATCTTCGCTTGGATAACGTCGACATCGAATAGCAGTTCTAGAGGAGTTGCAGGAATTGAACGTGTCGGCTTAGAATGAGGCCATCCATCACCAACTCTGCTGAGTCCAGTCTTTATGTCATCGAACTATGACTACATAATCCTCCTTTCTCCCAGTGTTGATGTACTTGTGAGCCTGACAACGTCCCACTTAACAATATTTAAATAGTTATCAAACCAGTAATCCTTTTAATAGGAAAAACATTATACAAACCATTTGCATTTTGTATAGACTAAATATTATGCAAATAATATGTGTTTTAAATCGCTCCAAATTTAAATTTATTAATGTCATATAGAATAGCTTATAAGCGAATGAAAAAACTGCGCTCTAATCATTGCTGGATGGATTCCTTACACAAACTATTAGGTGATAGACAGATGATGATACCCGATTTGGTCGAAATGTTTGAGATACTTGAGGAACTTATGGTATCTGTCACATTGATGCTCTTTGCCGCACTGCTATCTTTGCTATTATACAAAGCCAAGAACTACGTTACTGAACGCCTAACAGGTTCAAAGGAAGTCATTTACAATCCTCAATTGACCACGACAACTCCTCCTCTAGTCTAGGTAAAGAATTGGGTAGCAACACACAATCAAACCATGGAGTGCTTGTTTTGGAAAACATACCAATAATCATCGGAATAGGCCTTGTTCTTGCCTTCGCAGCCTCAAAGATATTCAAGAGATTTGGGATACCGCAAGTTGTCGGGTTCATGGCAGTGGGAATACTACTCCGTATGTTTGGAGTTATCACTCCTGAATACATCGACACACTTGGTGTGATTTTCACGCTTGCACTTGGTTTAATCGGCTACAACATTGGCTTGGAACTCAAGATGAGTATTTTGAAGGGGAAGATTCGCAGAATCTTGCTTATTGTTATTCTTGAAGCCACATCGGCGTTTTGGATAGTTACGCTCTTGGTCCTTGCTGTCACTCAGCAAATGTATGTTGCTTTAATCCTCGGCTCTATCGCAAGTGCAACAGCTCCAGCTGCAACTGCAGATGTAGTCTGGGATCATGAATGTAAGGGACCAGTAACAGAATCTCTTATGTTTGTATTAGCAATGGATGATATAATCGCCGTTGTGTTAACTAATGCAGCCATAGCCTATGCGCTCTTTCTACTTACATCTGCATCTGATACCATATTCTCCGTACTCCTCAGCCCACTAGTCATGACTGCCGGGTCAATAATCATTGGTGTGATCTTCGGCCTTGTGTTCATACAATTCGTTAAGATTGAGGAAGAGAAGAGCGTTATTGTTGAATTAGAACTTGCATTAGTCATTCTTCTAGTTGGTGTAGTTGATTATCTTGCCTTCAATGACATTCTCGCCGCCATTGCATTTGGCGTAATTGTTGGAAATGGCGTACCGAAAGAAAAGCAGAATGGGCCCCATATGTTAGAGATAATTATGGCCCCAATCGTGATGTTGTTCTTTGTTCTAGCTGGAGCGAAGACCGATTTTTCAGTATTCGTTGGTGGTCTTGGTAGTATCGTTATTATCCTCACCTTCCTATACATTGGTGGGCGAACCCTCGGAAAAGTAGTTGGTGCGCGTATAGGAGGGATTGCAACATCATCTGAACCAACTGTTAAGAAATATCTTGGAATCTGCCTCCTTAGTCAAGCTGGCGTTGCCTTAGGACTCAGTGTGATTATAGAAACTGAATTTGCTGCGCTGGGTGGAGAGGCGGCGCTTTTTGGAACTATAATTCTGAGTGTTGTAGCCATTTCAACTATGTTTCTCGAGATTGTTGGTCCAATTGCAGCAAAATGGGGATTGGAAAGAGCTGGAGAGGTTGGAAATGGTAGAATAGACTGTTACGAATCAGTTCCCGTCAAATCTCCAGAAATTCTACAATCATCAAAGGAAAGGGATTCATAGGTGTTACCCTGAACCAATCGCATTCGTCCTGCATCACTACCTCACACCTTAGGTTGGAATGCCTGCCGCAGCGACATTATTTTCTTCTCATTATTGCAGAAAAATGCAGGTTTGTCATTGGATAGCTTGTCGCTCAAGTCCCAGTAGAAAGATGTAGAAATAAAGGAATCACCAAGTCATTCTTCTTGGTTAACAATTATGACCAAATTCCCTCTCTTATGGCCTGTATCAACGTACCTATGAGCCTCTACGATGTCCTCTAGGGGATATGTTCTATCAATGAAAGCCTTGAGGTGGCCATCTTCAACGAGCTCTCTGAGGAAAATAAGATTCTCAGCTTCCTCTTTGGTCGAAGATCTGCTGGAGAGAAAGACTCCACTCTCATTTAGCGAACCTGCGCACTTGGAAGAGGATAGCTTGCGGACAGCATCAAAAATCACATCATACATTTCGCCACCTTGGGTGAAATCCTCCTTCTTGTAGTCGATCATTTTTTCGGCTCCAAGATCTCGCACCCACTCGTGATTTGAAGCACTACTAACTCCAGTAACCTCCGCTCCCCAATACTTTGCTAGCTGCACTGCATAACTCCCTACACTCCCTGAAGCACCGTAAATGAGGACCTTCTGCCCATTCTGAATATTCGCTTTTCTAAGAATGTCATATGCGGTATGTGCACCTATAGGAACTGCCGCGGCTTCTTCGAAGCTCATCATATCCGGCTTCAAAGCAACCATGCTTTCTTCTGATGTGCACAAGTATTCGACATATGTTCCTCCTCTCATACCTGCGGATCCGAAGACTAGGTCCCCCGGCTTGAATAACCTTACCTCATCGCCAACTGCCTCTACTTCCCCTGAATACTCATGGCCCAGTATTTTGCTCTTTCCAAGACCGCCCATGAAGAGACCAAGTACTAGTCTGGAGGTGAGCCCCATTCTTCGAAGCATCGCATCTCCAAAAGTCACCGTTGTTGCGTTAATCTTCACTAGTAGTTCCCTAGCTTTTGGCTCTGGCCTATCAATGTCGACGAGCTCAAGCCCTTCTGGTGGTCCGTATCTTGAAACAACTACCGCTTTCATTTTCGCCACATTTACTGAGCCAAATTTCTCTTAGGTAAAAAACCCTTGTCTATTCACGACGTTTTGAGGCATTCCGCTTGAGTTAGGAGAGATACTTGCCAATCGCTGGAAGAGATTCGCCCTTTTTGCTAGGACTGCCTCTTCTTGTGTGAATCTCTTATTGGAACGAAGCAAAGAGTCATTATCCTTCCCCATGTTTCAACGAGGTCAAACGAACGTCGCTTCTTCCTTGGTACACTATCAGCCATTTCGCATCACCATTATTCGAAATGTAGTTTCATATTCTAGTGTACCTAGAATAGTAAGAGTATTAACCCGTCTTAAGACGGGCGCATTTATAATTCAGGCAAATTGGCTTCTGACTCGATAAGCATTAAGGATACTGAATTAAGTCGCCTTCTTTGCAAGTATCCAGTATTGCCTTTCTCCACCTAATTTCAGTACTCCCTCAAGAAGTATCTCAAATCCCAAATCTTTCACAACTTCTAGAGTCTTCTTAGGATCACTTGTGCTCCACAGCATTGGTTCCCCAAAGAATTCACTCATTCCTTCCGACTCATGGATTCCCGTATTGAGCATCAGTATGCCATCATCCTTCAACATTCTATGGAAATTCTTGATTATGGCTGGGTGGCTTACTCTTGGGATATGCCATAAAGTGTACACGCAAACAATCCCGTCAAATGACTTGTTTGGAAAATCAAGTGAGAGAATGTTCTTCTGATAGAATCTGGCATCAGGAACATTCTTTCTAGCAAGTTCAATCATCTTTTCCGAGATATCAATCCCTGTTACATTGAATCCCTTTCTCGTCAGGAATTCTGAAGTTGGTTTTCCAACCCCGCAACCTGCATCCAGTACTTCACCCAATCGAGGTAGTAGCTCAGAGAATTTCTTTAATTGAGGAATGAATTTCTCGTTATCACGAGATTTGTGATAAGTTTCCCCCATCTTATCATAGCTTTCTTCGACTGTCTTGAATATGTTAGAAATTGCCGAGTCCTCCTAGGCAAATGATTTTCGTCCAAGAATCTATTCTCAAATTAACTATATTTAAGCATTGGTTTACGATACAAATAATGATTAGAAGTACGAATCTCAAATTGGCCTAGTTGGAAAGATATTAAGAAGAACTGAGTTGGCTTCTGTGATGAGCAAGGAGGTCTATAATTGAGTGAATCACGGCGATACATAGTGGCTAGCGACCCAACTGAAGAAGAGGTGAAGAGGTTTAAGCAGGGATTAGAGTCTTACAACATGGAAAAGACCAATGGGGAGTACAACAGCCCACAACCCTGGCACAATCTGGTTCTGAAAGATGAAAAGGGTAACGTCATTGGTGGCATCTCCACGAGTACGCTCTACTGGACTCAATATCTTGAAGTGCTGTGGGTCGACGAAAATTACCGGGGCCTAGGATATGGAAAAGACCTTGTCATAGAATCGCAGAGATTGGCTAAGGATATTGGATGCATATCATCCCATGTATACACATTCTCCTGGCAAGCGCCAGAGTTCTATCAGGCAGTTGGTTATGACCTTCTTGTGACCTATGATGGCTATCATAGCGGGATCAAAGAACATGTCTTGATGACCCGCCTTGACTCTTTGGATGACAAGCCAGCCTCAAGAGTTGACCCAAATCGGTTTGCAGTAGAATCAGACCCCACAGAAGAAGAGCTCAAAACGGTTCGTTCGGGGCTTACTGGGAACTTCAACAAGCATGTTCAGAGTGTTATGAAAGAACATCCGCATACCGACTATTGTTCAGTAGCAAAGAATGATGATGGAGAAGTGATTGGGGGAATAAGTGGTTATACAACCCTTGGGATATTGAACATAGCTGAATTCTGGGTTGATGAGAAACATCGTGGTCTGGGATACGGAAAGGCCCTATTGATGCATGCCGAAAATCTTGCCAAAGGAAGGGGATGCATAGCTGGACAGATTGCATGTTTCTCATTTCAGAATCTGGAGTTCTTGAAGAGTCAGGGGTACGAGATTCTTGGTTTTTCGGATGCGTATCCAAACGATGTTAAGGAGTACTATCTAACCAAGATTTTCTGAATCCTCGTTACGGTCTCTATGAGAGTTCATATTCCTAATGGCATGATTCATTTTGATAGAAACGCCAGAATTCAAAGTCCAGATTTAGACCCTGATCGAGCCACGAAATGCCCTAACGCTATAGAAAGAGGGCGCACTGTTATGATAGACGAAGACATGGTCGTATCTGCGATCAGCGAAAATCGCGCCGCCGAGTTTTCTAATCTCAGCAGGTGTTTTCACCCAACTCGACGTCTTTGTATCGAACTCTCCAAGTTTCTGCAACTCCCGATATTGCTCTTCCGTTAGAAGCTCAATGCCCATGCCAGCTGCCATGTCAATAGCGTTGCCCGCTGGACCACCATCTCCCTTCTTTCCCCCACTTCGCTTTTTCCTCGCCTCCTGCCCTTCGTGGTCGTAACAAACATACCTGCGGCCTTCAGGGCTTTCAGCTGAACAATCATAGAAGATGTATTCGCCCGTCTTCTTATCATGGCCAACAATATCCGGTTCGCCACCAGTTCTTTCCATTTCATTGAGTGACCACAGTTTTCCAGTATCAGCTTCCAGCTTTGCTCTAACTTTCGCCCATTCAAGACCCTTATGTCGGTTCATGTTCTCTTCAAAACGAGCTTTCAATTTTCTGAGTAGTTCTTCACGTTGTTTTGGTGACAACTCCCGCTTTGGACTTTCCATTCTCAAGTTTTGGTCCGCTCCCTTTTCTTGACAATTATTACGATGACCTGATCACAGTGGGCGTGTTAACTATTTTTAAGCATTGATTTATGGTACGAAACAACTATAGCTAAAGCGGAGCCACAAAGACCCAATTCCATGCATACCAAACAATGACCACGTTGAACAGAAGGCTAACAACTATGAGAAATCTATCATAAAGCCCTGGGTACGAACGCACTCCTGCGAGGTTGAAGAGGAAGAGGAATATCGAAAGGATGATGTTTAGCCATCCAATGATTGGCATTGGTACCACTAAGGTCAGGAAGACCATGACAATTGGAATCAGCATTACTGCTGCCGCCATCATCCACATTGCCTGAGTCGCTTTCTGGCCATCAATTTCTCCCGGCACAAATTCACCACTAAAAATGCGGAGACTATCTCCTAAGAGATAAGTTAACATTAGAGATACCCATAATGCTGCTAGGATTATCTGCACATCTTCCATTATTCAATCACCTTCTCGAGTTTATTTCGTGCTGAGATATAACATCTGCTGAATACAACATTCACTATATTGGACCTTGAGAGAGAAAGAATAACAGATATCATATGGATAAGTCGTTCTTCTTTTTGTCCTAGAAATGTCGACTTGTGGTGTCAAGCTGTGTCACGAATCATGAAACTGGGTTATCTGTTCTCCCCTTTTATCAGGTTGATTAATTCTCTGAGAAGGATTGTCTCTACACGTATCAGACTCTATTTCGAACCGGAACCATCAGACCACATCTACGAAATTGGCACCTGGAAAAATGAACCAACTGTTCAAACGAAATATGGCTTAGTCGTTGGTTTCTCTGACAAAGGCACTTGGTGCTGGAAAGGAATTCCGTACGCCACTCCTCCAGTAGGGCTGCTACGGTGGAAGGCACCACTTGATCCTATTCCATGGCTTGGTACCCGTAAGGCAAAGAAATTTGGTAGTTCAGCAGCACAAATAATGATGTTTCTAGGTCCAGGTGGGTCGGAAGACTGTCTCTACCTCAACATCTGGCGTCCAAAGAGCTCAGAAAGCGATTTGCCAGTTTACCTGTATATTCATGGAGGAGGTAATTCCATAGGTTCCTCTGCCACGTCATCATACTACGGAAATGCCGTGGCTGAAAAATCAAACTTGCTCTACATCTCTGTCAATTATCGTCTCAGCGCAATGGGCTGGTTTATCCATCCAGCAGTGACAAGCACTGGCTCTCCGGAAGACCAGAGCGGGAATTATGGGACTCTTGACCTTATGAAGGCCCTGGAATGGGTGCGGGACAACATCAAGGCTTTTGGCGGAGACCCAAGCAACGTGACAATTGCTGGTGAATCTGGAGGAGCTTTCAATGCCCTCTCACTTCTAGCTTCTCCCCTTGCAAAGGGACTCTTCCACCGCGCTATTGTTGAGAGTGGTCTGTCATTAATATGGAGTAATGAACTAGCGGAAAGTCAGAGCAACAAGCTTCTTGCTACCCTCTTGGTGAAGGATCGAAAAGCCAAGGATGAGGATGAAGCCCAGGAGGTCATCAGCAAGATGCATGATGATGAGATAAACACATACTTCAGATCGAAATCTGCGTTCACAATCATGAAGAACATCCCAGCTAGAGATTTCGGAATGGCAGAGTGGCGCACTATCTTTACTGACGGAACTGTGATACCCAAGGAGGG
Organism: Candidatus Hermodarchaeota archaeon; assembly: GCA_048885865.1. Classification (GTDB taxonomy): domain Archaea; phylum Asgardarchaeota; class Thorarchaeia; order Thorarchaeales; family Thorarchaeaceae; genus SMTZ1-83. Next base: position 50,553 of record JBHLLF010000017.1, read on the forward strand.
GTATGATATCTTTTCATCCGTAGAGTGGACAAACAAAGTTCCAATAATCATTGGTTGTACAAAGGATGAGATGAAACTCTTTGGATGGTTCAGAAGGAATCCACCACTGAACACTCGACAATACGATCTTGTCTGGAGCTATTCTTCCATGCTATGGCGTGCAAATGGTGTTGATGAATTGGCCATAAAGATGACCTCTGGAGGTGAAGCACCTGTCTACGTGTATAGGTTCGATTGGGGAAGTGTAGATGAACATGGTGAGAGCGTTCTTCCAGGAAAGAAGGGTCGAGAACTGGGAGCACATCATGCAGCTGAGATTCCTTTCTTCCTAGGAATGGGTGGAGGCGACATAGCACTGTTGACAGGCAAGACACATAGCAAACGTAACCAGCCAGGTCGCCAAAAACTGATTGACCTCTGCATGCAATACCTGGCCAATTTCGCTAGGACCGGGAATCCCAACAATGATGACTTGCCTATTTGGCCAGTCTGGGACAACGCAGATGGTGTCGATAAGGGCCTCGTACTTGATGCGGGATTTGACGATTTGCGAATATCCTACTTGAAAGAGAAGGTAACCCCTCAGGTTGTATTCAATCTGGTAACGACTGAACTTGAGGGATCCGAACGAGATTTAGTTCTGGCTATGATTAATGATGATTTCTTGTCTTTTGGACAATAGATTGGTGATTCAGGTGGCTTCCACTATTTCATTGATTATTTCTATTGTATTTTCAGCAATCCTTGTCGATAGTGCTTTTTGAATCGTTTTCTTTGCTAGTCTATAGGCTCCTCCGGCTTCAACTTCGAGTTCCAGAAAGACTCCAATACCTGGAGCTTTGTCTTCGAAACTTATTGTGTATGTCGTTTTGATTGGGGTGTCAGGCACGAGTTGGAATTTTGTGGATCGTTCAGTTCTAGGTCCTATTTCAACAGTTGAGATTTCTACTCCCCGCTCCACAGTAGTTCGCTGTACAACCTTCTCAATTAGCTTACCCATGAATTCTTTGAAATCGGACGGAGCCTCCTTTAGCTCGAGAATTAGTTCCTTACCATCTTCTTCTTTCTTCTTGCCTTCCACAACAACCCTCACACGTCCGATGTTCTGGACTCGTGCATAGGGAGTTTCAGGATTACCGTTCCTATGCAAGGTTGCTCGAATCGCTGGGAAGTACGTGCCCCCATTGGAGAAAGCATAGGTGGTTTCCACCTTCACACGACTGCTCTTTGTATTCTTGAGCTTATGCACTTCCGGATAGTCTCCATTACCTTCGAAGTCCCATTCCGCACCAACTATTGAACCGACATTTGGCGGTGCTTCGATGACTGCGGAGAACTTGACCTTCTTCCCAGCCTTAACATCCGTACGAATACGACCATTCGCTTCGACAGTAATTAGAGGTTGCACACCTTTACGTTCAGAAGGCTTGGCTGGAACTTGGACTTGACCATCTACTACTTTGTACGAAGTGCTTAGCGGAGGTGATACACCCTTTTCAACCCAGGCGGCTACATCGCGTAGTGCTTGCTGGAGAACTCCTCCATAGTTGATAATACGTGTAGTGATAAAGGGAGGGGAGTCAAGTGGTGTGATTACTGGGGGTGTGTGTAATGCATTGTCGATATACCATAGTCGGTAATTATCCTCAAAACGCTCACGCAGTGCCTCTTTCACCTTTGAGCGATACCAATCGGCCTGCCACGCGTAGGCAATCTCGTCTGTGAGCATCTGTACTACAATCATCTTGCCATTGAACTTACCTGATTGAATAGAACCAGCACCTGTGTCAGCTCTGAACTCCTCTGTTCGTTGTGGATACAAGGGTTTACCATCTGCATCTCGGAAATAGTCGTAGACATAGTATTCACGTGACGGAAGCTGATGGCGATGATATGTTTGGGAGGCAAGATATACAGAGTTGTCGATCTCCACTTTGTCTCCAGCCTTGAGACCGGTCAGCCCCCGAAAGTTCTCCTCACCGAAGGCGATCATGACCATGCTTTCGAATCCCCCTGCAATGTAACAAACACGACCTTCAGCGTCGCCGCTTTTAATGAATACTGAGGCACCCTGTAGGTCTCCCTCCGGCAAATCCTCCATTTCCAATGCTGCAGGGACTTCTATGTCACCTTTTGCTCCAGCGGAGTACGATACTGGAAAGCCCATCTCTCTCAAGTCGTTCAACATCAATGTTTTACTGATAGTAGTCTCGTGATGAATCCGATATGGCTCAAGTGACTCAGGTTTGTCTGCACCGAGGTAACCTGGAACCTTCCAAAAATCGTCAAAGTATGTCGGATCACGCCTAATAATCTGGTCAAATAAAGTAGTCAATACTCCTGTGTACCCGAATGCAATCATTCTGTAATGGAACCAAGCTCGTGGTGGAAATCCCATCATAGTCACTTCTTCGAGAGCGGCGCGTTCCTCGTCGTTTAAGCCGGCATACATGTCGCCGCTACCACCAGGCTCTACTGCATCAACAATTGAAGGCATCTTATCTTTCAGTATACGCATAGCATGGGCCTGTACCGAGAAGTTGTGCGGAATGGCTATCGGTGTAGCGTGAATAAATGGAACAATGCCGTCCCAGACGCCATCTGTGTTCTCTATGCAGCTGATGGTCTTGAATGCACCCCCACTTCCACCCCAAGCATAGCCATAGGGTCGGTGGTCCCCGTACATCTCAGAGGCCAAGACGCGTGAATACTTTGCCACCGCAGCACTGGTCCTATACCCAACAATAGTGGGATCATCACCAGTGAACATGTCCATTCTGCCTAGGTTTGATATCACTAGATAGCTGCCACTGTCGATGGCAAAGCCTATTGAGTAGCTTGAAGTCTGAGCCCCTGGTGTTTCTGCAGTATGCTCATCCCCGGATATCGGTTGGATATATTGGAAGAAACGTCCTTCATATTGCTCCTTTGGGGGGAAGTAGATTGAGAATCGGGCATCAGTACCTTTGAATCCACCATGGACATGACGATGACGTACGGGCTCGTCTCTCCACTCATCTACATCCACATATGGTTCAGTGAAAAGTGGATCACTTGATTCGGCAGTCACTCTTGCATTCAATATAATTCACCTACTTCCTTTCAATACAATAAGTGTCAGAAATCGACCTTCTGAAATCTCCATGGCACTAGCAAACAGAAAAGTCTTGCTTCAGAGATTCGTACATATGAACTTCGAAATATCAGTATCTGTTTCAATTGTGTAGATCTTCAGGGATCAGTGTTGCGGGTTTTCTGGAATTAGATTAGATATTTAAATGACTGAATTACATCATATCCTTTATGACAATTCAGGAGTATAGAGTAGATCCTCTACAGGGAGTTCCTTCTGATCGAGTTCTAAAGATTAGAGATAGAATGCTATCGATGCCTCGAGAACTTGACATTGAGCGAGCACGATGCTATACAAGAATTTGGAAACAGATGGTAGATTCACCACCCTGTATGCGAGATGCTAAGGCATTAGAGGAATTCTTACGGTGCATTCCAATTAGGATTGATGATGATGAGCTTCTGGTAGGAGTGAAATCCAGTAAAGTAAGAGCAGATCCTTTCGAAATAGAACGTGGAATGCACGTGAATCTTCTTAATGTCATCTTTGATGACAGGTTGAAGACAAGACTTACGAAGGGATTTCTCGGACTTGTTGGAAAGGTAAACAAGAGTGCGAATGCAGCGGTCGATCATCTTTTCCATGCACTTGATCGCTATGTTCCTCTTCCAGAGCAAGAAATCAATGAGCTGAAACACGAGATTATCCCCTTCTGGAAGGACAAGACGCTGTCTAGTCGAAAATTGGAACTCTTGAGGAATGAGGGGCTATACAGGGATGCTACTGGACCAATGGCTGAAATGCTAAACAGTTTTCTAGCCCAGAATCCAGATACTTATACATTAGCAGCCGATACCCAGGGACATGTGATTCCAGGTTTTAGACGGGTTCTGAAGATAGGCTTCAAGGGAATAGAAGATATGGCTGAAAAAGGCCTCAAAAAGCTCAAAGAAACTGACGAAAACTATGAGCAACGAAAAGACTTCTATGAATCAGTTTTGGTAACTTCCAAAGCTGTCTGTGACTATTCTAACCGGTATGCTAAACTTGCTTTGGAGATGGCTGAGAATGCTACGGAGCCAAGAAGTTCAGAGCTCTTGGAAATAGCTGAACGAGCAAGGAGAGTACCAGCTCTTCCGCCCAGATCATTTATGGAAGCAATTCAATCGGTTTGGATGACGAATGTAGTCATGGAAATGAGCTACGGTGACGGGAATGTTTTCTCTCAGGGACGAGTAGATCAATATCTCTATCCTTACTATGCCACGGATTTAGCAGAGGGTCGGATTACCTATGAAGAGGCCTTAGAACTCGTTGAAGAATACTTGGTCAAGCTTGCATCCGTTGTAATAGCAGGACAGAATAACATTACAATTGGAGGGGTAGACAAGGATGGAAATGATGCGACTAATGCTGTGACATATATGTTTCTTGAGGCTATTGCAAATGTAAAGAGCCTTCTAAACACATTATCAATACGAATCTCCTCCAAATCCTCACATGAGTTTATGAAAAGAGTGATTGAAACGTTTCGATATACTGCGGGAATGGCCATTCACAATGATGATATTCAGATACCACATCTTCAACAAGATGGCTATTCGCTAGAAGATGCCCGTGATTACTCAGTTGTTGGATGTGTAGAGCTTACAGGCACCGGAAATGATTTTTCCTACACAGGAGGCAACGGAATTTTCATGGCAGTCGTTTTCCATATGGCATTGAATGAAGGACGTGTTCCTATGTCAAGAGGACGACAAGTTGGTGCAAAAACTCCCGACCCTAGTACCTTCGAATCCTTTGAGGATGTTAAGCAAGCCTTTGTTGATCAGCTTACTTATGCCATAGATAGATCCGTGAAAATGGCTGAGCTAAAAGACAAAGTATTTGCAGAACACTTTCCTTCTCCCTTGATTTCTTCTACAATAGAAGGATGTCTGGAGAGTGGAATGGACATCACCCGAAATGGCGCACGCTACAATAATAGCTGTATGAATGGGCAGGCATTAGGGACAGTAGCTGACTCACTTGCAGCAATTCGATGGGCCGTTTTCGAGGAAAAAATAGTGACAATGGGCGAATTGGTTGAGCATGTTCGTAATAATTTCAAAGGCGCAGAAGAGCTCAGGCAACAACTAGTGAATAAAGCTCCCAAATATGGAAATGGTGACGAAAAGGCAGATAAAATCGCCAAATGGGTCGCAGATGTATTTAGCGAGATTCCAAGAAAATACCATGTGAGGGGTGGGACAGGTATATACCGGGCCAGCCTTGTATCTGCAGCAGGATCGCAAGTTAGCGAAGGTCAGATGATAGGAGCTACACCAGATGGAAGATTGCGAGGAGAACCTGTATCTAACGGACTTTCTCCTGTAAATGGCACAGAAAGGAACGGTCTTACTATGGTACTCCGCTCAGTCGCCGAAGCCTCAAGAGATGCTCTCCTAACTGACGGAGTAGGAGTAAATGTGAGACTTAATCCAAGCTTGATTGAGGATGATGAGGGAAGAGACAAAATAGCATCTGTAGTAGAAGCCTATTTTGAGCTAGGAGGAAGAGAGCTTCAAATCAATCCAATAAGTTCAGAAACGCTGAGAGATGCACAGATTCATCCAGAAAAGTACCCTGACCTATCAGTCAAGGTGACAGGTTACTCTGCACGGTTTATTGACTTAACTAAACCTCTTCAGGATGATATTATCGCACGAACCGTCTTCAATGAATGACAGTCAGCGAGTTAGACCAGACCACTTAACATGTTCCACTCCAGTGGTTTTTGCAATATCCAGAAAATGTCCCATCTGCTCTTCTGTCATTAAAGGCTCGTCTTCCAGAGGCCATGGTATCCCCAGCCTTGAGTATTTTATTGCACAGAGTTTATTGAAGGCTAACAAGTCCCAGACATCGGGAATATTGCTCAATTCATTTACAATGAATTCTCCAATCCCTTTGACATTCTCTTCCGTGGCAGTGTAGTTGGGGATTAGTGGTGTACGTATCCACATTATCTTTCCACTTTCTTTGACATAATGAGCCAGCCATTTGGCGTTTTCCAAAATAGTGTTATTTCCAACTCCTGTATATTCCTGATGCTGTACAGAATCGATGACCTTTAGATCTAAAAGAACTATGTCAATATAGGGAAGCAAATCTTGGTAGACCTTCTGACTTGAGTAGCCACATGTATCTAATGCAGTAGAGATGTCATTGTCCTTACATAGTTTCAACAATTGCAACAGAAAGTCCGGCTGTAATGTAGGTTCGCCACCAGAAGCAGTGATACCTCCTTTAGTTTTCTTGAAGAATATCTTTTCCTTCTCAATTTCGCGAAAAATCTCTTCTAGGTCCCACCATTGTCCAAACATAGTCAATGCAGTACTAGGACAAGCTTCAACGCATTCTCCGCAACTTGTACATCTCTCTCTGTGAATATGCAAAACATCCTTTTCGAATTGCAGAGCCTCTTCTTGACAAGCATTCATACAACGTTTGCATCCAATACATTTGTGGTCTATCCACTGAAGCTGAGGGTCATTTGGAATTGATTCCGGATTATGACACCAAACGCAATTTAATAGGCATCTATTGAAATAGATCGTTGTACGAAGACCAGGCCCATCGTCAGTTGTCATTCTTTCAATTTTGAAGATTAATCCTTTCGATTTTGATTCTATAATCGATGCCACATTGACTCTGAATCGTACATCACCTAATAAGGTTCCTAATCATCAAGGATTATTCAGGTGATTATCTTGACTTTTGGTTGATACTTCCATGCAGTTGGTGGGTAGTTTGATATGCCGGTAGTGAGTAGTTTGATATGAAACGCTAATGTGAGGAGATATTATGAGAGTCAAGGATCTTCGACGTTATATCAAGACTACCGAGAAGATGGTCGTGCCTGCCAAGGTTGCGTCCACGACCCAGGGTAGTGGTTTTCTCCGCAAGCTGCCGCTCAGACTCCAGCGGTACATCGTTAAAAGAGGGGCGCGCTCCAACCCGTACATGAGCTTCATCGTTGAGCCGTACAGCGTGTTCCTTTCCTTTGAGGTCACCGATACTGAAACGGTCGAGCGGTGGTTGCCGCCGAACTACAGCTTGTTACCTTCGGCGATGTTTAGCGATACTCCCAAGCGACTGTGCGCCATCGTTAGTGCCTTTAACGTTCACACGAGCGTGTTTTGGGGGAGCCGCGTGGAGTTCTATCTGATTGCTGAGAACTGCGAGACAGGGCTTCTCTCTTGGGTCATCGTTGAGTATGAGAGCAACACGCACAGCTACGATCCCAGTCAGGGCTTCATCGGTCCGAGTACGTCACATTCAGTAGTCACGACATCTTATCTCGGAGAGATCATCATTGATGTTGCGAGCGCGCAGTCTGACAACAGCCTCGTCCTCGTCGCTGACATGAAAAACGGCGCGCTCACGGAACTCGATCAGCGCCTGTGGGTCGAGGGAAATCTCTCAGTCGACTACGGCGGGGATCTACAACAGTGCACCAAGCCGTTTAGTCTGGTGTTCGATCCGAAGGAGATGTCGCAAGCGCTGAAACTCCCTCTCGAGGATATTTCACTTTGCACCAACACCTTCGGCGCCGGCGCACTGAACCCGATGCCGTTCGAGGCTGCGTGCTTCCCGTACGCGCAACACTTCGTCACGACGAGCGTCCCGACAGCTACCTCGATGCGGACAGCGGAGGATCTCGAGGAGGCCGTGAACGAGATCAACGACGAGATGAATACCTCTCAGGAAACGGACTGCCAAGAGTGAACGATGATTGAACTTTATGGGGGCATCCCAACAGCATTTGTGAAGTTCTACATGGAATAGGATTTAGGGGTCCATTGGAATGAATTGTTGGGCATTAGGGCGACTTGCCATTGATTCTTGCCATCTACGCACTTCGACCATCTGTTGCGTCGTTCTGGCTTTCTTTCAAAGCAACTTCAATCAAATTATTGAGGTACTTCTCCTTTTCCTCTAACATTGGATAGTGTGCTGAGTTTTCGAATATGACTAGTCTTTTCCCTCCTTCAGCCTTTAATTGATTGAAGAACTCTTTCACAACGACTGCAGGAGTGATCATATCGTGTTTGCCTTCAAAGAAGAATATAGGAACTTCAATCGAATCTATCTCTTTTCCAAAATCGACTTTTGCTAATTCCTCCCACAAAGCATACGTAGTAAAATTCCGTCCTTTTCCCATCAGCGTTCTAATTCCTTCCAACAATGAATATTCAGGCGAAGTCAAATAGGGTAGAACTAGTCCAATCATTTTCACAATGGAGAAATCTGCCATCATACCTCCATATCGAACAATGTAGTTAGCTTTTTCCCATAGCTTTTTGGGAGTTTCATATGGTGGAAGTCCAATTGCTTCAATCGCAGCTTGATGTTTTTCATTACCTAATCTTCTAGCTTCTTCAACAATGAAATTGTAGTTTATTGTTTCATGCTCGCAGTCGTTGATAATTTGCGCTGCTCCAACATAAGCATGAATTTTCTCTGGATATCTATGAGCTGTTTTAATTCCGATCACTGTTCCAGTAGAGTGTGCAACAATGAAGACTTTTGGAGTGTCAAACCTATTCCGCAAATGATCAATCAATTCGTTACAATCTTCGACCAGCCTGTCTAGGGTCATTGATTCGACTGGGATACTAGGACTATATGACTTCCCTCCTCCTCGCTGATCCCAATGAACCACTGTGAAATGCTTTATCAACTCGGCATCTAATCTTCGGGAACTTGACATACCTACTGAAGGTTCGCCAGGACCGCCATGTAGGAAAATCAAGACAGGGTTATTTTGGTCCATACCTCTGATGAATATCCATTGCTTCAAATTTCCGAGTGTAATCTCCTCCAATGAGCTAATCCCATTTGGTGTTTCTATTCTTGTTGAATATTTCAAATATTGCTTATACAGCAGTAATCCGATGATTAGAAACAAAAGAATCCCAGATATACCAATGATGATTAGCAGAACGATATCCATGTCATTTCATCCCATAGTAACAACAACGTTTCCCAATTTGCCACCTTTTTCCACAAATCGGTGGACATCAACCATCTGTTCCAGGGGGAAGGTTCTATCTATCACTGTCCTTATCGTACCAGCTTCGATGAGCTCTCTGAGCTCGACAAGACGTTCAGTAGTATAGTCCGTGTACTTATCATACACACTCATGTTGCTCTTCCTTGCAGTCGATTTGTCTCCTCTAGATACCGACCCATTTCCTTGAAGATAGATCCCATTCTCATTTAGTGATTTCATGCATCCTGAGAATTTGGTCACACCCACAACATCAAAGATGACATCATAGTTTTCATCTCTCTCGGTGAAGAGCTCCTTTTTGTAGTCTATGAGATGGTCTGCTCCAAGTGAGCTCAGCATGTCAAATTTCCCAGCACTGTCCACAGCAGTAACCTCAGCTCCCTTAGATTTGGCAAGCTGTAGTGCAATAGTGCCTATACTTCCTCCTGCTCCATTGATCAGGACTGATTGGCCTTTCTGAATGTTTGCTTCACTCATGAAATGAAGCGCTTCATTTCCACCAATGGGAATAGTGGAGGCTTCCTCAAAACTCATGTTAGTCGGTTTTGATGTTACTAGTCCTGTTTCAGGCATAGATTTGTACTCCGCGTACGCTCCCAGGGTGCGGTCTGTACATGCAAACACCTGATCACCTGGCTTGAATCGGGCCACTTCGTTTCCTACTTCTTCCACAGTGCCAGCCAACTGCTGACCAATTATTTTCTTCCTTGGGCCTCTGATACCAAATCCAAGTCGTATGAGGAGCCGAAGTCCCAAGCCATAGTAAGGGAAGTTGAAACCTCGAAGCTCGCAATCTCCTAGGACTACAGTCGTTGCATGATTCTTGATTAGAATCTCATTGGGTTTGGGTTTGGGTTTTGGTACTTCAATTAGCTTTAGGACTTCAGGAGGTCCATATCTTGTACATACAATTGCTTTCATGAGTTACAGAACCCTTTTGAGAGAGGACTGCTTCTCATCTTAAATCTGGTTGTGAAAGCGAATGTCGGAAGCACAGCGTCAAGAGCTATTCTTCCTGAGGATATTTCCAAAGTGCCCCTTTTTTGGATCAGCAACCGCCATTTCAATTATCCTAGCTCTAATTGGCTTGGGGACCTGGGGGACATATTATCTCAATTCTTGGGTAGCTGTAGGATATATGTCCTACTCCCTTGTATTCTACTTCCTAGTGATGCCATTAACAATGTGCAGATATTGCTATTTCAAAATAGTAGAAACGGCAACAGATGAAGAAACGGGAAAAGGTGCAGAGAAGCTGTTGTCGGTGGAAAGATGGACTAAATCGCACTTGCACTTGCATGTAGGTCAAAAGGGCTGGTCCTATGCAATGGCCATAGTTTGGCTTGCACCCATATTCTTGATTGGCGCTTCTCTCTTTCTAGATTTCTCTTTGTTTGCTCTAGCAGCATTATTTGGCTTTGCAGTGGTGCTAGTTGGAAACTACTTCTTCATGGTACGAATAAAATGTCCAACATGCCCCATCCAAGAGCAGTGCCACTCAGCTTTCTGAAACTAAAAAGGAAGGGAAGAGACCGGGTCTACGGTCTCTTGGTAGGTGGTTTATTGTTCTTCTAAGAGGAGTCCTGGGAGGAGGATGAGGAATCCCGGAAGACTCCAACCAACAAGTAGCAAGAGGATGCCGATAATAGTAAACCCAGTTCTGTGGGCCATCGGATCTTGTCTCCACATGTATATGACTATGAGAAATATGAGTTGGACAACCCCTAATGCCATTACCGCCAATGGGATGGCTCCTGGGTAATCTGTAATGAACGCCAAAATTGTGGGGTCGGTGATGAAGGTTCCTACGTCAACATATGTGAAGGCTAAGAAGATTAAGACTCCACCTATTAGAAAGACTATAGTGGTTAGAAGGATGAAAATCACTGCAAACCACAATATTCTCTGCGCTGTTTCAGTTTTCATTCTCTCTCTCTCCAATTTCAGGTTAAACGCCGTAACCAGAGCAAATGGCATGTGCTACCTCTATCATAAATGTTCCGAGAAACTGATTTTGATTTGGTCATTCAACTTGAGGTTCGCAATGGTTGGGCCAGTCATAGAGTCAGAAGACGAATAATCGAAGTAGCCTAATCTGGAGCAACCATTACTTGATAGTGTGCTGAACGATTGTCAAATCTCGACAATAGCTGCCTTGCCTCCGGCGGAACAACTGCAACTTCATACTCTTCGCCTGCAAATGCTTTTACTGCTTCAAGGGTTTCAAACCACATTATAGTCACAAACTCTACACCATCGTCAATATCCCGACGAAGCAAGTGGATGTCTCGGTAACCTGGAATTGATTGCTTCTCTATATTAGCAAATATCTCAGTACGCAGCAATTCTTCATATGCATCAGCGTTTTCGTGATTTGTCCACCCGTGCCATATGCGACTAATCATTCAGAATCTTCTCCTTCTAAACCATAGCTACTACGATTTTTCCTAGAACCTTTCCCTCTTCGAGTTGCTTGAGCGCATTAGGAACCTCACTTAGCGATACAGACCGATCGATAACAGGCACGACCTTGCCATCTTCAAAAAGCTCCCCTATGAACTCATAATCCTCTCTAGGATTTTGGTCCATTGGATTAAGACCGAGTTTCCTGCTCCCCATCCTTGAAATCAAGGAGCCTAGAAACACAGTCTGGAATATCGCAGACCTGGAGCCTCCGACCATGATGAACATCCCGTCTGGTTTCAATGCCCGCCTATATGCCAATATTGAACGACGTGCAACAGTATCGAGAATCAGATCATAGCGTTCCCCGGTTTTAGTATAGTCTGTTTCCATGTAGTCAATGACATAATCAGCTCCTAGCGAGCGCAACATGTCAAATTTCATCGCGCTATCGACGGCAGTCACCTCTGCTCCATAGTACTTGGCAATCTGCACACCGAAGCTGCCCATTCCGCCCCCCGCTCCATTGATTAGAACCCTATCTCCTGGCTGTATCTCTCTCTTGCCACGAAGGCTCTGCAGGGCGATAATTCCCGCTTGAGGAATGGTTGCAGCTTGATCGAATGTCATACTGGCTGGTTTCTTTGCCAGTACCTTTTCAGGTGCTACCGCATACTCGGCAAATGCGCCATAGCCATTCGGGAATAGCAAATCAGCCACAACCTCATCTCCCGGCTGAAATTGCGTCACGTTACTGCCAACTACCTCCACCTCTCCTGCAATGTCGGTCCCGAGAATCTTGTGTTTTGTCTTCATTGGGCCTCCAAGACGGGATGCCCAGGAGCCTCTCATGGCCTCGAAATCAGCTGCATTCAGCGATGACGCATGAATCTTCACAAGCACTTCATTCTCAGTGGGATGCGGCTTGTTCACCTCTCTATACTGTAATACTTCTGGACCTCCATATTTCGTTATGACAATCGCTTTCATGGGGATTCACTCATTGATTTTCGACTGAAGTGATCTCTTGTGGTGGGCAATAGCAGGTAGGCCGCCATAACAAGGCTGAGGAATAGCAGGAAGTAATTCTCAGATATCGTGGGATCAAGGATAATGTTGAAGATCACTTGAGCAGGGAATCCAAACAGAAGTATGAGTCTAGCCCAATTCATGAGTTTCAATGTACCGTAGAAGAGAAACAAGCCAACGAATCCACCAAATACCAGAAGAAGCCCATAGAATTCTCCAAGGGCAGTGTAGATAGGGGGTATTGGCATGATTCCAAGAATCATCGATATGCCATTGTAGAAATCCATACAAAAGGCTACAATCAATAATAGTGCTATGAGGATGACTCCAATTGGTCTACCATACAACATCTCTTGCTCCACCTAGAAGGGGATGAAAGAAGAAAACAACAGCCATCCTCCCAATACCAATTCGAATATCCAAATCAGCAGACCCCCCAAGTTCCAGAGTGCTTTGGAGTTTGGCCTCACCATGTTTATGCCATTGCCTAGTCCATAGATACTGGCGGCAACAATTCCAAACCATCCGATAATTTCTGGGATGGCACCATAGAGAGCAAACACGATTGAGTAGGCAAGTGTACCAATTGAGAATAGAATCTGTGCAAATGAGAATGTGGAGTTCTTTGATTTGAGATTGGCAAGACCCGAATCAACTAATGCATCTCTTTCAACACCACTAGCTCCGGAGTATTGACCTGCTATGTCAAGAAGGCCCCAGTAGTCGCGTTTTCTGTAGATTTGACTCAGACCTTCTGCTCCTCGAGCGATAACCCAAACGACTCCAAGTAGTAGGTTGTAAGGACTGAAAGCAATGAACATAGTGACTGCCAGAGTAACTATGAGTACATGCTCAACGATTACCAGCATGGTGCCTGTTCTGAATTTCTGTGGATTCTCGTTAATCTTCTGGAGTTGAGCCTCTGAGTCCAACTCACTGAATATCTCGTAGCCATATCTCGAAGTTGCAGTGACTATAATCGCAATGATCAACAGAAAAAGGAATCCCGATATTTCGATGAACATGAGCAATCCCCCGTGATACGATGATTGGCATCATTTAAAGATGGTCCAAAGTGATGACGACGATTTTTCGAATATCAATTCCTCAGACTCAGTTCTCATGTATAGTCTATCTCCTCAATCCTAATGCAAACTCCTCCGCCTGTATGAAATCCTCTTCATTAGGTCTGCCTTTGCTCACTCCTCAGAAATATCTCGCGAGGCTATTTGTGTTGAAACCCGGAATGCACATTTTTTAATCTAACCTAGAACCCGGGAGAATCCAGGGATTTTTCGAATTACTGCACTCAGACCAAAGATCAAGGGAATAGAAACAACTGCTACAATTACTGCTTTGAAGAAAGCCGGCATAACAATGGGTAGTAATAGAATTTGGAATCCTATGATAATGATAACGTGAATGATGTACGCAGTGTATGCACTACCTCCCATATTCATCAATATCCTATTACTTCTATTCAATCTAGTTTTGAATACATAGAGGGTACCAATGGTAATTGATAGAAGTGCGGATGACTCCCATATTGAAAAGATCAATGATTCTGGAGTTAATCCCCCCATGAAAGGAGTGAGATCTGGAGCGGATAAATCAACCATTAGTATAAGAAGAACTGGGAGTGCAATTACCACACAAACTGCTATTGCTATCCAACGTCTAGCCTGAGAACTCTCTAATTTATCGAACCATTTTCCTTGGTAGGCCAAGATACCAAACCAGAACATGAACATATAGGAAGTAAAGTGACCAAATTTGAAATTGAAGATATATACTGTATCGACAGGACTGACAAGTCTCACAGCGAAAGTGATTGCTGCAATTACTAAAATGCTAGCAAGAATCATTCTATCCTTAGGGAATGGTTTCTCGCTACCTAGTATGTTCATTGGTCGTATCTTTCTATAGAGAACGTAGAATCCTGAAAAAACTAGCAGAGAAAGAATGAACCATAGATGATCAACTCCAATGGTTATGTTATTTATTCGATTGATAATGACTTCCGCGAATGTCCAATATTGGTTGTAGGCATAATTTCTTACAATGAATTCTGTCACAGGAGAAATGAATATGACATACACTACGAGAGGAATACCCAATCTAATCAATCGGTTTTTGGTGTAATTAGATGCTCCCCTTTTTTCAAAAGACATTGGTACGAAGTATCCTGCAAGTAAGAAGAAGAACGCCATGAAATATGATTGATTTATTGCATTGAATAATGTGAACACAATTTGAGTTACTCCATCTATTGGGTAAAAATCGCTCTCATTCACAAACCATCCACCTGAACCTCCATATGCCATAGCTATGTGGTGAAGAATCACTAAGATGGTCAAGTAGATTCGGAGATTGTCAATGTAGAAGATTCTTGATTTCTGAATAGTTTGAGTAGTTACTTTGATTTGAACCATCGGTTTCTCCTCCTTTCAATGTTTCAAAAAGATGAATGGCATTGTTCTTGGACAGAGCATGTTGGACATATTTTTCGCATCATGAAGAATAAGTTTCCAACTAGCACAACTACAAAGCCGAATAATGCTGTTAGAGCAAACAAAGAGAAATTCAGAAAGAGGGAAGCGCCAATCAAGAAGATAGGTGATAGCCATACTATAGCCATAGCATAGGACCAACCTTTCTGACCTACATGCATATGCAATAAGGATTTACTCCACTGATCTACAGACAGCAGCTTCTCAGTGGTTTCTCCTTTCTCATCATTTGATTTGGATTCTGTGACTTTGAAATAACAGTACTTGCACATAGTTAGTGGCATTACTAGAAAGTAGAATACAGCGGAGTATGAAAGGTACCCCACGGCAACCCAAAAATTGAGATAGGATATTCCTATAGTTCCGAGGGCAATCAGAGCAATAATGATCGATAGGGCAGTGGCGGACCCAAAGAATGGGCATTTCGGGAATATCCTTAGATAGAATAAATCAGACTCTTGTTTGGCTGCCATATACATCACATCCAGATTTAACTTGCAACAGAAAATTAATTATCGTTTAGTGATTCAATAAGGGAATAGAAATACTTCGCTTCATTGGTTTTATATAACCGATACCACGCATCAAGTGTTTCTGGTTTCATTAGATTCGTTTTCTTTATTATTTCGTAGGAAAATTCTAATGGACACAGTCCGCTTGC
>JBHLLF010000018.1:0-64127 GCA_048885865.1 Candidatus Hermodarchaeota archaeon
CGCTTCCGCGGCACTTTTCAACTTTCGCTCGCGCTACATAGTTTACTATCGGTTTGGCTGAGTATTTAGGCTTCGCAAATTGCACTTGCGACTTTCACGCGAGAAAACCAACCCGCGCTACTCGGGATCTCTAAACATGCCCGTGGTTTACGCCTACGGGGATATCACCCTCTGTGTCACGTCATTCCAGACGATTTCAGCTTAGACACGTCGGCACTAAGTTCAGAGCCCACACACCACATCCCCTCACACTCTTCGCGTGAGGATTCGGTTTGGCCTTTTCCGCTTTCGCTCGCTGTTACTCACGGAATCACTATTGTTTTCTTTTCCTGCCCGTACTAAGATGCTTCAGTTCCGAGCGTTCCCCTTCCAGTTGTGACACTGGAATGACAGGGGGTATTAGCCCCAGCCAGGAAGTCCAATTCGGGGATCCTGGGATCAAAGGCTTCATGCGCCTACCCCAGGCTTTTCGCAGCTCGTGACGCCCTTCATCGGCTAGCCAACCAAGTCATCCACCAGCAACCGTACAGCATATTGTAGTCTTACTCTTGTGACCGGCACAGTATTACCTGTTGTCAAGGAGTTGTAACCATCGGTTGATTACGATTGTAACCCTAATCTTTGGTTGTGTATCAAAATCGAACATACATTTTGTGTACGTATGCCTTCATCCTCTGCAATCTCCACACATCGACCCTCAGTGCACGGCACATCAATGAGCCATATGCTTCGACGGTCCTCCATCGGGAATGACTCCGTCCTCCGGTCTGGTCCCGATGGGCCTTCCTCCATGCTAACCACGGAGTCCGGACCTCACACGCACGCACCACTATGTTTGTGGGGTGCGCTCCGTCAGCCGTCATGACTGACGTTTTAAAGCTTGCTGTACGCCGAGGTTCGCCAGAACGGCTCATGGCGACCTTCTATAGCCGCCAGACAACGCCTTCTCTACTCGACGAAAGCACACTATCTGTCCATCAATCCAAGATAAAGCTTACGCCCGATGCACAGGTTTTGTGGCCTTTAGGTACAAGTTTCACTCCAACGAGCCTTTTATCACATATGACATCTATAGATTCTCTCTGAGGGCGGCGCGACTGCTATGACTACCAATAACATCTACCAGGACCTATATGGTGCGAGTCCAGGAGTCATAGCTGCGATTATGGGACTCTTCACGTTGTTGACGCCGTATGGAGTTGTGCCTGGTTGGTGGTTTCTTGGTAGCGACTCAGTATATCCTGAAGCGAATATTCTATACTCACTTTTTTGGGTGCTTAGCCTCCAACCCACAAACGTGGGACTTCATAACTTTGTGGCCTACAATCCGGCTCTTCTCTGGACAACACTACCCCTCAGTCTGCCCAATGTCATTTTTGCTGTGAGAGTTGTGCGATACTACCAGAATCGAGCTAGTAAAGACAGTGTGCTGAGATGGGCGCTGATTGCGCTTTTTATACCTATGCTCCTTCTGTGCATTGAATTACTATGGATTCTAGAGATACTCTACGAAACTACTGATTTCATCTATTATGGACCAATTCCAATTCAGATTGCAGTGGGACTGTTCATTTTGTACCGTATCCAAGCCCCAGAGCTGGTTACTCCATGGACAGAACCCGACCGGGATGAATCATGGTGGATAGAAGAAGATATCGAAGAGCCCTGTGTTGGAAAGCTCTTCATCACAATGGAAGAACTTGACGAGATGTACAAGATATGGGACTGATTTGCTTGGAGTGACTGCAAAGCTTCTATCTATCCAAAGAGCGCGTTCTTCTGAATTTCTATCAGTTCTCGAATGCCTTTGGACGCAAGGTCAAGCAGTTTGTCGAGCTCTCCTCTCGCGAAAGTTGCGCCCTCACCTGTGCCCTGCACCTCAACGAACTCGTCGTCGCGCATGACTATGTTCATGTCAACATCTGCATGGGCATCCTCCTTATAGCAGAGGTCGAGAAGCAGTTCACCCTTCACAACGCCCACACTCACTGCAGCAACATGACCAAGGATTGGTGCTTCTTGGATCATGTCCATGTCAATCATATATTGAAGGGCATCGCAGAGAGCTACATATGCTCCGGTTATCGAACAGGTTCTTGTGCCTCCATCTGCTTGAATCACGTCACAGTCTATTCTGATGGTGTTCTCACCTAATCTTTTCATGTCGACAGCACTACGCAGAGACCGCCCAATGAGCCTCTGAATCTCAGCACCCCGACCGCTCATCCTGTTTCTATTAGTTCGGTCTTCTGTGGCTCTGGGGAGCATCGCATATTCGGCCGTGACCCACCCCTGCCCTTGATTATTGAGCCAACCAGGAACTCCTTCTTCCACCGTGGCAGTGCATATCACTTTGGTCTCTCCAGTGCTTATCAGTACCGAACCCTCGGGATACTTGAGAAAGTCACGTACAATCTCAACGGGTCTAAGAGCGTCATTTGCACGTCCATCTAGTCGGGTCACTGACTACAACTCCGATTTCACTGGTCGCATCCGTTCCTATTATTTCCCACGGGCGAATACTTCCACTAGATAGCTTTATTGACAAGCCCCTGCAAATACTGACCCAAGTCGAAATAGTATACAAGACGAAGAGGAGATGTCGTGTTCGATCTACAGAGGAAGTTCAATACAGCACTGGATGACACAGTGAATGAGTGGAAGAAACACGACAGTGTGAAAGGAATCTTTGTCTATGGTTCATTTGCACGCGGCACAATAACCGCCAACTCGGATCTGAATATCGGAGTAATCTGGGATGATGTGGAGTCTCCAGCTCCGCTCCTGGCTGAGCATAAGGGCATACGTGTTGATATGACCTTCATCACTCCAGTAAGGATTGAAGAGGTGCTTGAAGGGAAGACAAGTGATGCTTTGCGTGTTGCACAGATTGTTGCGATGTTGAGGAATGCCAAGGTAGTCCATGATAAGAAAGGAATGCTGAAGAAGTGGCAGAAGACAGCAGCGAACTTTGTATGGTCTGAAGATGCAATTGACAACATGAAACAACGGGCCATGCTGGCGCTTAACAATGCTACAAAAGCAGCTGAGGCGGAAGATACAATCAGCGCAATCCATGAATTACGGAGTGCCCTCTTTGACCTTGGAAGGGTCATTGTGATGAAGAATAACTACTTCTCAATAATGAAACCATCAGAGGTTCTCACAGAAATACGACTCTTGGACCCATTGGCATATCCTCTCTTTCTCCGAACCTTTAAGCTGAAAGGTATGGAAGAAGAAGATCTCATGGAAACCCTAGGAGAGCTTGAGGAATGGATTGGGATAGCAGAGGGACGGTTTGGAGAAGGAACAGTTGATGAGTATGCAACAGACCTGCTGACAAGGGCTCAGCGGGAGTATCATGGCGCAATGAATTGTACACTATCCGGAGACTATGAACTCGCTGTACTCGAAATGCGAAGAGCCGTGGACAGCATTGGGAGAGCATTAATGGCACTCGCAGGAAAGTTTGAGGTTGATCAGACGAGCTTCGTTCAAGAACTCAAGGAGAATGAACCAGTATTCTATGAGAACATTCTTGTGCGTTATGGTGCATTCGAGTTCACAATGAAGGGGGTTCAGAGGAGTATAGGAGAGGCACAGTTCATAGCCCAACGACTCTAGAACCTTGTCAGGTTAGATTGATTAGGTGAGAGGCAATTCACCCGACTCGCGTCAAAATGACATCCGACTCGAAATCCGAGATTCTGAAGCTCACCAGTGTCACTTTGAGTAGAGACAAGCAAGACAAGATTGATTTGGAATTTGACAGATATTCAAAGGCAGTCAATTATGTCATTAGAGCCATCCTAAAGAATCACATCTCATCCGGTAGGAAAACCTTCGAAGTTCTCGAGGGAGAAATCTCTAGCCAATTTGACCAAAGACATCAGTATGTGAGGGATGTTGTCAAGACTGCATGGGGAGAAGTCAGAGAGCATCGGAGATTGGCCCAGACTGTAAGGAGTATGCGTGACAAGGCTCCTGTCTTCAGAGCAGGAAGGATGATTTTCTCCCAACCAATTGTATCAGTCAACGAGAAGGGAGTGCATCTGCAGACAGCAAATAGGGAAAATGTGCCAATACCGTTCGATAAGAGGAGTCGGAATCGGTTGATAGACGATCTCGAGTCAATTTCTCGTGGAAAAACAGTATATGGAAGAGTCAGGCTCACCTGGAACAAAGAAGGATACATGGACATTGACATTCGCATTGAGAGCTGAGGGCCTAACTTTCGCCCTATGTTTCATAATCCCAAAATGTCAATGCGCCTGAGTAATCAGTTGTATAGAACCCTGAGCCTTTGGGATTCCATCTTATTGATGAAATTCCAGTGAGCAAGCGATCCTGATTCTTCACCTTTCGCTTTTTGATTGACCAAACCTTAACAGACCGGTCCCAACTTCCAGATGCAAGATACGTGTTGGATGGGTCAATTGCGAGAGAAGTCACTATATCTGAGTGACTCGTCATTTCGATGACGTCCTTTGGGTTCTCAGGATCGATTGAAAGAATGACGCCATTGTGCAATCCGAGAAAGACTTTCGAACTGTCGTGTGTCACTGCTATTGACCTGATTCTTTCTTTCTGTTTGGCAATGGAGGCTAGAAACTCAAAACTACTGAGGTCAAAGAGCTTACATTCCCCGTCCCATGAAGCTGTCACTAGCACAGACTCTTCACGTGCGAATACAAGACCTGATACATCAGTTCTGTGAGCCTGAATATTCCTGTAGTTCCTCATGCTGTTGGTATAAAACACCTTGACTTCTCCATCTCGCGTGCCGGCAGCACCCCTGGCCTTTTCAGTTCCAACAGTTAGTGCCTTGACCTCGGAATTGTGTCGAAGGACAGGTATGTCTTTGGCAGGCCCAGTTGAGGTCCATCTACGTGTTGTGCAGTCCCAGCTTGTTGACACCAGTCCCTTTCCCCCATCAATGAAAGATACACCCGATACAGCAGCGTCATGTCCCTTCAGTATCCGTTTTTGATTTCCAGATACTGAATCAAGAATGAAGATTTGTGAGTCCATTGTGCCACAAGCAATACGCTTTCCTCGAGGGTCCACTGCCATACAGGTTAGTGGTGGAATTTGAGTCTCAGTAGGCCTGAAAATGAGGGTCTTCTTCAACCTTATTCACCCTGAGGAGGACTTTCAGAGGCTTATTCCATCACACCCTCTAAAATGTGTGTAACATCATCATTTCTTCAAACGACTATACACGAATAGAGCTGCAACCCCAACAACGCCCAAGATTAAAACATAGTAGCTGACTGGAAAGTTAGGAGAGAAGGGAATATTTGTTCCAGAGTGAGTCACTAAATGGGTTTCTACAACTTCTCCTACTATCTGCAGGCTCTCTGCGCTGCATCTCTCAGGAATATCATCAACCGTATGCCAAGTTGCTGGGAAGGGATTGTGATGAATAATATCCACAGAAGGAATGCCAGCATCAAGGAATGGTTTGTGGTCATCAAGGATTGAAGCTCCAGGTGAATCTAGGAATGTATCCTGATAGCCCATTTCTGCTGCCAGTGACCAAATTAAATCTTGAAGAGATCTTATCGAACTGCTTTCACGTTGAAGGCGAAGATCACTGTCCCCAATCATATCGAGAAGAATCATAGAGCTGATGTAGGATACACGGCTAGGAGTTAACTGATCGACATAGTAGGTAGACCCAACAATCCATTCCCACCCGTCTATGTAACCTGAGTCCTCAGCGTCAAAGAAGACCAGTTCTACTTCATCTCTGACCTCGATAGGCAATACACGGGCCATCTCAAGAAGCACTGCGGTTCCACTGGCTCCATCATTAGCTCCCAAGACAGGTCTGCTTCGATTCGCAGGGTCTGGGTCATTATCTGCAAAAGGGCGTGTATCGTAATGTGCACCCAAAATCACTGTGCCATTCCGTATTGGACCGTACCATGCAATAATATTGGCGCACGAAACATCCCGGTAGGTGAAGTTCTGGAGAGTTGTATTCCATCCATAACTCTCCAGAGTATCAACAATGTACTCTCTACACCGGGATAGATTGTCAGAACCGGGCGGTCTAGACCCAAAATCACATTGTGCTAATAGATGAAACATAGCGTTCGTTCCATCGAATTCTGGAACGTAACTGACCTGCTGCGCGCTTCTACTTGAGAGGGGAATTATTAGAAGCATCAGAATGGCCCACGTGACTCTCATTCTTCCACAGTCCGACACCCAGCCTTCCTTCCGGCCCTATGAACCTTTTCAGGAGGAATGATTCAGCCTTGACCGCACCTGTTGTTTAAGAAATCTTGGCAGCTCTTGTGGGAGATCTTTGAGTATAGTATATGGAATTGCCGAGTAGCCAATTTCGCCTCTAGCAAGCTTCGCCAGAATATCTGAAGCGAGATGATACGATGCCGCTGTCTTAAGGACGGTTTCAGCAAAAGTGGTCCCCCTTAGTCCAGCCCACTCAGCCATTGCAAAGTTTGCTTCGAACTCTCTCTTGCAGAGGCGATGGTATTGCTCAAGATAGTGGCTATCGTAACGACCAAACTCTGCAGCTCTGGCAATAACATCTGCTGCATGGATGCCCGATTTCATAGCATAAGCAATGCCTTCACCCATCATTGGATCAACAAAACCAGCTGCATCTCCAACAAGGAGAGCTCGATCAGTGACATTTCTGCTTGACACACCATCAGCACCAAGGAAATGCACTCGACGTTTCTCTAGTTTGAGTGGGATTCCGATTCTTTGCTCTATTTTCTTCCAAAAGGCGTCAAATGCTGGACGAAGCGGATACATGTGCACTGCAGCCCCAGCGATTCCGATACAGAGGTGTTCCCTTTTCGGAAACATCCATCCATAAGCCACTCGGCCTTCCACTGGTACAATCTCAAGAATGGATGGTTTGCCGTTCGTAGCAGTCAGGACTCCTTCTTCGCCCACATGGAAGTCACTCTCCATTCCAAGACCGACACGATTGAGGTTTTTCCTTGCTGGCCTGAGACCTAAGGATTTGGCTACTATGGAATTGACTCCATCTGCACCGACAAGAAATCGAGCCCTGATTTCCTGACCATCTGCCGTCTGAACTACTGCGTTCTTTGGCCCAGTGGATGCGTGTTTGACCTTTGTCAACTCCTTTATCTCTACGCCTGCATCCACGGCTCGCCTTGCAAGGAACTCGTCGAAACGTTCTCTGAACACCGTTATTCCAATCAGCTTCTCAGAGGGAAATTCAGCTGCACCACCACTTGGAAGAATAAACCTAAGACCAGTAATACGTCGTTCGACAAGACTAACAGGCAACTTTCCTCGCAATATATGAAGTCCTCTGTACATAACAGCCCCACCGCAAGCCTTCTCTCTAGGATGCTTTGACTTCTCTAATAGAAGTGTCTTGAGTCCAGCTTTAGCACAATCATGGGCAGTAATAGAGCCAGCCGGACCAGCACCCACAACTATTACGTCATAGGACAACTTTCCGAGGTTCCTCCCACTCAGGATTTCGTTAGCGACCTTTGATTAGTGTTCTCATTTAGATTTACTGTTCTGCCGCACAACTTCAAAGGCCGCATTGTCATTCCAATCGTCCCCGATTCCTAGCTTTCTGCGTATAAGGGGCTCATAATCGGGATTGATTTCGTAACCAATAGAATTTCTTCCCAGTTTCCTTGCCGCAGCCATAGTAGTCCCTGTACCTGCAAAGGGATCAAGAACTGTGTCTCCAACAAAAGAATATAGACGAATGCACCTTCGAGGTAGTTCTTCTGGAAATGGAGCTGGATGGCCCTCTTGCTTTGCAGACGCAGGCTGAAATTCCCAGATTGAGTTTTGAGCCCAATTTGTAAACTCCTCATGACTGATTACTGATGATTCCTTGACCTCACTACTCACTGAAGGTCGCTGGCCTTCCTTTGAAAAAACTACAATCCACTCATAGGGATATGAAGACAGAATGTTCGGGGGATATGGATAAGAACCCCACGAACTGAATCTTGCTGCCTTGCGCTTGTCCCATACAAAAAGGGAGTGAAAATACATGTTGCCTAATGAGTCCATGAAAGTTTCCAAGTCCGTAATGACGGTCTTTGTGACGCGTCGCTTGAACTTGGAGTTCTTCCCAGTCAGGAACAATGGCATGATGTTTATGATTAGCTTGCCATCAGGTACTAATTTCTTCACGCACTCCTTAAACACCTGACAGATGTCTGACAGGTATTCTTCATAGGATGTGGAACCTTGACCTATCTCCACTCCATTGCCATAGTCCTTTAGACGCCAATACGGTGGAGATGTCACAACGAGATGAACAGATGCATCCTTCACATGTTCCATTGCTCGACTGTCCCCAATGACAACTAGGTGTTCGGTCATAGTGTCATCTGCTCCGGTCTAGGTCCCAAACAATGACCTGTTCCTTTCGATGCGTTTTGTTGATCTTGTCCCACATCTTGCTCGGGGTGCTAGTATACGATCTTTCAACGATATACGGTTCGTTCCATGGTGCAATCTCTGTAAAGAATTCGGACCCACGAATCAGTTCTCTATGAACCATCCTGTCCCCAACAACAAATATGATGATGGCGTCCTCCCTGACGACTCTGTCGATCGCCTTCAGAGCCAGTTTCATGTCATCTCTGTAGGTCGAGTATCTTTGAATGAGTCCATCACGAACTGCTCCGCGGTCAATTCCAAGCACCTCCATGACTATCTTCGTGTAGTACCCAGTGTAGTCAAGGGCATCGAAATATGGGGGACTACTGTAGACCACATCAATAGAATTCTCAGGAATGATGTCATAGATTCGCCGGGTATCATATTGATGAATTCTCGCATGTGGCTGACCTCTGACGTAGATGATGTGTTTACGCGCTTTGCGCATGACAATCTTGTAGAAGTCTACTTCACGAAGAGGAGGATTGAGCTTCCCGATTGATGTTGATGTCCAGATCCAGCCATTGCACGCACGCGCGGCGACGCAGATAGAGCCGTATAGGATGGACTTCTCGAATGCTGAAAAACATCCGGAAACTGATAGCATCCGCATTATCTGATCTGCGGTTTCTGGATGAAAATAGCGCGATGGCGTAGATGGCATTGACAGATGCGGGTTGAATCGCTTTGCTTCCTCTAGCGCTGATTCAAGATTAGAGATAGTAGCATCAATATCGAGAGGCTCGGTCTTGCCACGAGCTATTTCACACGCAACTGGATTATTGTCCACACCAATAGCGTTCATCCCTCTTGCCTGCGCCTCATAGACGATGGTTCCAGTTCCACAAAATGGGTCTAGAAGAGTATCAGTAGAGCTGAGCTGGCCTATGATATGAGCGGCATCAATGGCGGACATCTTGCCGCGATAGGGGTATATTCCGTGGATTGATTTCGGGTTACTGACCTTCTCAAAGCTCCTTAGGGTGATGGACTGATTGGTTCCAATAGGTCTGCACTCTGCTAGCTCAGTTTCATCCATGGTGGGAGAGGTATCATTTGGTACTCTAAAAAGGTGTGCAATAGCATGGGGCGATGACACAGATTGCTACATCAACCATAGAATCGATCTATTGCCTTGATTGTCGCCTCTATCTCTTTCTCCACTGCCTCTACCAACAAGGGGTCTTGTTCCCCTGATTCTTCAGACTCGTCAGTCTGTTCGACCTTCTGTGCTCCATGCAGGTTGCCATCGCAGGCCAATATGGATGCGGCTTCTAGCCCCCGAGTGGTGGCGAATACGAAGAGGAATGAACTCTCCATCTCAACACACTTCACCTTCGCTCGAGTCCACATGTCTAGTGGGTTCTTTTCTGGACTTACATAGTACACATCACTTGTCCAACAAATGCCCTGATGGACTCTATCTGGAGGCAGCAGCTTAGAAATCTCTTCGTGCAATGCGATCGCCCATTTCGGAGATGCCACTGCAGGATATTCCATAGGTGCGTAGTTGAGACCAGTTCGTTCATCACGAATCGCACCCGTCGGCACGACCACATCGCCAACTGTTACAGAAGGTTCAATCCCGCCACAAGAACCAATTCTTATGATGACTTCAGGACCAAGCCTCGACAGTTCTTCAACACAGATATGCGTCGAAGGAGTACCTATTCCGGTGCCTGCCATTGTCACAGCGACTCCCTTTGGAGTATAAGCGCGGTATGTGACAAATCCTCGATAACGTGCGACCTCTTCTGGATCCTTCATCTTGGATGCCATCACGGGAATTCTGTCTGGATTTCCTGCGATTAGCACTACCTTTTCAACATCGCCTTCGCCTACTCTTAGATGGGGCTGTACTCTACGCTTCAAGGAACTCACCTGACACAAGTTATCTGGTGCATAACATGCTTTTCACTGTTAGGCTCAGTATATGTCAGAAGTAATTCTAGGGATAGACTAGACACCCTGGATTCTGCTGATGATGCAGTCAGCGCATATCCATGTTCTGCCGACATTGAACACCCGACCAAATCGTGGTGATATGGTGCCGCAGTGGCAACATGGAGAAACTCTGGATTCGAAGTTTTCTGTGAGAAACACAAGCAGTAGAGACAGCATATTCATTCTTGGTCTTATGACCTGCAATTATCTTCACGTCCTCAGACCTACCGCAAGATTCCACCTTATTAGGCCCTATAGAAATCAGTCCAGAAACCCGTTAACCATAGATACGCTTTTCTTATCGGGAGGTCAGGCGTTAAGTGAACTGACATGACTGAGAGCGTCAAATTCGAGTACTATTGCTATCGATGCGGTGATATGAATTCTCTAGACCTTCCTAGTCCTAAAGCACCCGATTATCATCATACTGACCTCAAGTGCAAGTCGTGTGGAGATGGAACAAGAGTAATGGTGAGCAGTTGCCCAAATCCTGACTGTACACATTTCGTCTATTGGATCAATGACATATCCATTCCTGATTTGGTGAAGAGCTTTGCAAAGTATATGACAACCAACATGCAGGCCCTGATTGACAAAGCTGCAATCCAAGGTGCGCGATTGAGTATTGATACTCCCGATAAGTTCCAGATTCCAGCCGCCTGTCCCTGCGGCAGTCAGTTTAATGTCGAGATTGATATTCCGGACCTAGATTAGAAAGATAGTTCTGCCTCAACAGTGGTAATACCCTATGAAGCTCTCCTGTTTGGGAAACAGTGTCGTGATAAGTGATTTTACGTGTCCGCCTACGAGAAAGTCAGTGTTATGCTGATTCAATTCTTCAATTGAATACTGACCCAGAAGCAATCTTACAAAGTCGTTGGGCGGAGCTCTGAAGCTGAGGTTCTTTCCATCTTCATGAATACCGAGGTCCGTGATTTGCTTTATCTTACCATCTTGGAAATTTAGGACATAGCAATGTCTGTATGTGTTGATTGTCACTTCTTGGGTAAGTCCTTCAAACATTGTTTTTTGAAGACGCTTCTGAAGCACTGGACGGATTCGCTTTAGGAAGCGAATCATGTCAGGTATGCGAAGCTGATGCTTCCAGCCTCGACTCAAATTGCCGCCAAGGTCTAGGCCAACTTGAGACAGATTGGAAGTTATTGCACCTGAGAGCGCGATTCGATAGAGACTCTTCTCTTTGCACTTATCTTTCAAAAACTGCAGTGCACGCCTCACGCCATCATATGTTCGAATGCTGCTTTCTATCACATCAAGGAATCCTTTCCCTGGATCAGAGAGGGAGTGTTGAATGGCACTTTCTCTGGCAACCAATCGAAAATAGCCCTCAACCTCCTTTCCATCCTTCACGACATAGGTTGTGAACTCCTTCTCATACTCTCGGCGTTGCTGTTCCTGAATCTGCCACAGCTTTCTGTCTCGGACAGATGATACCAGTGTTCGAGCTGTCATCTTTTCATACAGCCGCATAATTGAGTCAAGATTCGATTTTCTAGCAGGACCAATGGTGAAACGCAGCCATGCTGGTTTATCATCGGAGGGGACATCTGGTACCTGATCTGTTCTCAGAAAGACTGACCTCCAAGCTGGAATTATGAAATCGTATCCAAACTGACGATAGTAATAGGGAATCCCTTGGATTGTCGAGATTTCATATTTGCCACGAGCTAGTTCTTTCTCAAAGAATTCCTTATACAAAGCTCTTACAAGACCTCTCTTGCGATACTCAGGCAATGTGCCAACAAATCCGAGTTCCAGATTCCGTAATGTGACTCCCGAGTAGCCCCAGACACTAGGAATGGCGTTGAGTGAGGATACAAAGATTCCCTTGTCAGTGTCACGAATGAAGAAGTTCATCTCCCTCCCAAAATTCGGAAGAAGGTCGATGATTCGTCTCAGTTCCTCGCCATCCTGTGGCTCATGAATCGTTGAATTAAACTTGATCAGTTCCTCAAGCTCATCATCTGTTTTGACAATGCCAAACTCAAGACCATCTGGGAGATGGGTCGATGCTTCATATGTCATTTCATGAACACTTCTGTATTGCTGAGATTCATGCGGTCATGAATGTTTATGTCAGGCTTATACTCTCCAATATCATTTGGGGTTGGCTGCATAGAAGTCGCAATATGTGGGTAAGGGACAGTCATGACACCGCGGAGACTTTCTCAGGCAGATTGTAGCGACAAGATCGATTATCCCCCAGTAGAATCGCTTGTGCTGTGAACCTCCAAATTCTTTCATGAACTCCCAGACCATTCTATCTGTTGGGTCTGAAACTCCAAGTGAGAACATGCGGTTAACGAGATGGACTACATTGCCATCCACCATTGGTTCGGAAGCGCCAAATGCGAAGTTCATGACCGCAGCGGCACTATATCGACCGACGCCTGGTAAAGCCTCAAGAGCAGCCAAATTCTTCGGAATTGCTCCATCATATTCCTTGAGCACTGTCCTTGCCATCTTCTGCAAATGTGATGCTCTGACAGATTGGAGTCCAACTGTGCTTAGAGCTCGTTCAATAGTTGACTTCCGAGCTCTTGCAAGTCTTGCCAAGCTATCAAATCGTTGCATGAAATCAGGATATATTCGAGCTACAGCGGTTGCAGTCGTCCGTCGAAGGAGCATTTCAGCAATCAGAATCTGGAATGGATCCTCATTTTGTCGCCATGGAAAGTCGCGGCCATACCTCTCATACCACTTTATGATAGCGTTCCTAACAAGTGCAGCTCTTTCACCATTGAGAAGCGGAGCTTCTCCCATATCTTCGCCCCACTCACCCAAGCATGGATTTGATTCTTTCAACAATCTCATTGAGATTGGCGACTACAGTTATGCCCTCCATTTCACGTAGTCTCGCCACATTCTCGAGGTCCACCTTCCGAGCGCGTATTTTGAACTTCTTTCCATTAGGCGCGACAGTTTCAATCTCACCCGGAGTCTGGTCAACGGGAAGAAGAACAATGGGAGTCTTTCCTTTGGCGCATTGTGCCACTGCATTAGTAAGAAGTGTGTCCTCAATGCCGTAAGCAATCTTTGCAGCAGAGTTGGCTGTAAGAGGAGCTACAATAAGAATATCCCATTTGCCCATCTGGAGAGGACCTGCAATGAATGGAACATTCGCATCCACTTCGACCTTGACATTGAATTGCTCATTAAGTGGTTGCCATAATCTGTACCAGTTTAGAACCTGACGTCCGGCCTTGGAAACAAAAATGTCAATCTTCACATCATGTTCTTTCTGAAGATCAATCATCAGGTCAACGGACTCTTGGATGAGATCACCACTCCCAGTAATTCCCCAAGCGATTCGCATTTCAGTTCGTTCGTTTGTGGTATTCACTACAGAAATATGTAGTGGATAGTCGATTTGTCACGGTGAGAGATGATGTACAGAGCCAGTGTGGGCATAACAACCAATATGAGAGTCACTGCAACAGATTGGATTGCCAAGAATGCGGAAGACCTTGGAATTGATGGCATATGGGTGGGAGAAGACATCGATTTGGGACAGGATGTCTATGTTCTTACAACTGCAGCACTCCTCAATGCCTCAAAGACACGCGTAGGGACTGGAATAATTCCTATCACTGTTCACAAGATTTCAACTATTGCCCGCGCAGCCGTTACAATGCAGAATACAGGAAATGGAAGATTTGTCTTTGGCACGGGGATTGGCGGCATTCAAGACCTCAACAATTTAGGCATCATTGTGAAGAAACCTGTTACCGAGCTTAAAAAATGCGTAATGACCCTAAGGAAGCTATGGGCTGGAGAGTCTGTGACGATAGAAAGTGAACTGATGAAACTGGACAACTACAGTCTGGGGCTGAAGAAAGCTGTTGAGATTCCAGTCTTCTTGGGTGTACGTGGGCCGAAGATGCTCAAGCTTGTGGGAGAAATTGCGAATGGTGCAGTGCTCTCCGGTCCAATCGATTACCTCAAAGATGCAGTGAAGAGGATTAATTCATCTGCCAAGAATTCAGGAAGAGAGGACCCAGATATAGAGAAGGTCGCATGGCTCCCGACAATTCCTACCTTCAAAGGAGGGAAGGAAGCTCTCGCAAAACGAGTTGTAGCATTAGTGATAGCTGATATGCCTCAATCAGTCCTAGATCTTCTTGATGTAGACCAGGAGAGGGTTGAAAGATTAAGAATCGCAGTTTCGAAGTCCGGACCTGATGCAGGGATTCCGTATGTCAATCAAGAATTAATCGACATGTTTGCTATTAGTGGAAGCAGAGAGCACATGGTAGATAGGTTCGAATTACTCGCCGAGATTGGCCTCACTGAGGTTGTTCTTGGACCTCCATTTTCAGGAGATTGGAGAGGTGCCATGACTGAGATTTTCGAAGAGATAAGAAACCGAAAAGAAACCTGAAAATAGCCCCGCAGTACTGCAGGGAGTTCATTTACACATCGAAATAGTCCGAGAGGTTCAGGCTTTCCCGCTCAGTTGTCCAACCCTTGGACCCGAATCTCCAGAACTTGGTGAGATCAATCTCAGACCTTGAGCCCTTAAGGTCTATCGTCATGATTGGATTCACAGACTTCACTCCTTTTTGCGATTCAAGGGAACGAAACAATTGGTAATATTCAACTTGATGTTCACTTGGAACCTGAACCCATACAATTATCCCCAAGGGAGATACAAAGTAAATGACTGCTGGCAGATGTACTATAGCACTTTGGATTCTATCCTTCCAGGTCTTATCGCATATTATCTCAAAGCAGAAGTTTGTTGTTAGACCTACACCTCTAAAGCTCGTGAACGGTTTGATTATATTTCTGTCATACCCCTTCCGGACTGATCCTGTCACCTGTTTTGAATCGTAATCCATACCCTGCATCCTAATCCGATCTACAAGCACTCTAGGTGGGTCACGAAGTGCATTTCTGTAAAATGATATCACATTGAAGTCGTCTATAGTGAGTCCTCCTTGCCAACCCTGACACCTGAGCACACGAACCATCTTTTCTTCTCGAAGAGGAATGTCATCTTCGCCAACTTGCTTAAAGGCTTCAGAGAATGACCACTCATTATTCTTCATGAGGCCGAGATTTGTGTCGGATCCAGAGGCCTCCTGAAGATGAAGATTAGAATAATCAAAGAGTATTGCAGCGATATCGCTAACATGCTCAGTAAAGGGAGCTATGTTCTCAGGGCCGGGTATAAGGAAAGATATGTAACCCAAGTCTGTCATTGTCGTCTTCAGTATGTTCTTGGTGAATGGATAAAGAGCGAATCCGTCCTCAACCATGTCCCATTCAATGCCCTCTGCCAACTTGAAGAACAAGATGAAGGGCTGTGCGCCAAACGCGGTCATATCCATCAGAGCGCTTACTCTAAAGACAAGGTTCTTCTGAAGGCGTTCTATCGAGCGAGCGATTGTCCGAGGAGTAACTCCAACCTCTGCCGCCGCATCGACAAGGGTGCACAATGGGTCCTTTTCAAGAAGCAATAGGACCTGAAAATCGCTGGGACTGATAGCTGTAGGCGGAGAAACAAATGCAAAACTGATAGCTGATTTGACAGAGTCCTTAGTAACCAGATTGAACTTCTTCAGTGTTCCGAGGTTTGACAGAATATTATCTTTGAAAGTCTTGGTGAGGGGGACCAAAGTGGGATTCGTGGGAAATTTCGCAAATTCAGGATGGTCCTTCAACGCTTCAGACGCATGGACTGCATCCTCCATTGTGAGTGTGCCTTCATACAGGCCCAAGTAGATCCGCATGACATCAATATAGAACTGGATAGACGACTCATCAGATTTTGGAATCAAATCGTCATATGGAGTGTGAATATCGATTCGACTACTTTGTGATGATGCTATTTCTCTGGATGGGCCTCCAGTTTCTTGATGAGTCTTCTTCAATCTTCCCAACGCCAATAGCTATTGCTTCATTGTGAACTTTGTCTATGTGAGGGTTGTATCAGACTACCAAGTCCGCCCCACAATGAAGTTTGTTCTGCTATAAATGTGCACATCTCTGTGGTATCACCAGCTAATTCTGAGAGCACCTTTGAAATTGCCAGCAAACCTGCAGATTCCGGGAAATCAAGAATCAATGCTGTCAAAGCTTGACAGCTCATGACTTTTGCCTGTGGAAGAGTCGTTGCTTGCGCTTGGAGTATACGAGAGAGGTTTGATACGGCTCCTCGGTTATCCAGAGTTATAACAAGTCTCTGAGTCAGACCGATGTTATGAATACTCACATAGGGAATAGCATGGTCCCTCCTCATCGAAGATAGTCGGCGTCTGAGCGTTCTTTCTGATGGTGGCGATAGACCCAGCTCCTTGTATCTCGATGCCAGACCCATTGATGTGACATGATAGTCGTCCTCTATTGAACTCGCCACTACCAGATCTTCGTTAGTGGCTGCCACGGGATCGGTCTGAGTAGAAAGCTGAATGTCTGGCAGAATATCCGCATATCCTTTTGCCGAGTCAATAATAATACCAAACCTGAATCCATCGATAACCTCCCAATCCCTTCCATCAAAAAGACCAAGGTTCATGTGATTCGACATATTCTCGGCTGAGCCAAAGACTAACGAGAGCTCATATGGCCTCTTTTGAAAGCGAATCAACTGGTTGAGGTAGTTCATACCTCTCTGGTCAATTGGCAAGAGGGCCTCGAAGTAGATTCTCTTATCCATCATTGAGGATAACTCAGACTCAGCAAAAAAGATGGTGAGAGGGTTTGAAACCAGCCAACGCTTCAGCTTGGGTAGATTTCTTGATCCCTCATTATCATTAGCCCAGCCAAAAGTGAATCTGAGTCCGAGCTTGCCATAATCGAAGGTACTGCGAATGCGAAGAGCGTAGTCCTTTTCGAGCTTTTTCCAAATCTGGTTGATTGCTGAACGTGTAACGCCAAGTGTTTCGGCTAAATCCACTTGCCGCATTGAGGGTTCTATTACAATTCGTCTAAGAAGCGTGAGCTCGCCAGTCCCGAGAGATTTCAGAGTCTCGACTCCTATCCATCTTTATAGTGGCCATTTGTTAAGTAGAATATGTGTCTTATGGTTCCTTTCCGGATGGCCATTTGGAGAGATAACAAAGGCATTCTGCAAAGCTCTGCAATCGCGCTTCTAGTCTCGAGAATCCAACAAATAATGCAAACTCCACTCCTTATTATGCGGATTGACCGCTGTTATCCTTGGTGTACACTCGGGACAATGCTATGGACGAAGAGATTCTGAGTGGATATGTATATCCACGTAATACTAGGGTAAGATGAAGACCGACAGGCCTTTATGGTACCTAGTAAATTTCTTCGCCTAGAGCATAGTCTCTACGTCCATACCATACACCATCGACCGGAGGTGAAAACGATCAGCTCGGAACAAATGAGAACACTCTACGAGAACATGACAGAGAGTCGTGTTGCACTGGAGCTGTTGTCAATCGGAATAGTTCACGGTATATCCACCGTGGTGCAGCCGCCGTGTGAAGATCTAGTACCGTTCTAGCCGTTTAGAGAGAAGACGGAAAGAACGGATAGGAGGCAACACGGTATCACCGGTTGATACACTTCACTACCGAGCGATGAACGTATGGTTTCCCAGAAAAATGAGAGAGAAAACGCGGAGGAGAGAACGAACATGAATGACGCACGACCGTACAGCCCTGCACCAGAACCATGGTAATACGAAAAGACACGAAATGCATTGGAGGAAAACAAAGAATGATTAGCGAGAAGATGGCGACAACGCTAGCAGAAGTAGTAGTAACTGAAGAAGGTAGAGCGGTAAATCCGTTCACTGACTCAGAACTCATCAGACTCACTGCAGTCAACCTAGAGCTGGCAGTCAAGAACCTCATCGCATCCAGCACTCCGCCAGAGTGCATCGTAATCACTGCAGAACTCTGCACTCACAAACTCGTTGCAAGGCCTACTCCAAGCGGCGAGATTGAAGTGCGAGTCTTCGAGTGAGAGAGAAAAGGATGATTGGTTAGACTGGCCCATCTCAGGAAGGCTTGCGCCTTCCGTGATAGGACGGTCAGCGAGTTTGAGGAGTAAAAATAGGAAGAGGCCGAACATAAGCTCACTCTAAAGCCCAAGAAAAGGAGGAATGCCTTCATGGTATTTGACCCCTATCGGGGCTCCGAAAGGAGCTACGTGAACCCTACAATTCGGTGGTATAGCTGGATTGAGGGCCCTAGGCAGAAGGAGGGCTAGAGTTGAGAAATCGGGGCCATTTAAATGAAAGAACTTGTTACGTCGGAGAGAGAGAATGGGAGCGACAATATCTTGGAAGACAGCTCCGAAAGACCGGATCCCGGAAAGAGAGAGGAAATGGATGAAAGGGTTCCGGAGCCGACAGATTCTGGGAAAGATGGAAATCTCAGAGAATCGCTGAGAGCAATTTTCTCTTGGCGGAATTATTCTGTTTATCTTATCACTTCATGGACATACAGCGGGTTTGCTGTGATCTATGGGTTCCTTACACTTTATCTATGGGAAATTGGGTGGGAGTTCATTCTTATTGGAGGGGCGATGACTGCAGTTGCGGGCTTGATGGCACTCTCCAGATTCGTAGGTGGATATGTGGGAGATGTTTCAAACAGGAAAAACTTGTCTGTCATAGCGATGATGATGGTGGCTACGTACCATCTAATGATTGGAGTATTCATTGATCCAATTCTCATCTTGGGTGCGCTTGCACTTTATGGATCCCTTGGGATTGCTCAGGGGGGTTCGTCTGCATTCATTATGGATAATATTCCGAAGGAGCATAGTGGCTTAGCTCTGTCGCTATTTCGTATGGGGAATTCGTTCGGCATCTTGACACTGCTGGCTTTTGGCGTATTGCTTCCTATAATGGGATTCGATTCTGCGGTTCGTTTCATCTATCTGATCTCAGGAATCTTCTTGGTCTTTTGTGCAATAGGACGAGCAATTTTCCTCAAAGGCGGCTCACGCAATAGGAGGATCAAACAGAAGTCGATCTGGAGGGATTTCCTTTCCGAGAATAGGACTGCAGCAAGACTCATTATGAAATCGATGCCTGCAGTGCTGGCCATTGTCGTGCTAGATGGACTTAGCGACTCAATCTTCTCATTTGGTGCAGTCCTCTATACTGGCTCGGTCCTCGAATTTGATAAAGGTCAAATCAATGTCATGTTACTGGCACCCCTAGTCATATCGATCCCTCTTCTATTCAGAGTCGGACGCATGTCAGATGTAATGGGTATGAAGAGGACTACGATTCTTGTATACTCAATAATGCCTGTTTGTGCTACCCTTCTGATGATTGCTCCTACATTTGGATACTGGATACCCAGCTCAATAGTGAGTATGGCGAACGCATTGCTACCAGGGGTAGAAGTAGTGTTTACTACACCCTTTCTCGCGCTTTTGCTAAAGTATACCAACGACATCCTCTGGGGACTTGTGCTAATCACGTTAATACAGAAGAACATGCCACGCACGGACACTTCCAAAATCTTGGCTGTGCTATGGTCAATAGTCTATTTCATTTCATCAATAGGACCCCTCATTGGCGGAGCTGTCTTCGAGTTCCTTGAGCCGCCTCTATTGTTCGCGATAATCATCGTCGCGAACCTTGTGATTCTTGCAGGCGTGGCTCGCTTCGGGGTAGAAAGAGAGCCAGAGGACCTGGCTGAGAGGATGCAATCAATGGAATTGACAATTCAGAAATTAAGAGATGAGATTGCTGAGTTCAGGTCCCGCAGAGGCATGGCTGGATAGTAGTGCAGGAGGACGAGAGGAATGAATGACAACAAGGAGAGAGCTAGGAGTATAATCAGGACTCTTGACAAGGCATACCCCGATGCTCCAGCCACCTATCTAATTCACAATAACGCATTCGAGATGCTGATCGCTACTCTTCTATCTGCAAACACCGCTGATGCATGTATAAATCAAATAACACCAGCGCTTTTTGAGAAGTACCCGAATGCAAAAGCTATGGCTAGTGCGGAGATTGAAGACCTGATTGAGCTGATTCGTCAATGCGGCACCTACAACAAGAAGTCAGTCTTTATTCGCGATTCAGCACGAATCCTTGATGAGCGGTATTCAGGTGAAGTACCAAAGACCATGGAAGAACTAATCGAATTGCCAGGAATAAGTAGGAAAACAGCGAATGTAGTGCTATCAGTAGTCTTTGGAATCAATGAGGGAGTAGTCGTTGACACACATGTCATGAGAGTTACTCAGAGGCTTGAACTCACTAGGGAGAAAAAGAACCGGTCTAGAGCAGAAAAGGATCTAATGGAAACGCTTCCAAGAAACCAATGGTATGAGTATGCACGACTCATTGGTGCCCATGGAAGGCGTACATGTAGTGCACGAAAGCCGAAATGTGAAGAGTGTGCTATCAATGAGCTCTGTCCAACAGCTGGACAATGGGGATAGAAGAACTAGCGAAGAGTCTAAAAAGATGCAACAGTGGTTTCAGTAGCGAAATCACAATAGGTGAGTCCAGTGTTACACATCAAGTTCATTCGTGAGAATGTGGAGCTGATACGAGAGAATCTGAGAAAGCGTAGAGATGATGAGAAGCTGAAGTCTTTCGACAGGCTCTTGTCACTGGATTCTGAGATTAGAGAACTCAAGCGCAAAATCCAAGACCTGCGAACTCAGAGGAATCGGATTTCAAGAGAGATAGGTGAGTTGAAGAAAGCAGGAGAAGATACAACCAAACTCAGCAAGGAAGCCAATCGAGTTAACAAAGCGATAAAGGAATCAGAGGAGAAGACCAATGCCTTGGATGCCGAGTTGAAGAGTATCCAGATGCGCATCCCCAATATCCTGCATGAGAGTGTCCCATACGGAGAGAGTGATGAGGACAACGAAGTTGTGAAGGAATGGGGCGGCAAGCCGAAGTTTGACTTTGAGATTCAGAGTCATGTTGACCTTTTAGATACTCTTAGGGTCGCGGACATTCCTAGAGCTGCAAAGGTTGCTGGCTCAAGGTTCTATTATCTCATGAACGAGCTTGTAGAACTGGATTTGGCGATGCAACAGATGGCCCTTGACATGCTAATCAAGAGAGGCTATACACCAATCTATCCACCCTTCATGTTGAGAAGAGAACCGTATGAGGGCGTCACAGACCTTGCAGACTTCGAAGATGTGATGTATAAGATAGAGGAGGAGGATCTCTATCTTATAGCAACATCAGAACATGCTATGGCTGCCATGTATATGGGGGAGATATTCGAGCCTGGAGACCTCCCCATCAAGCTAGCTGGAGTGAGTGCTTGTTTCAGAAAAGAGGCAGGCTCTCATGGCAAAGACACCAAAGGCATCTTCAGGGTTCATCAGTTCAACAAGGTCGAGCAATTTGTATTCAGCCATCCTGATGAATCATGGAAGATTCATGAAGAGCTCATGAAGAACGAAGAGGACTATGTACAAGCCCTAGGCCTACCCTACAGGATTGTGAATTCCTGTACCGGTGACATAGGAATTGTGGCAGCAAAGAAGTTAGATCTCGAGTTTTGGATGCCAGGACAGGACAGATATCGGGAAGGAGGCTCTAACAGCAATTGCACGGCATACCAAGCTACTCGGTTGAACATCAAGTATCGCCTCAAGAAGGGTGGAACGGAGAAAGACTACGTACATACCCTCAACAGTACAATGATGGCAAATCCGCGCACCTTTGTGGCAATCATGGAGAACTTCCAGCGTGAGGATGGAAGCATAGAGATACCCAAAGCGCTCCACAAATATCTGCGCTCAGGGGTGAAGGAGATACTTCCACGGGAGTAAATGGGAGCATCATCCTTAAAACGAGCATTTGTACAACCCAGCTTGGGGATACTAGTGACCGATGTCCAAGATTCATTTGACCAATTGATCTCCCTCGCGATTCAGAGGGAGGAGGAAGCCTACGACTTCTACATGAAAGCTTCTGAGAACATCGAATTGCCTTCGTCGAAGCAGTTGCTATTGGAGTTGGCAAAACAGGAGGAAGGCCACAAAAGGAAGCTCATGAACGCCCTCGGTGAAGGAGTCTGCGAAACGTTCACCTGCTCAACCATTGAGGAATTCGAGGGACACGACCTCTCGAAGTATCTCATAGAAATTCCTCTCGAGCCTGGTTCGACCTCTCAGGATATTCTCATCGTAGCTATAAAGCGAGAGGAAGGCGCGCGTGACTTCTACAAGAACCTCTCAGAGTTGACCACAAGTACATCTCATAGAACGGTCTTTGAGAGCCTCGCAAAGGAGGAGCAGGATCATAAGGATCGTCTAGAGAGCATTTACGACGAACAGATTCAACCATGGATGTGACTCATGGGCTGTAAGTCAGCCCGCATCCCATGTACCATCTCATTACGTCTTGTGTAGTTTTTGGGCAGCTATGAATGTCAGGCCGTTTTCCGTCAAAACACGAGCTGTCCGATTCACAGCATCGTGTTTGCACATATAGTTGTGAAGTAGAGCTGGCATATCACCAGACTCAATGATTTCATTCTTTGCTCTGAAGTAGTCAAGAATGTCACTCGGATGTTCGCAGGCACATTCAATTTCAGGAGTTCCGCCTTCGTGTTTAGCACTGATATTCTTGACATGGTCTGCCAATTCTACAAGTTCATCAAGTCGGTCGTAGGGCTGTCTTACAATACTCTTGTATGTTTCAGTTATGTGATGCTCAATTCTGACCACATTCTCAAATCCGAAGTCTTTCCTGGCATATGCAGATAGCTCTATTGTCTCATTGTTTACGCTGTTAGATAGATTGTACCCAATCAGTGGCGAAGTGCCGTCATCTCTGCTGAAGAGTTTGGCTGTCATCAATGTCCACAGACTTGCATATGGATTGTCATTTCCCATGAAGACGCTGATCTTGAACTCCATATCAATGCCCAGCTTATGCATCATGTAACCCACGAGTACGCTTCCTGGATTGATATTGAGTACTTGTTTGACCCCATACTCCGTGTAATAGTGAAGGTACTCATCAGCCCACTTGAGAGCAAAATCATTGGGCATTCCAACTCCACCGAAATAGCCGGTGATTGTGTCTGGCCCTCCTAGGTGGATATTGGCTGGTGCACCATCAGGTCCTGGAAATGTGCCTTTTGTATCTAAAGTCTCGACGTAAGAGGAGTCTACGATCTGCATCGCTGCGGCAAAAGCAATCACATCGTTGTCATCACTCTGCTCCTGCATGTTTCTTACTCGGATAAAACGGCCGGGCATAAGCTCCTGCTTCTCAATGGATCGCTTCGCCTCCTCTATGACCCATGGGAAGTATTGGCACGCACTGATCTCAAGTGTGACTGCAAAACTCTCATCAAAATCCATGGAGTCAGCTTTATCCCCCAGAA
Source organism: Candidatus Hermodarchaeota archaeon (assembly GCA_048885865.1). GTDB lineage: Archaea > Asgardarchaeota > Thorarchaeia > Thorarchaeales > Thorarchaeaceae > SMTZ1-83. Next base: position 23,709 of record JBHLLF010000018.1, read on the forward strand.
TCTTCCTCCGATAATCAAGAATTGTGATGAATGAATCGCTATCACGTTTCTCTTGAAGCCACTGGAGGTCTTTCACATAGGGAGAGTCTTTCTTCTCCAATTTGGCCATTAGGTTCTCGAGCCTACGAGCCTCATTCGCCTTCTTGTTGATTTCGTCAACTCCGCCATGCTTCTCAATGACATTTATGATACCACTAATCAGAGGGTTGTCTTCCTTGAGAAGAAACTCGTTAATCTCGTGCAGGCGCTGCACATCTATCTCAAGCTTCTTTCTATCAGTCATACCGAAAACTCCCAATCATAAGTCGGACTAGGTATAGCCAATGGGTGTCATTACAACGATGAAATTCCTCTTTAAAAAGAGCACTGATTTGAAGTGCCAAGCAGAATCAAAAATGGCGTTTGCTGAGGAGTTCTTCCATGAATTTCAGATTCCTGATGCTGCTCATTCAAGAGGCGTTTCGATCTGCTCATTCTGAACTAAAGTTAGGTCCTCTTCTTCAAACATATACAAAGTGTCTTGGAGAAAGCTCCTTGCAACAGGCCCTACGATTGCGGTGACGATTGAACCAACTGCCACTTGAAGCCAGTTTGCTGTAAGCAACTCAGCGAGTGCAGCTCCATATCCGTACAAAGGAATCTCTGCGAGGAAATATCCGGTCATCATCACAAATGAGGATACGATAAGTCCAACCACATCCCACCTTGTCAATAGACTAGCACTTCTGGCTCGACTACTAAAGAGCCCCATCACCAACCCTTCACAGCCCTTTACAACCAAAGTGATTGGAGCGAAATGGACATAGCCCAAGATGACATCACCCATTGCTGAACCCACTCCCCCAGCGATGAAGCCGCCGAGAGGGCCAAGCAAGAGACCGCTTAGCATCACTAGTGCATCTCCGAAATTGAGAAAACCTGAACTTGCGGGGAGTGGAATGGCAATCACTATTGTGGCAATTGTGGTCAATGCAGTTAGAATAGCCAATAATGCCACAAATAGAGTGTTACTTCGCATTTTGGGTTTGAAGAACTCCATTGTGTATCATCCTCCATTCATCATATTCTTCTCTGAAAGAAGGATATATAATTTTGAGCCTATATATAGGCATGATAAACGATGTCACTTCAGTCAGGTTTTAGGTGTACTGGGTGTGGAAAGGAGTTTGTTCCGGAGAAATACATTAATTCTTGTCCTATATGCGGACAGATTCTAGAAGTGACCTATGACCTAGGCAGGGCAAGAAACCAATTCACTCCCAGGAAGATCAGAAATAGAGGGCCAGCAATTTGGAAGTACCTTGAACTACTTCCAATTCGAAGTGAAGCGAATATGGTTTCACTTGGAGAGGGAGGAACCTACTTACACCGGTGCGATGGGCTTGCAAAGGACTTCGGAATTGAGTGTCTTTACCTGAAAGACGAAACAACAAATCCGACGGGAGCGTTTATTGATCGTGGGACCGCAGTCGAAGTGTCTGCAGCGAAAGAGCATGGGTTCAAATCTGTTTGCTGTGGCTCTACTGGAAATCTTGCTGCGTCACTTGTTGCCTATGCTGCTCGGGCTGGTCTTGAGAGCAAGGTGTTCATCGGTCAAAGAGGGAATGTGGATATCGGCAAGTTCTACCAGATCCTAGCCTATGCAGCAGATGTAGAGATAGTCAGAGATCATGAGGAGGCAGTGTCAATGGCACGCCAAGAGGGTAGAAGAAGCCACCTCATAACATCGTCCAACCCACATTTCATGGAAGGAGAGAAGACAACTGTCTATGAAACATGTGAACAACTCGATTGGACTGCGCCGGATTGGATTATTGCTCCAATGGGAAATGGCGGTCATGTGTCAATGATATGGAAAGGGCTAAGGGAGCTGGAGCAAATCGGGCTGATAGATGCTTCACACACTAGGATTATCGGGGCTCAGGCGAGCGGTTGCGCACCAATTGTTGAGGCATTTAAGAGGGGGGTGAAAACCATCACTCCACCTTCTTCTGCATCTACGGTAGCTTTTGACATATGCGTAAGGAATCCAGTTTGTGGAAGTACAGCACTAATGGCAATTGAGGAGTCAGGCGGAATAGCTATTTCTTCCTCCGATAGAGAAATACTAGAAGCTGTGAGGCAGCTCGCAAGACGAGAAGGCGTCTTCGCAGAACCATCTTCAGCTACTACTATAGCGGCTTTACAGAAACTCATTCACTCAGGAAAGATAGAACGGGGAGAGTCTATTGTTTGTGTCATTACTGGAATGGGGCTCAAGTACCCCGAGATAGCAAGGACCTTTGTTAAGGGGACTGGGCCTCTTGAACATCTTCTCAGTAGGATAGAGGGACGTAAAGTCACAACGAAACTAGGTCAGACCAAAATTCGCATTCTGCAGATACTCTCTAAGTGTGAATCTTACGGATATGGAATATGGAAGGCTCTGTTGGATGAGTATGGAATGGACCTTAAAATCCCGAGCATATACCAGCACCTTACAGAGCTGACCAGTAGCGGACTGATTATTAATACGCGAGTTGAGAAGACGTATGAAAACCGTCAAAGAAGCTACTATGCATTGACTGAGAAGGGAAAGTGGACTCTAAATCAAGTTAGAAAATTGGAAAGGTAGGTACAGGTAGCGTACGTAGGAGAACTGTTTTATGTCATAACCTCGATGAGCTTACTATCCTACTGCTTTGAGGGAGGAAAGCCAATGTCAAAGAAATGGATACAGACCGATGATTGGAAGAACGAGAAGCACGTGCCGTCTATCGATATAAAGAAGGTCGAAGATGGGAAGGCCTATGTCAAAGTAAAAGTTGGCAAGGAAATTCCACATCCAAACACGACTGCACATCATATCAAGTGGTGTGACCTCTTCTTCTGGCCAGAAGGAGCTAAGTTTCCCGTAGAGATTGGATACTGTACTTTCGATCACCACGGTGAATCTGCTGAGGGTCCTGATAGTAGTGGCATTTACAGCGAGCCAATTGCCAAGTTCGTCTTCAAGACCGACAAACCAGGTACGTTGATGGCTACTGCGTATTGCAACATTCATGGTCTCTGGAAGAGTGAAGCTGAGCTGAAACTCTGAAGGATTGACCATTCCTATAATGCAGGATTTGGCCTGCTATATCCGTGGGCCAAACTCCATTCTTTTCATACCAACTAATTCTCTACTCGCTGAGAGAGTTGAATCAGATTTCTCTCAACTTCACGATACAAGTGGCTCATCTTTTCTGGGTCCCGGGCGTGAATGAACACGACATCGACACAAACTATCATTCCGAGTTAGGTTTCCTTGATTATTTCCGCGCCCCATATGGTGTTTCCATCAGTCAATCCATTCACACTAACACGCTTCCCCAACACGACAGCAAACTTCCCACTATCAAAGTCAGGAGAAACAGCCTCCCACGGCATGATTGCTGACAGCTTGTACTCAGTGCCATCGTCCATCGTGACTGTATAGGAGTCGAATATCTTTGACATCAAACCCGTAACAGTTATCTCCTTTAGAGAGTCGCTCATGCTCTTTACCCCTAACATCAGCAGTCACATAATGTGACTCTATTCTGTGACCCTTAGTTGTGGCTCCGCATTATATACTCATTCTGTGTGTTAATTCTTGTGAAACATCATGGCCCTGACTAAGAATACTCGGAAGTCATCTGTGAAGAAGAACACGAAGATGAGGAGAATAATCTCCACTGATGCCATCGGATTCGCATACGCCTTTCGGAGGTGATAATATGGCAATAGCAAAGAAAGCAACTCAGAAGAAGCAGAATAGAAAGAAGATCTCTACTCGTGCAATAGCATACTCATACTTCAGGAGATAAATCGCAATGATTTACGATGACAATTGCATCCAGTCTAACTTCAAAGACTCATGCCTTCACAACGAAAAAGCAGAAGGCCGTTGTCTTACTCGTGAGGAAGTCCTCATGCTGGAAGCCACGTGAGCACTTCCTCTACTACTTCTACTGATACTTTTGCATGTGCATCTACGTTCTCTGAATCCAACTGACAAGTTCAGCCGTCATAGCATTCTCTTTCATGAACTCATCCCGATATTGAGTCCGCTTGAACTGAATCCAGACATGATGAAGGCCACCGTCAAAACCTATTATCTTAACAGCATCCTCGATAGGCCCAGGACGAAAGAGCGCATAGGTGATAATTAGGAACGTCGCGAAGATGGCAGCTGCAAATACCACCCACGGACTCGGACTGCCTCCACTCCAGAACTGGTTGCCAAATGTTAGTAATGATAGAATCAAATAGACCAGAGCCAGGCCATCAAAAACAATGCAGTACGATTTATACTGTGCCGCACCTTCGTCAGTGTAATGATGATTCTCGCAGACTGGAATTTGGAATATCTTCTTGACCGGCGTTGGCGAAGTACTTAGTTTCCGACCGTAATATGGAGACACATAGTCGAGGGATGGCCTCAAGGATTTGTATTGGTTCGGAATGATTGTGATTGGCATTAAATCCTCAGCGGGATCACCGCATATAGGGCACATATCCGGAAACTTCATCCTTTGAGTTTCAGCTCTAACTATCGGCTCCTCGAAAACAACTCTGTCAGGACTCATTTTGCCGGATCACTTCTCAATTCGAAAATCGACTCTTCTCTCTAAGAGTGTGTCGAATGGAGTAATAAGTATCAGTCGGAGAATGATTGGGAAGGTGACTCAGGGTAGAGGAATTTGTGGTCAATAAGCGGGCACAGGATGTCCTTGAAGCCGGGACACCTACTCCATCTCATTCTATACTCGCATGCCTTACACTCTTTCTCAACTTCAACAACTCTTCGGAATCCCAAGATAAGAACCACAATGAGATAGAGTGAGAAAATCAATGCGAACTTCATCTCTAGGTTTGTCATGAGACCGTCTGCAAGAAGAATCGCCCAACTGATACAGGCAAATGAAGAGCCTAGAAGCAGCTTCGAGAGAACTTTAAGCTTCTTGTTTTCAGTTAGATGAAGAACGCTCATTGCAAATGACACCAGAATGAGAACCACTCCACTCCAGAAGAGAAAGGATCTATCAATCATCATGGGAACTGCAATGGTGGATACAATTAGGAGGCCCAACGCCACGAAGAAAGAGAGTGAATTGAAGAAGCACCCAACACACCACTTTCTTCCTCTCAACGCGAAAAGATGAGCCTCATATGCAGTGCAGAAAGGATGGTGTGATGTCAGAAGAGGGCCAAGCGATCTGAGGAATTTCAAAGGTTGGCAGAGAATGAGCCTCATGTTGAACCTCAGAGGTCCTCGCAATTCGTCCATGAGGACCTCTTCACAGCGAGTCTTCTCCGGTTTTCCGCCTTCCTCTTCCATCACCATTCTACTTCCAAGAGTACCCTAGTCCAGACCGCTGTCTACGGGAATGAAAATGGAAAGAGGGCAAGGAAGGCTCCTAATCCTCCAAAGAACGTGATGAAGACGAGGATTGCTACAACTATTGAGATGAGCGCTGCAATAATCCACGCAATGAGGGCTGAGCCCCAGCCAATATCATGGCGCAAGGTCAGGATGTATAGACTGATTATACACCCAAGGCATGGGATGAACGCGGTCAGTATACTGATTAGAATCGCTGAGATGGCTGCGTCCATGAAATCAGTGTTAGTGCCTCCAACATATCGCAAAGCCCAACCTAGTATGAGAATATTGACTATAATCATGATGATGCCAAAGAGGGCTAGAAATCCCAGCATGGCATAGATTATTCCTATAATCCATTCAAACTGCATTTTACAATCTCCACGAACGAGATGTAATGATTCGTGAACTACCAAGATAAAAGCGTACTGACTCACGGGTTAGGGCAGGATTCATAACAGGAATGCAATCCCATCGAACTCATGTACTACGGTGAAAAGGTCAAACTCCGTGCCTTGGAGATGTCAGATCTGGACAATATCATGAAGGGCTGGAACAACTTTGAGATGCGACGGTTCCTAGCTGGTGCAATTCCCATGTCTCGAGATGCAGAGAGAGAGTGGTTGGAGAAAGCATCAAAAGCAAAGCCCTGGCAGGACGGAGCCCTCAATCTTGTCATCGAAGACAAGAAGACTGGCGAGTTTCTGGGAACGACGGGCATATTTGATATTAGCAAGCAGACGCAAAGGGCCGAATTTGGAATTGCGATTCATAGTCCTGACAATTGGGGTAAGGGCTATGGAACAGATGCCACCAAGGTTATGCTCTGGATTGGTTTCCACGTCCTAGGACTCAACAGCATCTACCTTTACACAGCCTCATTCAATGAAAGAGGTCAGAAGGCCTACGAGAAGGCCGGATTCAAGAGAATTGGCACCTTTAGACAAGCTGACTTCATGGAAGGGCGGTTTCATGATCTCGTAGCTATGGACATTCTCAAGGACGAGTTCCTCGAGATGTATCCTCCCGGCAAAGTTGTGGGAGAGGCGTAGGGCTATAATTGCTGTGCAAGCAGCGACTCTATAGTTCTAACCTCAATACTTGAGCCAATTGACTTGGCACCATCTGATAGATTTCGCAAGCAGAATGGACATGCAGTTACAAGGATGTCTGCTCCTGCGGACTCAGCTTCTTTGACCCTAAGAGCAGCCACTGCTATCGCATCTGCTGGTCGGCCGCTTCTGAAGCCCCCACCTGCTCCGCAGCACTTGCTGAATTTTCGGTTCCACTCCATCTCAACCATCTCTACGCCTGGAATGGCACTCAGAATTCTGCGGGGCTCATCGTAGATCCCAGCATGTCTCCCCAAATGGCATGGGTCGTGATATGTTATCTTTGCATTCAACGGCCCAGGGGCTATTCTTCCATCTGAAATTAGCTGGTCTAAAAGCTGAACGCTGTGGATGACTGAGAAGGTATCCTCCTCATCTAGAATTAAAGGGTAGTAATGCGAAAACATTCTATAGCATCCAGCACAAGAGGCCAAGACCCTATTTCCGTCCCCCTTCAGCATGCGAGTGACTTGCAGAGCTTGTTCGCGCGCCTGCTTCTGGTCCCCGACTCGATAGACCGGGGATCCACAGCAGATATTCTCAGAGGTCACTCTGAAAGAAACCTCGGCTGCTCTTAGAAGACGCAACATATCAGAAACTTGTTCCTGCTCGCGATATAGCTCTGTGCAGCCCAGAAAAAGGGTGTAATCAGCGGCTTCTGCACCTAGCTCTGGAACGCTCTCTAGAAACGCTCGAGCCGCGTCTTGGTTTTCTGCATACGGATTGCCCGATTCTCTAGTCCTTTCGCTAATCTGTTTGTACCCCTCCGGAAGTGAGATGTCAGATTCAAAGAGTACTCCCTTCATCTCCTGAATTGCTGTACTCTGTTCATATCCACATGCGATGTCGCAGAGACCACAGCTAGTACAGGCAAACACTCGCTCAGCCATAATATCGTCTGGTTCTAGACTTCCCTTGAGCCAATGGTAAAGCATTGTCAGCTTACCCTTTGCAGAATAGCTGTCAAGTCTGAGCTGTGAATAGGCAGGACAGTTCTCTCTGCATAGTCCACAACGAACATGCATACACGCCCGAGCCCACTCATCATACTTCTCTAGTCTTTCAACCATCAGTCAAACCCCCTCTGTCCGCGATTCAGGATGTTATTCGGATCAACCAGTGACTTAATGCCAGTAAGCAACTCCCATGCATCACCTAGTTGTTCCCTCACCCAAGGAGCAGATCTCAGACCAACTCCATTGGCATTGGAAACACTACCGCCCAATTCTAGTGCGCGGCCATACATTCTCTCTTTGAATTCAAACCACTTCTCAATCTCGCGGGGGACTCTTGTGTCGATTGGAACACTGAAGTAGATACAGAATGGAATGGGTCCTCGGGGACCCGCGACAATGAATGCACCAAAGTCGACATCAATCCAACCGAACTCCTTCTTTAGTTCATCACAGAAGTCACTGTATTCCTGAAATCTACTCAGTGGAACACACGCGTCAATAAGGTCCGGTTCGTAATCAGTGTGAGAAAGAGCAAAATTGCTCTTGTCAAAGGTTTCTCGATTGATGTTGACAGAATCCCACCATGACTCCGTTACTTCGTCCGACATCCGTACTCCATTCTCCTGCTCACAAGACCTTGATATCACCTCCAACATCTTCTCCACGAGGTCGGGGTCTCCAGAGCATCCAAAGAGAACAGCCATGGATAACTCCTCGGGAATGGGGGTCTTTGAGCGCTCCATGTATTGCACCAATGATCTTCTATCGAACGCATAGACCGTTTCAGGCCAGCATCCTGCACCGTGGACCCGTTTACATGCTTCCATTGCGGTGGTAATGTCTGAGAAGGCGTAGCTGATTCTGTCACGGATTGCTGGAAGAGGATAGACCTTGAGAACCGCCTCCGTGATTATGCCCAAGGTGCCTTCAGCGCCAAGAAAGAGGTTCATGAGATTGTGAGATGGAACTGAGAGATAGCTCTTACCGCCTATCCGGACTCTCTTTCCGGTCCCAAGCACCACCTCAATGCCCAGCACTTGGTCATAGGCATATCCGTATTTGGCTCCAAAGATGCTTATCCCCATACAGCTCAAAGCGCCGCCAATTGTGGAGGAGAGGCAGCTCTCCGGTTGATGTGTAAAGAACACTCCATGCCTCAGCGCTGCAGCTTGAACCTCTGCCATAGTGACTCCGGCCTGTACCGTGATTGTGAGATTCTCTGGATCAACCTCAAGGACTTGGTTCATGCGTTTAGTGTCGAGAACAATACCGCGATGAACTGCAAGGGGATTTCCTGACATACTTGTTCCCGCCCCCCAAGTGTAGAGAGGCACCTCGAATTCATTTGCCACGCTAACTATCTTCTCTACCTCTTCAACAGATCCAGGTTTTACTATGAGATCAGGAGTATAGTCGTCAGCTATGCCCTCTATAGAATAGTCCTTTGAATACACAAGCCGATCACAGATTTCTTCGGTCACATATTTTGGACCTACAATTGACTTGAGCTGTTCGAGCAGTTTGGAGGTTGCCATTCCTCATCAGACCTTTATTCAGTATCCACGTTCAATCGACTCCGAGTAATATCAGTATTGAATTGACACCCACCTGAGGGTAACAGTTGTATAGGGGTTGTCCTCTACGCGGTCATGACGCAAACCCAAAAGCAAGAGGGGTTGCGGACCGTCAGTGAGGTATACACCTTTCATTTCAAGAAGGAGGCTATGTGATGTCGGATGACCTTCAAAACCGAGCAATCAATACTATTCGCTTCTTAGCTGCCGATGCTGTCCAGAAGGCAAACTCGGGCCATCCAGGCATGCCAATGGGCGCAGCAGCCATGGCATATACACTATGGACCAAACACCTGCGCTTCAATCCGCAGAATCCAGATTGGCTGGACCGCGACCGATTCGTACTATCCGGTGGACATGGCTCCATGCTGCTATATGCACTCCTTCATCTCACAGGATATGACGTATCACTCGATGACATCAAGAACTTCCGACAGTGGGGTTGTCGAACTCCCGGCCATCCTGAAAACTTCTGCACGCCTGGAGTGGAAGTCACAACTGGGCCTTTAGGTCAGGGTATGAGCAATGCGCTTGGTATGGCTATTGCAGAGAAACATCTAGCAACAGTGTTCAACAGACCCGGACATGAAATCGTCGACCACTATACTTACGCGATTGTCACCGATGGGGATTTGATGGAAGGAATCTCATATGAAGCTGCGTCATTGGCTGGACACCATCAGCTTGGCAAGCTGATTCTGCTTTATGATGATAATCTCATCTCAATCGATGGTAGTACTGAAGTGACATTCACTGAACATCGAGGCGCCAGATTTGAGGCGCTTGGATGGCACGTTCAATCAGTCGGAAACGGCAATGATGTTGCTGCAATTGACCAAGCAATTGCAAATGCAAAGAAAGATCAACGGCCATCAATAATCATGGTCCGCACTCACATTGGTTTTGGAATGCCAAATAAGCAAGACACAGCGAAGGCACATGGGGAGCCTCCGGGCGAGGAGGAGCTAGAGGCAGCAAAGAAGAACCTTGGATGGCCCTTAGAGCCGCGTTTCCTAATTCCGGATGATGTGTTGCAGCATTTCCGAGATGCCATCACACGGGGAGCGGAAATGGAAAGGGCGTGGGATGCCAATATGGAGGAATACAGGCAGGAATATCCGAATTTGGCTAAGGAGTTTGAACGTCGAATGTCAGGCAGACTTCCCAAGGGCTGGGACAAGGACCTTCCAAGCTACGACGCTGATGAAACTGGCGTCGCAACAAGAAATCCATCTGGTGATGTGATTAATGCACTTGCTCCTCATCTTCCAGAGCTTTTCGGCGGTTCTGCGGACCTCACCGGCTCAAACAAGACATGGATAAAGGGTCATCCAGCATTTCAGAAGGAAACCCCAGAGGGACGGAATTTCTTCTTCGGGGTACGTGAACACGCAATGGGTGCAATTGTCAATGGGATGGCAGCCCATGGTGGATTCATACCTTACGGTGCCACATTCTTGATATTCTCAGATTACATGCGACCTGCGATTCGAATTTCCGCTCTCTCAAAGCATAGAAGCGTCTGGGTATTTACTCATGATAGCATAGGTGTAGGTGAGGACGGCCCAACCCACCAGCCGGTAGAGCAATTGGCTGCGTTACGTGCCATACCAGGCATCATAGTTCTTCGTCCTTGCGATGCTAATGAGGTAGTTGAAGCGTGGAAGATTGCGATAAACCGATCAGGTGGACCCACGCTTATGGCACTGACTCGGCAAAAGATTCCGATTCTTGACCGCAACGCCTACAGTCCTGCAAGTGGACTTGCCAGAGGAGCATATGTGCTTGCAGACCTTGGAGAGGCCCCGCCAGATGTTATACTAATGGCCACAGGTTCAGAGGTCGGTCTAATAACCGATGCAGGGGAAAAGCTATCCGAAGAGGGTGTCAATGTTCGGTTGGTTTCATTCCCAAGCTGGGAATTGTTTGAAGAACAGAGTGAAGCCTATCGCAACTCGATTCTTCCTCCTGAGGTGAAAGCGCGTCTGGCTGTTGAAGCCGGTAGATCTCAGGGATGGGACCGTTGGGTCGGCGACAAAGGAGCAGTAATGGCAGTTGAGACCTTCGGTGCTTCCGCTCCGAATGAGATTGTATTCGAGAAGTATGGTTTCACTGTTGAGAATGTCATCAAGCATGTCAGGAAATTAATTGGTCAAGAGTGATGAAACTCTATTATGACAGTGTCTCTGCAAATTCGGAGATGATTCTCTTCTCGGCTCGTCTTAGTCGTTCTTGCATTGCCACACGCTTGATACCAAGTTTCTTGCACAACTGGTCAATGCGTGATTTACGAGGCATCTCATAGTAACCTGACTGAAATGCAAGAAGAAATGCTTCTTGCTGTTTCTCCGTTAAAGGGATTCTAAACGAAGAGGTTGGTTGAGACCTCAGTCGTTTAATACGTACGTGAGGAAACCGTTTTCGAAGTAATCGAATCAACTCTCTCAGGGTATTTTGGGATGGTGCCAGTATAGTATGATACTGGAGTCCATTTTCCACAATTATTGGAAGACGAGTCATGCACCCACTGTCAAGGATAGTTTCATGTATAGACGCCCTACTCAGCCTATGGACTACTCTGGTCCAATATGCGTACTGGGACCTATGAAGAATATTCACTTCCTTGATGCTTGCTGAAGACTCAAGGCTCTTGATGTAATTCTTGATTGCTTCCTCATCACCGATTGAAGATTCGGTAATTCCAAAGCCAGTATCCCCATTTATGGTGACAAGTGTGACACGAACTGGGATTTTGCGAGTTAGATCACAGGAGTAGTAATCCTCTGCACCAACCTCAATAGTACACTGAAGGACCATTATATGCACCCGTCTTATGACGGCATCATACTAATTCGTTTCTAATCAATCTACTGACACGGGTGTATCCGCAGAAATGGAGCCAGCTACTGATGTTGATGTTTCTAGCGAAGTCATGACCACCAAGAGGCACTACAGGGCTGTGGTAGAGGCTTTCTTTGTCACAGTACTTTGGGCATCTTCTTGGGTCATTATAAAATTCGGTCTCGAGCAGGAGGGAATTCCCCCCATCACATTTGCAGGTCTCCGATATGCTATTGCAGCTATAATCCTTCTTGTTCTAATACTGTCAAACTCCGCACACCGCTTGTCACTAAAGCAACAGAACAGACGATGGTGGTGGAGGATATGTCTCTATGGAATCGTCTTTGTTGCAATCACTCAAGCGGCTCAGTTCATTGGTCTTGACCTACTGGATGCAATACCAGTATCGATGCTACTAAACCTGACTCCAATTGTTGTGCTTGGTCTGGGCATTGTGTTGCTAAAAGAGATACCAACTAGGACTCAGGCAGTTCTCGTGTTTTTGGTTGTTGCAGGAGCAATGATATACTTCTATCCAGTAGACCTTGATCTCTCACAGACCATTGGCCTCATTGTGGTCTTGATCGGCGTATTGGCCAACGCACTCTCATCGATTCTGGGGAGATCAATCAACAAAGAACAGTCAGCGCCACCTCTGGTGATAACTGGGACTAGTATGACAATAGGGGCAGGTCTGATGGTTGCTACTGGTCTGATTCTAGAGGGGATGACAATAATAACTCCCACGGCACTCTTGTACATTCTGTGGTTGAGTGTTGTCAATACAGCGCTTGCGTTCACCTTATGGAACAGAGCGATGGAAACTCTTCGAGCTGTGGATATCACCGTGATTAATAGCACGATGCTACCCCAGATCGTTGTCCTGTCCATAGTCTTCCTGGGAGAGATGCCTGATCTTCTTGATTGGTTTGGCTTAATCCTAATGGCACTCTGTGTGGCTTTGATACAAGTACTTCAAGCAAGACGTATAGCGAACAATAGCTAAGATGGAGCTAGCTTTCGCTGCCGTAATATCCCAAGCCTCTGGCTAGTTCCACATATCGCTTCCGGATGGTCGCTTCAGAAACTCCAGAGAACTCTGCTAGAGAGCTCTGCGTCACACGATTCTTTGTTAGAATTGCAGCTACGTAGACTGCTGCGGACGCCTGTCCCTTTGGGTTTTGACCTGGGGGAATACCTGCCTCTGCAGCACGCTTCAGTATCTCTTTTGCTTTTCTTCCAACAACAGCAGTTAGCTCCAGTTCCTTCAGACATCTGTGGATGAAGGACTCAATGTCGAGTTCGTCAGTATATTCGTTCATGTAGATTTCCTCACAAAGATTGAATATAAGATGACTGAAAAACCGCGAATACTATTAGATTATCTTTTTATCCCGAAGATTAGACAACTTCCAGCAGGCCAAGTGGCTGGAAAAGGAGAAATAGCCCTCCATTCTCCAGTCCATATTTCGCGAAAATTCGATGACTTCTTTCTACATTTCTGACTAGGTCTTCCAAGCCGGTTGAGTACTCATGTATTCATCAGTCTTCTTCTCAGCTGTTGAACGGTCTATTTTCTCACGTTGCATCCAGAAGTTGATCATCCCTTCACGGATCTCATTCCTAGGCTTGAGAGTTCCTTCACTATCACTGCAATAAACACAAGTCTTGTTGTTCATCTTCCCACCGCCGAAATCCTCAGCTTTAGTCATCGTCATTCCACACGATTCGCATTTCATTGGTCATTCACCATATTGATTCCATGAGGAGGAGAAGATAAGTACCAATGTCCACATAGCTATACGTGGAGTTGCATATAGCTTGAAGGTTTCAAAGGATTGGATTAAGGACAGAATTCTCCTCGCTTTGGATCATGCACCCCATCATGGGTATGACTTGCTTTACGCTCTTCCCGGAGAGGCTAGGGAACTCCAACTGACCACACTCTACCGTTGGCTACATGCCATGGAAACAGAGGGGCTTGTGGAGAGTAGAAAGGAGTCAGGCCCTCATGGACCAGATAGGCGTGTCTACAGGCTGGGCCCTCGAGGAGAAACAAGGCTGCGAGAGATTCTAAAGGACGCAATTGAGATTGTCCTTCATTTCTACGATGCCTATCGACATACGGCAGCAACTTACCTTCATGACGTACTGGATGTGGTGGAAATAGAGAGGATTGAGGGGAGAGTTCTACTGGCATCATTTCCTCTTTTCAAAGAGAGGGACATGAAAACCGTTGAATATCTAGCAACCAGACACGAAGGGTCACTTCTTGATATCCTTGGAGATACATCAATAATAAAGCGGACTGGAATCAAGTATCGAGAAATGAAAGGTGACATCTGTGATATAGCATCTCCAAATGAACGGTTTGCAGAGGTCTGGCTGATTGGTGTGCCTGAGAGGAAATCCTTCCCTCAGGCTATCGCCGAGTGCAAACGCGTCCTGAAAGTTGGAGGAGCGCTCAGAATTATGGCTCCGTTCGTATTCTTTGACGAGCCTACCAAACCCGGACTGGGAGAGTTCATCCGTGTGACATCAACGCATCTTTATCCCGAGCTGGGAGTGGTTGAAGGTGACGATGTTGGTGCCGTGATAGAAGCCAACTTCACTGAATGTGGAGCTTATGAAACATTTCCAGGCCTTGTGATTTTCTGGGCGGTGAAGACGTAAGCGATCTTGCGCAACCACTAATCCTTAAATAGTACGAAACCGTACTATTTGGTTCGGTACCGAACTAATAACCGGGGTGAATGAAATGAGTGAAGATGAACTAAGACAGTTATGCAAAAGGCTGTTAAATGAGGCATGGCCAGCATATTTGACAACCATTGACAGAAATGGCTTTCCGCAGACAAGAGCCATGTTTAATCTTAGAAATAGGGAGAAGTTCCCCAAACTGGAATCACTATTCTCGAATCATGACGACGAATTCTACGTGATCTTTTCGACAAACACGTCTTCGACGAAGATAGAAGATATCAAGGCCAATCCAAACGCAGCAGTTTACTACTGCCTTCCTGACGAGTCGCGCGGTGCTATGATGGGCGGAACACTTGAGATAGTCGAGAATCTGGATACGAAACAGGCAATATGGCATGACGGCTGGGAGAGATACTATCCAGCTGGATACGACGACCCGGATCATACGGTCCTGCGTTTTCATGGGAGGATGGCAAAAGGGTGGAACCAGAGCAGGACTTTCCAGATTGAGATTGGTGATTGATCTTGAGTATTCGCGAGGGAGGATTCCTAATCACTAAGGTACATCACCTCTCAGGGAGAATCTTTTCCAAGAAACTCAATGACTATGGTATTGAGGTTAGTCCAGGCCAAGGTAGAATCCTATTTGCGCTTTGGCAAGAAGATTGCATCTCCATTACTGAGTTGAAAAAAAGAACACAGCTTGGCAAGTCGACTCTGACAGATATGCTTGATCGAATGGACACGGAAGGACTTGTTGAGAGAAAGGCTTCTGAAAGAGACAAGCGCAGGACCTTGGTTTCTCTGACCGAGAAGACTAAGAAACTTCATCAGAAATATCTAGCAGTTTCAAGGGAAATGACGGATTTGTTCTATCGTGGATTCTCTAAGGATGAAGTAGAAGAATTCGAGGAATATCTTCGTAGACTGCTCGACAACTTGGTAGAGTTTCAGAAGATGTGATGATGAACCATTGCGTCTAGTCAGTCCTCATCGAACTGTAATAGCTCAATTAGATTTCCGGCAGGATCTCGAACGGCCATGAAGACTCCTGCTGGGAACTTCTGAGGTGAGTCGTGTACGACATCAGCGCCGAGTCCCCTAAGCCTCTTGGCGACCTCTTCCACATCTTTCACTTCGATGCCAAGTGCCACTTGAGATGTACCAGGATATTGCACATTAGCGGGGTTTTCTGTCGTTTCAAGAATCAACGATGGCCCTTCATTCTCCAGATGGATTAGACAATCATCATACTTATGCCTTACTTTGAAACCGAGCTTGTCGCAGTAGAAGTCCAGGGCTTTGTCCATGTCATCAACATAAACTCCTATCACGCATATACTTGTCAAATAGAACACCTAGTGCTATGGAAGACGAATCAGAGATAAGCTTTGCATTCCAAGCACAATGAGATTACTAATCTCAGGACCTATTTACACACCTCTTGGCAATTAGACAGGCTACTGCACCTGCACCGAGGCCATTCCCTATATTGACGACAGCCAGACCAGGGGCGCAGGACTGAAGCATTGATGCTAACGCGGTTTCGCCCTTGCCTCCATGCCCATAGCCTGTCGGGACAGGCACACCAATGACCGGGATATCAACAAGAGATGCGATGACAGTTGGCAAGGCGCCTTCCATACCCGCAAAGACGATTAGTGCATCGACCCCCTCCTCGATTATCGTCCCTATTGGTTCTATAAGACGATGAATTCCAGCCACACCGATATCATGGAACGTCAAGACCTCTACTCCCATTATCCGGGCTAAAGCCTCGGCTTCACGTGAGTACGCAATGTCTGAGGTCCCTGCAGTAATGATAGCAATCTTGCCACTCTTCGGCGGATCCGACCAGTCATTATTGTGGATTAGAACAGTTAGATGATCTTCATGCCCAGACACATCGAAGACCAGTTTCTCATGAGCCTTCTTGAGTCCATCAAGTTTGCTTCGGTTGACTCTGGTGAGAAGTACTGCCCCAATCTTATCAATCACAACCTCGACAATACTGATGAGATTCTCCAAGGGCTTTGCTTCTGCGAAGATAACCTCTGGGACACCACATCTCTCCTGCCGGCTGACATCAATCATTCCAATGTTGCCAACTTGAGTAAGAGCCAAAGCACGAAGTTCCCTCTCTGCTTCATCTATACTGATTTTCCCTGAAGAGAGTGCCTCAAGAATATCCCGTGTGCTCGTCATCGTATTCCTCCTGTTGCTCGGTGTATATCGTTTTGTGCCTTTCTCAATGTCTGTTTAGCAAGGAATAATCCTATTGCTCAGGCTCATGTTCCGAAATGACTAGACGGGATTTCCATCTCTTGAGTGCCGAGGTGGTTTCATCTCGTACTCTATTGAGCACCTCAGCAGTCTTCTCGTTTTCAATGGAAATCAGTTCGGACTCACTTCGTTCTAACAGCTCGTCTAGGTGCTTCAAAGGATGTTTTGCTCGGTCCCCCCAGTCCCAAATGCAACACCAGCGACGTGCTAATTCTGGCCCATATGCCTCCACAGCTTTGTCTTTCATCTTAGGAGTGGCTATTGTCCCGGGATGAAGCCAGGGCATATCAGTTCCATTTGCCTCCACACCAAAGATTGCATTGGAATAGAACGTGTATATGGGAGAATCAATCCTGTCTGAGATCTCTTTCAGGCGTATTGCACCCTGGAGTCCACCAGCAATGGAGTAGACCAGAATTGCACGTACATCTGACGCCTGACTCAGCGTAGTTTCGATTATGCTCTCAACAGTTCCGCCTGTTGCGATTGTATCACCAATAAGAATCACAGGACTGGGTGAGAGTGCCTCGAAGTTCTCGTATGACAGGTCAGTCTTCCACCCAGTTGGAGTGAGATGACGTCTTGCACCTATGAAACAACGACTAATGGTTTCTCCAAACACGCAAGCAAAGGCTTCAGCCAGGCTATAGTAGATGGCGCCAGCAAGAGGCACAACCTCTGTGACTGAACTCAACGATGCTTCTTGAAACTCTGGAATCAGGTCAAAGGCAGCGCGGATGAAATCTACACTACTATCTCTTGCGAAGTTGGCTAGCCGGGCACCTACCATCCATGGTTCAAGCAGAATCTGTAGTGCACTGGGAGACTCGATTATGTAGGTAGAAGGAAGAAGGTATTCACTTTCAACGCGTAGCACTCTAGATGATGTAGCTGCTTTGGAGGGAATTTCTTTGATTGTTGCACTTCTTCTTACTGTTTCTTGATCTATGGCCAAGTATCTCCCTCAGCGTGTGTGGTATTACACAAAGATGCTAGTAAATCCTCGCCATAGGCCTATCACTTGGCTCGACGTATCTCTTCGACTGCTTCAGGATTTACCAATGAAGCAGTATCACCCGGGTCCTCTCCCAGGTATGCAGCACGTATCATGCGTCGCATTACCTTTGCATTTCGAGTCTTTGGCAGATCACTGACAAATAGGACGGCTTTAGGAGTAAGTGGCTTGCCCATAGCTTTAGCAACCATCTGCTTCAGCTCCTCGCGTAATGCATCGGAAGGATCTTTGTCTGGCATCAAAACGCAGAAGACAACAAGCTCGTTCAATTTGATTTTGTGAGGGACTCCAATTGCTGCAGCCTCTGTAACTGCAGAATGACTTACAATGATTGATTCAGCCTCGGCTGGTCCGAAGCGCTTTCCTGCTATCTTGATTATGTCGTCCGACCTACCCAGAATATACCATAAGCCATCTGCATCAATGGCGGCAAAGTCACCATGCACCCATACTTCAGGCCAGCGTGACCAATATGTGTCTTCATACCGCTGTGGGTCCTTCCAGAAACCACGTGTCATACCAATCCAAGGCGTCTTTATGACAAGCTCTCCTACTTGATTCCTGACCGGCTGACCGTTCTCATCAAATACATCAGCAGCAATCCCTGGACAGGGCCCTGAGAACGCACATGCCTTAAGGGGAAGCAACGGATTTCCCATGACAATTCCTCCAGATACTTCTGTTCCTCCGGAATAGTTTATGATTGGCACACGCGCTCCCCCGACCTTTTCGAATAGCCACATCCAAGGATCAGGGTTCCAGGGTTCTCCAGTAGAACCAAATATCCGAAGTGACGATAGATCGTGATTCTCAATAGGGCCCTCTCCACGGGTCATGAGAAGTCTGATGAGTGTAGGCGAAACACCAAGCACAGAGATTTTGTGCCGTGCGACCATTTCCCAAAGACGACCTGGACCAGGGTAGTCAGGTGCCCCATCAAATAGGAAGAATGTCGATCCAAGAATCAACGACCCGAAGACAAGCCAAGGTCCCATCATCCAGCCCATATCTGTCATCCAATAGATAGTTTCGCCAGGGTGAAGATCAGTACCGAATGCCATGTCTTGAGCGGCCTTCACTGGAAATCCGCAGTGAGTATGCACTGCTCCTTTTGCCAGACCGGTTGTCCCTGATGTGTAGATAATCATCAAAGGATCTTCGGCGTTTGTGAGTTCGGTTGAGCAGGATTCCGACTGTATTGATATTATGTCAGCCCACCAGTGGTCACGTCCATTTTCCATGCTAATGGGATGGTTTGTCCTATTTAGTACAATCATGTGCTCCAGAGTAGGAATTCGTTCTGCAGCCTTGTCCGCGACTGGTTTCATAGGGATGATTCTACCTCTTCGAAACGCACCATCGACTGTGAATAGCGCTTTTGCATCAGCATCTGCCAATCTGTCCACGATTGCACTCTCGCCAAACCCAGAGAACAAAGGAAGGATTATTCCACCAATCTTTACAATCGCTAGCAGTGCGACTGCAATCTCAGGGACCATTGGCATGAATATACCAATTGCATCACCCTTTCCTAGCCCAAGAGACCTCAATGCGTTTGCTGCCTTATTGACCTCAAGATGAAGAGCTCCATAACTCATCGAGCGTGTTGCGCCATCTTCACCCTCCCACATCAATGCATCTTGGGATTCAGTAGGCGTTCCAATGTACTTGTCAAGACAGTTGTAAGCGATGTTCATCTTGCCACCAATGCACCACTTTGGCCACGCAATCCCTCTGGAAAGGTCTACAACATTCTCATATTGCTTGTCAAACTCAATATCAAGGTACTTCAAGACGGCATCTGTAAACCATGGGACATCCTCTGTTGAGCGGCTCATTAATTGATCAAAACTGGAAATCCCATGGAGCTGCATGAACTCAGTCAATCGTGCCTTTTCTATATATTCACGTGTGGGGCGCCAGACAATCTCGCCGCCGAACTCAAAGGTCTTGTCCATAGGTACTCAACATCCTCCGAAGAAATCTAATGATGTGCATCCGCCTAATATACAGTAGGATGCCTTTGCATATCCATGTTAGCTATCTCAAAAAGTGTGCCAGAATAACCTGATAGATTTCGAGAGCCTCTTGCTCTGTTTTTACTCCCTTGATGATTGCGTTTGCCTGTGGCATGAGAGTCACCTCTACATCAGATTTTGCACGAATCTTGAGCCATCTTTTTGCCTGCTTGATTTCATATGAGCTTCCCAGTCGTTCTGCCATTGAGTCCAAATCCAACTCGATGGGCGATCCAGGAGTCAGATTGAAAGTGCCTGAACACAAAGTGGTCACTCTTGGCAATTCAGACGGGGCGTAAGATTGTTGAGTCGGTCCCAATGAACAGACTGGACAGTCTTCATCTCGACCAATATCAAAGAAGTCAAAGCTCAATGATGCAATGTCGATGAACATGAGTCGATTCGCCAGACGAGGCTCTCTTCCTGTGGCAAGAAGGACTGCTTCTCTCACTTGTATAGATGCCACAATGGAAAGAAGCTCTGGTGTCACTCCTACATTTGCGCAGGTATAGTCAGGATTGTCCTGCGCATCCCCCGAAAGGCAGTGGAGACAACCAGTCTTGTCAGGAATGAAGGTGCTCAAATTACTGTGAAACTCGATTGCTCCGGCGAACACATAGGGAATCTTCAGAGCCACACTGACACGATTGACAGCAAATCTGGTCTTGAAGGAATCAAGGCCATCAACTATGATGTCAGACCCCTTGAGGAGAGTTCTTGCATTGTCCTCGGTCAGAGAGGCGCTTATGGGGTCGAAATCGACATTTGGGTTAAGTAACGCAAGATTTGCAGCAGCAGCTTCAGCCTTAGGCATGCCAATGTCCACTGTGTTGTATACTGTTTGCCGTTGAATGTTAGATAACTCAACGATATCTCGATCGATAATTCGTATCTTACCAAATCCAATGGCTGTCAATAGTCGGAGAGCCGGGCTTCCCAAGCCACCTGCACCTACCACAGAAACGGTCGATGCAGCTATTGACTCCATATCACTCTCTGAGAAATCTTGGAGGGCAAGCATCCTTGAGTACCGTTCTTTCTGTTTTGGAGTGAGTTTCATGGCCTTCAATAGAGTGGTGCAAGCCCAACTTAATCTATCGATAGGAGAATGGATGTGTTCGAAATCATGTACGGAAAATGTGTCTAGTGTGCAATGCGTAGGTGTTACAATCTATCATGAATATCCAGATGTTTATGTAGGTGATTCACAGCGAAGGCAGTATGAACCTTATTGAGAAAATGGCACAACATCTCATCTGGGCTGACAAGACAATATGGGATATCGTGCAGCGACTGAATGATGAGGAATTCGATAGATCTCTTGGAGAGGGCGGGGGCAGCATCAGAAAGCGGTACGTCCATCTTGCACAAGACACATGGGAATGGTATCACGATTGGATTGACAAGGACCCAGATGATGAGCCGGACTTTGATAGGATGAGCAGAGAGGCTCTGTTCAAGTTCCTAACGGACTACATCGATAAATTCCTCAGTATGATTGATGACACTGTTGTGGACAGGATCACATTTGAGAGTGAGGGAAGGGACATCACAATCAGATTTGATGAGATTCTATTCCATCTCGTCAATCATGCAGCCTATCATCGAGGTCAAATCGTCATGGCGCTTCGACTTCTTGGCAGAAAAGTGCAGATGACCGACTATGTTCCATACAGACGCGCAATTGCATAGAATCTACCCAAATTGCCAAGAAGATAGCTCGCTGGTCCCATCCTAAGAATGAGAGTTCCGGTTCGCTTGATTCTATGCAGCTCGTCCACCGTGAACTCAGTCGTGATGTAGTCCACTGCCTCCCATTTGATCACGGTTTCATCACTCAGATCTTACTTCTTCAGAACCACAATGCTCTCTCTCAGTTTGAAAGACCTTCTCTGCCCAGAACGCCGGGACCTCGCCACCTCCACAGATTCAATCATGAAGCCAATATCAGCTCCCATCCTTGCCAAGATGAGATCCGCAGGAATATACACACCTGCAATGAGTGAATCACCGATGACTATGATGAGTGGTGCTCCCTTCCTGAGACCCCGGAATACATTCCTCAAGACATGATACACATCATCAAAATACTTCCGCACAACATTGTGCATGTCTTTTCGCCTATAGCCCTCCTTTGAATTGATTCTATAGGCAACTCTCTCAGCAATCTCCTCAATCCAGGCATCTTCATAGGTATCAGACCTCTCAGAAAACCCTCTGATGACCGATCGCGAAACATTGTCACATGCCACCATTTCGTCCTTCAATCGACTAAGATCCTCATAGCTACCCACCATGTCAAGCCATGCCATCTCTATTTTGTAGTTAATGATGTAATCCAATCCATTGACATATGGAGGGCTTGTGATGGCGATGTCTATGGAACTGGGCTCATATTGGATTAGCCTTGAATCACCTGTTATTACTTCAACTTGACCTTGAGGTTGATTCTGAACATGTGTAAGGTCATCTATCATGTCGTGCACCTTCTCTCTGAATAAGTTGAAAGGTGCATCATCAATGACGGTCTTGGTCCTGTCATATCCCAAACACGGCGAACGTTTCAGGTTGCTGCAGTCAACCAATATGCTGGAAAAAGCCAATCTGAACAGATCGCGAACCTTTGGCTGCATGACAGCCGATATAGACTGCTTGAGAATGAGTAGGTTGCTCAGAGCTCCTTCATTGAAGTGTGCCTTCCACCTCTTGAGGAAGGTTGGTGAGCTCAATCTTGGTTCCTGAGTCCAGTCAAGCCCTTCGAGTTCGCTTCGCACCATATTCACGTCCAAATCCCAGTCTGTCTTTACTCGTGTCATGAAGGACATTAATGGCGCGAGGTCGACACCAATCGCGTCTATCCCTTTCATTTTGGCGCTCACGAGAACTGTTCCACTGCCTGCGAATGGATCGAGTACCCTCTGCCCAGGTTTCACATCATAGCGATATAGCATATGGTCTACAAAGTCAGCTGAGAATCCCTGCACATAAGGAGCCCACCTCTGAATCTTCCTCTCCATGAAGTGGTTTGAAGAGAAGGTTATGGTAGCACCATCATAGATCGATAATTGAATGCCGTATTGGTCAACGAATCTTTCCTCATACTCTGCCGGACTAATGAACTCGGGATCATTTTCTATCTGTTCAAACTCCTTTAGAACCCATAGTCCTCGTCCCATCCGGACAACTGCACCGCGGTTTCGAAGAGCCTGAACACATCCGTCCACTGATTCGAGGTCTTCATTTATCGCTAGTGCAATCTGTTTGAGTGTCACACCTATTGTAGAAGAATTCCTCACAGTTTCGACTACTCGGTCCTCCAACCCAGACAGGAAAAGCACCACCGCTCTAGAACATATTCTTGCGGGTCTTCTGATATAATCAGGGCCTTGTTAAAGCATGTGGATATCAAGACTTTTCTAAATGAGTCATTCCATTAACTGAACCAACCATTCATGGATCGGTGTCATTTTCAATATATGTTCGAAACAGATATCCACTAGTTCTGGTTTCTTCAAGATGCTTATTGGTATCTTTGGCGAACTAGCATAAAGGCCATTGAAGCGGAGCAATTCAGCTCGAGGATGGTCTACATCATAGCCTCTAGGGACTTTCTTGTAGTGCTCACCTCCAATATTGTATCCCTTAAGGGACCTAATCTTGTCAACTGCTTTAGCTAGCCTTGCTCCGAAATCATTGTCCAGAACAGATTTTCGATATTTCTCCAGGAGCGGTTTCGGAAACATCCACAATCCGCCATGGATTCCTCCACCAGTTTCATCCATCCCAATAAAGAAGCCAGGTCGCTCCTTCTTCTTTCCAGGCCCCTCCCAGAATCGAATTCTTAGTCTTGTGTTGTAGGGCGATTTGTCCTTGCTGAAACGTACATCACGATAGATGCGCAATATCGATCCGCTACCATTGGTGTGAGTATCATAGACCATGTCTTCAGAGATGCTGGTGAGTCGTTCTCCAAGAGCAACCACAAAGCTCTGTGCAGGTTTCACCAGAAGCTCTTGATAGTCGTTCTTTCGTTCATTGAACCACTCACGATAGTTGTTCTCTTTGAGTTCCGCGAGGAATCCCAGACCCTCTTTTGGAAAGCCTGTGAACGCTTGAATATCATCCATTCTAGTAGCTCCTCATCCCAAATCATTCATTATAGTTAATCAGGCTCTTGATATAAGTGGATTTGCATCCATGATTTAATACTGAAATGAGAAGCCTACAGAACTAAATCGGATTTATTCACTGCGTGCTTTGTAATCTCAAGATTGCATGATTTTCGTTCTCGACACCAATCTTCACATTTCTGTGCCCAATGCTCTTCCTTGTAGAGAAGCATGCATTCTTCGCATTGATATAATCCATTAACACGTTTGGTCATTGCACGAGAAATACGAAACTGAGATGCTATTATTCTAACGATGTAATATCTGATGCATAACTACAGTGACATTCCTCCATCAACTGAGAGAATTGTCCCTGTGCAAAAATCTGCTAGCGCAAGATACAAAATGCCATCAGCAATCTCTTCTGGAGCCCCCAGTCGTCCCATAGGCTGTCTTTCGATGAACTCCTTTCGAGCAATTTCAGGATCAGGCAGCTGAGATAGACGGTCAGCAAGAGATGGTGTGTCTGTGGTCCCCGGACAGATGCAGTTCACACGAATCTTATCATCTTTGTAGTCCATGGCCATTGCACGAGTCAATGAAGTAAGTGCTCCCTTAGAAGCAGTATAGACGGCACGATTACCAAGCCCCATCAGAGCTGCAACCGATGCAACATGAATGATAGTTCCTTTGCTCTCCTTTAGATGTGGATAGGCGAATTTGGAAAGAAGATATGGACCGCGGACATTGACTGCCATTGTTCTGTCCCAGTCCTCAGGACTTGTGTTATCGACTCGTCCGGGTAAGACGATTCCAGCATTATTTACTAGAATGTCCAGCCTGCCATAGGTATCAATTGCTGTTTCAACTATCTCCTTTGCAGTATCGGTGAGTGAAACATCGCCTCTAACAAAGACTGCAGATCCGCCATCTGAATGGATAGCATCAACAACGTGTTCGGCTTCTTCCAGGATGTCATTACCTACTACATCTGCACCTTCCTTGGCGAATAATCTGGCAGTAGACTCTCCTATGCCTGCACCTACGCCCGTCACAATAGCTGTCTTCCCATCCAGTCTCATCATACGCCTCCTCACTCTTTTTGCTACTTGAGATCTCCAAGACGAAACTCACCAGTATAAGCTTGGAGAGGTGTCAGATTGATTGTTGTTTCTAATATCCCCAAATGATTGCCATCATCGTCTCGGAGGGCATAGTATCTAATCAGAAGCTTGCGCGGAGTATCTCCATCTGGAAGGTCTATCCAGAAATCAATGTAGTCTTCCTCTCCGCTCTTTAAGCGTTCAATGACCAGCTCAACCTTATCGATACTTACAGCTGGATGACACATCCTGACATTTCTGCTAATTACTGCGGGCCCTCGCTTGAAGACCCGGATGCCATGTCTATTCCAAAACAGGACGTTGTCATCTGCATCGATTATGGTGAACTCCACAGGTAGTGTGTCTAGCACAGTTGATAGGAAGTCTATTGACATTTCTTTCAAGGAATTTAGGAGTGGCTCAATCTTCAATCATCACACCCAAATCAAATCCATGTCGGCGGCCTATTAGTCTGTCTAATAGAAGCGAGTTAGCACATCACTACATCAAGAGATGTTAAATGGTCGTTGTGGCAAAGGGTTTGATGTATGCTGGTGTGAGGATATGAGTAGTGAGACGGACCAACTTGAGAAGAATCCCTTCAATATATGCATCTGGAAAGCAAAGGAAGAGTGTGGCGACTGTTCGCTTCACAATGAGATACACTGCGAGATGCATCGAAGTGACACGTTGATGTTTGGAGGCAGTGCAATGCTGTTCTTCATTCCTTCCATTGGGGGAATGCTTCTTGGTGGTATGTGGCCTTGGGTCATTGGATATTTCATCTATTGGCTAATCTTCTTCGAAATCTGGGAGAACAGGGTTCTTTGTAGTCATTGTCCATTCTACGCTGAAGATGGGGGGCAAGGCCACACTCTACATTGCTATGCAAACTACGGACTGTATAAGACCTGGCCATATAATCCAAGTCCAATGAGCCAATCTCATCAGATTCAATTCCTAGTAGCTCTCACCATCTTTGGCGGCTATCCAATTCCATTCCTTATCTTAAGCAACCAGCTGCTCTTTCTTGGGTTGACAATTGCCGGGATTGGAATATGGTTGAGTGTGTTGAAATTCAATATCTGTCCAAGATGTGTTAACTTCTCATGTCCATTGAACAGCGTGCCGAAAACAACGATGGATGCATTCCTCAAGCGAAATCCGGTGATGATGAAAGCATGGATAGATAGCGGCTATGAGTTGAGTGCTTAGACATGGGCACAAGTGTGATTCTGCTAGGCACTGGCACACCCAATATCGATCCATCACGTTCTGGACCGTCAGTCGCTGTCATAGTAGACGATACTCCATATCTCGTCGATTTTGGTCCTGGCGTAGTCAGAAGAGCCATTGAGGCTGGATTGAAGTCATCTCAACTGACACGCGGATTTCTGACTCACCTTCATTCGGACCATACCGCTGGATATCCTGACCTAATTCTAACTCCTGCTGTGGATGGTCGGACTTCCAGACTAGTAGTGTACGGACCGAAAGGACTTCAATCAATGACTAATCATATCTTGGCGGCATATGAGGAAGACATTCGAGAGCGGCTAGACGGTCTAGAAC
This sequence comes from Candidatus Hermodarchaeota archaeon, assembly GCA_048885865.1. Classification (GTDB taxonomy): domain Archaea; phylum Asgardarchaeota; class Thorarchaeia; order Thorarchaeales; family Thorarchaeaceae; genus SMTZ1-83. The sequence continues at coordinate 50,381 of JBHLLF010000018.1, forward strand.
CAGCTAATCCTGAGAGTTATGTTGTGGAATGTCATGAGATCAATAATGATCCGCCTGGGATTGTGTATCAAGATGAGAGAGTTTCAGTTGAAGCATTCCCGGTTGTCCACGGCTCTTGGCCTGCGTACGGGTACAAGTTCACTTCGGCCGACCGCACCATTGTGATTTCCGGAGACACGACTCCAACTCCTGTTTTAGTTGAGAAAGCCAGGGATTGTGATGTTCTGATACACGAGGTCTATTCTGCAATCGCCTTAAAGGACAGAACGGCGGATTGGATAAGATATCATACATCTGTTCATACCTCAACCCATGAACTTGCTGAGATTGCATCCCAGTCAAAACCGAAACTCCTTGTTTTATATCACCAGCTTTTCTGGTCGCGTTCTGAAACCGAACTACTCCAAGAAATCAAGAGCAGATACGGTGGGAAGATAGTATCCGGCAATGATCTCGATGTGTTCTTCTGAAGCCTAGAATAATGTGACTTCTACCATTTCGCCTTCTTCAATGACATCAAGATTAACTGGTAATATGATGTAGCCATCGGCATTTGCCATGCTTGTGATGGCACCAGAATGTTTGTACACTGGATGAGCCACACCATCTTCAATTCTTACTGTCAGAAATTGCTGACGGCCGGATGATGAAACGATACGTTTGCCAATCTTTGCTGCCACAGTCTTAGGCGGCACTGGCGGCAGCCTTGCCATTTGTCTAATGGCTGGAATAAGAAACACGTAGGCATTGCTGAGGCATGATGTAGGATATCCGGGCATCCCAAACACAGGAGTGTCATTAGCTAATCCAAACAACGTGGGTTTGCCAGGTTTAATCTGAACTCCGTGGAAAAAGACTTCACCGATCTCGGAGAGAATCCCTGCTAGTAGATCCTTCTCGCCAACAGAACTTCCCCCAGAAAGTACAACCATGTCGTGTTTACAGGCTTCATTTATCGCATTCTTGAGCAAGGGGTATTCGTCTCCTACAATATCATAGCGTTCGACTTCAGCGCCATTCTCACGAAGGACTGCTTCAAGCGTGAATGAATTGACATCGTAGATTTGCCCAGAAGAGAGTGAGTTTCCAGGGGCTACTATCTCCTCCCCTGTTGGGATGACAGCAACACTTGGCCTGGCATAGACCTCAACATCAGTTCTTCCCAGCGCTGCTAGAGTACCAATCTTGGCCGGTGATAACCAGCTTCCAGCAGTCAGAACAACATTGCCTTCTACAATATCCTCCCCTTTCTTTGAAACATTGGCACCGGGATAGACTGGCCGTGTCACCAGGATTTTGTTCTGGTGTTTCTCAGTATACTCCACCATGACCACAGCATCTGCACCCTGTGGCAACGGCGATCCTGTAGCAATTTGGATACAATGACCCGGTGTGACCTCATTTTCAGAAACGTCACCAGCGTGGATGACACCTTTGAGCTCTAACTCAATTCCACCCTCATCCGCTCCAAAGGTGTCCTCTGCGATGACTGCATAGCCATCCATCGCAGACCTATTGAAAGGAGGTACAGAACGATCTGCCATAATGTCTGTAGCAAGCACTCTACCGGATGCAGCTGATATTGTAACAGTTTCTGTGGCATCAAGAGGCCTACAGTTCCTCAAGACCAGTTTCTCTGCTTCCTGTTGCGAAACGAGCAGTTTGAATGGCTCCATCTCTTTCATCGATCAACCTCCCACAATAAATGACCAATGCTTGGAAGAATAATCTCTTTCAATGCGGTGGCCATTGCATTCTTTGAGCCAGGAAGACAGAACACCACCTTCTTTCCAATCAGTCCTGCAGTTGCTCGACTGTAAATTCCCGGCAAGCCAATCTCTGTATGACTCAAGCGTCTGAAGTGCTCTCCAAATCCATCTAATGTCTTCTCGAAGAGCTGCCCTAACACATCTGCAGTAATGTCCTTCCTGCCTACTCCCGTGCCCCCACTGGTGAGAATGACTCTAATCTCAGAATCGTCAATGTATCTCAGTATCATCTCTCTGATTGTATTAGATTCATTTGGCACAATATCATAGGCGCCGATTTTATGCCCTTCAGCAATAGCCAGTTCCTTTGCAATCTTGCCTGACTTGTCGGTTGCCTCTGTGCGTGTGTCACTGACAACAAGAACTGCGAACGTTGTTTCAACCTTCTGGTCCCTTCTGTGTTCATCACTCACTTCAGATCGACCTTCTCTTTCTTGATTACTCGTACTCCATCCAGACGAGCGGTTGGATATTGTCCATCTGAGTCCTTCTCCAGATACTTTGTCATGTCCCAGATTGAGAGAAGCGCTGTTGTGACTCCAACCAAAGCCTCCATCTCGACTCCTGTGGAATACGTGGCAACAACTTCACACGTGCCTGTTATACGGTCATCATGAAACTTGAAGGAGACATCAACCGAAGACAGGGGTATTTGATGGCATAGCGGAATGATATCAGAAGTCTTCTTGGCAGCCATAATGCCAGCTATTTCAGACACAGAAAGCACATTCCCTTTCTTTGTTGTTCCTAGGCGTACTGCCTCTACTGTATTGGGATTGAGAATCAATTCACCAACCGCAACAGCTCTTCTGAAAACCTGAGGCTTCTCAGAAATATCCACCATCCTGGTTTCCGATCGCTCCTTTGCGTCGGTTTCTCCAACCCAATGATCGCCGCCGTCGTAAAACTCGTGCTTCCATATTGGTACAATTTCCTTCAATCGTTCAATGACATGCCTGCATCCCTGAAATGCGTCAGCTCTATGAGCGGCTCCTACAACAATAATGACAATGTTCTGTCCAACCTCAATCTTGCCTTTTCTATGAACAACTGAAACATCAGAAACTCCGAATTTGGAGATCGCCTCATCACGAATCTTCTCAAGTTCTTTCACAGCTTGTTCATCATCAGCCTCAAATTCCAGTTTCTCAACGACCTTCCCTCGGCTCGTATCTCTGACACTGCCTAAGAAGATGACAATGGCACCCATCTCAGGTCGTCTAGTCTGCGATATGACCTGCTCAATAGAGAAGTCTTGATTTGTGACCTCTATCATTTCGATTCCTCCTGCCAAAATGGCTGCCGTAGAGATGCTGCTTTGACATATGCCTCAAGCAACTCATTATCATATTTACAATCAGACAGAAAGTGTCGGACATGAACTAGATTGTCTTCTCGATACAGACAGGGTTTGAGCTTTCCGTCAGATGTGACTCTAAGACGAGTGCAGCTCTTGCAGAAACTCGAATTGCCCATAGGTCTAACAACTTCCACCTCGACTGATTCATTCTCGACTGGAATGGTGTATCGTCTTCTGCCTTGAAGGGTTCTTTGCTCGATTTTTGTGGCAACCCGCTGAAACTGCTCTTCGATCCCATCGATTCTAGTTCTTTGATCATCGAGTTTCATATCGGGTTGCGTTGGAATGTCTTGAAGCTCAATCAACTGGAGGATTGCTCCCGAAGCGGCAGCAAAACGCATCATGGAGTGTATTTCGTCATCGTTGATTGACTTGATGAGTGTCATGTTGATTTTCACTGGTGAGAGACCTGCATCTATCGCACTCTTTATGCCTCGTTTGACCTTTGATAGATTATTGAACCCTGTCATTCTTTGATAGGTTGGCGCACGAAGGGTATGAAGGCTCACATTCACTCTATCTAATCCAGCTTCCTTCAGGTCAAGAGCCAGTTCCTCGAGAAATGTGCCATTGGTTGTGAGTGAAAGATCCTCAACAAGTGGAGAGATCCTTCTGATTATTTCGAGTATGTCTGAACGTAGCAGAGGCTCTCCCCCAGTCAGCTTCACTCTTGTGACACCATGTGTCACACCAACCTGCACAAGGCGCTCAATTTCCTCAGGGCTCATCTCGGGTCCATCCAGAGATTGACCCTCCGTATGACAGAAGAAACAGGCATGATTGCACTTCTGTGTGAGGGATATCCTCAGATAGTTGATGTGTCGACCGTAGGCATCAACAAGTGGCTCATGTGCACAGGTCGGCTCTCTCTTGCGCAGGGAGTCCTTGTCAGATTCTAACATGGATTTCAACACGTCCCCTACTTGTAGATTGATAATTGTTATGTTTGGTCATGCAGCTCGGTCTAATAGACATGTAGATACCAACCTAGAAGACCACAACTGATGATGCCTTGAATGTGACATGAACCATGTCACCTATTCCAAGCTTGAGATCCTTCAGAGACCTCTGTGTAATCTGTACTGCAATCTCAACTCCAACATCAACCGTGAGCAAAATCGTGGAGTCGGAATCATCAATTCCCACAACGTTACCTGTGAGTGTGTTCCTGGCACTTGAGAGTATGCTTTCCTTTGAAACGATAACATCTTGTGGGGATATCCATATCGTTACTGCTCCATCATGTGTTCCCACTGCTTGAACAGACACACTATCTGTCAACTGGATTCGTAGTAGACCCCTCCAGGCTCGCTCTTCAGAGAGCCATGTGGCTTTTCCTTTGAATGTGTTGAGTGCTCTTCCTTCATCCTGTAGCTTCTCGAGTTCAGCCCCCAGCATGACATTTGGTTTGCCAATTCGTCCTATCGTTCCATCCTGAATGATAGCTGTCCTGTGTGCCAGCGTCTCGGCTTGAAACATGTTATGGGTTGAGATTATGATAGTGGTTCCACGCTCTGCATTAGCCTTCCTCAGAACCTCCTCAACAGCTCTGGCACTATCGATGTCTAGATCAGCTGTAGGTTCATCCAGAAGAAGTATCTCAGGATCGAGCACAAGAGCTCGAGCTAGAGCCACTCGCCTTTGTTCCCCTCCAGATAGACTGCGGGCCATTCTTGTTCCGAACCCCTCTAGGCCAACAAACACCAGAGTCTCCTGAACACGTTTTGCTATGATGGTTTCATCCATTCCTCTGATTCGAAGACCATATGCAATGTTCTTTGAAACTGATGTTCCAAAATGCACAGGCTTTTGGAACACCACTGTTGCGTTCTGCCGAAGTGACTCCCTGTTTTCATCAGTCACAGTGTCATCGTGGAATGTGACCTCGCCTGATGAGGGCGTTATCAATCCGCCAAGAGCTCGAAGAAGAGTTGTTTTACCCGCACCATTTGGTCCAACAATAGAAAGAATCTCGCCCTTTTGAACTTCAAGGTTGATTCCCTTGAGGGCATGAGTTTCATCAAGATAGACATGTAGGTCCCTTGCAGCAATTACTCCCAAAGCCACCACCTCACCCGTTTCTCAGCAATTCTTAGAAGGATGTTGAATGCCAGCATGAGAGAGAGCAGAACGGCAGTAAGACCGAGGCCAAGAGCAATCTCGCCTCTTGTCGTTTCAAGTGCAATGGATGTGGTTAGGACTCTTGTAAGACCTTGGATATTTCCTCCCAGCATCAATGCGACACCAAGTTCTGAGATTGCTCTACTGAACGCAGCTGACACTGCCAAAAGAATCCCTCCTACAGACTCTCTGAGTACAGATGCAAAGGCACCTCTTTCATCGGCTCCAAGCGTCATAGCCAATTCGCGAATACTTGGGTCAACACTCTCGACTGTTTCGGTGGAGATGCTGACTATTATTGGAAGAATCAGGATTGCCTGTCCGATGATCATGGCAAATGGAGAATAGAGTACATTGAGAAAGCCGAGAGGCCCTGCATTTGAGAACACAAGATATAGCAACAGTCCAAGTGCGACTGTAGGCAGTGCCATCAGACCGTTGACTACACCTTTGAGGTGTGACCTGCCTCTAAACTTCTTCAGACCAATAAGAACGCCCATGGGAATCCCAATACCTGCGGCAAGAAGTGCCGCAAGACTTGATACAAACAGACTCCGAAGGGTGATTTCTATAATCTCAGTTTCTAATGTCATCTATCTCCCTCTTTCTTCTCTCAGTGAATCCATCCGGTCCTCAATGGGATGTAGAACATCTCAATGAGAGGAGGATATAGTCCGTAATTTCCTGTTCTCCAGGATGGTGGACATTCGTATAGTGTTCCTCCAAAGTCAAAGAACGCAGTAGATTGTATCCAGTCAGAAACATCGGCAGGAGTTTGAGATTGAACAATGCTCGCGGCTGGATTGAAGAGGGCTTGACCATAGTCCTCTTGGCCATATGCTCCAATCAAATGTTGAGCCTCTGCTCCTACCAGCCACTCAATGAACTCCATAGCCAAATCGAACTTGACACCCTCTACTTTAGTTGCATTAACTGCAATAGCACTATACACGTTGATGAGAGTCTGGTCCGACTCAACATGCTTTGCCAGAGTAATAAGCCCATCTGAGAAGTATTTCAGATATGTCCCGATGTCTGCTAATGTATATAGTCCCAATTCGTCAGCAGTCTGCAATGTAGTGCCCATGCCGCTCCCCGATGATAGGAACCAAGACTCCTCCTTTATTGTTTCATAATCCAGACCAGTCTGGGTCCACAACGAGATTTCCTTGGAGTTCGTACCAGAGCTATCATCACGTGATATCCATAGACTTGTGCCGTGACTCTGGCCGTAGTCATAGATTTGCTGAAGAGCAGTGGTTGTGTTCATTCCGCCTATTCCAGCGGGATCATCACTGGGCCCGACCACCACAAAGAAGTTGTAAGCGATGATCTTTCGATTGACACCATAGCTCTGATTCATGAAGTGAAATTCTTGTGATGGCGAATGTACCAGTATTGCATCAGCATCTCCATTCATCGCATGCGTGATAGCAATACCTGTGCCGGCTGATATGAAAGCCAGTAGCACTTGAGAGTGGGATTCTTCATATACAGTCTTCACCTCATCGAGAAGGCCAGTATCAAAGAGGCTTGTTGTAGTAGAGATTACTAGTGTTTCTTTGTCCTGAATCTGCGAGAAATACCACAAGGAACCTGCTACAGCACCAGTAAGAATTACAGCCAAGACAATCAGACCGATTTGCTGCTCTCGCTTCATCGTTTACACCTAGTAGCCATTGCTTGAATCCTACATAGGGAAATAGCCCCTGAGCCGAACTCGATTCAACGCGTGGAAATGGAGCTTGTAATAAGGGTTATGTTTGGCCATGCATATCGATAGCGATTTAGAACAGATGCAGTGGAAATTGAGAATTCTATGTGTCAGAGGAATAGAGCTTGGGAGAGAGCAGCAATGCAATTTGCTTCGCGCTCTCTTCTGACTGAAACTTGCGAAGTAGTAGTTTGCCTGATGGATAAATGGTGACCGACCGATCATCATCTTCAAGGACAAGTATGGCTGGAAGGCTGACTCGAATTCGCATTTTTGTCATTGCTGCTAGATCCTGGCTCAATGCAGGTAGGTCTAGTTTGATTTGCTTCTTGGGCCGCACCTCATATGCGGCTCCATCAGTACAGAGCTTGAGGAGAAACAAATCAGTCACTTCTACCTCCCTCCTTGAGGATTATGACTTCTGCCTCGGCAATCTCTTTCGCTAACCACTCCATGTCCATATCCTTCTCTGCAGGAGCAATCTGACCTAGATTAGCATGGATTGTTGGATATTCTGGAGGCAGTGAGCAGCAAGAAACGGCTTCATGAGCGAATTCGTATGTCCGAATCTTCATTGCCAATCTTTCTATGTCTACTTTGTCATCACCAATGCAGGGTCTGATAATCGGAATCTCGCAGATTGCGCTTTCCTCTGCATGAAGGTTTCGTGTTGTCTGAGAAGCTTGTTCTCCAATTATCTCGCCTGTTACGATGGCGTCTGCATCTTCTTTGAGCGCTACTTCTTGAGCTAGTCTGTACATATTCCTCCTACAAAAGACACAGGTCATTTTCCTTGGAGCATGTCGTAGCACTTCAGTCAGGTCCTCACCATGTGGCACAACATACATCATGACTTCATGGCCGTATACATATTCGGTTAGTCTCTTTGCCTGCCTGATTGCTAAATCTCGGGTTGAATCATCTCCGTAGGGCACATTATCGAAGTGGAGAAAGATTGGCACACAACCTCTCTTCATCATTTTATATGAAGCCACAGGAGAGTCTAAGCCCCCTGATATTGTGCAAACCACACGCCCTTGTGATCCCGTGGGTAGGCCACCTAATCCATCTATCGTTTCCGTTGAAACATATGCATTCTCATCACACCATTCGACTTCCACTGCTGGATTCTGTGATATGGAATCTGCCGCATCCGCTGTGGTCACCATAACCGGAGAAATCGAAGTAACACCAAAGATGCTTGCAGCGATTCCAACCACATCATTGATTGCACTCGTTTCGATGTAAAGAAACTGGCACTTGGACAGTATCTCGCCTACCGAGCAATTGTGTTCCTTTAATGCGGCTTTCAGATTGCTAATCAGGAGAGTAATCATCTGATCTTTGCTCTGCTCAGAATGATATTGTAGTTCTTCACACCTGAGCAAGACTCCATCATATTTCACGGACTATTCTCCTCTATTGGTTCTCTCATTATTCATCAAACTACAGGACTTGGGTTTCAAGAACTTCAGCTGACTTTGATAAGCATAATGACATGACTGTTTGGCAGCTCCATCGCCTCATTCCCAAATCTTTTGACTAGTCAGGTATGTTGTACGTTGGGTCACAAAGATGACGGGTATCAACCAGAGATTTGACAGGATCAAAAGGCTCTTTGAAGGAAAGAGGGTACTGGTCGCCTTCAGCGGGGGTGTAGACAGCTCAGTTCTTGCTCACATCTCACATGAGAGTGCCTTAGAAACTGTTCTTTTGACCGTGGACAGCATTACATTTCCCCGAACTGAACTGCAAGCGGCATTGGACGTCGCTGAGGAGCTAGGCATCAGGGTCGAAGTCATCGAAGTGGACGAGCTTGCCAATCAAGATTTGGTGAAAAACCCAGTTGACAGATGTTATCACTGCAAGAAGGAGCTTGCTTCTGTTTGGCTGAATACTGCAGAACAGTTGGGAATGGATATTGTCGTGGATGGAACTAATGCTAGTGACATGAACGATCATCGTCCAGGTGCATTAGCTCTTGAGGAAGCAGGAGTCATCTCCCCTTTTAGAGAGTATGGCATTACCAAGGAGGACATTCGCAATTATGCTAGGAAGGCAGGCTTGTCCGTTGCAGAAAGACCTTCAATGGCCTGTCTTTCAAGTAGGTTTCCCTACGGCACTGAAATAACAGAGGACCGGGTGAGGCGTGTAGACAAAGTAGAGCGGTACGTGAGGGAGATTTTTGAAATCGAGTGCGTACGTGCACGGTTCCATGGCGATGTGGTCCGCATAGAGGTCGGTCGAGAAGAGCGGGAGAAATTGTTTGATGTGGTCAAGCTGGACAGGATCTATGATCTAGCTAAGCAAGCGGGGTTCAAGTATGTCACATTCGATGTCGCAGGATACCGTACAGGGGCAATGAACGAGGTTCTTGAATCTCAAGCATCTGCACAGATTGATTCATGACACTTTTGGCATTTCACACAGGTTTTTGAAGGCCGTCATATGACGGTTGAAGAATCAAATAGCAATTAGATGTGAAGACGGTAGAGGTGTCATCAGATGTCTACTCTTACAGAGAGTCTGAAAGAACTTGCGCTTGGTAGCGGATTTGCAGATGTAGGAATTACTACTCCTGAGAGAGTCAGTGATTTGTATTATGGATGGGTTGGTAGGATTCGAAAGATGAAGACACCTTCTGAGGAGCTAGAGTCCGCTAGATCTGTAATCATCATGACTCAGCAAATCTGGGATGACTCGTTCAGTTTATCCATATATCCGCAAGACTGGAAGGGGTACGGAATGCACTCAGATAATGAACAATTCGAATCATACTATGTAGGCTATGAGGTCATGAGGAGGAAAGCTCAGCTCATCGTCGATTATCTGAAAGATAACGGATTTGAAGCGCTCATTTCTTTTGAAATACCCTGTAAGACAACCGCGGTTCGGTGTGGGCTGGGTGCTCAAGGAAAGAACACTCTATTAGTGACTCCAAATCTCGGACCCAGAGTGATGTTGGTGTCTGTTCTCACATCCGCAGAGCTTGAGGTGGATGAGCCCTTTGAGGAAGATTTGTGTGGAGATTGTGAGAAATGCATTACAGCATGTCCAAGTAGCGCGATTGAACCATATAGGCTAACGATTCATAGGTGTATGACATATTCTGCTGAGAGTCCTTGTTCTCCGGATGTTCCTCCAGATGTGCGGAAACTAGAGAAGAAGTTGGTTCGTCGACCAACAAAGAATAGCTTCATCGATTGTTCGATATGCATCAATGTCTGCCCAATCGGTAAGAAGCAAGGAACGCAATACTCTAAGGCGAAGACATCACAGACCTGATGAGAGGTGACATCATTGAAAAGCGACATGATCAACCAGGCCTTCACAAATCTCTCTACACCACAAATAGCTGATGCCTGTATACGTCTAGATATTCCTCTGAGAATAGGCCCGCCTGGCATCAAGCTGATTGATAGTAGATTGCGCATTGCAGGTAGATCTCTTCCATGCCAACACTTTGGAAGTGTGGACATCTTCTTGGAAATCATGGAAGATGCAAATGAGGGGGATGTACTGGTAATAGACAATGGTGGCCGGGATGATGAGGGATGCATTGGCGACCTCATCGCGCTTGAAGCGAAGGAACGCGGACTTGGGGGGATTGTCGTCTGGGGCACTCACCGAGACACCAAGGAGCTGGTGGAAATCGGGCTACCAATCATGAGCTATGGTACCTATCCCGCCGGACCCCAAAGAGTTGACCCACGAAGTGCTGAGGCACTTGAATTGGCTATATTTGGTGAGTTGACTGTGACCCGAGATGATGTAGTGTTTGGAGATAATGACGGCGTTCTCTTTGTATCACATGAGCATGTTTCAAGAGTATTAGAAGCTGCCAAGACCATATTGGAAAAAGAGCAGACTCAGTCTGCCGAGATTAGAGAGGGAAATAGTCTGAGTGAGCAATTACAGTTTGAGAGTTATCTTCACGCCAGAAGAAAAGACCCATCCCTCACCTTTAGACAACACCTCAGAAATATTGGAGGAGCAATCGAGGAGTAGCAATAGTGCATACTGGCGTGATACCGAGGTGATACGCTGGAAATTACAAAACCCTCATTTACACAGCTGAAATATCACTATAAGCATCAGATTGGAAGGAAGATAACGCCACCATCCCTGAATGGAGGGAGTCTGCATCCCATTTGAACTACACCGCCGACAATTCAAAGTCTGCCTGATTGGAGATGGATTTGTCGGAAAGACGAGCATCCGTCGCTCATTCCTAGGTAGTGTGTTCAAGCGGAGTTACATTGCGACATTGGGAGTGGATTTTGCGCAGAAGACCTTTGTCATGGGAAAAACTCCAATCTACCTGTTGATATGGGACATAGCTGGGCAACCCCTTTTTCAGGGCTTGCGTAGACGATATTATGAAGGATGCAGCGGCCTCCTTCTGACATATTCCGTAGTCAATAGAGAGTCATTCGACAATGCATCGAAATGGCTTGTCGAAGCACATGGATTCATGGGCAAACTTCCGCCTCTGATTATTATAGGCAACAAGATTGATCTTAGACCAAGTCACACAAATGAAGAAACCGTTTCATATGAAGAGGGCCAAGCATTCACCAAGAGATTTGGAGAGAAGATGAATACTCCATCCATCTTCATCGAAACATCAGCATTGACTGGTGAGAATATCGACCAGGCCTTCAAGTCGCTCACCGAGATGATGATTGACGAAGCAGATGGTAGACCCATAAGGAGTGAGCGTGTCCAACTCAGGGTTGATAGGCCTACGGCTATTGATGAAGGTGTGGGCGATACAACAATTATGACTTCTGAAACTGAAGCAGCTCAGCCTGTATCAGACACTAGTTCTGTAGGGTCTGCTGAGCCAAGTGAAACAGGAGCTAGTGAACCGGCAAGTCCATTTGCAGGAAGAATGGAGGTTGCTGATTATGTATCATCGGTCCATGAACCTGTGACTGATGAAAGGCCAGTCAAGGAATCACCCACTGAGATTCTTAACTTGCGTGCCGAGCTGAAGAGAGCTGAATCGGAACTCTCGAATGTCACCTCAGACTTGGACACTGCCCTACTCAATCTAAAGAACACGGTACATGTCAAGAGAATCATGTACGAGCATTTGAAACGGCAGCTTCGTGAAACCAGACAAGAGTGGTCAGATGCCTATGACGACTATGTAAGGACAAATCAGCGAAAGAAGGCTGAGCTAGATAAGAGGAATAAGGAAATCGCGGAGCTTCGAGAACGTATCAGAAAGGCTGAGGAATCTAGGCCCCAATAACTGCATTTTCACGACATATCGTAGAGCTTATCAGTATATTAACAATGGTTAATTCTATGAGAGCTAAATGCGACACGAATGCCTTCATCGCATTGTCAGGCCCACACCCGACGTATTTAGTCACGGCAAATGATCCAAGAGATAATAGTAAGGCCGCCATTGCTGTTGCATGGGCCACTCCTCTCTCAGTTCGACCCCCTTTATTCGGGATAGTGGTTTCTCCAAACAAGTCCAGCTACAATATAGTCAAGGAAGCTGGGGTTTTCACTGTCAATATAATGCCCCTTAATGCTCTAAGTGAGCTGTGGTGGGCAGGCACCCATACAGGCCGACAGTATGAAGACAAGATAACAGAGGCCGGTTTGACTCCAGTACCTGGGAAAACAGACAAGAATGCGACCTCAGTGGAAGAGGCTATCGCCTCCTTTGAGTGCAAAGTGAAGAACATGGTTCCTATTGGAAATCACACACTCATTGTGGGCCAGGTCGTTTCTGCCGATGCTATGGAGAAGTTCTTTGACACTAAGAAGGGTGCGTGGAATCCTGAGACTGCACGCTTGATCTATCATCTTGCGAACGAGGCATTCTTGACCAATTGTTAGAAAGAGTGATGCCGCAGAAGCAAGCCTGCAAAATCTGGCATACACAAAGGTAGCTAGAAATCCATTTGGCCCAAGAGGCAAACGTTTTAGCTCATCTATGGAAAGTTGTATATTGTAATGATGTGTTAACTATAATGAAGACCATGAAGGTTATGTCGAAACGAACAAAGCTGGACAGAGCTGAAATCATCCGAAGAGCGAAGGCTGAGTTCGATGGGAGATTTGGACTTATTGCAAGGAATTCTGATGCAACATGTTGCATGGAGTTTACCAGCGATTTGGGCTACGTCACAATCGAGGTGATTGAGCATGACCATGAGAATGAGGTAATCCTGAAAACCCGGGAGTGGGAATACCAAGTGCAACAATTCATCCAAAGGCTATGATGATTCTAAGAAAATCAATCGAGGAGAGGTAAGGAAATGACAGAGAAACTGAAGATGTCAACAACTATTTCCGCAAAGCCAATGGAAATCTATGAGTCATGGCTTGATAGCAAGAAGCACAGCGACATGACTGGGAGTGAGGCAAAGGTCGAACCTAGGATTAACGGGAAGTTCACAGCATGGGACGGCTACATTGTGGGTAAGACGATAGAGATGGAACAAGGAAAGAGAATTGTTCAGAAATGGCGTACAACTGATTTTCCATCTGGCAGCCCTGATTCTACTGTCGAGATCATTCTTGTAGAAGTTGAGAAGGGTACGAAAATCATCTTAATGCACACAGAGATTCCAGAGGGTCAGAAAGAAGACTATAAGCAGGGTTGGAAGGACTTCTATTTTGGTCCCATGAAAGACTACTTCAAATCGTAACTACGGACTGGTATTTTCGTTTCCTAGAGTGATTCTTTCAATTCATATGTATAGACTCATCGCGGCATCGCGTGCAATGTCTACAAACATCCCTAGACCAGCTACA
>JBHLLF010000019.1:0-14198 GCA_048885865.1 Candidatus Hermodarchaeota archaeon
ATATGACAGTCTGCAGTCCTCGTCAAGTGCAAGAAGGAGTCGTTTGTCAATAGAGTCCAAGACATCCACCCTGACTATACTCAGTCAGTACTTGGTGGGATTAGCACTCTAAATAGATTATCATCAGGAGTGTCATGGAGCTCTTTTGATGCACAATAGATGCACCCAGCTTTAATCACTGATAATTCAAAGCCAACATCTCTGAGTCTTTTGAAATATTCTAGATGCTCAGAGAGCTGGTCCAACAGTTTTGAAGAGTCCAACTCTATTAAATCAGGATTTTCTGGAACCGACATCTCGACCACAATAAAGAAAGCATCTCCCGCATGTTCGTCATGTTCAATCAGGATGCGCACCCAAGGCGTTCGATGTATCAGGGTTGTTAATTCATCCGATCCAGCCGCTTCGCGGAGAATGGATGTGGCTTCATCGAATTTCTCTTTAAGGCTATAATTCAACTTCTATCACCAAAACATCATCGTTATCACATAGACTGAAAAAAGGAGGAGCACGAAGGGTGCTCCTTCCAAGAAATCTACCCACTGATTGCTGGAATTGATGCAGCTTCCTCCTGTGTTTCCGTGGAATCACTTTTTCTTTCCCACACAAGGCTTCTGTAGCCAAAGACCAAGACTAATCCGATTACTACTGGGACATACAGTAGGATCATGTAGACATAGCCGTACCCACCAGGCACTAGTTCTATTACGTTGATTGGAATAATATCGCTCACCGTGTTCCCCATTGCATGGAACAGCACTGCAGCTAGGACAGACCCATTGGTGTTGTTGAAGATCCATGTTCTTGTGATGGATACAGGAATCCACCAGATGAAGAAGGTGAATAGAGCACGACCCTCCCATCCAGACAAGCCTGGAATGAATGCGAGAGGTAGGTGCCAGAGGCCTTCTATTATTCCCAGAATAATGCTTGATGTTGTTGCATCAAACCGAGCTTGTAGCATCGGGAGTGCATAACCTCGCCACCCAAACTCTTCGCTGAGCCCGCCATGGAGGCAGCTTGCCAAAAAGGGACCCAGGAGCATTAGGGGTTGATTCAACCAGAGCAGGGCTGGTTGTTGCATTCCCAGAATTAATCCACTGGTCCGTGCTATCAGAAAGAACATTGGATAGAATGCAAAAGTGGCTATGAGCCATTCCATTCTAAATCGTCTGCTCCAGAATCTTTTCCATAGTTCTCTAACACCCTCTCGGCCTCTCGTTTTGCCTGCTATTACGAATCCGCCAATTGTTGGCCCAAATGGCATCGGGAGAAGGACTGCAAGCAATGAAACCAAACTAGCAAAATCAGTACCAGCAGTACCTACTCCTGCAGGCATCTGCAGCAATCCTGAGATGAACAACGCATTAAAAGCCCAAGTCCATCCGAACGCGATGCCGAAGAACAACATCAAGTTCGTCAGGTCAAATTGATTTGCTCTGTAGTTTTGAATTGCCATTGTAATCAAAAAGACAATGCTGCGATTGATATTATATTGAGCTTAACTCATGAGTTTGGCTTTCATCCTGTTCCTTCCTTTGGCGTCTCAAATCAAAACCAATCATTTCGTTTTCGAGCGCTATAGGGGAAGATGGACACTGACAAGAATGAAAGGAGGAAGAATGGAAGGAGTGTAACCAGCAGGCTTATCTCTTCCAGAAGCGGTGAGTTGCTGAACGCAGTATGGACCTACTAGATAAGAGGATTCTAACTGAACTGACGAGAAACTGTAGAATAACCTACCAAGAGCTCAGCTCAAAGATAGGATTGACAGCTACTGGAACTAGGAAACGGGTTGAGAATCTGATAGACGATGGTACATTATACTCGTTTTCAATCCGTCCCACATTGAATTCAATGAATGCGGATATTGCTATCGCACTCGTAGAAACAGACGGTCAAGAATCCCCAGCTGATTTTCTCGAATCATTTGGAGAGAATGAAAGCGTTGGAGAAGTCAATCCCATTGCTACAAAGGATGGCGGTTTCTACTTGGTAATCTCAGATTATATTGGCGCCAACGGCATTATCAACCTTGGAAGCTTTCTTAGAACGCTAGATTATGTTGAGAAGGTGGATATGCATTCTGTAATCACAGATCCACAATATCATGGCAATTCTGTTGAATTCAAGCCACTTGAACTCAGGGTAATGAAGTATCTCACCCAAGATGCTCGGATGACAGTTAGTGAAATATCTGAGAAATCAAATCTTACAGTAAGACGAGTTAGAAACATCCTAAAGAAACTACAAGAAGATGGGGGAGTCAACTTCTTAATACGGTGGAATACTGCAGCCGCAGGAGCAGTTCGATTCTTCCTTCCTATTGAATACAATCCAAAGGATACAAACCATGAGGATTTGATTAATTGGCTCTTCGATGCATATCCGAAGGAGTTCTGGCTCTATTGGATTTCAACAAATAAACCCCTGATCTTTGCAAGTTTTACTGCTGAATCGATTGAAGAGGCTAGAAGAATATCTCTAGAGGTGCAGGAAAATTCAGTGGTATCCTCAGTTGAAACTTGGATATGTTATCCACCGCGCAAGTTCAAGACCTATCCCGAAAAATGGTTGGAAGAGAAGCTCAGCCAGATATGAGATCAATTCGATCTATTCGCATAGTTCCCAGATGCATTCATTACAATGCCCAAATTATGGTAGATGGAGGGTGAACCGAATCACCCTCGTATGCCAGAAATACAGGTTCATGTTTCCTAGAAATTCGAATGCTCTGTAGTATCAAAAAGGGGCACTTAGTAACCTTGAAAAGCGCAATCCTGACTGAGTCGCGCTATATTTAGAGATGCAATTTAGGGAAGAGTGGATGTTTATGAAGACGCTATTCGGGTGACGCGCATGAGCAAGAGGAAATACATCAGGCAATACAAATGGTCAAACGTTTATGCAATGATGCGAGGTGGAGGAGGGGAACTAAAAGAATGCACTGATGATTTCGAAGGACGCTTGGTGGTCATCACAGGTGCAACATCAGGAATTGGGTATGTAACTGCAAGAGAGTACGCCTCACATGGTGCAAACCTCCTTGTAATTAATCGTAATGAAGAAAAGTCGATTGCCCTATGTGAAGAGATCCGCCAGGAATTTCAAGTAGAATGTGATTATAGGATTGCAGATTTTTCACGATTATCTGAAATGCACAAGGTTGGAAAGGAACTTCTGGAGTCAGACTTAGACATCGATGTTCTTATCCATAATGCTGGTATCTATTCAACGAAAAAGATAATCACTGAAGATGGCCATGAGCTGGTCTTTCAAGTAGATTATCTTGGGTCTTTCGTCCTGAATTATATGCTGAAGGATAAATTGAAAGCAAGAGGAAAAGCACGCATCATCTTTGTTAATTCAGAAGGTCATCGATTTGCTGTTTGGGGCATAGGACTGCATGACCCTACATATGAAAAACGTAGACATTCAGGTTTAGGGAGTTATGGTGTAGCGAAGACAGCCCAGCTTCTTTCGATGATCAAATTTGCTGAATATTTCGAAGGGAGCGGCGTGACCATAAACGCGATGCACCCAGGAACTGTCAAAACCAATACTGGTTCAGACAATGGTCGAATATACCGTTGGTATAAGAGAAACTTGGTCGATCGTATCTCCAAAGATCCGCAAATATCTGCAACAGCGCTTTATTATCTGGGCGTTTCCAAGGAAATGGATGAAATAAGTGGCAAGTTCTTCAATCTAACAAAGGAGGAAGAACCCGCACCTCCAGCATTAGATAGGGAGGTAGCGGAGGAGCTTTGGTACAAATCAATAGAAATGGCTGGGTTGGAATGAGCGAGAGCAATCATAGAACAGTTATTGTTGGCGGGGGAATGGCAGGCTTAACAGCTGCCGTGTATTTGTCAAGAGCTGGACATGACGTCCTTTTGCTAGAGAAGAACAAGGAATGCGGCGGGCTCCTCAACTCATTTGATCGAGACGGATTCACCTTTGATGCAGGTGCAAGATCAATACTGAATGCTGGAATAATTCGACCTATGCTAAATGAACTAGGAATTGAGCTTGAATTTCTTGATAGCCCTGTATCAATAGGAATCGAGAATGATATCATCCCTATGACTTCGCAAACTGGCTTGGATGACTACAAGCGATTGCTAGAGAAGTTATATCCTGAAAGCATCAATGATATCGACAAAATCATCTCGAAAATTGAGAGAATTAAGAAAGATATGGAGATTCTATATGGTATTGATAATCCCTATTTCAGGGATATGAAAAGCATAAGCTATCTCCTCAAAGAACTCCTTCCTTGGTTTGGAAAATTCATATTTGCCTTACGTCGAATGGGCAAAAACAACGAACCTGTTGAGTCCTTTTTGGAAAGACTGACTTCAAATCAATCCCTCATCGACATCATCGCTCAGCATTTCTTCAAGAAGACACCGACATCTTTCGCCTTGGGCTACTTCTATGTATACACTGATTATATCTATCCAAAGGGAGGTACAGGTCAATTACCGAAGGCGCTAGTGGGAAAAATCATAGAAGAGGACGGAAAGATTCAGAACGATACTGAAATTACCGAAGTCAATCTAGCTGATAAGAAGTTGAATGATAAGGATGGTAACGCGTATTCATATGATACTCTCATCTGGAGCGCAGATTTGAAGACATTGTATCGAATACTAAAAACCCAGAGCCTGGGAGAGGAGGATACTCAAAGAATCATGGAGCAGAAAGATCTGCTACTATCAAAGCGCGGATGCGATTCTATCTATTCATTATATGTTGGTGCAGATATCCCCCTGGAATCCTTTGGTTCTATTTCTAACGGGCATTTCTTCTATACCCCGACGAGAAGAGGTTTGGGTGAGATTCATTGGTCCGAGCTCGATTCTTTGATCGAGAATTTTGAAACCAAATCAAGGGAAGAAGTTTTGCAATGGTTGGATAAATATTGTCAATTGACGACATATGAAATATCGATTCCCGCACTCAGAAATGCCGCATTAACTCCCGAGGGAAAAACGGGCCTGATAATAAGCATGCTATTTGAATACGATTTAATCAAAAAAGTCAGGGATGCCAACTGGTACGATGAATTCCGAGTCGAGGTCGAAACCCGAATGTTGGATACGCTTTCGAATTCCATCTATCCAGGTCTGAAGGACAAGGTGCTCTTTCAATCATCTGCAACCCCACTCAGTATTGAAAAGATTGCAGGAACTTCAGAAGGAGCTGTTGTAGGGTGGTCATATTTATCACCCGTCCCTGTTGTAGACAGTCTCCGAAAAATGTCAAGCTCAGTTAAGACGCCGATTCCAAACGTATACCAAGCAGGCCAATGGGCTTATAGTCCAGCGGGAATACCTACTGCAATCCTTACGGGCTGGCATGCTGCGCAAAATGTAATGAAGACCAAGAAGTGATTCTAGTTTCACTGATTACGAGCAGCAAGATACGCCTTGTTCTCTCTTTCAATCGCTTCCTTATGAGTGGTTAGTGGAGCTGAAATTGCATCCAGGAGCTTTTGGGTAACGGTCCCTGATTCGACTATTTGGATACCTGCTTCCTCCGCAGCTGCATAGACCTCTTTCGCTAAGCTCTCTTGATATTTCAAGCGAGATGCATGGGGTCGTAGAATAGGCCCAATGAAATCAACACCTGAATTATCAGCAATCTCTCGAGCAATATGTGTGACAACCTCGAAGTTTCCTATTTCAAACCACCCCCCACTGGACACGAATACAATCTTTGAGATGTTAACATTATCGTGAAACTTGGCTCGTGTTCTATCATTCTTTATCTCTAACAGAGGTTCGACGAGAGGCATTAATCTGTTCAGAAGATTCTGGAAATTACCCGGTAAGGGCAGGTAGATTGGAGTTGCAAGAACAAGTATGTCAGCTTCTCTTGCCTTTGCATATACCTGCTCCATATCGTCAGTATGAATACATACTCCTACTTTCTCATACCAACATTGGAAGTCTCCAATGCATGGTCTTATCTTCAGATCCTTTGAAAAAAGCAAGTCTACAGTTGCCCCTGCTTTCCTCATCCCTTCAAGCAATGGACCGAGTATCAAGTGGGTGTTTCCCTTTTCCTTATTCGGACTCCCATTAATTGCTAATACGTCCGTCATGTCACATCCCTAACCAATCCTGATTGAGACCTGTACTGATGTAAGAAGATTTCTATCCGGAGGGGAGAAATATAACCTGCACATCCAGGTCTGTGTGTCTAGGATGAAAAATGAATCATTGAAAACTGATTTCTTCTCATCTTGATTACTATAGTGAGCACAATCAAGCCTGCGATGATGGGGATTGAAACACCAAGATAGCTGTAGAGCAGTGATGGTGCCGTATTACTAGTGGTGGGTTCGCTAGTCGGAGTGGTTTTGTAATCAATAGCTGACCAATTGAGTCTAAATGAATTTGCTGAGGGAACAAATTCCGCTAGATAGGCGCGAGCTTTTTCAATATTCAATGCGCCATATCCCGATTTCTCATCCCATCCAATGTCAAGCATGTCTGTAGCACCCCAAACCAACGCATCTTCAATTTGACTGTTTGATGCCCATGGAAACTGATTCCAAAGGAGAACAGCTGAAGCTGCAGCTATTGGAGTGGAACAGGATGACCCTCCAAAGGTGCCATAATTGCCTGTGGTCTGCATATATGCAGGCACGCCACCTGCTGGAGCAACCAGAAATAGCTGGTCGCCATAACCACCTTCATTGTATGTGCCAGTTCTATCAACTCTTCCAATAACTCGAACATATGGCAACGACTGAGGCACATCCTTTGGATGCAGCGGATATAGAGCATTATCACATCCGGCGAAGAAGAGTGCCTCTCCATTTTCATATAGCTCTGAGACCTTATTCTGAAGTTCAACTAAAATCGGATCATCGAAGTCAATCAAATACACTGTGGCAAGAAAACTCATCGTAAAGACCATTCTTCTGAAGCTCGTACCCCAATCGAATATGTCTATCAATTTCTGCATGTATATTCGATACGAGGCAACATCCTCAACAGGATAGGCACCCCAAGGCCATGCACTATACAACGGAGCGTTTACGATTCCTGCCACACCTACTTCGTTGTTTATTGTGGAAGCAGCTACGGATGCAACCGCTGCTTCATGAGAACTTGAGCTAGAAGTTGGATAAGGCAAGTATGAAGTAGAACTGCTATCCCATGAGAAACTGGCCTTTGCTGTTATATTCAGGTCTCCATTTTGATCATTAATAATAGCCTCCCCGACTACACATAGCCCAATAGCATCAGGTGAATTGAAAGAATAACCATAGTCCCAGACGCTGTGTATCTTAATGGCATCCAAATGCCAAGGGTCACCTTCAGGGTCGTTCGGAATGAATCCCTGAACAAGAAGGATATTTCCAAACAAATGGGCAATGACCAAGAATATTATTGCACTCATAAGAGCGAATGATTTTGAGAAATGGGACTTCGAGATTGCTACCTTATTGCCCATGTCCAACAACCCAGATGAGAAGGAATCACGGACATACTGGAAATTAAAAACACTCATCAAAGCAATAGAAAGAATGGAAGGAGGGGCGACGGGTGCACCCTTGCAGGGTGTGTCAAATGCGGCCTATTCGTTTACAGCCGCACCTTCATCCGCCGCCAGTCACGAGCTCCTTCCTGACTATCTCGCGACACTCCCCGTCATCATAGATAAGCCGGACTGAATGAAATATAGGCTTAAATGCGTTCAAGTGGTGACACGATGAATGTTTAATCTAAAGAATATATGAGGATTAATAACAATGCCATTTTTTGACAATGAAGGAGTTAGAATATATTATGAAATCGAAGGGGGAGGGCCACCTGTAATAATGATTCATGGATTTGCCGCAAATATCGAAGCTAATTGGAAAGCTACTAATTGGGTAGATGTTCTTAAGGATGATTATAAATTGGTACTTGTAGATTGTCGTGGGCACGGGAAAAGCGACAAACCTAAAGATCCTGCTCAGTATGGAGAAAAGATGAACGATGATATCGTTAAATTGCTTGATCATTTATCTATTGAGAGGGCTAATTTCTTCGGATATTCTATGGGGGCACGAATGACTACAGATATTTTGCTTCAAAAGCAAGAACGCTTCATTAGTGCTATTATTGGAGGATTCCCACTCTACTATCCTAAAAGAAGTACAAAACTCATGGCTAAAGTAATGATGAAAAGATGGATAAAAGGTTTAAAAAAAGCAAATCTTGATGATGTCAACGATAAAGCAGCTTTAAGATTCCGAAAGACAATTTCAGAATATCCTGACTCTCAATCACAAGATCTTGAAGCTTTAGTTTATGTTTTGGAAGGGGATATTCAACGTCCGGATGGTATACTCCCAACTGATCCCGAAAGGAAGAAAGCTCTTAGAAAAGTCAATGTGCCAGTTATGGCCGTTTACGGAGCTGATGACGATGTTATTAAAAGAGGTAAATCCACAGGAGCTCAATTAGTACCAGGTTCTTGTCAATTCCAAATCGAAGGAAAAGACCATATTACTGTTGTCGCAGATCCCAAATTTCACATGGTCGTAAGAGCTTTTTTGGACTACGTAAACAAGAAGTAATCCAATACCGATTTTTTGGATTAATTCACCTAAAGGAAAATTCCATAATGCTATACCATTGTATAGAGCAGGTTATATTCAGTAATTCTTAGGTTGCCCAAAGTCTTATTGAAAAAAGAGAAAGGATGGAAGGAGTGACAGGCACGCGCCTTTGCAGGGCCGTCCAACCCAGACCATGTCTTTACGACTGGGTCTTTGTTCGCCGCCCATCATGAGCTCCTTCCTGACTATATCCCGACACTGCGCCTTCTTCTCAAAATCAGAAATCCAGTAGCAATAGCAACAATAACTACTAGAATTCCTGAGTAGACCAATCTAATTGATTGAAGTCCTATTGGCTGTGCCATTTGAACTGCTATTTCTAATTCTGATAGCATTCCAAATATCGATTGCAGAGAATCATAGTAATTACTGGGATTACTGACATTCACGTAATGTGTGATGCTTTGGTGTAGATCTTCAGCCGCTTCCATTAAGAAACTGTATATTTCAGGATATTCTTCTTGTCGATTACCTGTTGAAGCAACAACGAAGTCCATTGTGCTGACTGCTTCTTTCCAATATTGTGGAATGAAACCTCTCTGGAGCGTATCAACGTCAAACACTGAGAGATGGTGACAGCCGTCCTGAGCGTAGCTCATAAGACCATATGGGAACGCCCACAACCAGTGTTCATTCCATGTCCACTCCATTCTACTGGACGGATGATCATAGTTGCCCCAGGAAAATGCATCATGTGGGTGCCTTAATCCTAGAGCATGACCCGCCTCATGCATGGTGACATGAGTAAAGCCCAAAGTCCTATCCACATATGCTGAAATGGCTGCATCAAAACTTGGAGCAATAGTTCCGTTATCTTCAAAGACGATGTGGTACTGTCCATGGATACGAATAGGAACTGAAACCGACACATTACCTGAGAGAGTTGATAGGCTATCAAGCGTGTTATTCAGAATTTCAGTAAAGGATAGCGATTGTGTATATCTTTGGTAGTTATATTCATCAAGAAAGAAAACTTTCAAGGTGCCTTGATTTACTACAACTGACAATTCAGCGTTCATATGAGTGTCCCCGATATTTCCTTCGAGTCCAAGATATTCTAGAAGATCAATGTGCTTTCCTTGAGGGATTTCACAATCAGTAGCAACCAATTTCATATACCTGAAAGCATGTTCTGGATTCAAGGAAGCTGCCTCCTGTCGTACTATGAGAAAGGCATGCGCGCCTGCACTATTCGTTATCTCTCCACTTGCGGAAGGATCAAAGTCCCAACCTGCTGGAAGTGCGAATAGAAACTCTCGGATTACTAGTTGCTCTGGGGTTGTAGCATTGAACAATGAAGTGTATCGGTTAAGCAAATATTGGACAATCCGTTCCCGATCATAGGTATGAGCTTCAGAATTGGTGCTGTCTTGGAGGATTGATGCAAAACCAGAATCGGATTCCCAATCCCATTCAGTGAGAGAATAAGTCCAATCGATTTGAGGATTTACTTGTTTAAACTCAGAAACTATGTATTCACAATCGAGACTTGTGCGGAGGTCATAATCCGTGGGATCGAGATCTATAGTAAGTATTTCGAACTTCACTTCTTTAAACTTGGAAATACTCTGATGACTGGTTCCATAGAGTGGTAAATAATAGTAGGAAGGCAGAAACTTACATTCCACCGCCTTAGCAATATACTTGACCAAATCTTGGGTGAGTGCTTCTTGGGGATTAGTTCTATCTTCATATGTCCAAATGGGCGGAACATTTTCCTCAGTCACACTGTTCACAGTAGGTGTCGCGCCTAGGGGAGGACCAGTGTAATAAGTTGGACCCGCTGAGAGGTCCAGCCACAGCAATCGAGACTGCTTCCCACCTCCAGCGATTTGATAGGTTGATTGCCAAGGCATTGAGATGGAGGTGTACCCGTTAATCTCAGCATCTATCTCATTCTCTGATGCATTATAGTAATAGGGATGATGGCCGGCTGGGTCGAATGAATAGGTGTCTATGATGATCAAAGTGGGAGTAGGGTCAGAAATGATGTTCTCGGTGATATAGGCCTCAATAAGACTTGAGGGAGCGTAGTAAGCCCTAGGGTGGTCCAGATTGATAAACCAAGGCGAGCAATCCTCCCTTGAATTTTCATAAAGATAGGACCGATAGCCTTGGACATGGCTTAGACCAAGATATGATATGTCATAAGACAATGAGAAATTCATATCGTAGATCAATTGGTCTAATAGGGCATAATGGAGTGTGCTGATTGGCGCATACCATTGTGGGAGAGCACCAACAAGTGAGTCCTCAGAGATTCTTGTTTCATCAATACCCAAGAATACTACATTGATATCATAATTCATGTGTTCCGGGAGGACTGGCAAAGTGAAAGATTCCTGAGCTGCATCAAGGTCTCTATATTCTGTTAGTGCGGTCGAATCCGATGGCTTAATGCTAGTAGGTGAACTACTTTGAGTTTCGGATGCAAGGGCTGCAAATCCGTTCGTAAGCAGAAGAACAATGACAACTGTGGCTAAGATGATCTTGCTCGAATCTTGAGCTTCTAGGTTTGGAAATCCCATAGACATGATAATCACGTGAACTATGGAATACCTGAATATCAGAACTCGTGAACTCCCTAGTTGGTTTTTCATATTCATGCTTGATTAAATTCCCGAAAAACCAACCACACCCTTTGCTTTTGTGCAAATTCAAATAGAAAGAAAGGATAGAAGGAGCAAGACTGGCGCACCCTTGCGGGGCTGTCCAACCCAGTCCAAGTCTTTGCGACCGGGTCTTCATCCGCCGCCAGTCACGAGCTCCTTCCTGACTATCTCGCGACACTCCCCGTCATCGTCTTCCTCGACCACGACGAAATGAGCGCCGCATGATAGTCAGCAGTCGTAGCACCGCACAACCATCTCAACGAGGTTGAGCAGTCCTTCCGGTATTTCTTCAGTCATGTTTCACACCATTATCTCTTCACCATAGGCTCTGGGAGCTTCAAGCTCTCGTGAGCCTTGTCTTCGAAAATCTGTTTAGCTGCGACCATGAGAGACTTCTCTATGCCCGCAATGTTGTTGTTAGTGGCGACGACGAGGTTCGCCTTGGTGAGGATCCCCTCGTCGTCTGAGATGTAGTTATGCATGAGAATGCCTCGAGGCGCCTCCACAATACCTACTCCATCACCCGCTTTAGGTTCCACATTGGAGAGTTTTACATCTGTGCTGACAATGTCGGGATCTTTGAGCAAAGTGGCAATCCATTCGAATGCCTGTACTAACTCCACAATCCTTGCATAGTGATATGCAAAGGTATGGTGTGAAGGTCTACCTACCAGCTCTCTCATTTCCTTAAGCGCCGCGTCTGCCAGAGGAGTTGCCATCCTTTCATTGACATTGCATCGGGCGAGGGTGTTTGCACGCCAGATGCCGCCGGGGTATCCTGCTGGCTTATAGTACATGTGAGTTGCATAGCTGTGTTTCGCTACATGTTCACCATAGTACTTTGTGTAGTCCTTTGGCTCGAAATCTGCAACTATTTTGCCGCCTGGCTCTTGCACTCGTACAGTACCATCATAAATATCAAGTTCTCCTTTGTTTGAGAGACCTATGTAATAGGTTGGTACTACAGCGACCTTTGTGATCACATCCAGATAGTCTGTTACCACCTTCTTTGCAAGGTCGACTGTATTTAGTGTAAGTTGCTGAATCTCTTCGAGTCGTCCAATGAAGAAGTCTCGGTCTTCCTCCGCCATTGATGTTAACATTCCACCGGGAATTCCGGTAGTCGGATGGACAGCTTTTGCACCGATGGCTCTGATTAGCTCTTGACCGAACTCCATCATTTTGATTGCTTGAACAGCTACGTCAGGTAGGTCTCTCAACACGGCCGCTACATTTCTATCCGCGGGGTTTGCAAACGGCCCATATACAAAGTCAGGAGCGGCAAGTGCATAGAAATGGATTGCGTGCGACGAGAACTGCTTTGCCTCTATCATCAACCTACGTAGTTTGATTGCAGCAGGCGGAGGCGTAATATCCCATGCCGCCTCAACAGCCTTGATTGATGCAAGATGATGAGGAATCGGGCAGATGCCGCAAATTCTGGGAGCAATCCGTGGAGCCTCCTCCATGGGGCGTCCCTCTAGGAATTTCTCAAAGAACCTCGTGCTATTCACGTTGAATTGCACATCTTTGACCTTGCCATCCTTGCCTAGTTTGAGTGTCAATGAGCCGTGACCTTCGAGTCGAGTCACTGGATCAATTCGAATGGTCTTTTCTTCTGTCATTTTGTCTTCGCCTCCTCGCGCTTGATTCTCATTCTTCCAAGGTGACTAGTAGCATAGTCGAACCTCCAGAAAGTTCCCAAGGGGTCTTTCACTTGTTCCGCCAACTTCTCGGGCTCAATTGGTGCATATGATCCTAGCATCGAGATTGATGCTGCGCCATGATCCTGCGTGACTGGGGGCGGTGGACCAAAGCATCCCCGACAAGTGGCACCCTTATTCACACACTGACCCTCACACAGACCCCAGGTTGAAGAGCCTACGCAAATGTAGCCTTGTTCCAGTAGGCATCTGTCTGGGTCAGCAATCCCTTGATATGGTCGCAGAATCTCATCGATAGGAGTGTCCTTCTTCTCTCGATTGCAATAGTGGCATACAGTATGTGGAGGAAGATCTATGGGTTTGCCTGAGAGAAGTGCACTCACTGCTGTGTAGATAAGGTCAGGAGTGGGCGGACAGCCGGGGAGAAAGATGTCGATGTCTACAAAATCAGAGTTTGGCCTCACCACAGGGGCTATTCCAGGCAAGTTCTCATGGGGCACCTCCCCATCCTTCACGGTCTTATTGTTCCTGAATTTGACATCATAGCACTCCTCGATATCAGAGAAATTAGCCAGACCTGGTATCCCACCAAAGCATGAGCATGAACCGAAGGCTATCAGTATCTGACATTTCTCGCGCATAACCTTCAGCAAATGAATATCCTCCTCAGTTCGTGCCATTCCCTCGTAGAGCCCAACAACAATCGATTTGTCCTCATAGCTCTCAAGATGATGGAGCTTGAAGTCAGCCACTGCTTGCCAATACTTAATCTCAATTGCTGGAAGGACCTCCGCTAGTCGAAGGTGGATATCCACTAGACTCTGAAAGCATCCCCAACAACTCGAACCTTGGCCCATTGCGATTGGAACTGGATCTGCCATCTCTAGACCTCCCTTAGTTGGAAGACGAGTTCATGATGCTCCTCTCCAGCGATCTCAACATCGCCCCATCGAAGTAGACCAAGGAGGTTCCACATGAGCACCTTCTTGTCCATCTCTGTCTTCTCGCTGATTGTGCTGACAGTTGCTGGGCCATCCTTGAGCAATTCAAGGATGGATTTCCTCTGCCGTGTTACATCAGCATAGTTCTGGTCAAAGTACATCGTAAACTCTGTCATACCCATGACCTCCCTATTGGGCCAACTTCTTTCACTTCTTCTATTAGCTTCGTCACTCCGTCTGCGAAGATCTGCGCCTCTGATGCACTCGCCCATTGAAGACGAATTCGCCTCGGGTCAATGCCAGCCTGCTTCACGGCTTCTGCCATAATCGCCCATCTCGCCCGGAGTTTGAGGTT
>JBHLLF010000019.1:14298-40076 GCA_048885865.1 Candidatus Hermodarchaeota archaeon
ACTGTGGCCTCAATCTCCACTTCTCCACGAGCCATCAGACCTACTGCCTTTGCAGCTGCTCCACTTGCGTCAGTTATCGCCTCGGCGGCACTCTTTGCAGCTTGGGCACCACCAGCTATCATTACGCCGGCGGTGTGAGTAGTGAGTGGAGCCAGTTTCACATGCTCAGGATTGAAGAAGCCATCGGGACTTCTAGTGAGACTAAAGACCTTTGAAATATCTTCAGCTCCCTCTGGCGGAATCAACGCCGAGGCCAGCACCAGCAGGTCAGGCTTCAGTACCAAGTCATCGTCCGAGAATACATCATGCCAGTGTAGGATAAGCTCCCCATCGACGACCTCTGGCCGTGGCTTTTGCTCAGGTGGGAACTTGCTGTAAATGACATGCTTAGCCCTGGCTTCTCTGTGAATCTCTTCGTGCCCCTTTCCGTAGGTTCGAAGGTCTTCATAGAGAATGAGTATCTCATCGACCTCATCCTTAAGCTCACTTGCAGACTTCGCGATTGCTGTGCAGCACACTCGTGAGCAATGCTCGTGTCCCTTGATGCCAGCTTCACGTGAACCCACGCAGCCAATGAACGCTACAGTCTTTGGTGCTTTTCCATCGCTTGGTTTCAACACCTCGCCCTTGAGTCGCATCTCCTCTAGCTCTGATAATGTCACAATATCAGGATGCTGCCCATAGGCATAGTATCCATCTGGCTTGAAGGGCTGGATTCCTGTGGCTACAATTATAGTTCCTATTCTGTAGGTTGCATCTTTCCCGTTTGTGTTTACTGTAATGTCAAAGTTGCCGATATACCCATCAAGATCAGTGACAGTTGAGTCTGTCAACACCTTGATATTGTCATGTTTCTGGATTCGCTTAATCAGCTGGTCCGCCAGAACGTCTCCCTTCTCATTAGTTGGGTAGACACTCGCTAGCTTTGCTACCTGTCCCCCGAGCTTCGATTCACGCTCGACAAGTATTGCATCAAAGCCTCGATCGGCGATATCAAGAGCGGCACGCATTCCTGTGACTCCGCCTCCCACAATCAGGGTAATTGGTGCCACCTCAACGCTCTTGACTGGCAATGCCTCAAGTAGCGCAGCACGTGCAACTGACATTCTCACAAGATCCTTGGCCTTCTCTGTCGCCTCCTCCGGTTGCCGCATATGGCACCAAGACACATGTTCTCGGAGATTGACCTGATCGAATAGGTATCGATTTACATCTGCTTCCTCGACCACTCTCCTGAACGTAGGCTCGTGCATTCTCGGGCTACAGCTCGCTACAACCACACGGTTCAGATTATACTCCTTGATACTGTCCTTGATGAGCTGCTGTCCTGAGTCTGCACACATGAACATCGTTGATGTAGAGAACGCTACATGAGGCAAACTCTCGGCGCTCTTGGCTACAGCCTCCACATCGACTGTACCTGCAATATTGTGTCCACACATGCAGACGAATACACCAATTCTTGGCACATCGGCTGCAGCATCTATTCCAGCTTCTGCTTCAGTCACTTTACTTCACCTCCCCTCGAGAGGACAATAGTTGCCCTCATCGCTGCTGCACTCCCAGCTGCAACTGAGTCTGGAATGTCTTTCGGTCCATCAGAGCATCCGCATGTGTAGATGCCATCTACATCTGCATCAACTGGGTACAGCAACGGGTGTTCAACCTTCACGTATCCATCATTATCAAGTTCAATTCCAATGTCATCTGCGAGAATTTGCATGCCTTGTGAAGGTTGGATTCCTCCACTCAAAACGATTAGATCATGCTTGTTCTGCAGGAACTTCAAATCCTCTGTGTCCTCAACACGAACAATGGCTTTCTCATCCTCGGTCTCCACTACTTCAGCGACTCTGCCTCTGATGAATTTGACTCCAAATCGTGTCTTAGCCATCTCTAGGAACTCCTCGAAGCCTTTCCCAAATGCTCTAATGTCAGCATAGTAGACGGTGACATCCACATCAGGATCATGCTCCTTGGCCATTACCGCGTTTTTGATAGAATACATACAACATACTCTTGAACAATTAGGTACTCCTTTGTTCAAATCTCTCGCGCCAACACAGTTGATGAACCCTATTGACTCAGGCGCTTTGCCATCACTCAGACGAACTAGATGGCCCGCTGTCGGTCCAGCTGCATTGATCAGGCGCTCGTATTCCATTGCAGTGATCACATTGGGATGTGTCTCATAGCCTAAACGCGGATACTCTTTGACATCAAATAGCTTGTAGCCAGTTGACATCACGATTGCGCCCACTTCAAGTTCAATTATTTCATCTTTCTGACTGTGATCAATAGCTTCACGTTGACATGCTTCAACGCATTCCATACACTCAGAGCACACGGTACAGTTCAGACAACGCCCGGCTTCGAAAATTGCAGTTTCAGCATCAAAGCCAGTTTCTACCTCCTTGAAGGTTGTCCTTCTGTTGTAGATTGAAATCTTTGGCATTGGTGCTCGTGGATGAACTCCAAACCGTGCTTTTCTGACATCGTCTGAAGCAAATTCAAGAAAGGTCTCGGGGCGACCTGATTTCAAATCCTCACCTTGGAGGAATCGATGAATTGACTCAGCAGCGGCATTGCCTTGACCTACAGCCTCGACTACAAGTCCAGGACCAGTAGCTAAATCGCCACCAGCAAAGACATTTTCCATGCTTGTTTGGAGAGTGACGGGGTCGACCACTGGAGTTCCCCACTCTGTCACTTCCAATTCAGCATGAGGGCCTTTTGGATCAGCACGCTGACCAATTGCAATGACCATGTTCTCGAATGGAATCGAGAACTCTGATCCAGGAATTGGTATTGGTCGTCTTCTCCCTGAGTCATCAGGCTCCCCGAGTTTCATCTCAATGCAAGTAACTCCCACGAGTCTCCCCTTGGATTCAATGCATTCTACTGGGTTGGTCAGAACTTTCAGTTCGATGCCTTCCTCGAGTGCATCATCGATTTCCGAGTGAATTGCAGGCATCTCTGCTCTCGACCTACGGTAGATGATAGTCACATTCTTAACGCCCAGTCGCTTCGCCACTCGAGCTGCATCGATGGCTGCGTTGCCTCCACCAATAACAGCTACATTATAGCCAAGGCGGACTTTTTCTCCACGGTTGACTCTATCAAGGAAATCAATTGCATGATATACTCCATTTGAATCCTCATTCTTTATTCTTAGTTTGGAGCTAATTGGAGCACCAGTGCCGAGAAACACAGCTTTGAAGCCTTTGTTGAGAAGACTCTTGATTGAAGTAATTTCCTTTCCGTACAGAATCTTGACACCCATGTCCTCAACTATCTTGATTTCATTGGCGAGTACATCTCTTGGGAGTCGATGCGCAGGAATTCCATACCGAAGCAAGCCCCCGGCCTCTTCCCGCTTCTCGAAAATAGTGACTGGGTAGCCGAGTCTAGCCAGCTTCTCAGCGCATGCAATACCCGCAGGGCCAGCTCCAATGACAGCAACTCTGTCTTTTTTGTCTATGACAGGAGCATCTACCTTGTAGACACCTTGTTCGCGCTCGTTGTCATAGAGCCATCGGTGTAGATTCCGTATACTGACAGGATCATCAACGGAGCTTCGCTCACACTTCTCTTCACAGAGCGCGGGGCATACGCGGCCAAGAGAGCCTGGAAATGGGATTGCATCCCTGACCAGCCTCAGTGCCTTTTCATTCTCTCCTCTTCGCATCAGAGCTGTGAAACCTTGAGGATTCACATGTGCTGGGCAATTGGTATAACAAGGCGCATGGCCACGCTTGTCGATAGTGTGCGTGTTCGGGGTTGCTTGCGGAAAGGGGATATAGATTGCTTTCCTGAATCCGATTCCTTGGTCGAACTCGTTGGGAACCTCTATTGGACAATCAGATACGCAGTCTCCGCAACCATTGCACTTCTCCTCGTCTACATACCGAGCCTTTCTAAGCACCTTCACCTTGAAGGCCCCTGCACTTCCTTTTACTTCCTGGACCTCACTATAGGTTAGCAAGTCGATGTTTGGATGGTGCTGCACTTCACTAAGTCGAGGTGTTAAGATGCATGCTGAGCAGTCTAAGGTAGGGAATGTCTTGTCGATCATGGCCATTCGCCCGCCGATACTGCTTGACTTCTCTAGCAAATACACCTTGTAGTTTTGGTCGGCAATGTCCAGAGCGGCTTGCATTCCTGCAACACCACCGCCCACTACAAGGGCATTTTCAGACCACTTGCCTTTCACAGCTCTAGTCCTTGATTTGGACAGGGTCACTTCTTTGCCTCCTGCTCTCGGCGGATGACCTTGGACTCGATTCTATGAGCGAACTCGAGCAAGACATCAGGGCTAATCTTGTTCAGGGGCATACCAAGGGTTTCTTCGTCGATGCCCATTGCAGCTCCCATGAACTGAGGTAGCGTGATAATAGGGATGCGATCTTTTGGCTCTCCACCTTCGCCAAATTGAACCTGAGTCAACTGAATGTTACAGAAGACACAGGCGGTCACAACTCCCTTGGCTCCGGCAGCTTTGACATTTCTTATTTTTTCAGCTCCAATCTTAGTGGCTACCTCCTCATCCATAGCAAGCATTGGACCCCCGCAGCATCGAACCTTTCCAGCATAATCAACGGCATCAGCACCGCAAGCTTCAATGATGTCGTCAATGATTCTCGGTACTTCAGGATCATCAACTTTCACTATTTCAGCTGGACGAGTCACATGGCAACCATAATGAGCAGCCAAAGCAACTCCGTGATAAGGTTGGACTACAGCGCTCTTTATTGCATCATAGCCCACGTCATCTCGAAGTATCTGAAGAATGTGCTTAACCTCAACTTTTCCGGTGTATTCTAGACCTTCTTCAGCGAGGAGATCATTGACTTCTTCTTTGAGTTCCGGTTCGGTGTCAAGCATGTGCTTCACATGCTTCAAAGAACCAGAACAAGCTCCACAGACTGCGATAATATCTTTGTCGAATCGCTCTGCAACTGCCAAAATGCGACCACTCATGGCTGCGAACGCAGGTCTACTCAATGATTCAATATATTGAGCTCCACAGCAGTTGACATCCTTCATATGGTGCGCATTTATGTCTAGATGCTTCAATATCGCCATGGTAGCAGCCTCATAGGCAGGAAGTCTGACAGGTGTGGTACAGGCGACATACACAAAATAATCGCTCATTCGAACACACCTCCAGAGAAATACCTCTTCCTCACTCTATGTGCAAATTCTTTATCCCAACCCAAGTCGGTGTCAAGTCCCAGATCTTGTCTGTCGTCCTCAATAAAGTCGGAATATGAGTCACCCAACATCCAACCGTCACTGAGAACTTTATCCACGATATTCTTGAATACCTCTGGGATATGTCCTTCCCGAGCAGCTATATGCCGGACAGCCTTGAATATCTCAGCCGGGCTCACACCTTCCTGACATCTCTCTTCACACATTCTACAGGTCATGCAGAGCCATTGAAGTTCGCTCTGCAAGACTTCATCCCTCTTTCCAATAATGATCTTCTGAATCAGCTGACGAGGGCGATATCTTTCTGAATAGGAAGCTACTGCACAAGAGGCAGTACAGATACCGCACTGAATGCATTTGTTAATGCCTTCGCCGCCAGGTTCAGCTGCAACTTCTTTAGCGAAATCAGAAGAAGGGGTATGTTCATTTTCAGTTCCTTTATTGGACTCTGTTCGAGCACCCATGTTTGGTCGACCTCTTCCAGACAGATTCTTCGGTTCATTCCACCTGTAATCTCGGGGAACTTCCCCTTATCCGTCTGTAATTTGTGGTGGAATTCCAGTTACAGGATGTGCCGACTCTCCTCCAGAGTGATTATATGTTTACTGTCTTCGAGGAGTAAGTATCTCGTTCATCTTGGTTTTGTATAATGAACATCAGGACTTCACTTTATGTTCGATATCGACATTATCGCCTAAATTCATGAAATCGATGCTTTTTGGAACATTTTTGTCCTATTTTTCCTCCCAATCCTATGAGTGGACAGCCGGCTACATACCTCTAGACGCAGTTTCGATCATTGGCATGAGTTGAAATGTCCTATAGTGTTTCATATCTATGGCGTTCTGTGGACAAGCGGCGCTGCAAGTACCACAGCCTTGACACTGCTCACGTGCAATCATCATGATCCCATCTTCAAGCCTTGGAGCTCCATATGGACAGACATCAGCACACAGCTCACATTTAATGCAGCTATCAGTGTCAATCTCTGCGTAGATGGGCTCTATATCGAATTTTCCAGGACCCATCAATGCCTGTGCCTTAGCTGCAGCGGCCTCTCCCATAGCCACAGCCTTTGCTATGTCCATCGGACCAAGGCAAGCTCCAGCAACAAAAACACCATCTTGGAATGACTCCACCGGCCTTAGTTTCGGATGAGCACAGAGAAAGTATCCGTACTGATCAGTTGTCATCTTCAACATGCGTGCCATTTCGGGATTCTCAGGTTGTGGATGCAATGCTGTCGCCAAAACCACTAGGTCATAAGTGAGTCCGATGTTCATTCCAGTGTAGAGATCTTCAGCATAGACCTGAATCTTGTCCTCTCTCTGGTCATGCTCCAACTCAGATGCCCTACCCTTAACAATATTGACGCCCATCTCACGTGCTCTTTGGTAGAGTTCTTCATATCCAATTCCATGAGTCCGAATATCCATTGTGTATATCGTTACATCGGTATCAGGATACTTCTCCTTGACCTGAGTTGCCTGCTTCAAAGAGTTTTCACACCCAACATAGCAGCAATAGTCCCTATCGAATCTCGCATCACGCGACCCCACACACTGAAGGAATGCAATACTGGTTGGGATTCTTTCATCAGAAGGTCGCTTTATCTTACCATGAGTCGGACCAGCTGCATTTGTCAATCGTTCGAACTGTGCATTAGTAATTACATGAGGCAGAATTCCATAACCATACTCACGAGTGTCCACTGGTTCATATGATTGGGACCCAGTAGTAACGATAATGGTTCCTACATTTCGATTCAGAAGTTGATCAGTCATTTTGTGGTCTATAGCATTCGGCTTGCATACGTCGACACATTGATTGCATTCACAACATACTGCACAACTCATACATCTTTCAGCCTCAGCTAGCGCTCTCTTCTCTTCAAATCCGAGTTCGACTTCAGCAAAGCTATTCTTCCGCTTTCCTACGCTTAGCACTGGCATAGCATTTCTGGGGTATACCTGAATCCCATCCTTAATGATGAGATCCTCAGGCACAGGAGATGGTTCTTCTCCCCTTCCCAGAGCAAGATCCTCTCCAGTTAGGAATCTATCAATGGAGATGGCTGCCTCTTTGCCCGCTCCTATCGCTTCAACGACAGTAGCAGGTCCCGTAACCACATCGCCACCCGCAAAGACACCTTTCTTACTTGTCTGATAAGTGAGCTCGTCAACAACAACAGTGCCCCACTTGCTAAGCTCTAGTCCCTTCAAAGGACCTTTTGGATCGACTAGCTGACCAATCGCAATGATGATGTCGTCAACCTTCAAATCAAATTCCGAGTCTGGGATTGGAATAGGACGCCTTCTCCCTGAAGCATCAGGTGCACCCAACCGCATCTGAATACATTGGATCCCTGTCACTCTGCCTCCGGTTTCGAGTATCTCCACAGGAGAGGATAGAATCTTTATCTTAATGCCTTCTCGTTCAGCTTCATCTATCTCGCTGCGGATTGCAGGCATCTCATCCCTTGACCGACGATAAACGATAGTGACTTGATTTACACCTAAGCGCTTTGCACTTCTAGCCGCATCGATAGCGGCATTCCCCCCGCCAATAATAACAACATTTTCACCAAGAGTGACCTTCTTTCCTTGATTGATTCGATTCAAGAAGTCAAGAGCATGATGGACGCCTTTCGCGTCTTCTCCGTTCACTCTCAACCTGCTACTCAATGATGCACCAGTCGCCAGAAACACAGCCTTAAAGCCCTCTTTCTTTAGATCAGCAAGAGATTCCACATTCACTCCAGTCTTTATTTCGACACCTAGAGATTCAACCGCTGCAATCTCCTCTCTAAGAATATCTCTTGGAAGACGGTACTCCGGGATCCCAAATCGTAGCAAGCCGCCTGGCTCAGTTTTTGCTTCGAAGACCGTGACAGGATAGCCTAATCTAACCAAATCGTACGCACAAGCTATGCCAGCAGGGCCCGCACCAACTATCGCCACCTTCTTCTTTTTGGTTGGCACGATTGGTGCCAATGGCGCCTCACCCTTATCGCGAGCGTTGTCAGCCAAGAAGCGATGAAGGTTCCGAATGGACAATGGCTCGTCGATTGACGCTCGTTCGCAGTTCTCTTCACAAGGACTGGTGCAGACTCTACCTAGAGAACCCGGGAATGGATTTGACTCTTGAAAGATTTCTAATGCCTTGTCGAGGTTCTTTTCACGCATCAGTGTGATGAACGCATGGCCATTGACTCCTGCTGGACATGCTATCCGGCAAGAAGCAGTGCCTCTCTTATCAATGGTGAACGTGTTGGGTACTGCCTGCGGAAATGGTCGATAGATTGCCTTCCTATCAGCCAGACCATATTCGTATTCATTCTTCACCCGAACGGGGCATACTGGTTCACACTCGCCGCATCCATTGCAAGTATTAGCATCAACATAGCCTGCTTTCTTTCTAATTGAGAGTTTGAAATCACCCACATGTCCATCAACCTTCTCCAGCTCACTATACGCAAGGAGGTCTATCTCAGGATGCCGCTCTACTGACGCCATGATGGGTCCAAGAATACAGATTGCACAGTCATTTTGCGGAAATACCTTATCTAAGAGAGCCATCTGTCCACCTATAGTCGGACGCTTCTCAATGAGAGTGACCGGATAGCCAGCGTTAGCCAGGTCTAAAGACGCTGATATTCCAGCAACTCCTCCACCCAATACAGCCACTCGAGGTATGATTACTACTGATTCCATTTCCAGTGACTCAAGTTCACGAGCACGTGCAATAGCCATCTCTACAAGGTGCTTTGCTTTTTCAGTCGCCTTTTCTTTTTCATCCATATGACACCATGAAACATGTTCCCGAATGTTCACCATCTCAAAGAGGAATCGATTTAGCCCAACCTCTTCAATTGTCTTTCGAAACACAGGTTCATGTGTCCTAGGTGTACATGATGCAACTATGACTCGATTGATATTATGCTCCTCAATGCTCTCCTTTATTGACTTGAGACCGTCTGAAGAGCAAGTAAACATGAGGTCACCGCTGAAGACTACGTTTGGAAGATCTTTGATATGATCACGAACAGCTTCTACGTCAACAGTCCCTGCAATGTTTAGGCCACAATGGCAAGTCCAAATGCCAATTCGTACATCATCGCTTTTGTCAACCGTCATCTTATTCATCTCTTTAAGTCTGCATGAAGCTCTTGGAATACAGGTACTCCCGTTTTTCTTCGCCAATGATCTCTACCTTGTTCCACTTCATCAAGGCTAGAATATTCCAAAGAACTCGGTGCGGCTCAAGTCCTGTCGCTTTAGCAATCTGTGAAACTGTCACTGGACTATCATTCAAGTGCTTCATTATATAGTGCCTTTCATACTCTTCTTGGATGGTCCTTTCCACTAACTCCTTGAATTTCTCTTGAGTCAACTCTCCATTTTGGACAAGGACATCGCCTTTTCCTATGAGCCATCTGAGACGCTCATCAGCAAAAGCATCGGCCATCGCTTGTATACGATCGCTGTCTACAGTTTCTTTCATTACTTGGCACCTCCCTTTGCGAGGGTGATACTAGCACGCATCGCGGC
The DNA here is from genome assembly GCA_048885865.1 of Candidatus Hermodarchaeota archaeon. Lineage (GTDB taxonomy): Archaea > Asgardarchaeota > Thorarchaeia > Thorarchaeales > Thorarchaeaceae > SMTZ1-83. The sequence goes on from JBHLLF010000019.1 coordinate 24,063, forward strand.
CGCACTCCCTGCTGCGACACTGTCTGGTATGTCCTTTGGAGATTCAGCACAACCGCATACGTAGATGCCAGGGACTGTTGTGTCTACAGGAGTAATAGTTGCATTCTCAACAGTAAGGAATCCATCGCTATCCAGCTCTAGCCCCATGTGAATTGAGAGGTCTTTCAGAGTCTTTGGTGGCAGAATTCCTGGGCAGATTACAACCAGCTCGTGTTCGTTCTGCAAGAACTTTCCAGTTTCAGTGTCTTCCACACGTACAATGAGATTCCTGTTCTTTAGATTCTCATTAACTTCGCCGACACGTCCCCGAACGAACTTGACGCCAAATCTTTCCTTCGCCATCTCCTTGAACTCTTCAAAGCCCTTTCCGAAGGCTCGAAGGTCTGCATAATAGAGAGTGACATCTTTCACATGGTCGTGGGCAAGCTCAAATGCCATCACTCCGTTCTTGATTGAATACATACAACATATACGTGAGCAGTTGGGAACGCCCTTCTCAACGTCCCTGGCACCAACGCACTGGATAAATCCAATCGACTTTGGAATCGTACCATCGCTCAGCCGCATGAGGTGTCCGCCAGTAGGACCTGCGGCATTGATGATTCGTTCATATTCCAGCGCGTGTATGACATTCTTGTATTTACCATAGCCAAGCCGTGGATACTTAGTTACATCGTAGAGTTCATACCCTGTAGCGATCACTATAGCTCCAACCGGGATTTCGACTTCCTCATCTACGGCATCAAGCATCACTGCATCCCTTTGACAGGATTTCTCACACATACCACATTTGATGCAGTTTTCTTCATCAATAGTATACACAAGCGGTGTACTCTGTGGAAATCCAATGTAGACCGCCTTTCGAAATCCAAGATTTTGATCGAACTCATTGGGTACTTCAATGGGACAATGAGGCACGCAGTCTGCACAGCCTGAGCAAAGCTCCTCGCTAATTTTACGAGCCTTCCTCAAGACCTTGACTCGGAAATCTCCAGCCTTGCCAGTCACGCCAATGACTTCGGAATATGTCAGGAGTTCGATATTTGGATGCCTTGCGACTTCCGACAGTCTTGGTGTCAGGATACACGCCGAGCAGTCAAGAGTTGGGAAAGTCTTGTCCAGCATTGCCATAACGCCGCCTATAGATGGCGATTTTTCTACCAACACAACTTTGTAATTCTGGTCAGCGATGTCAAGCGCGGCTTGCATCCCAGCGACGCCTCCACCAATTACCATGGCGGTTTCAGAAGGAAGCAGATGGTCATAGGTCACCTTGTCACCCGCAATAGTCATGTTCCAGCACCTCCTGATATCGCGGCGTTCCTCCTTTTCGCCTTCGCTATTGATCTAGCAAGTGGACTTGGGCCCAACTTCTTGATATTTTGAGTCATCTCAGTTATGCCTTCAGCCCATTGCTGCCCCTCCGATGCACTTGCCCACAAAAGCTTCAGTCTATTAGGATGCAAGCCCATCAGACTCATTGCTGATGATAGAGCTTCATATCGGACAATCGTACGATAATTGCCGGTAGAATAGTGACAATCTCCAAGGTGACATCCGCTAATCATAACGCCGTCAGCTCCATTCTTGAAGGCTTGGAGAACCATGCACGGATCCACACGGCCGGAGCACATCAGGCGGATGACCTTCGCATTTGTGGGATACTGGATTCGAGATATTCCAGCTAGATCAGCTCCTCCGTATGAACACCAATTACAGGTGAAAGCTACAATATTCGGCTCAAAATGCTTACTCATGTTGCTGCACCTCCTTTTCCAGCTGCCTCTCCTTTGAGTTTAGCAACAAAAGAAGCAGTACTAGCAGTATGCTGTTGAAGCCCTATTTCTTTGGGACTAAAACCGAAAGCTAAGGCAAGAATTTGGGGGTAATGAAGGACAGGGATGTCAAGGCCATCGATATCGTACTTATGCTTGATAATCCTCTGGCCCATATCATGCTGAATGTGGCATAAAGAACAGACGGTGACTAACCCATCGACGTCAGCTTCTTTTGCGTCAAGAAGACGTTCCTTAAGCACCTCATCCGCGAGATCATCAGCTGTTCCTCTGAGAAGTCCTCCGCAGCACCTATGTCTGCCAGCATAGTTCTTGCTAGTTGCTCCAATACCCTCCAAGATTTCATCAGCGAAGGTGGGTCGCTCAGAGTACTCTATGTTGAGGATCTCATGTGGCTTTAGCATATGGCATCCATAGCGAAGTCCAAGCTCAACACCTTCGAAATCCTTCACCATCTTGCTCTTTATGACATCAATACCAATTTCATGGTATAGAAAGTCGATGAGGTGAAACGCCTCAACAGTTCCATCGTATTTCAAGCCAGCAGGCCGCAGAATGTTTTTGATTTGTTCATGGACCCCTGGATACTTCCTGATAGTGTGATTCACCCTCTTGTATGAGTGAAAGCAGCCACTGCAAGGCGTAAGCATGTCTAAACCCATCTCCTCCGCCTTGGCTAGATTCCTAGCAGCAAAAGCTAAGCTCGTCGTGAGGTCCAGCGACTGCATCCAAAATGGAGCGCAGCAAGTTTCGTTTGGAACATCAACTATCTCAACATCGAGATGGTCAAGGACCTTTCGAGTGGCCGCCTCATAACCAAGGAGTGAGCGTCGTGAAGGGACCAGACATCCCCAAGCAATTGCCATCTTCATTTCGACGTATCCCTCCCTTTGTAAAGCGCCAAGATCTTGTCAAATCCAGATGCCTGAATGATCTTGCTAATCTCCTCCATTGCAGGTTCCTGTAGGGGAGGAAGATCCAACGTTTCACGCATTCTGTCTACCGCGAATGTCTTCGGAACAACTCGACCGTGTGCTACTACAGTCCTAGCCATCTCCAAGTAGCCATCAGCGGCATAGCCTTCTTTAACTGCCATATTCCGGAGGATTGTTACGATGTCAGTGAAGTTGACTTCCTGAACGCACCGCTCCTCACAAGTAAAGCAAGCGGCACACATCCAGATGTCGTCGCTGGTCAGCACCAGATCCTTTAGACCCAGCAGTACATTACCAAGCACTTTCCTGGGTCGATAATCAGTCACTGCTCCAACCGGACAGCCTCCACTGCAGGCTCCACATTTTAGGCAGCGTAAGAGCCCCTCTCCCCCAACGTGACTAGCCACCTCATACTTGAATCCCCTATTTACATCCTCATCACGTATTGGAGCATCATCTCGTTGGGTCCTGACTTCATCAGTCTGTCCCATGTTCGTCACCCAGTACCCCTGTCTGATCCCTGATATGCATTCGATGGTATCGGGGTTCAGTCGAATACTAGTCTCGATGTCCCGAGACGAGTAAGAGCCAATGCCACGCTTTCGATGTCCCTACTTTAAATCAGGTTTCATGTTCGATATCGTACAAAGTAGTATGAGCAAATCGAAGTATTATATCTCTGACGATTCTGAATTCCATTCAACTATGAACAATCACTAATGTTATGCTAAGTAATTCGTGAATATTGTGGTCGAAAACGTACATTTCCAGACATATCATGTCGAGGGGACATTTTCGTTGTCCAACTGACACTAATCACTCATCACAGCAAATTTGGCTGATGTCAACTGCACAGAAGCCGCGAGATTTGCGATTTCGCCCTCGTTCTTCATTATTAGTGATTTGCGAATCCATTCAATACGCCATTTAATGAGTAACAGAAACGAGCAAATGATGTTTGACATCTAAAGCGTCTGAATCAGTTCATTAAATCTAGACAAGCCTGCTTCCAGCTTCTCTGAGTCATAGCCAAATCCAATTCTGAGATACTTCTCCATGCCAAAGTGCTCTCCAGGTATGATTAACAGACTCTTCTCACGCAGCAATCGGTCAACTAGCTCAAGTGAACTGATGGGAAGGTTATGTTTGGGAAAGCATATTGCCGCCGCTTGAGGAGGAATGTACTCGAAGATTCCTGACCGCTCATCCAGCCACTCCTTAAGTATGTTCCAATTCTTCTTCACTATGCTTGCGGTTCTCCCTAGTATCTTCTCACGCATCTTCGGTTGTAGGGCAATTGTAGCGAGCATATCACTAAGCTTACCTGGACAGATTGTAGTATAGTCAGAGTAAGACCACAACTCCTTTGCGTGTGGCTCCATAGAGGTCAGAAGCCACCCTAGTCTAAGTCCAGGCAGACCGTATGCCTTGGAGAGGCTATTTGTGACAATGACCTTATCATATACCCCATAAATACTCGGAGTCATTTTAGACTCGAGCTCAGCACCCTGATAGATTTCGTCTGAGATAACCCAAGCATCTACATCTGCGGCAATATCAGAGATCGCCTTCAAGTGATTCAGATCGAAGATAGCGCCTGTGGGATTATTCGGATTGCATACTAGAATAGCCGCAGTCTTGCTTGATACTGCGTTCTTCAGTCCTTCCAGATCAGGAAGCCACCGGTCTCCCTCCATTTGAAGGTAATATGGAACTACTGCACCCCCCAAGCCTCGTGTGAGGCCATGCATCTGCATGTAATTGGGAAGCATCATGACAATCTCGTTGCGGTTCTTATGCTCATACAACAGATTCCAGATTGCGATGAAGTTAGCTTCCGCCCCTCCATTAGTCACAAGAACATTGTCTGCTGTTGCGCCCTCATACATTCCAGCAATAGTTTCTCGAAGCTTAACGGTCCCATTTGTCTGCGAATATCCTATGCTTGTTTTAATCAATGCATCAAGCTGCTCATCGTCATGTATCAAGTCGGCGATCGATAGAGGACTCACTCCACTCTCAGTGAGATTGATCTCGACGATATTCTCCCATTCGGACTGCATCCGCTCCATCTCAAAAGCGTCAAGCTTCAATATGCACACCATCCAGCTGCAAAGTTCGGTAGAGTTTTGGCCCTATCCGAGCTATATAAGAAGTCCGAAGCAGCCTGCGTGGTTCATCAGGGAGAATGAAAAGTATTGGATGAATTTGCCTTTGGTGTCATCTTGGGAGTGTTTGGTGCATTATTCTTTGCCGTTCAAAATGTCGTCATAAAGTGGGTAGGAGAAGATGTTCGCCCTGTTGCTGCAAATTCGATTCGAGTTTGGATCGCGCTCCCCATTATATTCTTCGTAGCAGTCAATCCTTTTCGTCAAGCCAACCTTGCACTACCGCTAGAGACCTACGTAGCTCTTGCTTTGTCTGTATTCTTCGCCGCAGGTTTTGGTGATGTGGTCTATTACCAGAGTCAGGATAGAATCGGAGTTTCTTCTGCTTTTGCCATAACGAACACCTATCCAATAGTGACCTATTTCCTAGCAATTCTATTTCTTGGTGACTTGTGGATTCCAGTCCGTTTCCTTGGAGTGGTCCTCGCCATTTCTGGAATCATTCTGATTTCGCGGGAACAGGATGTTCAATACCCGGATGAACCCGAAGTGAATACGAGGGGATTGGACAAGATTGGATACGCTCTAGCGGCTATCACAGCCATAATGTTTGCATTGGCGACCATCATGGTGGATATTGGTACCACTGGTGTCGATCCATTGGATGCCAATGTGATAAGATTAGCATGTGGGTCACTGATGCTTATGCCGACATTCTATTTCTCTAGACGAATGGGTATGCGAATGCCATCTAGACGGGGAATCAAAGTTGTAGCCGTTGCTGCAATTCTTGGGATGGCACTGGCTTCCACTTTCTGGGTTGCATCAGTGAAATTCGTTGGTGCCACAATAAGTGCTGTTTTGGGCTCAACATCACCACTTTTTGCATTGCCCCTCTCCATGAGATATCTCGATGAAACAGTCAATTGGAAAGTAGGAGTTGGCACTTTTGCAACGATAATTGGGATATGGATAACTCTGATTGCCGGGTGAGAGAGATTTCTCTATTGGATTCTATGCAACTATTTCGAATAGTGAGGGCGAGATATATTCGCCATGTGCTTGCTTTGCTTCCAACAATCTTTCTCTTTGCTCATTCAAAAGAGTGTATAGGATATCTGGGGCATCAGACACGCATTCGCTGTATTCTTGTTCAACTCTATCGATTTTCGCCAGCAATTCAGGGATACATATCATGAATTGCTTCTCATATTGCTCCTCTGTGTATTCCTTTTCCAAATGCTCCTTGAAGAGCCGCTTCAAGTCTTCGAATAATGGTATGTATCCTGTGGGTGTTCTTCTCGCCTTTGCCTCTCCGTGAACCCGTAGATCCATCCATTGGAGCCAAACTCGTTTATCCGCTTTGTCAGTAATGAAGTTTCCATTATCATCTCTCTGGAAGTAGTTCACACTGAATATCTTTGGGATCTTTTCAAGTGATTCAGCAAAGACCAGATGGTTATTGATATATTTGCCCAACGGAATTGAAATGAAGTCCATGTTGGAGAATGCCTGAAACTTTCGGACTCCACTTGGACCAAGAGTTGCGGCAGTAGATTCTGACTCCAAACTGGCACCCATTGTGATTACTCCATGAGCCCAATCAAACGATTCCTGCACAGGTACCCATGTATCAGCATCCCTTCCTCCATAGATAACTGCACCAACTTCTACCCCATTTGGATCTTCGAGAGTCTTGTCGACATTGGATAGGCCCTCTAAGCCTATTGTATATCTTGCGTTCTTGTGAGCATAGGGAATATCTTCATCGTTTACATCCTTCTTCCCCTCAAACCAGTCTCCTGAGAAATTGATACCCCTCTTCGGCGGATTTCGGCCATCCTCTAGCCAATATGGAATTCCGTCATAACTTACGAGGACATTGGAGAAGATGGCTGGCTCATGCGAATTCAACACCTCCCATATCACAGGATCGCCCTTTGCACTCACAGAACGGATTATTCCAAAGATTCCCCGTTCAACATTTACTGCGGTTGCGACACCATCAATATTCTTGATATACGCTAAATCATCACCCACTATTGTGCAGCCAGGAATCATTGATGTACTTGTCTTTCCACAGCCTGATGGAAATGCACCAGTCATGTATGTCTTCCTTCCATTTTGACCAAACACTGACATCAGAAACATATGCTCAGCTAGCCAGCCTTCTCTGTCAGCCTTTCGTATTGCCAGACGGAGAGATAGTTTCTTCAGCCCTATGGAATTCCCGGCATACTGGGTGTTGAAGCTATACACAGTATTCTCTTTGTAGTCAATGGCAACTCCTCTGTTCTGCCAATCAATACTAACGGAATGCATCAGCTTGCCAGAACTGTGAAGCATCTGAAAGATCTCTGCATCTTCTGGTAGTCTGCGGAAGTAATCATACCCTCGCCTATATAGCAGGTCCTCACTATGTGCTACGTAAAATGAGTCGGTGATTTGAATAACTGGAATCGAGAACACTGAATCTCTTGGTCCAAGGCAGAAGAACCGCACAACCATCTTTTTGTGTTCCATGCTCCCCGTGAGTCTATCCTGCACCATTTCGAGACCTTTCCTCCTATCCATCTGGTTAAGCTGCTCCCCCAGAGTTTCACCTTCAGGAACAAGATAGGTGGTCTGCTCTCTATCCCGCGCTTGGTCATGCAATCCGTCAAAGTGAACGGTATGCGTTGGAATTGCTAGGGGAGTCTCCTCACCCCTTGCAATAGCTGTCCTTCTGATATACTCTACATCCATCCTACTATCATCACAGATGAATACCTTCATTGGATCACATAGCTCAATAGCGTCAGCGATGAACTTGTGCACTCTCTTGTTGGGAATAGTCAGCAACTTGCGTAAATTGGCATCAGTCAGGCGCGACTCGAGGACAGTCATATAGTCATTCACGTGAACACCTCAAATGCTCAGTTCCCAACAAGCGCGCATGAAGTAATTGGAATATAACATCCGCGCCAGCTGCAATGTCGCGAATTTGTCTTCGCTATAATTCTTTCTGCTTTCAATCCAACAACAGAAGAAATGAATAGTATTGATTCCTCTGAGAACATGGTCTAAATTTCCTCAATGGTTGAACCATGTGTATGAATAAAGCAGTAGCTGGGTCCCTTAATAGAAAGATGCTGGAGCTTTGCTCTGATATGTATAACTTGAGCTAAAGCACCTGTTCTATAGCATCAACAGCCTTATCCATCTCAAAGTCTATCAAGCCTATTTTCGCAGAAGTTGGGGCTGTGGCAATTAAAGAAACCTTGTCAAGTTTTCTCACTATGACCATTTTATTGCTGCCCTCTATTACGACGTTCTTAGGATTTCCCGACCTTAGTGCAGATCCGACTCGATTGCCGATCGACATCAACGCAGCTGCCATAGCTGAGATTGCCTTGTCATCTACATCTTTATGCAGAGCCGCCACCATTAGTTGACCTCTATCAGTAACTAGGGCACTACCATCAACTTCACTATCAGCCTCAAGCTGTTTTAGGATCTCAGACAGTTCTTTAGTTTTAGCACTCATTGTTTCTACGAGCCTCCTTTAGACCTCATCAGGATGCAAAACCACTGCAGCTTCTTCATTTAGGACCTTATTGTAGAAGGCACAAGTAACACAGTTTGCGAATTTCAAAGCGAATTCTGCTTGAATTTTGCCGCCACATAAAGTGCCTGCAATTGCCCAGCAGATTCTGCCTGCATTGTGGCCATTATTCAATTTGTTGGCACTTCCATCAGTGGCAGCAGGACAAACACCTAGTTCGCCCATTTTGGGTCCACCAGGTTCCCTGCCACACTGCATATATTCCCAGCAGTTGACTCTAGCCATAGAATCAGGGTACATGACAAAGTCGCTTTCCTCTTTAGCAACCTTGTGATAGAAATCGCATTTCACACAATTATCCATTTTAGATGCATATTCTCCTTGCACCTCACCGCCACACAGTGTTCCTGCTACGGCCCAGCAAATTCTGCCTCCGTTGGTACCACCATTTTGTCCATTCACAGTGGTATCAGTAGATGCTAGGCATACACCAAGCTCTTCAGCCTTTGGACCACCGGGTGTTCGTCCGCAATTCATTACTTCCCAACAGTTCTTTGCCATTTCTGCATGGCTCCATTGATGAGTTATTTTGTCCTTGACAAGCCCCGTCAAAGAGGCTAAATTGTCCGTTCAACTAACTCATTATTACTTTTATTTGTTTTGGTTATATATTAAATATTCAAATATTCTAACCCAAATAGCGTATTTGCTTACTCTGAGTTTGCTTAGCTGTCACTCTTGCTCTAAACAAAGCCGCATTTGCCTTTGTCTTGCCAACTCGGGCAGTGATCTCAGCCGTTACTTGATTGATGAGGTATTGCAGCGCATCAAACATGGCTTCAAAATCGAATTGAGTCATTGTCGAATCAATTCTACATTGCACCAAACCGTCAGTCTTCAGATCAATTCTCGAAAGCCATGGATGAATACGCAAACCTTCCCTTTTCCTCCTTAGAAGCTCCATGACTGAGAATGAATCTGGAACTAATACTCGGCTTTCAATCAAATAGCGATTTACAATACGTTCTTGATCAATTACAAGCTGATGGCCTGGAGTAACACCTTGGATGTAGCCCATTCGGATTAAACGGCCAAGTTCTGCAAATATTCTCTGTTTCAAATTGTCGTTAAATTGACCAACCAATTCATAGACACTGCATCGCCCATCAAGGGACCCAATCACTTCAAGTGTCATAGGTGAGATTTCAAAGCTATCCACATTTGAGAAAACTACACCAATCGACCTCTCAGATGGGATCAAAATGTCATCATCAGAAGGAATGTGATCTATGTGGATTACTCCATCCCAACTCGCGATATACGCCATCTCCTTAACATCTCGAAATGGTCTACGCATAGCATCAGATATGCGCGCGAGGCATTTTCCATCTTCAATTGCTGACAGAAATTGACTCATCTCACTCAATCCGTTAGTGCCCTCTAGATCCGCCAAAATACGAGCCCAACCTGGAATTGCCCTTATAAAAGAGGTTGAAGATATTCTGTCATCAGAAAAGATTCTCATTGCAAAATCATCAAACCCATCAAGAATGCTCCTATCATATCCGAAAGATTCTTTGAGCGCTCCGTATGTAGCTTCAAACTCAGAAAGGATAATACGTAGTTGAGTTCGGAGTCCGCTAGTTTCTCTGCAAACAGCCAGTACGGCAACAGCCCATTCTCCAGATTCAACAATAAGAGTTGTATCAGTTCCATAGATGGTTTTCCATTGAGACCTCTCAAATCCCACGAACTCTGAAAGAAAACTAGCCATCGCACCAACAAATCCTGCAAGAAGTTGGGGATCGATTGCATTTGGAATGAAATAATGGGAGTACATCGACACTCCAGAACCTTTGTGCAAGATGAAAAGTGCCTTTTCGTTTAGCTGGCGATTGGGATCCGTGTCTAAAGAGCTTCCGTGTCTTTGCAATGCATCATCTTGATTGATGTCAGATTTCATTCAATGGCTTCTCCTTAGTGTTCTTCAGTTGAATCCAGAAGATTCTGATCAAGCTCGCCACCAACACCTTCATAGCTACCCTCATGTTCTCCTGTGAGAGTACTATTTCCTTTTTCCTCGGCGAATTTCAAATAGTCAGCAAGAAATTGCTTTGCTTCAGATATTGCCTTTGTACGAACTATCTTCTCTTCAGTTGAAATCTTTAATCTTGAATTTGCCTGCTTCATCTCGTTGTATATTCGATCAATCTCTTTCAGATGCTTCCTAAATGAGTGGGAGAGAAAGGAATTTAGACCCATTCGCATTGAAAAGAGTATTTTTCTGCGACCCCTTCCTGTGCTTCCAAAATGTGATTGTCGGTCTAAGACTCCCAAGGATTCCAGTATCGTACAAAGAGATGATACAGTTGTCACTGAAAGGCCAGTCAACTCGCTTATGGCTTTCATAGATAAAGGAACTTCGTTATTACATCTTTGCTTGTAAAGAGCAGCCAAGACACTAGAAGCTGTTGATGGAATATTTAGCAATTCTACTCCTAGTCTCATTAGTTGCTCGATATGATGATTTCCATTCTCAATTGATTTGGTCAATAGTATGATCCTCCTGGCTTTGGCAGCCAAATCACGAAATTTGCACCCTCCTCGAAATTCCCAGGCACACGGTCCCTAATGCGAATTGATCCACCGTATTTTTGAACTATTTCGAATGAGAAGTGCAGTCCAACTCCACCTAATCTTTGAAATGGATCAAATAGATACTGCTTGAGATTATCTGCTATTCCGGGGCCATTATCTGCCACTGAAATCTCAAATCCATCAGAGGTATCGTGCAATGATATCCAAACTCTTCGGCAAGCTGACTTATTGTGTTCAACAGCATTCTGGATAATATTGCTGAATAGATCCTCCAAGAATTTGTCAGCTAATACAACATCGCTATTGCACGAATTCTTAACAGTAATTTCCACATCTTCATAAGTTTCAAGTTGAACGTCAATACATTGGGATATGACTCTAGACAAAGATCTATCCACCAGAGGCGCAATTGCTAGCTTCTCGGTAGCACGCGCACTCATAATCATCCTGTTACATCTTTGGACTGAATCAATGATTTGATCAAGAAAACGCTCAGAGGGAATACAGTCTATTTCCTTTTGATTAATTTCTTTAAGAAGTTCAACGCTTCCTTGGATCACTTGAAGCTCGTTTGCCATGTCATGACCTAAGAGGTCCAAATAGAGGCGAGCCCTTCTTGTTTCCAAAGCTAGCTGCTTTTCGGCCAACTTCTGGTCTGTCACATCAAGGGCATACTCAATCATTTGAACAACTTCTCCATTTGCATCAAAGACTGGATATGCGTGTACCTCAACATATCGAATATCACCATTCAAGTCATAATGACAATGTTCAACGACAGTAGGTTGCTTGGACTTCTTGATGATATCCAGGGGACAAGGATGATCTTCTCCCGAGCAAGGTAGATCCCTCTTGTGTGACATCTTGTAGCATTTCGTCAATGAATCAGGATGACCCAAATTAGCAGCTTGATTAGCCATCTTTATTGCATAATCATTCGCATCAATGACATAGAAAGGATGTGTCATTGATTCAATGACACGTTCAAGAAAATCTCGCTGCTCAAGAAGACGTGCTTCGGCCATCTTTCCTTGCGTTATATCCCTCACAACCGCTACAATACTCTGCCCGTCTTCATGGAGAGTCAAAGTCTTTGAATACCATCGAATTGTATCCCCGAAAGGAAGAGGATACTCAATGGTGACCGGAGAACCATCTCTTCTAACCTCTACAGATGCCATCAAGTATTTGGTAGCCGCTTCAATAGGGAGGATGTCATTGACATGCTTTCCAATGAATTCCTTTGGTGACTTGTAGAAGATATTCTCACTTGAAGCATAGTATTCAGAATATCTATTCTGCGAATCATAAACAAAGACAAGGTCATGCATCGACTCCATAATGGTGCGATGCCTCCGCTCACTGCGTCTGAGTTCTTCATCAGCTTGCTTCCTTAGTGTAATATCTATGAATGCTGCTATCATTCTTCTTGGAGAAGTTTGAATAGCATGGACTTCAAATGCGCCAGAGATATCACCAGCATCATATTCGATTTGCTCTGTACTCCATGTAGTCCCAAATAGTGCGACTTCCAAGTATCTTTGAGGAACTTCAGTTTCTGTAAGAGCTGGGAATGCGTCTTGGATGCTTTTCCCAATGAATTGGCTATTATCTATGCCAAGAATCTGATCAGCCGCTGGATTAGCCCCTAGAAAAATGAGATTGTCATCTTCTGTAGCTTCATACATATGAATGCCAATTTTAGAACTTATGTCGCTATTATTGATGGCACTTACAGAGTCATCATATTCGTCGGGGCTTCCCCAAACTTCAATAACATATGCAATCCTTCCTCGAGAATCAGGGATGGGAATTCCCCTTATTTGATGCCTACACGAGCCACCTCCTTTTGGAGTGTGAGCATGTTGAAAAGCCATGGATTTCCTATTCCTTAGAACTTGGTTAACAACTGGGGAGGAATCTTTTGGTGACCGATGACCATCTAGGCCATGCGCGGAGAGATAACAGCAAGGATTAGCTGTGACTATTTCCTTTTCTGCCAATGCATTCATTGAAATAATTGTGAAGTCAGTAACATCTACCACAAAAGCTGGTCTGTCTATCAATTCTAGGAGCGCACTTAGAATAATCTGAGAACTTGAGCTTCCTAACTCAAACCTATCGTGGAATAATAAATCAGTCTTTGCACAACTGGTTTTTGATTTGCTGCTTTCTTCGTTAGAACCCATTTCCCAGTTCCTCCCTTAAGCCTAGCTTCCCAGTTTGCCATCTTAGTATGGACTCCCGCTTCAGCAAATACTATTCCTCTAATACAGAGCGAATTTGATTTGCAATAGCTACAAGTTCGGTTTCAGCGCCGATATGTCTCCACCGACCAAATAGTCCCCTTTTGAGAATAGTATCCCCTTCAAGAACTCCGCCAATGCGAAACCATTGGTCTTTTACTTTGAATTCATGCAGAGATACTGTCACTCCGAAACCTCTGACTGATGCTGTCTTAGGATGCCCGTATCCTAGATTATCACTGACTCTAACAGCTGTATCTGAAAGAAGAGACACCATTGCAGCAAGTGTTTGATTTGATGATCCATCAGATGACTTCCCAGCAACTACCAAGCCTCGTTCGTTGGTTACTACACAGCTCATGAAGCTGCGACCATTATCAATAAGCTCTCCAACAATATCTTGTAGTCTTTGATGTTTGCCTGTACTCATTTTTGTTCCTCCGCGTTTTCTTCAGGTCACTGTGTCTTCATGGAGCTTCACATCCCAGAGTCCAACAATTTCATTGATTGCTTTGGCGAGATTCTCAACTTCGAATGTCAAAAGTCCAAGTTGAACGCTACTTGGAAAAATGACAGTCAACATAACATTCTCAGCAACATGTTTCAACAAGACTGAGAATTGAACATGACCGTTCTCATCATCAGCATCAACCAGAACTTGTCTAAACATGCAAGAAGCATTCACAAGACGGATAAAATCTTCTGAGATTGTTATTAGGCCTGCAGACATACTACTGACCACCATCTCAATATTCTCTGGCATAGAATCGTAGAAGAGTCTATGAGCAAGAATATAGCCGTCCACTGTAAATACAGTCAACCCCCATACTGGAACCTTCATCTCAAACTCTGATAGAAGATCCCGAATCTGGACTACTGGAGGAATAGCATTGTCATCATCAGTAATTTCTATGTCTCCTGATTGAATCTCCACTTGAGATGATTCTTCAAGGAGGAGTTCCCCATCAATTTCGTTAGACACAGATTCTTCGGGAGCTGAGGTGACTGGGTCTTCTACATCATCATGTTGATTACGCTCATCTAATATTGAACCATCTTCATCAAGATGCTCCTCCATTTCACCAGGTTCTTCTATTCCAATTCGTTCATAATTCATCTCTTACACCTCATGATTGTGAAACTACGCTTAATGTGTCACTAGCTACCTCATTTTGAACACAGATTTCCTCTACCTTCTTCAGAAGGAGAATCAAGCCAGTCTTTGATGATTCACGATTATTGGCAGATGTACCCACTGCATCAGGAACACCCACCCAGCTTGCTACTTCATCAGGTGAAACAGCATCCGGCCGGTCTTGCTTGTTTGCGATGGTCACAATAGGAGTTGGCCCAAATGCGGCCTTAGTTTCCGCCAGGATTGCACAAGCGTCTCCTATCATAGCAGGATCTGAAGAGTCAACAATCATCAGGACTCCATCAGAGTTAGACCTCATTGTGTCTCTGACAAACTTGAAATGTAGTTGACCAGGGACACCACGCAGTTCTATTTCCTTTGAAATCCATCCCTCATATTCGGAGATTTCTTCCTCATATTCTGCTTTAGGGACAATTAGACCCATATGGGCCAATTCCTTTCGGACCCAAATAACACGCCCAAGATCAAAACCTGTTGTCGTGGTGCTTTTCTCACCACGATATTCCTCCTTCATCTCACGCTCTATAGATATAGTGTTGGGATCGAGTGTATGAATTAGAGTGGTTTTTCCAGCTTGGAAAGGTCCGGTGACATAGATTTTGAAATCATATGATTTTAAATTCCTCGCAGACATCTCATCATAACTCCTTGATTCTCCTCTTCCAAGGACTCCATGCAATTTGCATTGAGTCATCTAGAGGATGGACTCTACCTCACTTGTGGCTTTATCCATCTCGAAGTCGATTAAACCGATCTTGGCGTCCCGAGGAGCTGTGGCGATAAGCGCAGCACCATTAAGGCTTCGCACAATCACGGTTTTCACATCGCCTTCAATCACGATGTTCTTCGGATTTCCAGAATCTAGGGCAGATCCAACACGACTTCCTATTGACACCAATGCGGCTGCCATAGCTGATACCGCTTTTTCATCGACTTCCTTGTGTAGCGCAGCAGCCATGAGCTGGCCCCTATCGCTTACCAGGGCACATCCGTCGACTTCGCTATCAGCCTCTAGTTTCTTGAGTGTGTCTTCAAGTTTCTTTATTTTTGCACTCATTTGCATCACCTCTATTTCTTTTCGTAGAACTCACACGAGTCCTTCTCTTTCGCTGATACGTAGATGTTCTTCTTTTCACACCAAACTAGCCCTTGTGCGTTTGCGCCTCCTGCGTACTTACAGTCAGATATAGCCACAGGAATCACCCCAAGGATAAAGTGAAATCACTGGCATTCAGCTCAGGATGGAAAACGCACTTGGTTACTGTGCAATGCTTGCCAGTCTTCTCATTCAGTGCCGCGTAGAGAATTGCCATCATTGGACAGGGGGGAATCATGTTTGCATCCCCACCGCGGATTATTGTCGTAGCGGGAGCAAAGATACATTCGCCAATATCCATGACTACCTCGTCATCAGATACGCTCACAATATTACATCTCTGCACGGCGCCAGATTTCTTGATTTCAGATGCAAAAGATTCCACAACAGATCTTACATCATTGCCTTCGATACTCAGCCCGAGCTGACTTAACAAGTCCTTTGCATCACCTTGGAATGCATTTGCCATCTGAGTCCAGATGAGCGGAATATCAAGGCCCATGTTCACCATTGCTTCTGCAACTGCAACCATTAC
>JBHLLF010000019.1:40176-52638 GCA_048885865.1 Candidatus Hermodarchaeota archaeon
TGTTGGCCTTCTTCCTCGTCCTTCTTGAGTTGTGTCTACTCTGCCTTCAATGAATCCCAAGGATCTAAGCTGGGAAATTGCCACGCTGATGCTGCCACGAGAATAGCCGGTAACTGAAGCAATTTCTTCCGGTGATAATGCTTGGCCAGACCAATAATAATCAGCTAGTAATACAGCTAGGATGTCACGCGCAGCTTCAGAGAGTCCTATCCACTGAAGATGCTTTTTGCAGATTCTGAGAAATCTCACATAAGTGATTGAATCGCGATTTGTCATTCGATGAAACACTCTTCTACACTGTAATAGGTTTACATCCAATATTCCTTTTCAATACATTTAAATCTTCTTAATTATTAAACATTTCTGAAAAAATCGGGATAATTCCGAAAATAAACGAATATGGTATGGACAGGGACCTGAACAGAAGCTGATTCAGATAAACAAGCATTGAAAGATTAATCTTCACGTATGCCCTATTCAATCTGTTCTCGTTCAATTTCATATGGAGGATATTGTGTTGAGAGTTCGTATCCTTGTTATAGACGACGACGAGGATCTGCTTTTCCTAGCTCAGCAGTTTCTAACTGCACAAGATTCAGACTTCAGACTACTGCAAACATCAACAGCACTGGATGCTCTTCGGATATTGGATGAGGAGGATTTTGACGCTGTGATTTGTGATTTCTATCTCGGACCTGAAGAAATGAATGGATTACAGATTCTAGAGTGGCTCAGAGAGCGAGGCTGTAATACGCCATTCATCATATTTACAGGACGTAGTAGAGAAGAAGTGGCAATCCAAGCACTGAATTTGGGTGCTGATTATTATCTAGAGAAAGGAGAGGATTTAGAGGGTCTTTTTACTGAAATTGGACACCACGTGAAGAGCGTTGTGAGAAGTAGACGCACAGAAGAGGCACTTCATGAGAGCGAACAAAGATATCGAACGCTCGTGCAATCTATGAGCGATTTGATTTTTGTAATAGATGCTAGAGATCATTTCTCACAATACCATTCAATTGTCGAAACTGACCTCTTTCCTGAGCCGGCTGATTTTCTTGAAAAGCACATTAGTGAAGTCGTTCCACCTCAAATCTCCGAACCTTATCTAAGGCTAGCAGGTGATGTTAGATTAGATGGCGTCCGAAAGAGTTTCGATTACGAGATTTGTCTCAAAGGCGAGATAAGATGGTACAGCGCAGACTTAGACCTCCATGAAGATGGAGAGAGCATAGTTGTATCCATTGCAGAAATAACTGATAGAAAAAGAATAGAAAATGAACTTAGAAATGCAGAGAGAGAGTGGAGGAATACATTCGATTCCATTCCTGATTTTGTATCTGTTCTGAATAACGAATTCCAAATCCTTAGTGGAAATAAGACAATGGCTGGCGCGTTGGGTGTGAATCCCGAGGAGCTGGTTGGCAAGAAATGCTATGAGGTCATGCATAAGACTGCGGAGCCATTTCCAGGCTGCCCGCACCTTGAAACCGCCAAAAGTGGCCTTCCAGCAACAGCTGAAATTCACGACCCAT
The DNA here is from genome assembly GCA_048885865.1 of Candidatus Hermodarchaeota archaeon. Taxonomy (GTDB): domain Archaea; phylum Asgardarchaeota; class Thorarchaeia; order Thorarchaeales; family Thorarchaeaceae; genus SMTZ1-83. Next base: position 41,712 of record JBHLLF010000019.1, read on the forward strand.
GTTTGAAAGCCCCATACTTGATAACGACCTCACCATTAATGAGTGAAGATGGAGAGCAAATTGGAGTGGTGCATATTGCCAAGGACATTTCTGACCGTGTTGAGGCCGAGGCGGCAATAAGAGCAAGCGAATCGAAATTCAAAACACTCTTTGAGCATGCAGGGATTGGAATGGCACTTGCTAAAGGAGGCGAGCTTCTTGAAACAAATGGGGCATTGCAGGAATTCCTTGGATATGATGCTGATGAGCTAGCTGGGATGACAATTGACCAAATCTCTCACCCTCTTGATAGGGGTAAAGATGCGGCGGAACTACAAAGGATAATTGATACAGGTGAAGACAGGTATCAGATGGAAAAGCGATACATTAGAAAAGCTGGTGAAACTGTTTGGGGCAGACTGACAGTATCACTAATCAGAGATGTAGGCGGAATTCCACAATACACGATTGGCATGGTTGAGAATATTACAGAACAGAAAGAAACTGAATTACTACTAGATGAAGAGAGAAACCGTGCATCCACATACCTCAATCTCGCAGGAACCCTTATTCTTGCCACCGACACTAATCTGCATATTACCATGATTAATGAAACAGGCTGCAAGATATTGGGGTTGCCTGAAGAAGAGATTTTGGGCAAAAATTGGATCGAATATTTCATTCCTCAAACGCATAAGAAGGAAATACGCGATTATATGCTGGGAATTATAGCTGGCGAATTTGAACCTTCAACAGCAAATGAAGGTCCGATTATCGATGCTTCTGGCAGAATCCGTTGGATTCAATGGACAGATGTGGTTGTGAGAGAGAAGGATGGTAAAGTTATCGGCACTCTTAGTGCAGGCCCTGATATCACAGAGAAGAAGCATGCAGAAGAAGAGCGACGAGCAAGTGATGAAAGATACAGACTCATATTTGATTATGCTCCTATCGGAGTTTCTCACTCAAATATGGAAGGCGATATTTTCAGAGCTAATAGTGCGCTAGAAGACATGCTTGGGTACAAAGCGGATGAATTTGCACAGATGAAAGTAGAAGCTCTAACACATCCGGATGATTGGGAAGTCGAAATAGGACTGAATCAAGAATTACTGGAAGGCACTAGAGATAGTTACACACTTGAAAAGAGATTCTTCCATAAGAATGGGCAGATAGTTTGGGGACGTCTCAATGTTTCAATTAAACGTGATGAGGAAGGCAAGCCAGAGTTTGTTATTGGCATGGCTGAAGATATCACGAGGCAAAAACAGGCAGAGGAAAGTTTCAGAGCTGTCTTTGAGCATGCTGGTATTGGCATGACAATTGTTGACAAGACTGACTATATTATAGAGGCCAATTTGGCATATCAAAAGATGGTTGGATATAACCTTCAAGAGCTCCGGAGAATGAAGATTGCAGAATTCACTCATCCAGATGATGCTATGATTGATGCTGCATTATTCAATGAGGTGCTTGAAGGAAAAAGAGACAGCTATCAAATGATTAAGCGATACATCACTAAGAACGGGAATATGATATGGGTCAGTCTCACTGTATCAGTTGTTACAGATGAAGCAGGCAATATCACATTTATTGTTGGAATGGTGGAGGATATTACTTCAAGAATGGATGCTGAAGAAGCACTAAAAGAGAGTGAAGAAAAATATCGAGCTCTTGTCGACAACGTTCAAAGCGGCATTCACATCGCACAAGATGGCATTAGTGTGTATGCTAATGAAATTCTTGCAAATATGCTTGGATATGAAATCGATGAGATTGTGGGATCACCATTCACGAACATGATCGCACCTGAGGATTTGGATTGGATAAAAGACAGGTACAACAGAAGAATATCTGGAGAATCTGTGCCCTCAGAGTATGATGTGAGATTGCTACATAAGAACGGCAGTCGAAAATTCGCGCACTTGAAAGTTGCAAACTTCATTTTCGGAGGCAAGCTCTCTACGATAGCCACTGTGACAGATATCACCGAAAGCAGAATGGCTGAAAATGAGCTGCGAGAAGGTGAACAGCGGTATCGTCTTCTCTATGAGAATTTGGCTGATGGACTGTTTATCACAAACCCGCAGGGAATAATCACTATGTGCAGTCCTCAAGGTGCGATGATATACGGAGGCACGCCTGAGGAAATTACTGGAACCCACTTTTCCATTTATGTTCATCCAGATGAAAGAAATAGAATAATGGATAAATTCAAAATGGGAATTGAAAACCAGGTCACCAAACCAGTGGGTTTCGAAGTCAAAGGGATTCGAAAGGATGGTTCTGATTTCTATTATCATATCACCAATACACTGCTTTTAGAGAATGGTGAGGTAACTGGTTACCAGAGTCTCATTCGAGACATTACTGAGTTCAAAAAGATCGAAGATGCCCTGCGGGATAGTGAGCTAAGATACAGACAGATTGTAGAGTCAACTCCAATCGGGATGCACATGTATGAACTTGATAATAATGATCGACTCATTTTCATTGGAGCCAATCCTGCAGCTGATAAGCTGCTGGGGTTAGATCATTCCCAATTTACCGGGAAAACCCTTGAGGATGCTTTCCCGGCGGCTGCCAACACAGAGATACCTCGGAAATACAAGGAAGTTGCACTTACTGGAGAGGCATGGAGTAGTGAACAGGTTGACTATCAGGATGATAGAATCGCAGGGGCTTTTGAAGTACATGCATTTCAAGCAACTCCCCGGACAATGGTTGCATCATTCTTCGATGTTTCTCACAGAAAAGCAACTGAACACGCTCTTGAAAAGCAAACGAATGAATTGAGACAACGTGTCAAAGAGCAAACGTGTCTTTATGATGCGCTAAAACTGCTAGATTCCGCTGGAAAAATTGAAACTGTTTTCCAGAAGCTTGTTGAGATAATTAAAGGCGGTTGGCAGTTCCCCGATATTGCAAACGTAAGGGTGTTCTACAAGGGTCAGGAATACAAGGCGACTCCGTTTAGAGAATCTCCATGGAAGCAAACAGCTGACATTGTAGTTTCAAATGAGAAAGTAGGCGAGATTCAAATATATTACACCGAAGAAAGAGCGACGTTGGATGAAGGTCCTTTTCTCATTGAGGAAAGGCAGCTTATTGATGCTCTAGCTGAAAATTTGAGTAGTTTCATATTACGAAAGAATGCCGAAGATGAGTTGATACGACAGAAGGAATTTACGGAGACTGCGCTTAATGCTCAACGAGATACCTTTTTCGTTTTCGAACCCGCATCTGGGAAAGCTGTGAGATGGAATAAAGCATTCCGGGAAATCAGTGGCTATACTGATGAAGAAATAGCCTCAATGAAAGCACCAAGTTCCTACTATAGCCCAGAAGAACTTGAAACCGCCGAAATAATAATTGAGAATTTGATGAATGGTGCAACGGAAATAGTGGAATTAGCTCTCATTACAAAGGATGGCAAATCCATTCCTTTCGAATATATGGCTTCAACTATACCTGACGAGAATGGTCAACCAAAATACATCGTATCAGTTGGCAGGAGTATAGAAGAAAGAAGACTTGCGGAGGGTAAGATTGAGGAACATGTCAGCTTCCTTGAGAATGTATTGGAGGCACTCTCACATCCATTCTACGTCATCGATACCAATAACTTTAGGATTGCTCTAGCCAACAAGGCTGCAAGGCTAGGCCCCCTCTCTGAATCCTCGACATGTCATTCTGTAACTCATAGGAACGATAAGCCATGCTTTAACACGGATCATCCATGTCCACTTGAAGAGGTAAAACGAACGAAGAAACCAGCTGTTGTTGAACACACGCATTTTGATGAAGACGGAGGACTCAGAGAGATGGAGATTCACGCATATCCAATCATGGATGGTAGTGGTGATGTTGTTCAGATGATTGAATATGCACTCGATGTGACTGAACATAAGAAGACAGTAAGAGCTCTGGCAGATAGTGAAAAAAGATTCAGAGAGTTGTATGAGAATGCCCCCTTGGGATACCAGACACTCGACAGAAGTGCAACCATTCTTAATGTAAATCAAGAATGGTTGAATGCTTTGGGATATACTCGCGACGAAGTTGTTGGTCAACATTTCGGCAGATTTCTCACCGCCGAGTCAAAGCGAGCGCTTTCCGAGAATTTTGAGAAGTTCAGAAACGATGGGAGTATTAGCGATGTCGAGTACGAATTGATTTGTAAGGATGGGTCGCATCTCATTGCAAGATTCAATGGGAGAATCGCTCTTGATGAGAAGGGAGATTTCAAACAAACACACTGTATCTTCCAAGATATAACAGAATGGAAGCTAACAGATGATCTATTGAGAAGGCAGAAAGAGGAACTCAGCGAGCTGGCTCATGTTATGTCTCATGACCTTGGAAACAAAATGAGAAATATCCAGAATCTTGTAAAACTGCTCCGTCGTGAATACGATGAATCTGTGTTGGAGAGGATAGACAGCATAGCGCATCAGTCTTCTCATCTGCTTCATGCTTCAGCAGACCTTGCTGATGCAGGTATGGTGGTCCAGAAACGAGAATTGGTAGATTTGAACGAAGTGATCAAAGAGATTGGCGCAACTACAATCCCAGATAACATCGCACTCACAGTGGATAAGCTTCCCATCGTAAGGGGAAGCAGTGAAAAGATTGGCCAGATCTTCCAGAATCTATTTGCTAATGCAGTTGAGCATGCAATTCCCAAAGAAATCAAAGTCTGTACAGAAACATCAGACATGGGCACCTGGCTTATCGTAAGCAATGATGGTGCACCAATTCCCAAAGATATTCAGGAGAAGATATTCAGAAGGGGATTCACAACCAAAGAGAAAGGGACTGGCCTTGGACTCTCGATTGTGAAGAAGCTAGTGGAAGCCCATGGATGGAGAATCCAGCTGGGCCCAGAAGACCAGACAACTTTTCGCATTCTTTTAAGGCCATATCATTAGATGAATCTCATCCTTCAAGGAACTTGGGCTGGTGGGATTTGCAAGTCAATCCTAAACAGGCTTCTATTGCAAGACTGTGGATAAAAGATGGGGATTCATTTGGGACAAAAGGCCTTCCAGGATCAGACCAGAGCAAAAACCCACCCATATTGTAGATAAACCTCCTAGGTGCCTGGCGAAGGGACTTCTTTTTTGGATAGAAATTGAATTGCTTCATCTTGGATAGCACGGTCCTTTGCTCCAGGTAATTCCCTGATGGATTTGAGATGTACTCCACTATCAAGACTTTCTAAGAACTGACATGCAGCACAGGTTTCATATGCACCATCGTCGTCAAGACCTTTTAGGAGATTCACGAGTTCTTGAGTCCTAATCACTGCTCAACCTTCCAATTTCCAGGTCTATCCAAGTCCCTTAGCCAGGAGATCGAGGATATCCGTTCATCCAGTCCATCCTTTTTATATTTATATATTTCGGATATATATGAAATATATAGATGATATTCTGATTGGGTTCCCGCTTCATGAACACTCCTCCCCAGCGGCCATGTCGCGAAAGGCTCATGCCTTTAACATTTTCTGTGCCATTTGAAAAAAGTGCCATCTAGTCGGCAGTAGTTGGGCACGAAGGCAACACTCAAATGTCGGCTAGAAGCGAAGGCTGACTGTGCCCAACTCAATTGAGTTGACGAATATCTGCTGCTCGGAGTGTGTATGGATGCTCAAGGAGTTCAATTATGATGTGCCAAAGATTGAGCGGGGATATGCCAATCAGACCCTTTACATCAATCTCAATGACAATTCTATCGAGACAAAGCCTGTCGATAAGAAGATGAAGGACACCTTTACTGGTGGAAAGGGGTACGACCTTTGGCTAATGTGGAATGGTCTTCCCAAAGATCGTATTGTTGCCTGGGACGACCCCGAGAACGAGATTTGTATAGCCGCTGGGCCTCTGGGAGGAGTGACTCAGTATCCTGGCGCTGGTAAATCCGTTGTGACTACAATATCACCAATGACAGGTATTCCAATAGATAGTAATGTGGGGGGCTACTTCGGCCCTCATCTGAAATTCTCTGGATTCGACGCATTGGAGATTCAAGGGAAAGCAGAGAACGATGTCTATGTGCTTATTGATGGAGATGTCGGCAGGATAGAGATACATGATGCTACAGACCTTCCAGACACAGCTTATGAGATAACTCGAATCCTTACAGATCGACATACCAACAAAGAAGGGAAAGACATCTCAGTAGTGACTGCAGGGCCTGGTGGTGAGCATGCATACATGAGCTGTCTGAACTTCTCGTGGTGGGATATGAGGAGGAACATTCCCAGGTACAAGCAGGCTGGCCGTGGAGGCATAGGTACTGTATTTCGGAACAAGAAGCTCAAGGCACTTGTCGCCAAACTTGAGAAGATTACTCTGGAGATGAATGGCCCTGCAGACATTGAAGCTGTGAAGAGAGTGGGTCGCGAGCACTCGAAGGAGATTCTTGACTTGGACGCGAAACAGAACAGAATGAGAACGCTTGGGACTGTTCACTTGCCATCAATCATGAATGAATTCGATTTGCTGCCTACCCGCAACTTCCGTGCTGGGAGTGACCCAGAGGCAGAGAATATCTTTGGAGAGGCATGGGAGAACATATTCACAGACCATTCCAAGGGATGGGATGGCTGTTGGCGTCCTTGTGCGATAAACTGCTCACATTGCATAGAGAACTTTGAACCCAAGACAGGCCCGTTCAAGGGAAAGAAAGTTGTCGTCGATGGTCCTGAATATGAAACAATCGCCGGGTGTGGCTCCAATCTAGGTATCTTTAATCCACACTGGGTTGCAGAACTCAACTTCTATTGCGATGCATATGGAATCGACACCATCAGTTTCGGCACTACGATGGGCTTTGTGATGGAGCTCTTTGAGGAGGGCTATATCAACGAGAAAGTCACTGGAGGGCATGTGCTGAAATGGGGCGCTGCAGAGGCTGCTCTTGCGGTGCTTCATGAGATTGCTGAGGGCAAGGGATTCGGTGGCGAGCACTTTGGCAAAGGAGTTGCTTACCTCAAGAAACACTTTGCAGAGGTCTATGACATTGACCCCAAGCACATGCAAGACATTGGCATGGAACACAAGGGTCTCGAATATTCTGAATATGTTACGAAGGAGAGTCTGGCTCAGCAGGGAGGTTATGGTTTCACTCTCAAGGGACCACAGCATGACGAGGCGTGGTTGATCTTCATGGATCAAGTCCACAATTACCTACCAACCTTTGAGGACAAGGCGGAAGCACTTCATTATTTCCCGATGTGGCGAACATGGTTCGGCCTTAATGGACTGTGCAAGCTTCCGTGGAATGATGTTGTACCAGCTGATAATGCAGATACTGATGAACCTGCGAAAGTTCCTAAACACGTTGAATTCTATTCAAGATTCTTCTCTGCGATGACAGGCATAGAGTCTGATGGAGATGGCCTTATTCTAAGGAGCGAGAGGGTCTATAATTTCCAGCGAATCTTCAACATTCGACAAGGAAAGGGTTTGAGGATTAATGACTCCAATCCTCCCTATCGGAGTGTGGGTCCAGTCACAAATTGGGAGTATGAGAGCAGGCAGGAGAGATACGACACGTTCCTTCAGGAGATGTGCGGTATCGATTGCTCAAACATGACAACTACTGAAAAAGTGGCTAAACTCCGCGAATACAGGGAAGAGCAATACAAATTGCTAGCTGATGCAGCTTACAAGCGTCGAGGCTGGACTCGCAACGGTGTACCGATGATGGATAAGATCAAGAAGATTGGTCTGGACTGGATTCCAGAACTTGTGGAGACCGTGAGCAAAACTGAGAGTTCTGAACCGCCAAGAAACACGCTTCCTGAAAGCGATGAAGCTTGGAAATAGGACCAGATCTAAGAGGAGTATAATACGGCTCCTTGCCTTTCTTATCTTTTCTAGATAGGAAAGAATCATGATTCCTAGGAAAGCCAGTTGATAGTGCAATTTTGCATTGAGTAATATCCTGGACTCCGATGAGCAATCCTAGAAATAGTCAGGGATGGCGGAATCCTTTTTGCTAACCACACACTTTCTCATGCGGGCATTCGCAATGCGGAGCATTATCAAAGGGTTATCTTTCTTTATACTCATTCTTTTACTACTAAATTCACCAACAGATAAGTTGACTGAAAAAACTAGAACTGTGAGATATATCACAGCAGGAGAATCAGCATCAACTTCAGATCCTTATGGAACTATCAATATAAGGGGTGGAGAATATAGTGTTCATAACGGTGTCTGGGGAGCGGAAACCTCACAGACAGTAACTGTACCAGACACTGATTTTTGCAAATTCATTGTAACACAGTCAAGTCACAACCAAAGCCATGTTGCTTCCTACGCGGCTATCTGCAAAGGTTCTACTTGGGGTATGACCACTACTGGTTGGAAATCAATCCAAATCAATGAGCTTGAATATGCGTCTTTCAATTGGAGTGTAAATAATTATCGTCCCTCAGGAGTATATTGTATAATGGCTGAATCTTGGTTTAGCTCAAGCCTTGACACAAGCTTAGGTTACCCCGGTGGAGGGGAACTGCTGATTTGGCTTGATACACAAGGGATGGTTCCTGGGGGAAGTAAGGTTGGTGAATTCGGTTCTTATGAGGTCTGGTACTGCTTTGTTAGTCATCATTACATATGTTATCACATGACTGGGCAAAACTCTGCTGAGATTAACCTTCTTGACTTCATCAATGATGCCTTAAGTAGGGGGTATCTCAACGCAACATGGTATTTGCATGATGTTGAAGCTGGATTTGAAATCTGTAGTGGGGGTGAGGGGCTCATGCTTGAGTCATTCAATGTTTCAATCCCAGGAACTGAAGCAACTACATCATTGGAGACTTTTGACGTTCTAGGAATTCTAGGAATAGGTGGTCTAATGGTCATAGTCATCATACTGATTGCATTCAAACTAAGGAACGATGAAGCTTTTCGTTAAGAATTACCATTTCTTCACTGCTTACTTCACACCTGAAACCAAGGAATTGCCTTTGGGCTTGGAGCCGAAGGTTATCGATCTTATCTTGCCCTATCTAGGGTTTACCTTCTGAAGACAAGCTGACTCTTTTGCGCAAGACACTAAAAGGTAGCTTGGAATAAGGTACACAAGTCAACGTGAAGTAGCTACTGCGCGCTGAAAGGAGGGACTGAGTTCGCCTCGCAACCGCAAATTGATCACGATTCTGCTGATCTGCAGCATCCCTGTCTTCTCGACGCATTTAGTATATCTGCCACAGGATACTGAAGGGATTATAGAGCGCATGGATGTCCCTGCAACCGTTTCAAAATCCAATGACATGGACGGTCTAACACCTAGCTCAGATGAATCTTTTCGAAACTGGGCGAATCTAAATGGATTTCCTGGAGATGGAACTGGTTCAAGTCCATTCATCATCGAAGGAATGGTTTTCTCGAATTATTCCAGTCCTCCCAGGGTTCTCGTCGATATTGTTGAAACTTGGTTCGTTTTTAGTGAATGCATTTTCATGTCAAATGATTCAAGACCTGCCCTCAGCACATGGGGGATTGCGAATGGAGTTTTTTCAGATTGCGGCTTTTTGGGCTCTGTTGAATACAATTCATCATCAAATTGCGTCTTCCATGACTCTGAATTCCTTTTGCCCGTTCAGGCTATTGGATCAAGTGATTCAGTTTTCTACAGCAACGTGTTTGATGATGAAGCAAATGTGTATGTAAGTTCCTTGGGGATTTCATCCAACAATGTGTCATTCTTTGAGAATGAATTCTATGGAGAATTACATCTTGCAGATGTCACGAACTGTTATGTCATTAACAACATCTTTTACTGGCTAGCCATAGATGATGGATCGGATAACTATTGGGATGGAAATGACTACTTCAACTATGATGGAACTGGCCCTTATGAAATCCCAGGACTCGCAGGGAGTGTGGATGACAATCCATTCGGGCGCCCAGGCACTACAACAGATGGGCCTCCACCGTTTCCACCCCCTCCAAATGGGGATTTGGGGATAGACCAGCTCTTGTTCCAGGTCATCATTATGGAACTTGTTCTTATAGCAATAATTCTCCTCACGAGAGGACGGCGCGTTCAATAGCATCAGAATAGTGTTGTTATTGCCCCTAGCAGCATAATCGATTGAACAATTGATGCAAAACACTAAAAGCTCGCTGGAATATAGCTCTACAAGTCAGCATTACGCCACAGGTTCGCAGAGTAAGGAGGGAATGTCACGACTCACTATCGGAGAAAAAGCGCAATATTGCTAGTCTGCAGTATCTTCATTATCTCAGCATGTTCGACATTTGCGCCACAGACTCAAGGCGAAAATGTTGAAACTCTGGACATTCCTTCAATCCCTGCACAATATACTGAAATCGGAGGTTTGAGCTTCAGCTCGGATAATGAGTTCCAAGCCTGGGCAAATCTGAATGCTTTCTCAGGAGATGGCAGCTCCGAAACGCCGTATTACTTCACAAGGTTGAACATCACAGGCGAGTCAGAACCAAGTCTCAAACTCTCAAACATCAGAAACAGCTGGTTCACCTTTGATGATTGCATATTCCATGCCTATCTATCGTATAGTGCTTTGGAGATATTCAACGTTACAAAAGGCCACTTCACGAATTGCTTTGTATCTGGAGCCATATTCCATAACGATTCTGATTTCAATGTCATTATGCGTTCATACATCTGGGGAGCAGTATACATTGAGGACTCGTTGCATACAGGACTCTATCACAACACATTTGGTATGGATGCTCCTGTCTTCGTCATGTCATTCTCTCTGCTATCAACCAATGTGTCCTTTTATGATAACAACTTTCTTTCGGAATTGGACCTCTTGGATTGTACTGAATGCTACGTTATCAACAACAGATTCTTCACTTCAGTCCGCGACAATGGATATGCAAATACATGGGACGGCAATAACTACGCAGACTATGTTGGAGTAGGACCGTACCTTATA
>JBHLLF010000019.1:52738-63006 GCA_048885865.1 Candidatus Hermodarchaeota archaeon
ATAAGCGTGTTAGAAGAAAAGAGGAGGGCATACACTCCTTCTAGGGAAAAGACATGGACAACTGAAGAAGAACGGTCAACTCCTCCAACGCCGAAGCCTAGGATGACCCCCTTTCCATCTGTAGCTGAAGCCACTGAGGAACCGAGTGGAGACTTCAAACCAGAGAGAATGGATCCAGTTCTTTTTGAAAAGCTACTTGATGACATGACAAGCAGCGCCTTCACCTTTGAGGTAGAGGGTCTGACCACGCCCGAATTGAGAGATAAGATCGATAGGATACTTCGAGAATATGGATTTACTATTGTGAGGAATATCATTGAGGATGAAACTGCCTCACGAATTGAGGTTAAGATTGGTGGGTGGACCAGACAAATCAGTACCGACAAGGGAGTGGGGGTAAGGATTACCCTAAAGGGAGTACCTGAGAGGGAGAAAGCATTCTGTCATATGACTGTTTCAGCAGAAGACAGGCGACTAGTGCTTCCTACTATCAACGAACTGAGAAAGAAGATAATATCCTGAGTCATCAAGGCTGAGAAAAAAGAAGAACGAGGAAAGGGAGCTTTCGCTCACCTCTCCTTTTGTATATTCTATTGTCCTAGCTTCTCTGCAATTCTAGACATACCGTAGATGTACAGAATAATCAATAGAATGGCACCTAGGTTGGAAACTCCTACAACAGCCATATCGGCGAAGAAGTCTATTGATGTTGGGAATGATGCAGCAGCCCAAGGATTAAGGAAATTGTAGGCAGTCACATTGTAGGTGATACCTAGCAAGAATACCAAAACCATGAGAATGTAGAATATCTTTGCGAGATCGCCAAAGAATTTCCCTACTGTTTCGCCGGTGTACATCTTGAGGAGCTTGAATAGACCATACATGAACAGAATGATGCCAAAAGCCACAAACAAGCCGCCACCCATGTAGAGGAATGGAGGCATTATGTGGTTGATGCTAGTTGTTCCAATAAAGTCATCCAGAACCCAGTTGGCAAAGAAGCCGGCAGCGAGGATGATGAAGAGACCCTTCAGTATGTGAAAGATGTTCTTGATCAAATCCCAATTGCTCATTCTTGGTTCCAAGATTGGACCCAAGAAGAACAATAGACCGACAATTAGGATCATGACCGCCGCTGCTGATGCTGTTGGTTCAACAAGCAGCCAGACTATTGAATTCACAATAATAGCGAGGCCTAATACCATCCATGCCATGTTCTCTTGGCCTATTGCATAGTATAGGGGGAACAATAGCCCCAATACAAGTGCAAAGTAGTAGACCCAAACCTCTGCACCCATCCCTGATGCATATGACGATAGTGCAGTCCACGGAGTGTAAAGCAAGTAGAACAGCGCTAAAGCAACTGCGGACAGGTACAAGATTATGGTCTTGAAGCCCATTTCTTCACTCAATAAAACTCACACCTCTATTGGCCCGTAAGCCACTATAGTTAAGTTTCTACATGCACGGCAGCTTATATGGGTGGTGATATATCGCCGAAAATCGATACGACAAAAGCCGAATATATGCTCCATTCTTCGATTAAAGGTGCATTCTGAGCTTGATTGGCGCCAGTCGAATGCCAACCTGTTTCTACTTGTAATGAGCTAACTCGTATCATTATTAGGTAGGTTCATCCTAAGTCTCCTCCCATGCAGACTGGCTCTGATCTCTATACCTTAGGAGTTTTGAGTGCAATAGGAGCCACACTTATTTTTGGCATCACCAATGTAGTGTACAAGAAATTCGATGAAGAACTCAGTGCCCTCGACATGACTTTTTCTCGTATTTGGGTCAGTCTTCTGCCAGCATATTTTTTCGCTGTGTTGTCTGCTGGCACTTTTGAGTTCGAAGTCCCGACGGAGCCTATGTTTCCGCTTGCCATTTCGATGATTCTAGGAATCGTAGCAGGGGACACTGCCTACTTTCTCAGTCAGGAGCGGATAGGAGTAGCTAGAGCCTTCCCAATAGCCATGAGCTATCCATTAGTGGTCTATCTTCTTGCAGCACTGTTCCTTCAAGAACCAATCATATTCCAGAGAGTAATTGGGGCGATTCTCGTTGTGATTGGTGTTGCAGCCATAGCAAGAAAAGGGAAAGGTACATCGAATGAAACCTTGAAGGAGTCAATCGCCGATGACAGAAAGAAGAGAGTGGGTGTTTTTCTTGCATTTCTAACCGTCTTCCTATGGGCATTGAGCGACGTAATCTTCCAGTTTGGGCTTACGGGCATTGGAGCAGCTGAAGCTAATTTCTTCCGAATGCTAGTGGCATCTATAGTTTTGATTCCAGTCTTCTTCATCGCACAAGCAAGAGGCAAGCCGCTACCTAGAAGGCGTATAGCAATAATAGCACTAGTTACCGGAGTTTTTAGCATAGGACTGAGTCTAATTCTCTATAGCTATGCTGTGAAGTTTGTAGGAGCAACAATCACCTCTGTGGTGGTAGCTTCTGCACCGATTTTTACTGCACCACTATCTGCCATATATCTCAAAGAAGAAATGGATACCAAGGTAATAACAGGCACCATAATGACCGTAATCGGCGTGATCCTAGTTATCCTGATCTTTTGATGATTTCCTGTTGTTTCCCCATTTGTGCGGAAATATGGGAAAAGGATGACATGAATTCACCTGCTAGATTTGCATCTCTTTCTTAATACGTTAATAGTCAGCTTTTAGAAGGAGATAATTAAGCTGTTTGAAGTTGGTCTTGATGAAAATAAGACGAGCAACTGAAGATGATTTTGATACAATTGCTGAACTTGAAAGGTATGTTTACAGCTTGCCACCAGATTACATAGAAATGAGTCGAGAGAGATTTCCATACACATTCGATGATCACTATTTACTTGAAGATGATGAGATGGCTGTTGCATCAACACGACTCATTCCTCTTCAACAGAATCTTCGTGGCTCCTGGAAAAAGATGGGTGCTGTAGCGATGATCACGAGCTATCCGGAAACCCGCAGAAGGGGGCACATTCGCAAACTCATGAATTACATGTTTCAAGTCATGCACGAGGATGAATATGCATCAAGTGTGCTATATCCATTCAAAGACACTTTTTACGGAGCATTTGGGTATGTCAACTGTCCACCGAAGCTCCGAGTAATTGCCAACCCTTCTCATCTCAGTAGATGGCAGCTCCCAGAGGGGTATAGTGTCAAGCGGTTGTCTATGAAGGAAGCTTTAGATTTCTACAAGAGTCTGTTCAAAGCAATCGGTGCGGAAACACATGGTGCAACAGCCAGGAGCGAGAAACGCTGGAACGAACTGACCACAGCTTCAAGAGTAGAGATTGCTGCCGTGTTTGGACCAACTGGCATTCCCGAAGGTATAATGCTGTACCAGCACAAAGGATATTCGGATTTCACGGGGGACGCCAATGTTGGCTCAATGACCGTTAGAGAGTGGTACTGGAGTAACAATTCAGCAAAAAGCGCTCTACTGAATTTCGTCTATCTTCATGCAGATCAAATAGTCAAAGCAGCTCTTCCAGCCAATCCATTGAGAGACGATTACTATCAATGGATTGAGGGACGAAACATTCTCGAACTCAAGACTGGACTTACCTATATGGCCCGCTGCATAGATGTACAGAACGCATTAGAAGGCCTTCCAGCAAAGAGTGATGGTCAACTTACATTTCGAGTCACGGATCCACTTTGCAAATGGAATAATCAAACATTCTGGGTTGATGCAAGTGGTGGAAGCATGAAAGTGGAGCCAATTGGTGATGCAGAAACTGACAGTACTCTGACAATCGAAGGAATTTCAGCACTGCTCTATGGGACATTGAGCGCGGATGACCTTGCATCATACGGCTGGATTTCAGGAAATGTACCTGATCTACTCAAAGACTGGTTCCCAAAGAAATACATCTGGATGTATGAAGATTTCTAAATGATAGGAACAGCGGAACTGCCATGGGTTCCGCATTCCTGTATACACCTACTGACTACGAGAGGCACCTACTCGCAGCTGAGTATGCTTGAAGTCTTTTGGTTTGTCTCGAGAGGATAATTGTCTTTTAAGACGGTTATAGTCCTGTTCACAATTCGACTCCAATTGAAATCTTGTCCACTTTAGCTTGATTTCCTTATCCGTGAATACATCTATGTCCTTGGGACCTGCAATCAAGTCAATATCGGGCTGTACCCCGAGTCTCTCAAGTGCTTCCTCCAAGAATCCTCCACCCAAAAGGAGCCAAACCTCAGAATCCTCATCAAACCAAACGTCAATTACATTACCAATTTTGAAGCCATCCGAATCAATGACCTTCGCCTTTGAAATCTTAGATAGTCGTCTGTCATTCTCGGTGATAATGTCCTCACAAAGAGTTGAGCATAGAGTCTCCCCATCAACTGTCAATGTGACTTTGTCCTTTTCAATAACATCAATATTCTCGACGCTGAAAATTGGATCATCATCCGGTCGAACTCCGAGCGACTCCAGTAGTTCTTCCAGTCTCGTTCCTCCAACTATGATCGATTTTGGAATTAGTTTGCTATCTTTAATTGTGAAGATGAAATCGATAATGTTCCCAAGAGTCTCTCCCTTTGAATCTACAACAGGCTTCTTCTTGATCTCGCTGTATTTCACATCGATACATTTCTGCACGTAGTACACCTCAGCTTGTTAACGATAGTGAAGATGTATATAGACTTATCTATCTATATGATAGAGCCACGGGACCTCCCTCTCCCTTAATAATGTCTGCTTTGAAGAGAGATAGAAAGAAATGAGCCCAAAAGGGCTCGCAGCTTTGTGAAAAGCCTAATAGACTTCTCGGGGACTCTGTCGCAGTCTGTCCGGCAGTTGCCCGCCCTCGCCTAGGACTTCCAGTTCATGGTCTCGGCCGTATCGGCCGCCATCACCGAAAAGAAAGCCAGTCTTCTGAATCCCACGAGCTTGGCGTTCAGCAGCTCTTTTGATGATCATTCCAACGTTTGAGGGTACAGACATCAGCATCTTCTTCTGAGTTTCGTCGATAACTAGCAGAATGGTGTCATCACTAGTTGTCCTAGTTGTTTCATGAAACTGCGAGTCGTTTTGGTTAAACTCCAGGTAGTATGGCATCCGGGTCTAATCCTCCATAGGGGAGACTAGTTGACTCTTTGCTGGATGCCATATATACATTATTTGCGTGAGTACCTCTAAGTAGGCAATAGATGTGCAGTACCACAATGTGCGCAGACAACAGCTTCCTCATATGGTTCTGGAAGTGGCAGAGGAGCACCACAATTCTGGCATTTCAGACCCTTAATCTCAGACCGTTCCTCAGCAGGGATGTCCAAACGAAAGACCTGTTGAGCAACGTCATGCAGAGTCTTTCCAATCCTTGCGGCTGCTTTTGCGACTGAATTGGTTTCGGAAGCTGAGAGTGACCCTAACCCTACAGCCTTGAAGAAGTTATCAATCGCCCTGCCTATCTTTCCGAACATTGAGCCAGCTTTCCAAGACAGCACATCGCTGACATGCAATTCAGCTAACTCGTCGTCAGGATGATTTGGAATTTGATACCCGCGTTTCCAATCAGGACGGTCAGGCCTCGTGGATGACAATTGCTGACCGCAGCTCGGACAGCCTAATCTCCATTCCGGTTTCCTAAACCAGCCCTTCTTGATCTTCATCTCTCCTGTATCGTACCAACACCTCTTGTGGGCAACTTTTCCACAATTAGGACAGGAGAACAAGTAATACTTGTCTGGCTTTGCTTTCTGCTCCCTTCCAGCGGGTAGTTGAAGGTAGGCAAGGTCGTTAGATGTATTGTTAAGTAGAAACTTGCCGCAAATGAAACAGGTTTTGCCATCATACTTGCCCATCTTGTCAACTGGCACTCTCACCTTTCAAACCTCATGAACGGCTGGTTCATTTTGGCTTAAAGCCCTTCGCACTCATGCCAACAGAACCACGAAGTTATTCAGTGGGATTGTTGAGGACACATGCCTACGAGTGCTGAAGTTAATGACAGATACACCTTACATACTTCGACTCTCCGATATTCAAGACGACTATGTCGTCGGAGGAAAAGCTGCTAGCCTGGCTCGGCTAATCAGCAGAGGTATGAATGTGCCAAATGGATTTGTGATAACTATCAAGGGGCACTCTGTCCTAATGGCTGAAGGAAATCTTGGAGATGCAATTAATGACAATCTCAGCAAAGTAGACTATGACAACCCTCAGACAATCGAAAGCGTTGCCAAGAGTATTGAGGACTTGATTCTAAATCGAAGCATACCAAACAAGCTGCTTGAGGCTCTAGAACTAGCATATTCTAAAATAGGGGAAGGGCCTGTAGCAGTACGATCATCAGCGACCGCCGAGGATCTACCAGAAGCCTCCTTTGCGGGGCAATATGAAACATACCTGAATGTGCAAGGATTCGAGGACCTCATCCAGCACATTCGCAAATGCTATGCCTCTCTGTGGTCTGGGCGTGCAATATCCTATCGACACACCAATAGCATCTCAGAGGGTGAGGTTCTGCTAGCCATTCTAGTTCAGGCATTGGTTCCAGCCAAGGCTGCAGGAGTCATGTTCACTCGTAGCCCAACTGGTGAAGAAGAGATTGCAATTGAGTCCAATTTTGGCCTCGGTGAGTCGGTTGTAGATGGTTCCGCAGTGCCTGACAGATATATTGTGTCGCGAACGCCGGAAGGCAATCATTTCGTTGTATCAAAAGAAATCGGAACCAAGGAAGTAATTATCCAGAAAAATGCTAGTCAGGGAGGAACCGTCGTTTCAAAGATATCACCTGAGATGAGTGAGAAGGCATCACTTGAAGACATGGACGTCTTGAGATTGGCCAAGATGGGAATTGAGATTGAGAGAATCTTTGGAGCCCCACAGGATGTTGAATGGGCTATTGATGAATCTGACGTAATTCATATTCTACAGTCAAGACCCATTACCACAATTGAAAAGAAAGAGGAAGCGGATGAGATTGTCTGGTCTAGAGGCTACTCAGATGATTACTGGAATGACAACGTCACCCCTCTATTTTATGACCTACTTGGCGATCAAATAAAGCACATTGTGAACGTTGAACTTAATGACATAATGGGCTATCAGAAGATGCCTGATGATGTACTGAAGCTATACAGAGCACATGCCTACTTCAACTTAGGTGTCATCCGCACAAAGGTTGTCAACGAGATTCCTCCATTCATTCGAACTGACCATTTGCTCAACTTCTTTCCAGAGGGAGGAGGTCCATATGGCAAAGAAACAATGCGCGAGCTGCCATTTGCTCTAAGGAATAGAATCCTTGCAGAGATTAGAGTAATGTTGTTCGATCCGGATGGTAGTATGACTAGGACTGACGATGCATATAGAGAATGGACTGATGAAACATTCCTTCCATACCTTGAAGAGTTTGATAAGAAGCTGCAGAAGTTGACAGGCACCGGAAACCTCGGGAAGCTCATGGACCTAGCAGATGATATTGACAAAGTGATGATGCATCACTTCAGATTAATCAGATACGGTCTTCCAGTCCACAATCTAGGTATGAATCTGATTACTCAATACCTTCTGAGGACATTTCTCGGGGAGGACGAAGCAGTGACATACTACCCGCTCCTTATTTCAGCTCTTGAGCATAAAACAACACAAACAAACAGGAGATTGAATGAGCTCGCTGAAAGAGCACGAAACTTCCCGCTCATAGCAGACATCATCACTTCAATCGAATCTCCTTCAATCCTCCAAGCCTTGAAGTCCCACAGTGATGCTGAGGTTGGTGCATTCCTTGATGAATTCATGGACTTCCTTAATGAGTTTGGAGTCAGAGGTTACACTCGGGAGTTGCTTTATCCAAGGTGGGGAGAGAGTCCAGAACTAGTCTTCGACATCTTGAAGCCTCTTATATCTGAAGCAGGAAAGGACGTCAAGACAGCAGAGAGAGAAGCTTTGCAACGGAAAATCCAGGCTGAAGCGGCAGTCGAAGAAGGCATTCGGTCTCAACGCTTTGGAGGAATAAAGTGGGGAATATTCTCTGCGATTCTTGGTTTGGCTCAGAAGTACACATGCTTTAGAGAAGACCAACGCTTCAATCTAGATAGGTGGATAACCAGAAATCGCGCCTTGTTTCTGGAGATTGGGAGTCATCTAAAGGAGGCAGGCACACTCAGCGACGCTTCACGCATTTTCTTTCTTCACAGAAAGGAGCTAAAGAAACTGATTCGGGGAAACCTCAGTGTTGAAAAAGTTGCAGCGCTATCCAGGTTATCAGAGGAACGCTATCTCGACTTCAAAAAGAATGAAGATGTCACACCTCCGAAGTTTCTATGCGGTTCCCGAGCCTATAATGATCCATTGCCACTGACCGAAAGCGATTCCTTGCTAGTAGGCATTCCCGCAAGCCAAGGAAAGGTTTCAGGGAGAGTAAGAGTCCTTAGGACAATTCATGAGATCTCCAATGTTCGTGCTGGCGATATCCTAGTAGTGCCTCGTACTGATCCGGGATGGACCCCAGTTTTTTCTAGGATTGCAGGATTGATAACTGAAACCGGAGGCATTCTGTCTCATGGGGCAGTGGTTTCACGTGAGTATGGGATTCCCGCTGTGACCAATATTCGGAATGCTTGTGACTTGCTAAAGACAGGTGAGCTAGTATCGATAGATGGTAATAAGGGAACAGCAGTGATACACGGTCCAGAGGATTGAATTTCATGGAACAATTGACGCACAGACCTAGTTCCCCCAATTTGGAATGGAACGAGTCATACTATTTTGCCTTCTACGACAAGAATCAGAAGTTCGGAGGCATGAGCAGAGTCGGATTCAAGCCCAATAAGAAGGAAGGAATGACTTTTCTCTTCATGTTTCTTCCAGATGGATCTGCTGCAGCCTTTCATGCAAAGGACGATGGAGGCTCGTATCCAGAATCTCTAAGAGTTGAGGGGATGAGCCATCGCCCCATAAAGAGTGATGTTTGGTGCTACAGGTTTGATGGCCCATTAGTAATTGTAGAGGATCCGGAAACTCTGCCGAGGGTACGTGAAGAGCCTGAGCTGATATCTGATATGCAAGATGCTGAGATGGATCTTTACCTCTATGCAATTAATGAGCCCTATGAATACAGTGAGCATATGACTCCAGAATCCTTGGAAATGGGAAAGAAATCTGGAGATATGCATTGGGAGCAAATTGGAGAGGTCAGAGGGACAGTACGAATCGGTGAGATAATCTACGAAATCGATGGGGCTATGGGACAGAGAGACCACACTCATGGCATTCGTGATTGGACTGGCATTGGAAACTGGTTTTACTTCGTCATCTGGTTTGATGAACATCTTTGTGTAAATCCAGCCGCCATAGTAGGAGAGAACGGAAAGCTTGGTTCAGGGGGATTCCTGTTCAAGGATGGACAGAACATACCTATTCTCCAGATTCGACTATTGAATCATGAATTTCGGGATGACGGTCTATTCCCCGTGAGAACAGAAATGGAACTAATGGACGTGAATGGGATCAGACATACGTTGTATGCTGAACCTGGCCCTATCATCCCGGTACCCTTCGAGGACCATCAAGGAAGACAATCAGTACTGGTCCAGTCTTTTGGCAATTTCACCTTGGATGGGAGAGAGGGCGGCTATGGGACTTATGAAACTCTGAGGAAAGGAGAGTAATGCGTGACAAGAGTGGAACCGCGTAATAGTGACTCATATTAACATGTAGAGATTAAACAGAGAGGAGAGGATTTAGCGTATGTTCGACCTTATCCAAGAAGGTGAAACTGGGCCGAGCTTAGCGCCAAGAACAATGGTCTATGTCATTGTGAATGGAGAAACAGAATTAGACAAGATTGACAGATTAACTGCTCGAGGCAAGAATCAGGTTGTGGAGCTTGCCAGATCTCGAGTTGCAACAGGAATCCAGATAATCTATTCTGCTGCAAATGGCGCTGTAAGAGAAACCGCAAAAATCCTCAGTGATGAGTTCAGCATCGATGCTAAGAAGAAAGATTGCTTTGAAGATATTAAGCTAGGCAAGGGAAACCCAAATTCACAGGTCCTAGCTGAAACCTTGCCAGACCTTTGGAATGACATTGACCATGCACCAGAAAATGGCGAGTCACTCATGATGGCCCGAAAGAGGCTGGCTGAATGCGTGAAAGGACTAATCGGTAGGCATCGAGGAAACAGCATTGCTTTAATTCTAAATCCTACAATGGCCGTTCTATTTCATACGCTAGTCGTAGGTGGCGACCCGAATTTGGATGATTGGCTCGAAACTGGACATGCTTCATGTGCAGC
>JBHLLF010000020.1:0-50865 GCA_048885865.1 Candidatus Hermodarchaeota archaeon
GCTCGTTTTGTTGCACGATTTGCTGAATTAGTCGAGTCTGTTTTCGGACTTGATATCATGTGAATGATACCGTTTTGCTATCTCGAAAGCCTAATAAGCAGGAACCTGCGAACTAGTCTTTGCATAAAGGCGAATTTGAATAAAATCATTATTCCTGTTTCCATAGTGATACTATTACGTATTCGATTCAAGGATGCCTTTTGTTGAGAATTTATGGAATCAATTAAGAATTGGGATCTTCACAAATCTAGAGCATCTTCTGGGATAAACTTCAATAACAGAATTAGTATATATTGTCATAGTGAATTCGGTGTGGCGTGTAACATCAGTTGCAATTCTACTAGTAATTGTTTCAATACCCTTTCTTGCATATACCACCATTAATCGATTAACTCTTGACGCCGCTATTGCTACTACAGATCATCCGCCAATAGTCATTTCGGATGACTCAAATTTCACTGAACAAGGGTGGCCTGGGGATGGCTCTGTCGCACATCCCTTCATCATTGAGAATATACGGATTTTTACAAACACCTCTTGTATCTCAATTAGCAATACTACTGTTTATTTCACCATTAGAAACTGTCAGCTGGAGTCCTATTGGTTTGAAAGCACAGCACTTGGCTACAATGCTATCGAACTCATAAATGTCGAAAACGGTATCATCGAGGACTGTGATATTGATGGGAATGCAGCGTGTGTCCTTTTGGTCGAGTGCGAGAATACTAACATGACTGGCAACGATGTACGGTCACAACAAAGTCAAGGCATCTACGCAATTCGTGTTGATAATTGTGCGTTTTCTAGTAATGTGATGTTGAACTCAGGAATTGATATGATAGACGCAACGAACACAAGTATTGTAGACAATCAAATTACAGACTCTCAATCGACTGGTATGCATCTCAGTAATGCATCCAATTTAAGAATCATTTCAAACTCAATTCACTCAAGCAATAGTCATGGAATGCACCTGGATGAAATATCACAGATTGAGGTGCTACAAAACAATATTGCTGATTCTGGTGCCTATGGCATAACTGCTTTTGCGATGAACTGTAAATTCATTGGAAACATCCTTTCTGACAACTCAGGGTATGGGATTGATTTGGAAGGATCTGGAAATGTGCTTTATGAGAATTACTTTCTAAGAAACGGAGTGTCCAATGCACGCGATCGAGGAACAAATAACACTTGGGATGACTCAAATCAATTAGGCAACTATTGGGATGATTATTTCGGATTTGGCACATACTTGATTGATGGTTCATCAGGACACGAAGACAGATTTCCGAGGACATATCCAGGAATCATACCTCTTCTATATCCTATACTCATAGCATTGATTGTAGGGGCGGCAATACTTGGCTTGTTTTTATTTAGAATGAGGAGAACTTGAACCGTTAATGAGCAAGAAATTCAGAATCAAGAATGAATGTGATGTGACTCATTCACAGACATGCAATGCTATCCTCAAGCACAGGTTGTAGTGCTCGTTCTGGAGGTATTACAGGAAAACAAACGACCTCGGTCAAAGCCAGTCACTCCTATATAATACGCAAGTCATTGCCATCTCGAAAGCCTAATAAGCGAACTCCTGCCATTTAATATATACTTAAACGCACATCTAAATAAAATCTTCAATTCCAAACCTCCTTCCATAGCGAGCCCTTGATTGGCTAGATCCAAAGATGTGCAAAGAACCAAGGTCAAAGGGAAATCAATTGGACTCTCTGGATCAACTCACTAAAGGAGTAACTTGTCAACAATATATGGGAAAAGGCTCAATGAGCAGAGTGCCCAAATGGGCATATCTTATGAGTGCGGTTCTAATTGTGATAGCCTTTCCACTTGCTTGGGCCATTGTAGATGTTTTCCTACGCATGCTTCCTCAAGGATTGGACATTCAAGGACACCTGTTGTTTGTCATATTACCTTTAGGTATACTTAGTCTACTAATAGTGGTGATAATGGCAATACTACTGACGAGGAAACGGGAGTAGTCACTACATCATGACCAGAGATTTGCGTTTCTTGAGAGGAGAATATGCATGCTGTTTACCGCTATCTCGAAAGCCTAATAAGCAGGAACCTGCGAACTAGTCTTTGCTTAAAGGCGAATTTGAACAAAATCGTCATTGCTATCTCCACAGTATTTGTAGTGATGTGGACGAGGATGAATAAACGATTATTCATTGAAACCGACCCGATATGCTAGCAGCCTTTTCGAGGCAACTCCCTTTTTCTGAGAAACTCTGCATGCATGGATGCAGTCTTTTCATAGTCAGTCGCTAGTCAAGTCACGACGTATCCGTTCATAAGTCTCAATCAGAAGGGGATTCAGCTTCTTGGCTCTTTCCAAATATTCACGTGCTTTGTCTATCTCTCCCAACCTTCTCATCACACCACTCAGAGCAAACCATGATGCAGCATCATTTGGCTGCATCTTCAGAGCCCTCTCATACACATCTGCTGCTTTCCTGTCTTGCCCAAGCATCGAATAGACTACACCCAAATTCGTCCAAATGCCCTGCAAATGAGGACCAAGTTCAGATGCCCTTACTAAAGCCTCTTCTGCCTCCTTTGGGCGTTTTGTTGATATTAGTAAAGTTCCAAGATAGAACCACGCTTCAGGTGACTTTGGTTCTATGCTGATCAGATACCTTAGCTTACGCTCAGCTTCGAAGAATTTCCCATCCTTTAGCAGCTGAGGTATTTGATTGAGTAGATGCGTTATTGACGGTTCATTCTTGTCCATATTTCAGCCACGTTTATGATTCTAAGGAATCACCACATATGAAAGTTTTCGCCTTAGAGTTTCACTTTCACTAGCCTTGAGCTGAAACCATATTTAATACACACACTTGATAGTTTGATACGTTTTCAAATGACCCAGTATTACTTTAGACGCATATCTGAACAAAATCTTCAATTCGAAACCTTCTTCGGTACTAAACCTTTGGCTGGCCAAATGCATAAGTACGAAAACAGTGAAGGTCACAAGGAAAAGAGTTGAACTCAATGCATAGACCACCAAAATGGGCTCAAGTGTTATTACGAACCAGTCCTACTATCCAATATCAAAGAGAGTTTCTGGATGGTTTCCGAAGATGGGCTCCGAGTCGCAATTTCGATTATTAAGAAGGGAAATAACACAAAAACGGGTGAGGATCAGTGCGGTTCTCGTGTTTCTAATTGTCTATGTTCTATGGATGTCGACTGCTGCAAAATTCCTTCACGAATACCTAATGAATGGCGTCTGGTGGAGCAGCGCACCTCCAGGGTCCTTGTTCCCAATCCCATGCGGCCCTGGTCACTTAACGATGCTAGTGATAGCCAATCCCGTTGACACCTTCATCTTTCGCGCACTCTTCCAGTCCGGTTTATGGCTGGTGTTCATCATTCTGTCAATGCTATATATTCTGTCCCCGTACACTATCTCAATGGTATAGACGGCAAACCACTGCTATCTCGAAAGCCTAATAAGCAGTCCTCAGGCTGGCGTGCCGAATTTGGTGATTGTCCTTGACCTTTGAAATAGCAGCAGAACCCCTCGTTAAGTCGCCCGGTAAGGCAGTTCCACGACGCGGACGAGGCTTCAGTATTGATGAAACAAAGAAGGCTGGACTGGCGATTGAAGAGGCACGCCGAATGGGGCTCATAATAGATGTCAGACGGAAGACGACCCATGAAGAAAACGTGGAATCTCTAAAGCAGTATATCAAGGACCTAGATGAACTTGTGGCTGAGATGGCCAAGATTGATGTAGCTAAGCCAAAACGGACAAAGAAGGATGACAAGGCGGTAGAAGAGCTGTCATCATTGCGAGCGGTCCAAAAGGATGAGGCACAGAAGCTAGTAGAGGCTGGCATAAAGTCATTATCCGATTTGGCATATTGTGAGATTGATCAAGTGGCTAAGAAAACGGGCCTTGATGAAAATCGAATCACAGCCATGGTGAAGGCTGCCTTAAAGAAGATCTGATATTGCATCAGTTCATTGATGGAGGCGATAGAGCTGGAGTACAACCGGCTCATCAAAGCTTTGGAAAAGCCAATTGATGTGGGACGACCGGTAATTCTGCCAGACTTCTATGTTGATCATTTTGTTATTGCAGGACAATTTGAAGAGTTCATTGATGGTCTGACAGCATTGGCGAAGCAAGGTGGAGGAAATCTATTAGGCAACAAGCAGTTCCTTCGTCGAGGAGGTAACTCTGTAAACACGGCATCAGCTCTTCTCATGCTTGGTCTGGATCCTGTACTTATCATCACGACAGATGATTATGGCTCAGCGATACTTCCGACACTCGTTAGTCCCGACCTCGATCTCAGTCATGTTCACACTGACGGCAGATTATCTTCTACAGTATCAATTGAGCTTGAACATGAGGGTAGACGAGTGAATCTAATGGTGAGTGATAGTGGCTCTGCTGCAGAGTTCTCATTCTCAGACCTCACCGAGAGGGATTTGTCAGCAATCCAAGCAAGTAATCTAGTCGCTCTACTTAACTTGAACCATAATCCCGATGCACCTGAACTTGCACATGACCTCTTTGAGATGGTCGGAACCTCATCCAAAGCCATCAGATTCATGGATGTTGGTGACCCATCAGGTAATTTGGATATAGTGGAACCGCTAGCAAGAAACATCTTGGCTGAGGGCTTGGTTGACATTGTGAGTCTGAATGAGAATGAAGCTCGTTGGTTTGCATGGGCTATCAGCGGAAAGAACAGCCGTTGGGATCACCTGTCTTCAGACCCAGAACACTGGCTATCCGCTGCCAAATTGGTATCAACAGAAACAGGAACGAGGATTGAACTGCATACTCAACATTTCACTGCCTCAATCTTGGAAGACAAACTCACTGTGGTACCTACATTTGACGTGGTAAGTCGGATTGTGTGTGGGGCCGGAGATGCATGGAATGCTGGGGATATCTATGGCACACTTCAGAAACTGGAGGACTTGGACCGACTATCACTTGCCAATGCAGTTGCAACACTATACGTTTCCTCTGTGGACGCCTCTCACCCCACTCGTGAGGAAACAATAGCTTTTCTCCGTTCCAAACCTAGCTTTGAGTCTCTCGGCGAAAGACTTGTTAACCGTGTTTGATACAATCGAGCAACTACAAATGGAAAATAGGTGTACGTCTTCTTGGAATTAGAGCGTGTTTTGACAAAACTCAAATTCGATGACACTGTCAGCGGATACGCTCTAATCACGAACAATGGTCAGCCATTTCTTTCTTTTTCTCTTCCTGATGAGGTTCTTCCGCAAATACAAGGTGCTCTGCGGATTCATTCAGACTCTTTGAAGATGATGAATGTCATGACAGGAGAAGGCACAGTCGTCTTGTCTAGAGTAGATGTGAACTGGGTACTTGCAGTGCTCTTCCTGCCAGACTTGCAGCTTGGAGTGGCTCTTCAGAAGGCAACGGAAGTAATCAACTTGATGAAAAGTGTCATTCTACCTCCACCGCCTACCCCTGTTCCGCAACCAGAGCCGCCTCTCCGAGTTCAAGTAGAGGAGTCCGCGAGAACTATGGCTGCAGAAACTGTCATCGAACCAGCTCTGCCTGAAACAGAGCTGGAGCCAGTAGCTGAAATTGAACCTGAACCTGCTATAGCAGAACCGGAAGTGGAGATTAGACATGGTTGTGTTGTCTTTCGTGGAGAGAAGTATAATGAAACTATGACTCTTGAATCCGATCTCAACAAAGAAATCAAAGCCAGATTTGCGAATATTGGAATCGATATCCTGC
This sequence comes from Candidatus Hermodarchaeota archaeon, assembly GCA_048885865.1. Taxonomy (GTDB): domain Archaea; phylum Asgardarchaeota; class Thorarchaeia; order Thorarchaeales; family Thorarchaeaceae; genus SMTZ1-83. Next base: position 5,768 of record JBHLLF010000020.1, read on the forward strand.
TGATGGCTGACGAGAAACGGACAATCTTCAAGATTGCTGAGAGTCTTGGCCGTGGAGTCGAAGAAGCGCTTGGAGTAATTCGCTGGTGTGTACCCAGAAAGATAGTTCGGGTGGAGTGTCCTGATGCCCAAGAAACTGGTGCCGTTGAGATTATTGAGCTACCAATCTTTGAGGGCGAATTAAAGAAAGCAAAGAAAGAACATCGAGATCTTCTATCTCTATGCGATGGAAATCGCTCTCTTCAGGAAATTTCCCAAGAACTAGGTATTCCATACTTCCAGGCTCTGCAAAGCATACTTCCCTATCGGGGCAAAACGCTACGTTTCATACGCAAAAGCAAGAAGATGGACACCGAACCAGAGGTGTCATAATAATGGGAATCAAAGGCAAGATTGCTTGGTCATTCATGACCGATAAGGTCTCTAAGGTTCTATTCCAAGCGAGTTATCGAGAGATGATGAATCTACTTATGGCGAGTAGCGAGAGTGTGGAAGAAATCAATCGCAAGATGAAGCAGATTGGGTTCAAGGTGGGTGAAACTCTGTTAATGGACTATGCCGATAGAATTCGCCAACACGCAGGCCAGTTTCACGAGTTCGCCAACACTCTTGGATTGGCATATAAGGTCAATTCCGGCCAAGAGTTCACAGACATTTGGATCAGTGATGACAAGAACACTATAAAGTTCACAGATGCTGATTGTCCAATATGTGCCGGAGTTGAGGTCAGCGATATGCCTGGTCTACAATACTGCAATATTGTTTCCGGAGTATTTGACGCTGTCATGGAGCTTAGAGGATTCAAAGCTGATAGCTTCCAAGAATCTTGTAAGGCACTCGGTGATGATGCTTGTACCTGGACTCTGAGGAAATATCCACAAAATTACTGATTGCGAGACGAATCTAGGCAATTTCACTGTACCGTCGGACATATGTATATAAAAGCACGAATCAAGAAGAGCATAGTAGACATATCGGAGGACCGCGCTTGGGTCAGCTTCTTGGCACGTTTACGGGTTTAATCACTGCCTTTGCAATCGCCTTCGTCATATTGACGTTCGGAGGAGTCATGCCTGAAGATCTCATTTCATCGACTATCGTGGCCGACTTCCTGTCTCACACCGATTTGGAGATGCGGCTTGCTGTGGTTGGCACAGTTCTCTACCCTGCCACTGTAGGATTCACAGGTCTTGGGGCTATTCTAATGACCGGAGCTCAAGGCGGCACAGTCTTGATGGCTCTCGCCTGGGGCACTGGCGGTCTGGTAGCAGGTCTCTTTGCTCGTGACATTCTCTCAGGGATTCTTGCAGCTCTGTTCGCTGTAGTAACTGGAGCGTTTCTCACATGGCTACTTGTCTTCGTGATCCAAACTACTGACTTCATGGCTCTCTTCGGCTATGCCTCTATGGTCATCCTTGAAGCAGTTCTTTATGGATCAATCTACCCCGCGATAGCCGCTGTGGTTGGTGGCATCCTTGGCGGAGGCATCACTAGAGAACGATAGCTATGCTTTTCCGTCACTTCTGGGTTCATTTGAGAGGATTCTACCACATTCAGAGCACACCATTGGTTTTGACTTGAACACCGTTCCGCATTGGCATCTGGTTTCTATTCTTTCTGGCAACGGTAATTCCCTTTCTCGAGAGACCAATCGAATGATTCTACTTACTGGGTATCCTGGCAAGATTGTGATACTAGACGTCAATATCGTGGATGTGAATAGGATGAGAAGGCTCCAGTTGCGATTTGGATCACTCCAAAAAGCAGGATTCAAAAGGAGAATCGAGGTCAATGCCCAAATGCTGACCCACACACCTGTCCAGATTGCAGTTCTAACTGAATTCCATCCTGACTTCGAGAATGGAGCTATAATAAAACCCATGATCAGCCATACAGCAAGATACGATACGAGAGTAAAGGGGTCTGAAAGAAGGGTGTAAGTGTGACTCAAGTATTGACTACCTGCAAGAAGCACCCACAGAAATATCAGTTCCTGCGGATAGGCTGGCTGGCTCAGATTCAAAATGAACGCTAGTAGCCATGAACCAATGATTGCTGCCAGCAGTCCGCCCAACATATTTCTCATGATGTGGCCTCTTGATATCCTCGAGTCGTGCTTTGGCGTATAAATGAAACTCTTAACGGTTTCCTAGATTCGGATTCAATTAGCTGTATTATCTCAGAGTTATGGGAATCTTTGAGTTGTCTACGATTTCTCTCTTTGTGAAACCACAATGCTTTTCAGACCACCGCCGATGGAAACCAGCAGAGGCAAGCCTAGGTTGGTCTAAAACGGCATAGAGGTGCAAATATGAGCAGCGATTTGGAAAGAGCCCTCGCAAAACTGAGGTTCGATGAACAGGTACTCGGCTATTCGCTGATGACGAAAGCCGGTAGGCCATTTGTGAGCTTCTCTTTTCCATCAGAACTATTCCCTAGAGTCAGGGATAGCATCAATCTGTATAAGACCGATTTGCGTCTCATGACAATCGACACGGACCGAGGTCTGGTAGTCCTCTCTCCCGTTGATTTGAATTGGATACTGACTGTTCTTTATGTCACGGAGTTGCAGCTTGGCCTTGCTATTGCTAAGACTAAGAATGTTCTAAGATTATTGGAGGGTATTGAGCTTCCACCGCCGCCTGATGAATTTGAGGAATCAGCAGAATCCAACCTGAAAGTACTTGAAAGCATAGCAATGCAAGCGGCATCAACATCAACTGAGGCTAGCGAGCCTGAGTTTGTTGTGCCGGAGCCTGAGGATCTGATTGAGACCAAGCCCGAAGTCGGTGTAGAAGAAGAGGCCAAACCTCCAGAAGCATTCAATGTACAGCCCACGACAATTCCGAAGCGTGGTCCAAGTTACGGAGATGCCCTCAATCTAGATTCAGATCTGCATAATGAAATGAAGCAGGTGCATGGGAACTTCGGCTTTGATGTACTCATGTTAGTGGATGGTACTGTTACAGTTGCGGGAATTGCTGATTCAATGTTTCAGCCAAATGAAAGAGTTGCTGAACTTATCAAATGGGCTGCATCAAAGGGTATGGTGGAGGCTCCGTTGTGTGATGAAGAAACCGTAGCTGTTTCTGAGGACACGATGGGTCGATTCGTTAAGTGTCCCAAGTTTATTGGAGACTTGTCAAAGGCCAAAGACGAGGATCTTGAGATATTAAGACTCTGTGATGGCAGTAGGACTACTGATGAAATCGCAGAAATATTAGGCATTGAAAATGCCAAAGTGATTCAAACAATCGCTCGCAACAAGAAGTTTGGTATCAACATGATTGGCAAGACTGTCTAGACAACTTGAGTGAGGTCCACATAGATGGCAAAAGTCGAAAATCCATTATTCGTAAGTCTTTATGCTCAGTGGGTTGAAAGAGTCCTATCAGAAACCAGCAACATAGATGAGGCTAATCAACGGCTTCGCGACATGGGAAGGGAGATGGGGTCTCATCTTTACCTTACAACTGAGATCGCATCAAAGACAAAAGATACAGTGATGACCCGTGAGGATGTTGCGAAGCTCATAGATGGCATCTACAGGTTGCTTTTTGATCGGAAGCCCACTGATGTGGACATGAAATCCGCACGGGGCTCTATAAGAGTCGCTGATAGGGATTGCATTTGGTGCCAAGAAATCACGCTAGAGGGAATGAGAGGATTTGGTTATTGCGAGGCGTTCAGCGGCATTCTAGAGGTAATCCTAGAGTTCAAGGGTGTTGATGCCAAGGTCTTCCAAGAGCTATGCAAAGCCACTGGAGCTGATAATTGCACCTGGAACATACGTCTTGTCTAGTAAGCCGTAGCAAAGCACTTAACACCGCCCTTGCGTTTCTCCACCTTCGGAGACTCTACAATGTCCAAACGAGATCCTGTTATTCCTTGGTGGCAAAGCCGAGTCAAAGAGAAAGACTTGATGAGAGCGTTCTTCGCTAAGACATGGAATAAGCTCGGAAATCGCATAGAGGTAATGTTCCCTGATCGTGTCAGAGATCTCTATTACAGCGCTGGACGACTGGCTGGTCTGGAGGCGCAGCGTGAGTATTTCAAAGTTGCAAATCAAAAGCCTCCAGGCGATTTCAAGGGAATTGTTGAGTTTCTCAAAATGGCTCTTAAGACACTGATTGTGCCATTTGGCGACGTTGAGATTGAGAACCTGTACAAGCTGTTCCTTGACGAGGAGGCGATTGTTCGAATTCAAGACAATCCCTATGCATCTGGGTATGAGGCGGAAGAACCATCATGCTACTTCCTCAGAGGATTCATAGAAGCCGTGATGGAGTACCTGACTGACTACAACAGAATGGGGCATGAAAAGCTAATCATTGTGGAAGACACATGCATGTCTGCCAAGGGTGATGCCTGCAGGTTCAAAATAACCCTCACCTATCCTGCACGTGGATAAGTTCAAAAATAGTACGTTCCTTAATCATTCCAATCGCTTAATTGATATAGATAGACACTTTATTCCAGGCGGAAGATTGACAATGGGCTCAAAGACTTTAAGGAACTTCATAGTAGGACTGTCCTTCCTTCTCCTTGCGACAAGTCTGACTGGCTTAGTTCTCTCTGGATTTGGCCCAACTAGCACTCAAGTCATTGCTCAGGAGGTTTCTGATTCCTCTGCAGTGCCAGTTATGGACATTCAAGCCAGCGTGCAATGGTTGCACAATACTTCAACTGTTGATTTCTTTATGAGTTCGTTGTTGTCTGAAATTGGTACCTCAGTCGTTCCAATTGATTATCTATCCAGCTCATTATTGCCGGGATCCTTCGTCTTGGCATTAGGTACTATCTCCCTTGAAAGAAGAGACCAAGAACGGTTAGAGAAACTACGTGATCGTGTTATTGATGAAATCTCTACATATCCCGGTATTCACCTTAGAGAACTACACAGAAGCATTGGGTGTGCAATGGGAGCTCTTCAATACCATCTAAACAATCTTGAGAATGAAGGCATGATAGTTTCAGTTAGGAATGGCAATTCCAGGCATTTGTTCCTCAAAGACTATTCCTCAGAGAATCATGTGTTGCGATTGACTGCATTCTCTAGGAATCCAACCATTCATTCCATCTTGATAGAATGTGCTAGCAACGGAAGAATTACCCAAGCAGAACTGAGTAGAACCCTCTCGGTTGACAAGAGCCTCGTTAGTTATTATGTTAGTGGACTTGTTGATGCAGATATCCTCAGAACTATTCGTGTCTTTGGACGGGAGAAACCCCTCATCCTCAGTGATTGGGCTCGCAATTCGATAGACTCTCTAGGCCTACTAGTACAGTAGTTGAAGTACCTCTAGATTTATCTTTCAACCAGAGCTGACTTGAGATGAGGTCAGAATGATCTCGCATAGTATCAGATTGGCACAGGAGAGGCCTTACATATGTCAGATGATGATGCCTGGGTAGCAGATGAAACCTACGACACAGTTGAAACCGTAAGCAGCGACGGAGTCAAGTTTGCAGTGCGGCTCCTAGATGTATCGAGAAGATACTCATTGGGGCGACGAGAAATCACCGCTCTCAACAGGGTCACACTCGAAGTTGGGATGGGGGATTTTGTAGCAATTACAGGAGCATCAGGATCAGGCAAGACGACTCTCCTCAACATCATCGGTGCGATAGACTATGCAACAGAGGGTCGAGTCTTTGTTATGGATGTTCCAATAGGTGATTATGATGAGTCATTCAGGGCAACTTTTCGCCTCTCGAATACTGGCTTCATATTTCAGAGCTATAATCTGATTTCGACCCTCACTGCACTCGAGAATGTCATGTTCCCAATGCAATTGACTGACAAGAGTCTGGAGGAGATTCAAAATGACTCACTTAAACTGCTCGAGAGAGTATGGCTTGAAGAAAGGACTGATCATCTTCCATGGCAATTAAGCTCGGGTGAACAGCAGAGGGTCGCAATTGCCAGAGCTATGGCGAATGACCCTCCAATAATCTTAGCTGACGAACCAACAGCTAATCTGGACACAGAGAGTGCAAAGATGGTACGTGACCTTCTGCAAATATTGCATCAGTCTGGTAAGGCGGTGGTTGTGATGACGCATGACAATGCTATCGTCAGAACGAAAGGAGCTCGTCATCTCACTATGAACAATGGAGTGCTGTCCTTTAATGTCTGAGCAAGACTATGCATCAAGGGACCTGAAACGACGCCCCTTCAGGACTACTCTTGTCTTTGCATCTTTGACAACAGTAGTTGCCACAACTACATTCCTTCTTCTTTTTGGCAATGCTTTGCTTGACGTGACCTCCATTATCACTTCAGGAGGGACCACTGGTGCGTTTGCAATCTTCTTCGAAACCTTCATCTGGGCGACGCTGTTGCTGGCTCTATCACTTGGTGTCGTTGTAGTATCCAGCACAATTTCTCTGGAAGTTGTCACACGACGCAAGGACATCGGGCTCATGAAATCAATTGGTACGCTGATGGACACTATTTTCGATCACTTCATGGCTCAGGCCTTGATTCTTCTTGGAACCAGTGTGATAGTTGGTATTGCTGTAGGCGCAATACTTTACATTCTTGGTTTGGCGTGGCTTGCATCACTTATCCCAACTCTCAGCTTCTCTTTGGACTTCCCATGGCTCCAAGTCCTCGCATATGCAGCAATCTATCTTATCATCGGTTTCTTTGCTGCACAGAAGCCAATCTATGATACCGTCCATGAATCACCAATAGCCGCACTGAATCCTGAGATTGGGTCTAAGGTCCGAAGAGCGGGCTATCTTGACACCTTTGGATTGCCTTTTCGGATAGCTACTAAGGCTACAGGGCGTAGAATTGGAGGCTCTGGTCGTACATTGCTCAGTCTATTTCTGAGTATATCATTGGCATCTATGCTATGGATTGGCGGCGGTGTAGTAGAATCAACTACTGATGCATATATCATTAGATCAATGGGTTCGGATGTTGTAGCTATTGGAGATCCTGCCTTATTGGACCAATACTTTGGTGCATATTCTCTCACTGGAGGCGAACTGTTGGACGAGTCGTTTGACTACATGGATAGTTCCTTCATGATTCCCTCAAATCTCATTGGAAATGTGACCGAGCTGCCGGGTGTCGTAACGGTGGACACACGGTTGTTATCATATGCAAACATCCGTGAGGGCCCTGGCATCATATGGAATCCCACTTTCGAGCAGTATGAAAGCATTGGCCAAGGGCGTCAAGGCACCGCATTGATTGTAGGTCTTCATTGGGAATCCACGGTGTCAAACTGGTTCTTCGATGGTCAGGAAGTCAGTTCAGACCTAGATGTATGGATTGGTGGTCAGATTGCCGCAACAATGTATGATGACCCTCTTGTGCAAAAGCTGGAAGTCAGTGGCTCGTCGTTCAATGTCAGTGCCGTTGCCTTTGATATTCTGAATGGTGGAGAAGTAGCTTTTATGGACTTGGAACTGATGAAGGCCCTTTTTGGTGCCTCAGGGGCAAATCTCGTCTTGGTTCAACTTGAAAGATATGATTCTACAACAATCGCTCAGATTGAGAGTCTTGTGCATGATTATGGATTTGAAATCTACCTTCAACAAGCCCTCCTAGAAGAAAACCTAGAAACGATTGGTGCATTCTGGTTGTTGCTTCAACCACTCCCAGTAATGGCATTGCTGAGCGCATTTCTGAGTCTGATGAATTACCTGCTTGTTTCCGTATTTGGCAGGCTGCGTGACTACATTATAATGAAATCAATTGGCGCAAAACCGTCATTTATCGTTAGAGTCATGATTGCTGAGGGCACTGATATTGGAATGAAGTCAGGGATTCCAGCAGTGTTTGTAGCGACCCTCTTCAGCATATACTTCCTGATTCCTGAAGCAGCGGTTCCCTCTCTACTCTATCTACCAATCGCTATGGTCACAACACTTGTTGCTCTTCTGATAGTCGTAGTGCTGGCTGCAGTCCCAGTATACATCCTGTTCCAGAGTAAATCAGAACTTCGTGTCACTGAGTTCTCTGTCTAGAGCAATCTTCTTTAGCACAGGCCCGAGGGTGAAGGTGGTGACAGTCAGGTGTCCAATGATGATCCAGATGAGGAATACAGCATTCACTGGATAAGTGATGTAGTCGACACTGTTCTAGAGCGCGAAGTTGAAGAGTACTTGGTTTCTACCGGGAAGAGCATAAGTGGTAGCATTCCCATTAGCTTCGTCCGCGAGCTCATAATAGCTGATGTCATCAAGCGAAAACTCATAGAAGCTGGAAAGAAGGCTAGGACTCTCTTTGTGGCCGATGACTATGATCCTGTGCGCTCATTTCCCGCAAGTGTGTCACTCCCTCTTGAAGATTGGCTAGGAATACCATATTCTCAGGTTCCTGATGAGTTCGGTTGTTGTGAGAGTTTCGCTGCTCATGCAGCCAATGAGTTCATAGAAACATTTCCACAATTCGGCGTTAATCCAGAAGTGATATGGCAAAGTAAACTATACGAAACTCCGGAAATGCTGGAAGCCATTAGGTTGTGCTTGAAGAACACGGAAACCATTCGCGAGATACTCATCGAATATGTAGCCAGTGATTTCAATGATGAACAAAAAGCAGACTATGTCGAATCTATGAAGAATTGGTATCCTGCCTCAGTGTTCTGCCCCTCCTGTGGACGCATTCAGGCAGGTGCGAAGGGGGAAATAGTTGTTAATAGAATCACAGACTATAATCCTGCTACTGACAAGGCATCCTTTTCTTGTCCCTCGTGCGGTCACAGTGATGAAGTGCCTCTTGATGGACTTCGAGTAAAGCTCTCTTGGCGAATTGATTGGCCAGCTAAATGGTACGTGCTAAACGTTACATGTGAGCCTGCTGGAAAAGACCACTCTGTAAAAGGTGGTTCCTTCGACACTGGTCTAGAGATATCTCGACGAGTCTTTGGTTGGGAGGGCCCTGTAAAAGTTCCTTTTGAGTGGGTGCGAATTGGTGGACGCGATATGTCAACATCTGAAGGGATTGTATTCAGTCCAAAAGTCTGGTTATCAATCGCGCCTCCTGAGCTTTATCGATATATCGTGCTACGACCACCTCTTGAGAGAGCAATTGACTTGCAGCCTGAACGAATTCCTGACTTGGTGGATGAGTTTGATAGATTAGAGAGAGCTTACTATGGTCTTGAGGAAACTACTGAAGAGCGAGCCGAATACATTCAGCTATTGTACCCTCTGTGTCTTGCTGGGGATGTTCCAGGGAAATATATTCCAAAACTACCATTCAAATTCGCAGTCATAACCTCACAGATGGAGGATATTCTTGGGTCTACGACTATTCTCGAGCGATGCGAGCAAGTACTCAAGAAGCAGTATGGACTCGATACTGTGCCTCCTGAAGCAAAAGGGCTCATTCCAATCAGACTGCATCAAGCAAAGACTTGGGCCCATGAGTATGGAACTGAACGTGACAAGGTTGAGGTTTCAGAATCGGTGCCTAAGGAAATTAGCGATACTATTACTGAGAATGACCGCGAATTTCTCCGGAAGTTTTCCGAGGTCTTGAAAGGCGAGCCTCTTGACGATGAGGAAATGCAGAGCAAGGTCTTTGAGACCGCTCGTTCAGTGGGCCTAAAAGACAAGAGAGCATTTGTCGTCCTCTATAGGGTTCTGATATCCCGAAAGTCAGGTCCAAGATTGGGCGGCTTCTTGAACTTGCTTGGTAATGAGTGGGTTCTCAATCGCATTACGAGTGTACTTTAAGCACTCCACAACACGTTTATTAACGCAAGTCAAGTCGGCGAAGCCCGACCCCAAATCCTGGAAATGTGAAGCTCATGCTTGGAAAATTGAGAGAGAGATATCAGAAAGTCATGATGCCGGTGGGAAGACTATTAGCTAGGACTGGAATTACTCCTAATGTGATAACTGGACTCACCGTGCTAGTTGCTCTGGTAAGTGCATACTTTTTCTTCTTGGGTGATCTCATAGGAGGCTTTCTTCTCATGGTCCTCACTGTCATTATGGATATGCTTGATGGAGCAGTAGCCCGTGCGGCAAATCTGATGACTAAGTTCGGGGCAACATTCGATCATACTCTTGACAGATATGCTGAATTTCTCTTCATCCTAGGATTGATGATGGGGCCCACAGTCATGACACCAGTCGCCTGGTGGATAATAACACCAAATGAGAGCTATCTCCCATGGTTCTGGGGCGTGTTCTCATTATTCGGAATGATCATGGCGAGCTTTTCGAGAGCCAAAGCCGAGTCGGTCGGAGGAATGGAGAGCTGCTCGGTCGGAATAGCAGAGAGACAGGAGAAGCTAATCCTGACTTTCGCAGGGATACTCCTTCTGGCTCTACCTTCCACAAATATCTGGCTTGAATTCTTGGCCTTTCTACCTGCTGGTGTTATGGATCTGTTTGTCACAGCTGGAATAACGAACATCCTTACATTGTGTGTTGTAATCGTTGGAATATTATCACACATTACTGTAGTTCAGCGGCTGGCATATGCACGGAAAGTCATCCTACAAATGGAAGGTGAAGACTGATCCAATGTATGACATTGTCGTGATTGGAAATCCGGCTTATTACGAGGGCAAATCCATAAGACTCGCAAGTGGAGCTGTATATGCCGCAGTCGTGGCAGCGAAGCTGGGCGTAGGGAATGTTGCATTGGTCGGAACTGTTGGTAGTGAGCTACGTAGTGAGGCAACAGACGTCCTAGACAAGCACGAAATCGAGTTCTTCTTGACCGACTCTGCTGAAACCAGTAGATTTCAAGTCGCTCTAGACCTAGAAGGAAGCAAATTCGCGAACTTGGTCGGAACAAAGAGCGAAATAGGAATTCGCGATATTCCGGATGAATTCCTCCATGCAAAGATGATTCTGCTAAGCCCCGTGCTTCGTGAGATTCACGTTGAATTTATTGAGTGGCTCCATGAATCTTCAGATTCAGTCATTCTTCTCGACCCCCGATTTAGGAGAGTTAACGAAGACAATCGAGTCCGGCTCATGGGGAATCATCGCGTAGCAGAGGAAATACTGGACCTCATTGATGTTGTGAAGCCAAATCGCTTAGAGTCCAAGATATTGACTGGTGAAGATGATCCTTTTCTGGCTGCTGAGATGCTGGTTGAATCTGGGTCGGAATTAGGAATAGTCACGCTTTCGGATGAAGGTAGCATTGTATTCGATGGGATGGATTTCTACCGGATTCCTGCATACAAGATTAATACAGCGAATGGTACTGGTGCAGGTGATTCATATCTGTCTGCTTTTGCCGCAAAGATGCTAGAAGAGCGTTCAATTGCTGAATGCGGAGCCTTTGCCTCAGCTGTTGCTAGTATTGTTGTTGAGTCCTCACGGGGTACAGATTTCAGACTTGATAGCGAAGTTGTTCAACGAAGAACCATGCAACTGCTTGAGGAAACCACTATTCGCTAATTATTCGGTGATATCAAATACCCTTGATATCGTTGAAGAGAGGAAATCTCTGGCCAGCTTCATTGCTTCACTGCCTCTCTCTGTTATCTCGTAGTATTTTCTTGTTGATTCACTGGACGCTTGGCTCTTTATGAGACCGTCTCTCTGCAAACGATATATGATTGCATAGCCGCTTACTGTAGCAGGCGAAAATCCGAATCTCTTTGTTACGAGCTCCTTTATCTCATACCCGTAGTGGGGTCTTTCCTGGAGCAGTCTAAGAATGTATATCCAGAGCATCTCCTTGGTCAGTTTGTTCACTAGTCTTTCTACGGCTCTGGATTGCTTTTTGGACGTTTCACCTGACATCATGAATCATCTCTTCATACATGGAAATTATCGCTGCAATGCAATGACTCGTAAGGTAGCTAGTTGTTCCTAGAGAGAGTCGATAAATGCTGTGGTCTTCAAAGACCTTCAGCGCTTCGGAATCAAATCCTCTATAGCCCCCAATAATGAAGCTGTTCTGCGCATTGAACAAGGAAGTCTTTTCTTGAGCCAATGATTCTCCATCCTCATCTAGCACCCACAGGTGATCTTCCCCGCCGGCCAAGATTTCCGTGATAATGTCTTTCAAGGTCCTATTCTCAACACCTATGAACGGAGGGGGGTTTCCGTTCAATGCATCCTTGACTGCACCTGCCCACCAAACCTCACCTCTTGGCATCTCTGCGTTTGGGCTTTTGATTCGAAGACAAGAGGTCCTGTCATTAAGGGCGATAATCTCCAGACTAGATTTATCAAGGGTTGTTGGTCCCCAGTCGAAACAAGCGGCTAGAGAGCGGCATAGAACATCTATTCTCTTTCCTGATCCTGGTAGGTCTTTTAAATGGAAATTTCCAGCTTCAAAGATTTCTGGGATATACAAAATGAATCTCAGATGGGTTACTTGTTCCATCATTTGGAGAACCAGCTATTATGATGGGTCCTTTGATATTCGCGAGGCAATAATATCTGACATGTTGTGTTTGATCTATTAGCGGCGGTCAGGTTTTGTTTTCCGCTCAGTTGCTTGTCGAATCTGGACCTTTCCAGAGTGCACTGCGCAGCTAACGCAGTAGTATGATGTGGTCTTGCGAGTCTGAATGAAACTCCCCTGTTGGCGGAGTTCACGTGCAAGCTGTGGATCAACAGCCGAAACCCGCTTTGTATATCTCTTGGCCTTGTCAGCTGGGACCATTCGTCCGCACTTTGAGCACTGGACTGTCTTGGACTTTCCTGCGCTGCCCTTGCTTCTGCCACCGGATTTTCTCTTTTTACCCAAATATACTCACCATTGCTGGTTCTGAAATCGCCCAAGTTGCTTGGCCTTAAAACGTTGTGCATGGAACGATTCAGAAGTACCGCAAATTAGCTACACACTTTCATCAGAAATAGGGCGAAACCGTTTCTAGGACCTTCTCGATAATCTCCTCATTGGATTCTATCAACATCTTGTGCATCTCACGATCGATCTGATCATCGAGTTGAGGGAGTTTCTTGTTTTGTAGCCCTTCCAGACTCGCTCTTATGCTTGAACCAAGCACAAATGGATTGTATCCTCCCTCAAGAATCCAAAATGAGCCTCTAATTCCCAGCTTAGCCACCGTCTTCTCTACGAGGTTTCCGATAAGCCAGTATGTTCTCGAATCAACATCCATGTTTCCTACGGGATCCGCATAATGGGCATCGAATCCAGCAGAAACTGCTATGATGTCAGGTTTGAAGCTTTCTAAAGCCGGAGTTACAATCTGCTTCAATGCTGACTCGTATGATATGTTAGGGCTCGTTCCAACAAGGGGAATGTTGATGTTCTTTCCTTTCCCCTCACCATGCCCAATCTCGTCAAAGTGTCCTACGCCAAAATTCTCATAGTCATACTCATGCATAGAGATATACTGCATATTCGAATCTGCATAGAATATCTCTGCCGTCCCATTTCCAAAGTGATTGTCTATATCAAGAATCGTGATTCGATTCACATCATCTCTTGCCATAACAGTCTTCGCAGCAACGGCAATATTGTTGAAATAACACAGACCCATCGACGTTGAAGTCGATGCATGATGCCCGGGCGGCCTTACTAGTGTGAAGGCATGTCTGGTGTTTCCTTCTGCTACTAGCTTTGCAGATTCAATTGCACCGCCGAGTGCATGCAGCGCTGAGCGAAGCAAGTCTGGACTTGCATATGATGATTCACCAAGATATCCACTTCCCAAATCAGACATTATCTCAACAGTATGAACAAGGTATGGCGAATGAACCAGCAGTGCATCATCAAGCTTTGCTCGACTTGCCTTGGACACTTTCATCCCTTTAAGCACGCCATTCTCTTCAAGGTACTTGTAAGCCATCTGAATTCTAAGTGGAGTTTCAAATGCTTCGATATTTGGCTTGGGGAATGGTTGGGCATGTGCGTCAGATAGAGGTTGATGAATGAAGGCCATACTATTAGTCGTCAATTGCAACTCCACTCCTCAGAAAGAATAAGGCCTCCTTAAACACTTTCACTTCAATGAGGGGAAGTCGGGCTCAGCGAGAAGTACCCAGTCTATCATGATATTCAGCAGCCTGGAAGAGGTTTCGCTTTTACTTGTCAATGCAAGGCCACTGATAGAAACATCCTCTATAAGTGAAGCAATAAGATCCTCAGCAGAGGTCCACCTACGAGCCTCTTCTATCCAAAGATATCCATCTCTTTCGATGGCATCTGGATGCGCCTGACGAAAGCTGTCCGAGGCATTTTTCAGTGACAGTGGCGGACCCTTTCTTTCGTATTTCTCCGATATCACAGGTTTTTCCATTATGAACCCGACAGCGTATGATGACCCCTCAAAGTATACCTCGGTGAGTATTTCGCCGAATCGAGGCTCTCCTGTATTCTCTCTAGACAATTCATTAGCTGCTTTTCTTGCAAAGCTATGAATCTTATCTCTCAAAATCGTATAGTGAACTGAGCCATCTGATTTGAATTCGTGAACAGAACTATGCTTTTCAAACCATTTTGGCACAGCAACGGTCGGTATTGGTTTTTCCAAGAGTAGCTCAAGAACTTTGCTAGAATTCCCCTTCTCGGCTGCAGAAATTAAGCGGGCTGATAGAACCTTCAACAGCCGAAAAGATCTTTGGTCAAAACTTGATGCGACATTCCTACCTGGATCCGTGGGATCCATAATGAAGATTTTGTCATCTCTAAAAGCTGGCATCTCTCCTAAATCATTTAGACTCCTATGGAATGGATCCACAGGAATAATATCGAGCTCAAGAATCGCTCTGATAGCTTCATCAATTCCACCCTTCAAAATGACTAAGAGCTCTAACGCATAGCCTGTGAATCCCATTTGTCCAACCGCACACCTATCAGCGTAGGCATGACAAGCGCGAACAAATGATTTCAGAATCCTGACATCATCTCTAAGCAATCCTATATTATTGAAGACATATTCCGAGTGATGGATAGTCCTGTCCATCGCTGTGATTGGGCCAGTTCTCTCTAAATCCCTCTGAGGAATGAAGAAGCACGACACTATATCAACCTCGAATCCCATCATCTCGAGGGACAAGTACGGATGCTGGGAGTATGTCTTTTGAAGTGAATTGAATTTGATTCCGGAAAGGGCGGGTTTGAACCAGTTTTCCACCATATTGTCCATGAGGTTGTCAATAGCCTCTCTCCTCCTCTTGGAATCTTGACTTAGTTCCTCTGGGTAATCGTCTTGTGAGAGAATCACAAAGAGATCTATATCCGAAGCTCCCCTGAGCTGAGTCTGTTTTTTCCCTGTTGAGCCCTGAGGTTCAATTGAATGATATGGATAGCCATTATCAATCGCATAGCATTCAAGTGCACCCTTGAGGCTTTCAATTACTGTGATTTGTTTCTCGATTTCCTCATCAGTAGGCATAATCTCTGACAGAACTGCAGACGCAATTGCATTGGAGATTATTGAGCCCAAGTTTACGACCTACCCGCCTAAGAGGTAGCGAGTGCTTTGAATGTTCGCCTCGTCTCCCCCTAGGTTTAAAGCCGAGCTCGTTGAATTAACTGCTGTCCAAACAACTCAATGTGAGGAATTCCCAGTGGCTTCCATGATTCCAATAGTGATTAGCATTCTTCGCTGCAAAGGGGGGTATCTCTTCCTGAAGCGTACAAATTACCCGTATGAGAACCTATGGAGCTTGGTGGGTGGCAAGGTAGGAATTGGAGAGCATATACTTGAAGCAGCAAAACGAGAGGTTCTAGAAGAAACTGGTACGGCTTCTCTCACGAATTATGAGTATAGAGGGATTGTTTCGGAAAGATTGGTCCAAAGAGATGGAGCGCTTGTGAATCACTTCTTGATATTTGTTGGTCATGGAGAGATTAGCAACTACAGCGAATCTCATAGAGAAGGTGAACTGGCGCTTTTTACTTTGGATGAGATCAGCGCGCGTCAATCCGAATTCCTACCCTCTGATCGATTCATGTTTGACTGTTTTAGGAAGGCAAATGACGCTCCTTACGTATACGAAGCTGAGCTAGAACATGATCAGGGAGTATACAAACTCAACTACTATAGGAAGGCTGTATAGTGCAAACTGGCGAAATAGAAGTAGTGCCCCTAGCCGCTGAAAGTCTAGGAGTGCGGTCTTTTTGCACATTAGTGAAGACTCCCGATATACACATAGTGCTTGATCCCTCCGCCGCCCTAGCAATGCGAGAGCGTTTGGAGCCGCATCCAATAGAGTATCAAACACTCATCAAGACCCTTGAACGAATCTTTGTGGAGTCAAGGAAAGCCGATGTTCTCTCAATATCTCATTATCATTATGATCATGTTCGCCCAGGATTTACGGATTTCCGTTACAACTTGAGTTCGCGTGAGGAACTCCAAAGAATGTTTGATGGAAAGGTGATTCTTGCAAAAGACAATAGGGACAATATCAATCCCTCTCAGCGACGCAGAGGATTCTACTTCGAAAAGGATATTCAACCAATCTCCGAGAAGATACATTGGAGCGATGGTGAAACTTTCGAATTTGGAGCAACAAAAGTCGTCTGTTCAAAACCACTGTCACATGGCCCTTCTAATACGAAATTAGGATATGTAGTCGCAACTTCAATAGAACATGAAGGCCATTCGGTGCTGTTTGCCCCTGACCTTCAAGGTCCTGCAGTTCAAGATGATTTGGAGTATATCTTGTCAATCTCTCCAGACATACTGTTAGTTGGTGGGCCTCCTATTTATTTGAGAAGATTCGAGGAGCAGGACAGACAATCTGCATTTCAATCAATGACAAGACTTGCCACTAAGCTTCCATTGGTTGTAGTTGACCATCACCTCATGAGATCAACGGAGTGGCTCAATTGGCTGCGTCCCATCAAAGCGGCAGCAGAAAGCGTAGGCAACCGAATTGTGAGTGTTGCCGAGTCGCTTGAAATAGAGAATCGGTGTCTGGAATCAATGAGGGCTTTTCTTTACTCTGAATATCCACCATCATCTGATTTCATCCACTGGACTGAATCTACCGATGATTACAAGAAGAACAACCTTCCGCCGCTAAATGACACTGCTCTAGATACGGTGAGGACATCATAGACATCTTTTAGGGCATCTACGGCATGAAGAATTGCGAATCATGCGAGGAACCAATGGACAAAATTGTCGCAGGGAGACAACATTGATGTGTGGACTTAATCGATGAGGCAACCGTCACCTAGGCGGTCTTTTTGTCCTGTAGGAAATCCACTAAGCTACGGTGAATGCCATTGAACCTGAACCAAAATGATGCAGAAGCCTCAGACAACACCACTCGCGAGCTGCTTGACCGTTTCAAGAGCGCCGTGAGTGAGGCCGATGAGCTTCTGGCTAATGAGCAGCATCAGCAGGCCATGGCATTATACTATGAAGCGAGTCAGTCTGCAGATGAGATGTCTGAACGTTTCCTTACCCTTCTGGTCAGGACCGCACCGAATAACGACTATCGCACACTTCTGATTGAGGTCATTAGCTGGCGCCTGAGGTATATTACCGCACAGTATGACTATCATCTTGCTGTTGCTCAGACTCTCAGTGGCTTGCCCCGACAAGAGTGGATTGCTAGACTCGAAACTCTATTGGTCCTATCTCAGACTTGGGTCGATAAGCTACTGCCATTTCTTAAAGAGGTCCATGAGCCAGGCTTGAGAGGAAGGATTGAGGATGTTCTCTCGGATTGGGTGTCTGGTATCCGCAGCCTGATTGACAAACTTATGAATTGGGGCATGGCCAGTGCGCAAGCATCGAGAGTGCTTGAATGGGCTATGGACAATGGTCTGGAGTGAAAAACAGATTTGGACAGTCAATCCTCATCTTTTGATTTGCCTTCTATATAGGCGGCTGCAACCTCAGTGTCTGCGAGTTGCAGATGACTATCAACATAACAGACCAAATTGTGGTCATCGTGTTTGACGACTATAGCCACCGGAAAGCGTGTGACTTTCTTGAGTGCCTGGTCTGGAACTTTCCAAGAAATTGTCTTCTTACAGACGGGGCACTGCAACCACTTTAGGCCTTCAGCCATCTAAACCACCTTTGCAATAGGAGCCGGCGATTGAGAATCTGCAATCGTACTAAAAACGTTTGCTGCTCCCTCAGTTAGTGAAGCCAGCGAATGCAGCTTCAATCATGCTATGATTCGAATATCAATGTTAATCGGATGTTGCAGTAACGCTCACTCCCCCAAATCGAGGTCCCATGCACCAGGGTCATCTAGGTCCCTGCTCATGATTGGGCCTTTTCTTTCTGCGAGTGCAGAGACATCGTATCTATCAGTATCTACAACAAGCTCCCTCGAGTCGGCATCATAGTATGCAGGAATCAGTCCTTCCTGAATGCCCTTCCTCACCAATTTTGCTAGTTTCGCTTCTTTCATGCCAGTACTTTCAACCAGACTTGTCATTGTAACAGCTGCCTCTGATTCCAATGATGTGCGAATGAAACCAGTAAGAATCAGGTAGAGGTATTGATGCGCCTTGCGGACAGTATTCCTGTCAACCGCTGTTTGCAGAACTTCTTCGATATAGAGGTCTGCATCTCCGAAGTGATATTCGCTCAACATCAATGCAAAGATGATCAGCTCTCTAATCTGGCCCTTCGTAGTTTCAGCAGCTGCATGTATAAGCTGCTTTGCTAGTTCAATATCGCCACCGGTTATAGCGCATAATGACCCCTCCACAAAATACGATGGGTCCTTTTCGTTTTCAGCAGCTAGGATGTATGCTTCCGATGCTATCTGGCAGTCAATCTCAAATTTGTCATGATGACCCTCTTTAATCCACGAATACCCTCCTTCAATCATGACATTAGCTGCCCTTGAATACCTGTGGGCTAGCATTGCGTGCTCGTATGCACGTTCGAAGCAATTGGCAGCTCGAGCAAAAGACTCCCAACGTCTCCAACATTCTGCGGCTGAAGCAAAGAGATCCGTCGCCTCCTCATTTAGACCCTCTGCAGCTTTCTTTTCAGCGAGTTCCTCTTGCTTGCTACAGTCGGCCTTTTGCATATTGGTGTGCTCCAAAAAGATGTACAAACCTGGCTGATTATGCATCTTAAGCTTTGGTTCAGCCAGGTCAAGGCACTACAATCTGTGAAGACTACCTTATAGCTCCATCCTTCATGCGAAGAACGCGTTTAGCGTACTTGGTCAGGTCCTCATTATGTGTGACCAAGACGACTGTCATATTCTTTTCTCTGGCAAGATTCGCGATATCCTTCATGATGCTGTCGCCTATCTTGCTGTCTAGATTTCCGGTGGGTTCATCACAGAATAGAATTGGAGGCCTGTTTACTAGAGCCCTCGCAATTGCCACGCGCTGTTGTTCGCCGCCGCTCATCTGACGCGGAAAGTGATCCCTTCTCTCGAGCATGTCAACATCTCGGAGAACTTCCAGAGCCATCTTCTCTTGGGTTTCTTTTGTCAGCTCTTCATTTGGCCAGAGGACTGATTCAACATTCTCATATGCGGTGAGATCCTCGATGAGAAGGAAGGCCTGAAAGACGAACCCTATCTTTTGAGCCCTCACCTTAGGGAGATCCCTCTCACTAATTAGAGTGACATCAACAGCATCTAGAAGGACTCTTCCTGTTGTCGGTTGTTCAAGACCTGCCATAACATGAAGCAATGTTGATTTTCCGCAGCCTGACGGTCCGACAACAGCTATGAATTCACCTTGTTGGATCTCAAGATTGATGTCCTTTAGCGCAGCAACAGTGTTTTTTCCCTTGCCAAACTCCTTGTTTACATCTTCGAGTTGGATTATTGCATTTGCCATATTCATTCCTCCCTCAGTGCTCTCATTGGTGCAATCATCATGGCTCTACGTTGCGCCAGGTATAAGCCCGGTAGCTGCAATACCACAATAACAAATAGAGTAACCATGAGGTCCCCAAGGGGAACTGCGAGCAATGCCTGCAGACCATCGAGAAAACCTGTGTCAAACAATGGCTCGAAGTAAGCCACTAAACCCAGCAGTTCGACACTTATTTGAAACACCAATAGAAATGCCGAGAGTGATACAAGAACCACTTCTCCAACCATGATTAGGAATATGTCATTATTATTCCATGAAACACATTTGAGAATCGCGATATCCTTCGCCCTAGACTGTGCAATCAGGACTGCATATAATGTTGCCAACACAAATGCGGCAAAGAGCCAAAGGAGTTGATCTACTCCCGAGGCCAGTCCGCGTGACACCATTACAATAAGAAACGCATAGATTACAATGAAAGTAAACACACGTCTCTTGGCGCGGAAAGCGAATTTTATACTCTTGAAAAGAACTCTGAGATTCAATGGCGTGAAACCTCCGACTGTACGCCCTGTGTGATTTGATTCACAGATTTATACTAATTTGTGTTTTGTGGGGGAATAGAACTCATCCGGACTCGGTGTCATCGTCCCTCAAGAGGGGTCCTCCATCTCTTGGCCACAGCTCGCGACGCAATAGGTCACGGATTGCAACTCTGATTGCCTCGCTCCTGGAGGGATACATGCCAATCTCAACCAGCTTGTCCAATCCGTCCGCATAAATCTCACTCATCTTGACAGTAATTAGCCGCATGCTGCGTTGTCCTCCCGACAGGTACGACCCCGGTAATACCTGTTATAATCTCTTCCAGACTAAGACTAGAAAAAATGAATAGGGCGCCAACCTATTTTGATATGAGAATGGGTTTGGCACTCCATTAAATGCCATAAAAGGCTAAATATGGTCAAAGCCCAGCTCTCACTGATTCACGGATTGTGCACTGCTGAGATATGCACTAGTATGATCGATCTCGCGAGGGACCAACTTGACTAAAGCTGCAGAATTTGATTTCATGCGCAAGGTTGTCATGATTGGAGCTGGTGGCAGTGGCAAGACCGCACTCGTAAATCGTTTTCTAACGCAGAAATTCTCCGAGCAGTATATCGTAACCATTGGTTCGCAGTTTGCAGTGAAGACCGTGGCTGTTCCAGATAACAACGGCAACTCTGTTGTAGTCAAACTTTTGGTGTGGGACTTGGCTGGACAGCAGCGATTCGATTTCATACGTGGAAGCTACTATAGAGGGTCGAAAGGAGCACTGCTTGTTTTTGACACAACAAGAAAGAGTACTTACATTGAGCTTCCCAAATGGATTGAGGAAACGGAAAATGCCTTGGGTGAAAGGATTCCCATAATCCTCCTTGCCAACAAGGTTGATCTTGCAAACGAACGCATAATCACAACTGAGATGGGCATGCAATTTGCTGAAGAACACAATCTGGTCGCCTACCTAGAAACCAGCGCATTGACTGGTCAAAACGTGGAAGAAGCATTCAGTCTGCTCGCTAAATCGAGTATTTAGCAGGTTTATCGTCTCTCGTGCATGGACCGAAACTACTATACCCAATTCAAATCCCGGGAGCCTCATTCTACAGGAACTATTCTGAAGTGAGTTCAATGGCAGGAAAAAAGCTTGATGTCAAACTCCTAGAAGCCTTATGCAATTCGTTCGGGCCAAGTGGCCATGAGCATGAGGCACAGAAGATTGCTAGGGATTACGGGGCCAAGTACGCCGATGAGGTTCTTTATGACCGAATGGGTTCGGTTGTCTTCCGTAGAGGGGACAAAGGCCCCAAAATCATGTTGGCTGGGCACGTTGACGAAATTGGCTTTGTGATAACAGAGATTGATAAGAATGGATTTCTCCGTTTTCATCAACTAGGAGGTTGGTGGGATCAAACTCTACTCACACAAGAGGTCATAATCAAACCTTCCCAAGGAGACAAGAAAATCACCGGTGTCATAGGAGCTCCTCCGCCTCATGTTTTGGGTCCTGAAGAACGTTCCAAGGTGGTAACCAAGGAGAAGATGTTCATTGACATCGGCTGCAACTCACCCAAAGAGGTGAAGGAACTAGGAATTAGAGTTGGTGATCCAGGTGTGCCAAATTCCATTTTCAGGATAATGGAACGAAAGCGGAGGGTGAAGAAGAGCGAAGACGACAAAGATGCAGATGAAGAAGGAAGAGAAGTCACTCTAGCGGTGGCAAAAGCATTCGATGATCGGATTGGAGTCTTTATAGCGCTGGAGGTTTTAAGAAGACTCTCTGAGGAGGACATCTCGCATCCAAACATTGTCTATGCAGTATCCACGACTCAAGAGGAGGTTGGACTGAGAGGAGCAAGAACAGCTGCCCAGATGCTTCTACCAGATATCGGATTTGCGCTTGATGTCGATATTTCTGGTGATGTGCCTGGAGTCAAGGGTCTTGTTCAGAAGATGGGCAAAGGCGTGGCAATTTCCGCCGGAGATGGATCAATGATACCAAATCCGAAATTCCGTCAGTTCGTCTTGAATATTGCAGAGGAGAGAGGTGTCAGACATCAACCAGCATTTCTGAAGTCTGGAGGAACTGATGCCGGAATTATCCATATTACAGGAATGGGTGCCCCCTCGCTATTCATCGGAATTCCAACGAGACATATTCATTCTCATCATGGAATGCTTGATTTATCAGATGTCGAGAATGCTGTGGAGCTTCTTGTCGAAGTGATAAAGAGACTCGATGAGAAGACTGTCAAGAGCTTTACTGAACTCTAGTTCTTGGAAGAGCTATCTGGTCCAGTACGTATAAGCTGGACCAGATGGATTCCATCATCTATTTATTCTATCTCTCGCGCTTTCCTTCGATGAACTCATCGACGCGCTTTCTTGCTTCAAAATCATCTATCTGGTATCTTGGATGTTTGAAGCTATAGGAGCTGATGCTTGAGAGTTCGCCGCCGACTCCACGATCCAGAGCTATCTTGACAGCTCTGGCAACATCGATTATTACTCCTGCTGAGTTTGGCGAATCTTGCACAGAAAGCTTCAGGTCAAGGTCTATTGGCAGGTCGCCAAAAGCCTTGGAGCGCATACTGATGTAGCATACCTTGTTGTCCTCAAGGAACGGGACATAGTCACTGGGCCCAATCTTTGTAGGTAGTTCATACTCAACACAACTTGTGACTGCCTCGGTCTTACTGATTCTCTTGGATTGAAGTCTGTTCTCGACCTGCATATTCTCAAAGTCTGTGTTTCCGCCTATGTTTAGCTGGTACGTGTTTTGGAGGATTAAACCCCTCTTGTCAAAGAGTTGAGCTAGGACACGGTGCAGAATAGTGGCGCCAAGCTGGCTCTTAATATCATCTCCTGCAGCAGGAATTCCTTTCTTTTCAAAGGCTTGAGCGTGGGGGCTATTCGGATCAGAAACGATGAATTCAGGAAATGCATTCACAAAACCGACTTCCGCTTCAATCGCCGCATCTGCGTAGATTCTCGCAGCTTCTGCACTGCCGACAGGAAGATATGAAACTAACATATCTGCTTTGGACCTTCTAAGCTCCTCAGCAACATCGACAGATTCCATCTCGTTCTCGTCATAAGCGAAGAACGATTCTCTCATATGTGGCGCTACTCCATCAGAAATCGGTCCTGGCAGGACTTTCACACCCGTCTTTGGGACATCACGATAGAAGGGCACACAGCAGTTTGGCTCTTCCCATATTGCGTCTGCGATGTCCTTTCCGATTTTTCTCCTATTTGCTTCAAAAGCTGCCACGAACTTCAAATCTTTGGGGAAGTATCCTCCGAAATCAACATGCATCAGGCCTGGTACTTCATCTTCGGCCTTTGCGTCTTTGTAATAATGCACTCCCTGGATCAATGCAGATGCGCAGTTTCCAAGTCCTGCAATGGCAATGCGAACGTCTCCCATGAGATTACACCTTTCTCCTAGGTATTCTATAGTCATAGAATAGTTTCACTTTTTAAAACTTACGAGCTAGTCCTTTTCTTCTGCTTTTACCTCATCATCGTCCTTAGGCGGTACATAGTCTGTGTAGAGCAATTTCTTTGCAGTTACAACCGTCTTCGGTCCTATTCCGGGCAATTTGGTCCATTCGTCGGTTCTAGTGACCACCTCAAAGGGGGATCCAAATTTCTCTAGCAGACTACGTGCCCGAACTACATTGATTCCAGGGAATCCCGCGACGAAGAACTCCTGTTCATCTTCGACCGAGTCTAGTCCTTTTCGAGTTCTGATTACTGGAAGTCTTTTTCCCTTTCCTTTCTCGCTCTCAGTCTGTTCTGTAATAATGCCAAATAGTAGGCCTGCTGAATGCGACGCGTTAAACCCAGAGATTATCTGAATTCCTCTCTCCCTGACGCTTTCAATTAGGGCATCCAGAGAACTTGGGTGAATATAGCTCGCCCTTTCCATGGTGATGACATATGGTTTACCCTTTGTCTGCTTCGTTTTGAATGGTACATACACACAGCCCTTCAAGGGGTCTCGTCGAATTGCTAGAATATTCTCAATCAGAAGATATGGCTTGTCGTACTCTAGCAGCGCATCCATTTGCTTTGTAAATCGGGGCACTCCAGCTGCACTGCCTTTTAGGGTGTTGACAAGATCAGACACTGTCTTTCTTTCTATTGCAATTCCCTCAGGTCCCAAAACGTCTCCAATAGGTATCTTCTCCACAGTGTAGGAAATCTCTTCCTTGTCAAGCATGCTCATAAGCTGTTTGACAGCATTTGTTCGCTTTCCGCCTGTTTCGTGGACATCAATCACAACTTCAGGGACATTCCCAAACAGGTCCATCTGCATATTGATTCCTCTCAGAAAAGTGTCATAACAGCCGCCATTGAGACTTCGCGTGCAAGATTGGGATCATCTGCTGACCCAATGATGATGACATCATTTTCTTCAGGTCTTAAGCTCTCAAGAATTAGAAGAGTTTCTCTCTCATATTCGATGAGTGTGTGAAAGTCATCAGGTGGCATGACGATGGAGCCGTTTCTCATAATCAGAGTAGTAGCTCCTGCACTATCATACCCTCCTCCTTGAATGATAGCTTCATCTCTCTGCCGGATCCCGTCCTTCACATCATCTCCTTTGTTTCTAACGAGATTTGCGTATGCATTCTTATACATGACAAGAGCTGATGCATCAAGGAATAGGCCTATAGGAACTTCCCTAGCGATTTCATCAAACAACTCCTGTCCTCTATCAGTCAACCTCTGCCCCTGCTTTCCCTCTGGAGATATATACCCATATTCTGTTAGACGTTTCAAAAGAGTTCGCGCACTTCCTTCTCCCACGGAAAGATTCTGACAGAGTTCATATCTCCCGAGTGGTTGTCCACGTCCAATCATCACCAAAGCAACTGCTGCATGATGAGGTCCAAATGCGGGAGCCACTCTGCCATCTGCTGCTCCTACAAGTTGAATGAATTTCTCTTTCCAAGACACGCCAGGCCGCTCCAAATTCTTCTATCCAGGCTCACTTTTTACTCTTCGCTCAGCCCCGAAATTTCTGCTTCAGTATTCCATATTAGTGACGAAAATTGACTCCGGACAATAAAGTCCAGCCGGGGAGTCACAGCTCCAAAGATTATGGCATTTGATGCTACATGAACAGCCATGAAAGGCAATCCTGATACAATAGCAAGCCAATAGGGAATGCCAAATGCCCATGAATATCCAAGATTAGTGAGCATATCAAAGAAGAACGTCAGGAATGCCCCTGTAAAGCCAAGTAGCCAAATCTCTCTAATTGAGTGCTTGCTACCACTTCTGTTTCTCCCCATGAGTGCACCAGCGGCTGTTATATACACCCAGCCAATTACTTGTGTTATCCAGATTTGAGGAATGAGCCCTCCCCAAGGATTAATGGATCCAAAAATAACCGCCATTAGCACTGCACATAAGGCACCAGTCTGAAATCCAAATAGATACGCGGTCACAAAGAGAATCCCTGACCCGAGTTCTACATTGGGTATAGCAACAAAGACATAGTTTCCCACCAGCGCGAGCGCAGTCATGATTGCAGTTATGGCGACCTGGCGGCTTCGTGTTATCGAAACCTGCCGATTGATCTCCAACTGCAATTCTACACAACTCCAATCTATTTTCTGGTTCTAATAGCAACGGCAATCATAATTAGGACCACTCCAGCGATCGCTACTGCCACCCAGAGCAAAACTGGGTCTTCTGTGGGTATATGAATTCCTTCAAGCTCAAGAATCAGAGTATAGGGAGTCCCAAACGAGTAACTGGTGTTAGCTTTTACAAGAACTCCCGTTTCAGTATCATAGGCAAGAGAGGTCATTTGCGGTTCGCCAAAGCCCGTAGGATCCTGTTCATACTCAAAGACGATACAATCATACAGTACTCCATTGGACTCCACCGGTTCAAAAGATGACACCAGTGTGCCATTAAGATAGTTGCCCGCAACTCTCTCAGCAGCAGCGAATGCCGTTTGGTTCAGACTCTCAAAGTTGCTATCTCCAATTTTCACTACTAGGCCTGGATGCCAGGGAGTGAGACCCCACACGCCCAGAGTTAGATCCTTGGCTATGTCTGTGTCATTTGCTGTCAAGGTCACATTACCAAGTTCCAATTGCCCTTCTACGTCTCCATTGATACCGGTTATATTGAATGTCATCTGACTACCTTCCTGAGCCAGCCAATTCCCTGTCCCTGAGAACCACAGGGAAAACGCCACTTCAGGAGCTTCTATCACATTCCAAGTGATTCTAGTGGGGACAGAATCCCTTGGCACGAGATTTGGACTATAATCAGTTGGGGCTCCTGCAGCTGGCGCAATGAAGAAGAGCACAATAAGAACGAATGGAATGGCATGTTTCTTCATATATGTCATCAGTTCCTTCTTCTCATTAGGTAGAGGGCTACCAAGAAACCTATTCCCAAAGATCCAAGTCCAGCGGACGCAACAGCGAGTGGTGCATACTGTTCAAAGCCATCGGCCGGTGTGGTTGATGGAGGTTCCACTTGGGAATCTGTGAATCGCCAGACTATCGTATCATTGTCCTGAACTTCGTAGAAGTTAGCTGCAACTGAAGAGAATTCACCATTGACCCAGAACTGCCACCAGAGTCCTGTTTCTTCCTTGCTTGACACTCCATTGATGGAATATACAAAGGCAAGATCGCCGGTCCAGTCCACCCCAACTATTGCCACGGATTCGGTGATATTAAGAACAGTTGGTCCTTCAACCTCGGTATATGTTGATGTGGTCCCATTACCATAGTCGATGTGCAGTGACACGCCACTAGCATTTGATCTAAGATTGTGCGAGATGGCTACACTGTGGCTTGAAGCGTCAACTGGAATCACAATTAATGCAATTACAAGCATCAATATTCTCAGACGGTTCAAGCTTACTCAATCCCTAGGATAGGTTAACCTATCCTACGATGATTATGTAATAAACATTGCTGATTTACTCTAGATCCGAACGGGGTCGAGGACACTCGGAATAGCGAATCGGGGGCATGAGAACTCTGCAAGGGGACCTTGGCCCCCCTATAAAGGGGACCCAAAGAACGAACGAACGCGGTTGGACGCAAGTCGCTATCGCAGTTTGTTACATGGGAGGGGGATGCCCTACCGATTTCTCACCTCGAGTGTCCACGTCGAGAAAATACCTTGAGATCCCCTTTGGTCCTCACATGAATACTGATTCACGTTCCTAATAAACATTGTATGGCGATAGGAAGCTACTCACATGTGAGTAGAATGTGTTGTCTGGATATATTACGTCACCGAAGCATCTAATACTGTAATGAGCCCGGGACTCTAATGCATGACGTAGGAGAAATCTCAGCTGTGAAAGGTATGCTTTTTGTCTTGGAGGGTGTAGATGGTGCTGGAAAGACAGCTGTATGTGACCGATTAGTTGATGTAATGATCGACGAGGGCTATGACGTAAAAAGGCTAAGAGAGCCAACAGACGAGAGCGATTGGGGTCAAGAGATTCGTGCTCGTTCCGTCAAGGGTGAACTCACCCCAGAAGAAGAGCTGGAGTTGTTTATTCGGGACAGAGAATGGCATGTCCAAAATCGTATTCTACCGGCTCTAGAATCAGGGAAGATTATCCTCATGGACAGGTATTTCTTTGCAACAGGAGCCTATCAGTCCGCAAGCACTGGGTTGCATTGGAAGGACATCTTGAAGCGGAATCGAGAGGAGATATCAGCTCCAGAACCGGACATCGTGTTCATACTTGATGTCCCAATTGAAATGGGTTTGAAAAGAGTCAGTGAACGAAAGGGCCGGCTCAATGTACAGTTTGAGCAATATGACCGCTTGGTCAGGGTTCGAAAGGCATACCTTGAGATGACCGAGGAGGACATAGGCAATTTGGTGTTCATTGACGCAACAAGATCAATAGAGCTCGTGACAGCCGAGGTACATTATCATATCACGGACTACATCCAGAAGCAGAAAAATGGTGAAAGTTGAGTTCCAAATGGCTCCAAAAGGGGGCCCCAAAGAGTTATGCGGAGCATCTAGTGACAAGCTTTTTTAGGCACTCACCGCTGAACGTCTCAGACTAGCTCCTATAGACCAGTCTATACAGGGACCGGAGATAGAAAAATGCCCGTTGCCATGCTCTTGATCGACTGGGACAGCAAAATCGGCGCAGTGCTGAAGGCCAAGGTTCCAGCCGACTTCGCGGACTATTACCGAGAAGACTTGAACACCGAGATCATGAGGATATTTACCTCGCACGCTATGGGTGACGCCACAGCTGGTTTCTCATCCCTCAGTGTTCGCATTGGAGGAGAAGAGTATAATGTTGCCTCCTATTATACTGGGATTGTAAGAGAGGAGGAGCAATACTGTATCAGTTTGCTTCTAACCCCCTCTGAGGATCCGAAGATCTATGAGGCTGCAATCACTTCAATTGTATCGCCGCTAACGAATGCTGTCGTGGCGATGACCGATGCAGAGCTCAAGACGGAGCTCGACAATACATACAGGCGAATTATACGACTCGCCGGCATGACTGATGAATCCAGACTTGCCCGTCTCTTTTCGGATGAGATTTCACGCGCGGTCTTTCCAAAACTTTGGAAGGGAGGCATCTCCAAAGAGGACCTTGAGGAATGGCTCAAGATGGTCACGGGTCTACCTAGTGTGTCAGTCGATTCAATTATCGCTCCATTTGAAGAGCTAGGTCTCGTAAAGAGTGAATGGGTCGATGAAATCGGTCGAACCTGTGTATTCATGATAAAGGATCTTGAGGTGTTTCGTGCTCCACCATTGCTCTCAATGGAATCTGCAGGATCTGTGCTTGATCCTGAGCTCACTGCGGAATACAAGTCAGAAGTGCTTGAGTTCCTTACAGAATGGCAGAAGACACCGGAGGATACAGTATCCGTGGCATCTATTCTTGCAGATCCAGACTGCTATGACACTCTAAATGAGCTCAGACGTAGACCCGTAAACATCTCGGAGCTCGAAGCCACCTTGGGCATTCCTCCGAAGGAACTAAAGCAGGCCATTCAGACATTGAAGAAGTATAGAGTAGTTTCAGAACGAAGAAGAAAGGGAGCATCTGGAGAATATGACAAATGGCTGTTCCTTCTCAATGATATTCGTGTGAGGCTCTTCTTCCCTGAATACTTCCTCCAGACATTGGTCACTGAGCTGGAGAAGACTCCTGATGATACAAAGGCGATGGAGATGGTTCATCACCACCTTCGACTTCTGAGGGATAACTTTCCACGGTAGATGGAGGCTCCTAATCCGTTTCGTACCTTATAACCGACAGTATATGCTGTTTTACTAAAGGAGCCCTTTTTTGGGGCCACTAACCGTCTATGAACCGTCTTTTCGTTATTTCGGAAACCAGAAAGCTTCTTATGTTGCATCATCAAAGTGTCGATTGGTCTGCACTCTATGGTGTAGGCTGCCTTTGTCGCGGAACGCACGACTTCCCCGTCAAAAGAACTCGCATTCACAACACACGGTCCCTTACGAGTTCTAGCATTGGACTCTTGGAGCCTGCGCTTCAAGAGGATGAATCCCCTTGCAAACAATACTTGCGCAAAGAGAATTTTCGCGTGCGTTCGGCCTGAAGGCCCGACGGATGCGGAGGATCGCCTAGCGAGCCTCTGCGTCCCAACATAATCTATTTGCTTCTGCCACGTTAGAATCCTGTATAAGCCGATGCAATCCCCAATACGAAGGGTTGACCGTGAATGCTTTAAAATAGCATTCAAACCTAGACTTAGTACCGGAAATATATCGTGATTTGCCAATTAGATGGTGAAACCTAGTTGATCATCAAGACCTACCTGATACGCATATCCACAAGCCAGATTCTTGCAAGTTCAAAGTACTGGCCAATCGATGTTCCAGAAGGCGAAATTCGTGAGTTTCTAGGGACAAGAAGTGAGATTCAGGAATCTTCCCCTGATAGTTTCACCGAGCTACCACTTGTAATTGATGACAACAAGTACATGGCGATTGAAGTAGTCGAGGACCTCTTGCTGGTCTACGTGACAGATGCGCAAGAGGATGAACGAGCAATTGCGGACAAGCTGCGAGATGGAGCGACAGCTATCAAGAGTCGCATCCTTCAGTCTGGCCTACAGACTATGGTAAACGAATACCAATTTGTAATTGAATCATCAATAATTACCAAACTCAAGATAGCATTGGTCGGTGAGGGCGGTGTCGGGAAAACAACCACTCTACATCTGCTTCTAGGAGACACACCACCAACCCAGTATGTGCCAACAATCGCTCTGAACCTGGAAACAGTGGAGAATATCCGCTTTGGGAATTATTCTCTGGTTCTATGGGATTTCGCAGGTCAGGAACGCTTCAGAAAACTATGGCGTTTCTACTTCCACGGCGCCGATGTGATTTTCTTGGTCTGTGACTCATCTCTACGTAATGTCATCATCAGCAAAGATATTCTCAAACTGATTAGAAGGGATGCTCCCAAAGTGCCTCTGTTTGCAATCGCGAACAAACAGGACAAGCCCAATGTGATGAAACCTGAAGTTGTACAGAAAATCCTCGGAGTTCCTACCTATCCAATGGTTGCTATAGATAAGGGTAGACGCGATGAGATGCTACGGATTCTCATGAATGCTGCTGCAACATATGTTGGCGTAGCCCTACCTGACCTACCAGCGAGACAGCTTCTTAGATTTACAGACGAAGCAACTGAGGATGCCATTGCAGAAGTGGAAGCAAGGGCTGCGCGTTTGCAGGAAGAGGATGAGGACTACGAGGAAGTTGAGGTAATTGAGGAGATTCTGGTCGACGAAGATGGTCACGTAATAGAGGATGGAGAGGATTACGAGATAATCGAAGAAGTTGTTGAGGAGATTGATGAAGTACCATCACAGGAGGTTGAACCTGCAGAAACCGAGCCAATTGAAGCCCCACAAGATGAAGGTGCTGAAGAGGGCGAACCAGGGGCAGAAGAGATAGCCGAAGTTGAACCTGTAGAAGCGGAGCCTCTGAAAGTCCTTGAACTGGAGGAAACTGATGAAGTCACAACTGAAGTGGTTGAGGAAGAAGAGATTCCTGAAGAGGCAGGTGAGCCGCCCGAGGAAGAAATCGAAATCGTGGAAATTGAGGGTGAACCAATCTCGGAAACAGCTAATCAGGTGGACATTGAATTTGTTGCTGATGCGCCATCTAAAGAGGAAGTCGCTGTTCCTCAGGACAATGGGCGCCAAATGGCCATCGATCTTATCTTTGACGCTTTGGAGGCTGACGAACTAATCAGTGCTGAGATTGAGAAGGTATCAAAAGAAGAGCTTGATACTGCGTTAGAAGCCTTCTCTCACGATGAAGTTCTTCCTCCCGAAGGCGAAGAAGGAGAAATCGAAAAGGACCTTGACGAGGACTCGAAGAGGGAATTGGCCATGTTTCTGGGGGTTTCTGAACCTTCAAGGCGAGATGATGACGATGAATCTGATGAAATGGATTCAGTGGATCTGGATGCCATCCATGAGATTGATGCGATTCTAGGTATCACCACAGATGATGAGTCCGATGAATCTGATTAATAGCGCCTACTGTCCAATCAATACGACTATCGCAAGACTCAACTGCTACTGTATATCCATCTTGTAATGCATTCCATTCACTATGGTCACTGCGAGGTAGTAGTATTTGAAATTGAATGAAGTCGAGATAGGAAAGAATGTATCTGACCTAATTGTGAGGGTAGTTTCAGTTGCGCCTCCCCGCATTGTTCGAGCCCGAGGAGGCCGCAAGACACAGCTCACTGAGGTCCTTGTAGCTGACCATACAGGAACTACTATTCTAAGTCTATGGGGCTTTGGTCAAGGCGCCGCGCTTTCTGCCGGATTAGTCATCAAAATTACTGACGGCTGGGCTAAGGAGTGGCAGGGCAAAATGCAGCTCTCACTTGGGCACTCCGGACGGTTTGAAATCATAGAAGATGACGAGTCCCTTCCATCCATTTCAGAACTAAGAAAAAGGACGCCGACTGATGAGATAAGCGAATAGGTCGCAATTGTGTACTGTGGTGAAGTCAAAGATGACCTTGGCATATCTATCTGGTCCGATAATCCATACTGAAGATAGGCGCGATGATTTCTATAGAGTTGTCATTGACCTGCTCGAAGAGAAAGGCGTTGAGGTCTTTGCCCCTCAATTCTACCCTCCTGCAAATGCAGAAGAAATCTATGAACGCGATGTTCGCAATGTGCGTGCCTGCGATCTTCTTGTCGCAGAAGTTTCAAGTCCTTCACATGGTGTTGGAATGGAGATTATGTTAGCAATCGAGCTATCAAAGCCAATCCTTCTGTTCTTTGACTCCACATCTGGCCGTCTATCAAAAATGGTTGAAGGGGCACCAGGGAAGGCACTCTTCAATTATCTAGATATCGATGACGTGACTCAAGTGCTGGGCAGAATTGACTATGCTAACCTCATTGTTGATGATTGTCCCATTTGCGATTCTCAGGTCGTTGAAGTATCCAAGGATCAACTTCGCTGTGTTTCGTGCAACTCAATGACAACCTGAGAGTGATTTTGAGATGATTGAGCAGCCAAGGATTGAGTCAGGCATCAATTCACGCACTGTTCTGCTCCTGATTCTTGCTGTTTCAATGGTTTCGAGCGCAAGCATACTAATTAGATTCACCAATCCAATTCTCTCCCCTCCCTTGGTAATCGTCTTCTGGAGAACACTCTATGGCTCAATAATCATGGCAGGTGTCGGAGCAGTCAGAGGGGACCTCAAAGCGTTTCGGGGATCGAAACTCAAGACAACTTGGTTTTGGTTGGCCGCCATCGGCATTGTTCTTTCTTTTCACTTCTCCACTTGGTTTACATCTCTGTTCATGACTACCGTTGCCGCAAGTGTAGTCCTTGTGAACGCCTCACCAATTTTCACAGCTATCTTTTCCACGCTAGTTCTCGGTGAATCGCTGAGAAGGAAATCATGGGCAGGAGTTCTGGTGGCAGTGGGAGGTGCAATCCTTCTTGCTTGGAATGACCTTATATCCGAAGGATTTGGCGCACTTGCTGGCGATGCTCTTGCATTGCTTAGTGCTTTCTTTCTAGCAGTTTACTTCATAGGTGGACGGAGATATGCTGAGGGCTTGCCCATTACCGTGTACACCTCGGTCGTTTATCTTAGCGCGGCAATTACCACACTGCCTCTTTGCATGGCAATGGGGCTAAATGTTCTTGTCTTTGACCCACGTGAAGTCATCATATTTCTGGCACTTGCTATCTTTCCCACCGCGCTAGGACATTCCGTAAACAATTACCTGCTCACTTTGGTGCCCGCCTACGTGGTGTCATCTGCTGTGCTAGGCGAGCCGATTGGTGCTACACTACTCGCAGTGATTTTTCTTGGCGAAATTCCAACCGCGCTCACTATGATTGGCTTTGGTGTGATTCTAATTGGAATCGCACTAGTCCTAGTGGATATTGCCTCAAAGGAACGCAGTAACGATTTAGCCCTTGATGACGCCAATCGGACGAAGTCTCACAGCCTTGGTAGCGATTCCGACTGAGTCAGAAACCCTTACAACTTCATCTACATCTTTGTAGGCGCCTGGAGCTTCTTCTGCAATCACTATTCCCTTTGCAGCTTTCACGATGATGCCTTCTTGTGCAAGACTGCTTTGAATCTCCTTCCCATAGAATTGCTTCTTGGCTCGACTTCTACTCATAAAACGGCCTGCTCCATGGGCGGTTGAGCCAAATGTCAGCTCCATGCCCTTTGGGTTCCCCACAAGGATATAGGATGCAGTTCCCATTGTGCCTGGAATCAAGACGGGCTGTCCTATGCTCTTATATTCGGATGGAGTTTCTGGATGCTCTGCAGGGAATGCACGAGTTGCGCCTTTTCGATGCACAACAACCTTTCTTCTCTGCCCTTCAATATCATGCTCCTCTACCTTTCCCATGTTATGAGCAACGTCATAAATCAGCCTCATATCCATGTCTTCTGCTGACTGTCCCATGATCTTCGTGAAAACTTCACGTGTCCAGTGCATCATGGTTTGCCTATTGGCCCATGCAAAGTTGGCAGCTGCACTCATTGCACCGAGGTACGCTTGTCCCTCCGGAGATGTTGTAGGCGCACTGCAGAGCTCTCTGTCTGGGACTTGTATGTTGTATTTCACCATGGCCTGCGTCATAGTCTTGATGTAATCACTGCATACCTGATGACCCAGTCCCCTTGAGCCGCTATGGATCATGACTGTTACTTGTCCCTTCCTGGTGATGCCCATGGCTTTTGCAGCGGGCTCATCATAAATCTCATCGACGAGTTGTATCTCGAGGAAGTGATTTCCTGAGCCAAGAGTTCCTACCTGGCTCATCCCCCTCTTCTTTGCATGCTGTGAAACCTTTGACGCATCCGCGATATCGAGATTTCCTCCAGCCTCGATATGGTCTAGGTCTTCATCCCACCCATACCCCTCCTCGACCGCCCATGCTGCGCCGCTGTTAAGGACCTCATCAACACCGCTCATTCCTGCGAGCTGGATTTTACCGCTTCTTCCTACTCCAGTTGGCACATCACGAAAGAGCGTTTCTATAAGGGACCCAAGCTTTGGCCTGACATCTCCTTCGTCCAGATTTGTTGTTAACACACGAACGCCACAATTGATATCATAGCCTACTCCACCAGGTGATATCACTCCATTCTCATAGTCCATGGCAGCCACTCCGCCAATTGGAAATCCATACCCTTGATGGCCATCCGGAAGAATAGTGCTGTGAGAATATATACCTGGCAAGCACGCTACGTTTGCCCCCTGCTCGAATGTCTTGTCTTGCTTCATCTTCTGGACAAGAGAACTAGAAGCATAGATTTTGACAGGTACAGTCATGCATGATTTTGTATCTTGAGGAATCTCGAACAGGTTCTCAGACAGCTTTTTGATATTCACGACCTCTCACTCCTGTTTGACAAGACAGGTTTCTGGATGTTGCTATAAGCATTGTGAAGCAGCCCACAAGACATTTTATTACTGGGGCATCCACTAAGCACTTTGGGCCTATGGCCACAAATAATTGGAGGCGATGTACCAAGTGCATAAGGAGCGACTGACTGCAAT
Source organism: Candidatus Hermodarchaeota archaeon (assembly GCA_048885865.1). Taxonomy (GTDB): domain Archaea; phylum Asgardarchaeota; class Thorarchaeia; order Thorarchaeales; family Thorarchaeaceae; genus SMTZ1-83. The sequence goes on from JBHLLF010000020.1 coordinate 41,089, forward strand.
GGTTACTTCCCATGGATGAAGCTGCAAAGTCAAGCAAGACGATCTAGACCATCTTCTAGAGAAGACTGGCATTCTGTCGCTAGGTACTTCGTGCGCGAGTGAGGTTGGCGATGATGCTGTGGTTCGCGTCCTCAACGACCAGGTGGCTATAGTCGAAAATGTCGATGTCTTTACACCTATTCATGATGACCCGCACATACAGGGAGAGATTGTGGCCTGCAATGCCACCAATGACGTCTTCGCGATGGGAGCAACTCAACTCATATCCCTTCAAGCCTTTATTGGCTATCCCGAAGAGATGAATGTGGATATTGTTGTCGGAGTTCTCAAAGGGATGGATGATTTCATGAAGCGCCACAATAGTAGTGTAACTGGTGGCCAGACAATAACGAACCCCATTCCTGTCTTTGGAGGTATATGTCTTGGCACTGCTCAACCACACGAAATAATCTACTCTCATGGAGCCAAACCTGGCAACAAAATAGTCTTGACAAAACCTCTTGGCATCCAATCTGCAATGAGGTCATACAGAGATCTGCAGGATGAGAAACGTGATGTTCTTCTTGCTGAGTTCAATGAGCAAGAACTCCACAAGATACAGGAAACTGCAGTGAATATCATGACATTCAGTAATCTTGAGGTTGCTGAAGCTATGAAGGAGGTTGGAGCTCAGGCGGCAACAGATGTTACAGGTTTTGGCCTCTTAGGTCATGCTGGCACTGTCGCTACTAGAAGCGGTGTAGATGTTCAGATAAATCAGGTTCCTGTCATACCGGGAAGTCTTGATTTGGCTGCTTTCTTTGGTCACAAACTCAGAGAGGGATTAGCTGCTGAAACAGCTGGAGGGATGCTAGTTTTCCTCCGCCCCGAAACCGTAGACGAGTTCTGTGAGATTCTTAGAGGAAAAGGGCTGCCTTGCTGGACCATTGGCGAATCAGCAAAGCCCAAGGGAGCGCCCGAGGCCAGACTGGCCGAGGATGTAGAGTTCATTGAGACCGAGTTCCCATGACAGCTTTCGTAAACCATTGTTGGGCTGAAAGCGGAGGACTGCTGCTGCAAGCAGCCGGTCTCCATTTACCGTTCAATTCTCCAAGTGTGGACGATAAGGAGCGAATTATAACACACTAAGTAGAAGACGGCAAACCATTTAACACTCAGAGTTTTACTCAGGAATCAACCCTCTGTAAGAACACAGGTGCAGTTCCATGAAGATTATCGTCACAGGGCCATACGAATCTGGAAAGAGCCTTATTGTGAATCACATTACTGATGGCCAATGCATAAATATCGAACGTCGAGGCACCACAATTGCCATGGACCATGGCATTACCAACGTAGGGGGGCTTAGTGTGTTCCTGTTCGGAACACCAGGCCTTCTTCGATTCAGAACCATAAGGAAAATCCTGAGTGAGGGCGCAGATGGAATAATCTTTGCTGTTGACTCAGCTGATCCAGAGTCCGACGCGAGAGCCAAGTTGTTCTTCAGAGAGATTGCATTCTTTCTCCCGGGAGTCCCCTGCGTTGTAGCTGCAAACAAGCAGGACTTGCCTGATGCCAGGCCAGTGGACCAACTTCGCAATAACATGACTTTCTTAGCTGGTCAAGCGGTGATTCCTTGTTCCGCGAAGACTGGCGAAAACGTTGACAGGCTTCTAAGAACACTTCTGTTCCTCACTATGATGCAATGGAGTAGTGTATTCTCTAAATTCGCAGAGTATAGCGGGTCAAAGAATGGCCTCGCGAAACTGATGAAGGGACTCAATGTCGAAAGGGAGCAGGCAGTCGGCTATCTTCGGAGGTTTGAACTTAGAAAGCTCCTTGAGGTGCAGGTTGGCGACGAGCAATTTGAGGTCAAGGATGCTGTGAGAGCTCTTCTAGAGAATCCCAACTTGATAATGGCTCGTTAGTGATACGCAGAAAGGCTCAAAAGAGAGAGAGTCCGCCACTTTCTTCAAGTGAAGGTGAGTCCCTGTTGAGCGATGAAGATACTGGACTAGATGATTTCGACCCAGCTGAGCTGTTGGAACAAGCAAATGCAGCCCTTGAAGCTGGAGCTAAAGATGATGCAGCGAAGATATTCAACGCAGTCGGAAACATCTACATGTCAGTAGCTGAATATGAAGAAGCGCTCAACTGTTTCAAGGACTCATTGGATATCTACACCGGATTGAAGGATGAAGCTGGTATCAGTGATGCCTTATACAACCTCGGAGTGGCACAAATCAATCTTGAGCAATGGGAGGAAGCCTCCAAATCGTGTGAGAAGGCAATAAAGCTCTTCCAAAAAACATCCAACGATGACGGTGCTGCTGATGCCACCTATGCATTAGCCCTCGCAAAGCATGGTCTTGGTGATTTCGATCAAGCTCTGTCATTGTTCAAGAAAGCTCAGAAAGCCTACAAAACAGTTGACAATCAACAGGGTGTGGCTAGTACTATTATGGACGTTGGGAACGCCTACGCGGATAAGGAAGATTGGGTGTCAGCTGATAAGGAGTTCAAAAAGGCTCTCAAAATCTATCGTGAAATTGACGACAAGGCAGGAATTGCAGATGCACTCTCTCTATTGGGAGACATTGCAGAGATGGACGGGAATCAGAGGAAGTCCGCGGAGCACTTCACTGAGGCAGCACAGAACTACATGGACGCAGAGATTTTCGATATCGCAAGAGAAGTCGTGGAGCGCGCTGAGCAGAAGCTCTGGGACATACCCAAGTCCACAAGACGTAGGTTGAGAAGAGTGATTGATGATATAATCGATGCATTGCCTGAAGAAGAAGAGGAACCAGAAGACTCAGATGACGACTTTGATGAGGAACTTCTGGATTTCGTCGAGTAGCACTATTTTGCTTGTCTTATTGCAATTATCATCTGGCATTTCTCAAAAGCAACCACATGAAAAAACACTATATGCTACATTCTGATGTATTTTGCATTCAGAGATAGGAGTGCCTACCTTGAAGGCTGGAATGCTAAAGCCAATGGCAGTTTTGGTGTTGATTTTGTTCATGGTACCTCTCTTCGTGCCAATTGTAACACCACCTAGCACACTGTATAGCACTGAGACCCGTACTCCGCTGCAGGAATCATTGTTAAGCAGTATGCCAAATGAAACCATTCCAATGAGGAGAGCGACTTTTGTTGGACGGGATTCCTCCTCTTATTTTGACGAGTTCGCATATATGGCTGGCATTCCGAATAGCGTCTTTTTATCCGGAGGAAATCAATACGTATCTCCCCTCATCATGGCCTCAGGTTCTCAGTCTGAAGAATGGTTTGTAAGTGATTGGGCTGAATATATTGAACCAGATGGGGGTGCTAGCCAGATAATTGGTGTCGGAGATCTGTCCAACTCTCTTGTGGATAGCATTCAGGACATGACTGGAGTGCAGGTATATCCTCGAATTACAGGGCTTGACTCTGCAGAGGTTGCAGCACAACTTGCAGCAATGGATTGGACTACAAGCAATATTGCGGTCTTCGCCTTGGCTAAGGACAGTTTTCCAGCACCCTCAGTGACATCTGGAGAAGCAAGCTTCACATTTCAGGACGCAGCCTTGTCTACTTACACCTCGAGTGAATCTGTGAACTATGGGTCCATTGAAAACATAACATTCACTCCTCCATCATCTGCAGTTTGGATGGAAGGAACATTCGATTGGTCCGGCAGTGACTTGCATACGCATCAACTTCGGGATCCCAGCGGTGCAATAGTAGACTACTCAGTTTATAGTCAGGTGTACTTCGAGCGAAATCCGTCATATGTTGCAACCTTAGTTCCCTTGAAGTTCTGGTATCCAAAGACCCAGGATGGGACTTGGACCATGGCTGTTGAGCGCTTATCAACCGGAATCACCGACCTAAGCTGTGAGGTGAAGTATCATCCAGGTTTTACTCAAACAGTACCTGTTCCATCGGATGCTCAATGGCTCAATGCCACAATAACTTGGGATAACACTGCAACAGATCTCAATCTGGCACTTGTTGGTCCGAATGGTAGGTTGGTCCAGTGGGCTCCTGCAGGCAGCATTTTGGCTGGTCTCAGCAGCGAAACAGTGGAAATTCCATACCCCACAGCTGGGGACTGGACAATTATGATATCCTGGATTGATGCCACTGAAGAGGAGAATAATGTTGATCTATCCTGGGTTGTTTCAACATTGCCCTCTGGTTTACAGGCACATCTCGAATCCGCAGCTAATGGAGCTGTTCTTGCATCGTTGATGAATGCGCCTCTACTCTACGTGACAGAGGACTCAGTTCCAGAGGCCACACTTAATGCAGTACAGAGGCTAGGTGTCAATGTCAGCTTTCTGGTCGATCCTGCGAACATTCATACCACAGCCCTCGAAACTGAACTCGATGCCTTCTCCTTCTTGACTTCTTTAGAGAGCTATTCTCTTATGACACAATGGATTCAGATGCTTTCTGAGGAAAGCGACATCATATTGACCGTGCCCCTTGGAAATGGGAATGAGGTATTTGCACCTGCTGCATATTCAGCAGCATTTCATGGAGCACCAATACTCTCGCTTTGTGGAGATGACAATTACCTGACAACAAGAGCCGAGGAGACCTGGGCGCCATATCTGGTTGGCCCCGATATTGACATCTACATCACAACTAGATGGACTACGAGAAATGAAAATGGCTGGTATGATGAGCGAATTCCAAACACCTACTCAATGAGGCAATCTGTGAATGATTTTGAAGACTTTCTCATTGATCGCGGTGCATACAATGCAACTGGTCCGCAATCAGTCGTAATTGTATCTTCACCAGAGCTCATCAAAGTCAGTTTCGACAGATCGTTGCAGAGTCATTTTCAGGCTGGACGCATACCAACCGGAGACCCCGCACTTGCCTCCGTCCTGATTAACAGGGCTGCCCATCATAGATTTCTGTTTCTGACATCTGATTCAGCCGAGGATGCGATGCTAACATTCTATGCCTATACAGATGGATCGCCCTTTGTAGATAATTTTCTCAATGGATACGAGATTTGGCAGATTGAAGATAGCACATCGGCTCTTCAGAACGCTGATTTCAATGTAGTCACTCATGTTGGCGCTAATGAAGTCTTTGCCACTGTGGACACCCAGCTTGCTCTATGGTCTATGAGCACTCATGGTACCCTATCCCAAGGCCCTCGAGACCCTCCCGCGCGGCCGAGTGGTCCAGGACTGTTCTCTTTGAGGGATCAGGATGCCAACTGGGGATTTGAAGTCAGTGAATCAACACGCGAGAGTCCTTCGGACGTTGACCATCTGGTGAACCCAGTTGCTTATGAAGCTGAATTCGGGCATCATGTGATGAGAACAACTGATGATTTGGAGGCTGCAATAGGCAACATTGGTTCTCCAATCGTCATCTTGACAGCCTGTCTCCTAGGTGGGACAAGGCTTCCTATCATGCTAATGGAGCATGGGGCTGTGGGAGTGATTGCTTCTCCCCGTACAGTGTATTTCCAGCCAGCTGGTACTCTATCAATTCAGATAACTGAGTCTCTATGTAGTGGCAACGCAACAGGTTCCGCCCTCAGTGATGCCCTAGTTAGGGTTTCACACGACTATTCTGACCCGTTGATTGGTCGTGAGCCTCGTGACTATGGAAACCAGCAAGTGCTCTTTGGCGATCCAGAAGTACATCTCTACTCTCCGACAAGTTCGCCGCGAATCTCTTCTGTTGACCCAAGCTCTATTTCACTTGACGGGCATCAGCCGGGGCGGGGAGTTCCCGCTTTAGCTGCTTTTGGCACAACTGACTACCTGCCTCAAACTCTGGATGACCTTTCAATAGATCATGACTTCTATGATGATTCAAATCTCACAGACTCTCAGTGGCTCCTATCTCTAAGATTCACTGTTTTGGTTGAACCAGGTTCGCTTCCATCTCTATCCACTGACTTGGCCTCTATGAGTCAAATTCTAGAGAGATATGTCGAGGAGGGTGGCACCCTTGTCATCATGGGTGTTTCTGGTGATCTGAGCTGGCTGCCTTGGGTACTATCAACTGGCACAAGTTCAGGTTCAACAATTGTGATAGAAGACACGACTCATCCACTTATGTCAATGCCAAATGTATTGGCATCAGCAATTGACTATCAGAATCATTTCACTTCCTTCCCAGAGAACATGACAATTCTGGCCACAGATGGCACAAATCCTGTAATTATTGCAGGAGTAGTAGGTTCAGGAAAGCTTGCGGTGACTACAACGCATCCCGCAGGGACTGCTCGCAACCAGTCAGTTGAAAATGCTGCATTGTGGAGTAGCATGCCATCGTTGGTCCTTCATGATGCAAGTCTAAATCAGCTTATCATTTGGGAGGGTGATAGAGTCATTATAACTCTGGAAATCACGACTCGCAGCGGTGTTGGTATTGGACAAGTTAGCTTGCAGTCATGGTTGAACTCGACTGAGATCACGGTCGTTGCATCAGCAGAATCTGGTCTGTATACAATAACACTGACTGAAGATTGGACACGAGGTCGTGTTGGTACGTACAGTTTGTATTTGACTGGTACAAAAGCCGGATATGACTCACTCACAGTTGTCCTACTTAGTTTCATGACTATCCGTCCCTTCCCGTGGGAGCCACTGCTATTGGTTGGAGGAGTGTTTGCTGCAATTGTTGGAGCCTCAATCTATACTAGGCGAAGACGTGGTGATAGAGTACCCAAGAAGACGAAGCGCATGAGCAAGGAGGAGCGTCAACGTGAGAAGGAGGATCGTCGTCGTCAGAAGGCAGAGCGCGAACGGCGCAAGAAGGAGGATGCCAAGGTCGATCCCAAGGAGTTCTTTGGAGTCTAAAAATGCGCAAAAATACTCGTATGTTGTGACTCTGTTACAGCAAGGTTTTATAGCATCGCCAATCGACCTATCTCCGTTAGGACCGCTCAGAGGCCTCAGTATGTCCAGCCGTGTAGATACCATCAATAAGATTATTCGCGACTTTGAGACAGTGCCTGGGGTAGAAGGTGCTGCTCTAGTTTCTCTCGATGGACTTCCCATTTCATCAGCATTGCCCGAGAGTGAGCAAGAAATGGTTGCAGCCATCAGCGCCGCGATACTCTCCTTGGGAGAGAAGGCAACGAATGAACTAGATAGAGGTAGTCTTATGGAAATCTATGTGAAAGGTGACAAAGGCTACACGCTTATGACTTCAGTTGGTGACGATGCGCTCATTCTGGTTCTGGCAAGACCTGATGCTCAGCTGGGTCTCATATTCGTAGATATGCGAAGAATGGCTGACAAATTAATAGAGATTCTATGAATGCAACGCCAAATGCAACGAATAGTGGCCTTCTGCTCATTTCATTCTCTGGATCATAACGTCAACTATCTCTCTAGCCACATCTCTCTTCGAAGATAGTGGAACTTTCTTTACAACTCCCTCAGAGCCAACAATTAACACTTCGTTTGTGTCAGTTCCAAAAGCAACTCCTTCTCGATGAGCATCATTAGCCACTACCAGATCGCAGATTCCTGCGTCAATCTTTGCCTTGGCTCGTTTCTCTAGCTCTTTATCGGACACTTCAGACTCTACCTTAAACCCAACAATGTACATCTTCTTGTATTTGTCCCGTACCACTTCGATGATTTTTGGAGTTGGTCTGAGTTTGACCAAGAGCTCGCTTTTGCCTGACGCCATCTTGCTCTCCTCCCTCTCAAGTGGGACATAATCAAGAACCGCCGCTGCAGAAATAAAGGCGCTAGTCTTCGTCTTCTTTAGAGAGTTCATTACGGCTTCCAACATTTCAGCTGTAGTTTCTACATTGACAACATCTACCCCAGTCGGCGATTCTGCTGCCGTAGGACCGGTAACTAGGTCTGCAGTACCGCCCCTGAAGACTATCTCTCGCGCTAATTCAATCCCCATCCTTCCACTTGAGGGATTTGTGATGAATCTGACTCTATCTATCCATCCCCTCGTTGGTCCCGCTGTAACAATGAAGTGTCTACCCGCAAGATCTTGCGGGCTGAGCATTGAGATGACTCGTTCAATAATTGCCTCAGGTGAGGGAATCTTTGCTTTCGCTTCCTCCATCCTAGATTCCATCACCTTTACTCCCATTCTCCTAAGCTTTTCCATGTTTTCAAGAACACCCGGGTGATCATACATAGAGCGATGCATTGCAGGTACAATTAGAAGAGGGATTCCTGCACCAATCGCAGAAGTAGCAGTAGTAGTCACTGGAGTGTCATCTATACCGTTAGCAATCTTGCCGATAGTGTTTGCAGTCGCAGGTGCGATTAGATATAGGTCTACATGCTTGTCATGTTTGCCAGCAAGATCAACATGTTCAATTTGCCCCGTGAGTTCGACAACTACCGGATTTCCCGTCGCCCATTCGAGTAAGTGAGGATGTATTATCTTGTGGGCCATTGGACTCATTAATGGATACACCTCTGCACCATGCCGCATCAAAAGCCTCGAAATGGTCACACACTCAACTGCCGCTACGCTACCAGTGACACCTAATGCAATCTTCTTGCCTTTCAGCATCTGACTCAAGCTTCCGATGATGAGTTTGGATGTGTGTGTCATCAGAATCGCCCATGCTACACCAATGAACACATGTTGATAAACTGAACGACCTCCCTTCTCCTACAATCTATCACACCAAGCTTCTTAGGAAGAGGGACACCATTTCTTTAATACCATCTGACCTGAGGTGGGTAAAGAATATATGAGTCGACTTGAATGTGCGGGAGTGCCAAAACAGGGCAGATGCGGCAATCAAGCCATGTTGGGCACGTATCTTGCGCAAGACCGACAACAACCTGAAAATGACTAGAACAAATCTTCCAATATTACGGGCGGTGTGAATACTTTGGCTAACTCTTCTCACGATCCTGACATCTTCAGTGAGTTCATTCCTGAGAAGAGGGCTAGATTTCAGGCCTATGACAAGGTGCACTCATCTTTCGGAACTCCGAGTCAATCATTGTTTGTGCTTGACAATGACAATGAGGTTGATATCTTTCAGCGTGACTTTAACGAATTTTTGACCTATCGAGGGCATAAGGATCCAAATTCAAACGAATTGCCTTATCATGTGGTTCGTATTGGCTACGATGGCGATATGCTTGATGACATGTTTCGCCTCGTTGTTTCTGAAGCCTCCGAAAAGTTCGAACCAGCTAAATTGGATGTCAGTATGCTATTCTCAAAGCAGGCGATATTCCAACATCTGTACAATATAATCACTCAAGACAAGTTCATTCTCTTTCACATCACAGAATTTCCTCTTGCCTACTACTTTGAAACCGCAGTAGTAGTAGATGTTGAGGAACTCTCTGATGTGATGGATCCTGCAGTGCATGATGAAACAATCACTCGCTATCTGAATGATCTTCGTGAACAGGGCACCGAGGAGCATCGTAAGACGTATAGCTTCTTCTACAGAATCAGCACTTCGTTGCTCATGGAGTTGTCAAACGTGTTTCTTGTTGTGCCAACTGCTGGTATGCATCAACATATGGTTGTCACTAGCTGGAGAACTCAGACGCTTCTTCTTGGCTTTAGTCCCCTCACATGGTCCTCAGGAAGCTTTCAGGTTTTCGACCTCAGCGGGCGAGACATAGATGCTAGATGGGGGTTTCCTGCACCACAGAATACGGACCCTCGAATCAAGCAGTATACCAGTCTAGTTCCTCTCGGGAAGGAGTAGGCCAGAAGGGACTATGTATAGTTTAATACGTATATGTATATACGCCAGATACATTGTATATGGTTGAATATATTAGGCGCAAAAACAGGCGATGGAGTGAC
>JBHLLF010000021.1:0-48711 GCA_048885865.1 Candidatus Hermodarchaeota archaeon
GCTTCTGTTTGGCTGAATACTGCAGAACAGTTGGGAATGGATATTGTCGTGGATGGAACTAATGCTAGTGACATGAAAGGCCATCGTCCAGGTGCATTAGCTCTTAAGGAAGCAGGAGTCATCTCACCTTTTAGAGAGTATGGCATTACTAAGGAGGACATTCGCAATTATGCTAGGAAGGCAGGCTTGTCGGTTGCAGAAAGACCTTCAATGGCCTGTCTTTCGAGTAGGTTTCCATACGGCACTGAAATAACAGAAGACCGGGTGAGGCGTGTAGACAAAGTGGAGCGGTACGTGAGGGAGATTTTTGAAATCGAGTGCGTACGTGCACGGTTCCATGGTGATGTAGTCCGCATAGAGGTCGGTCGAGAAGAGCGGGAGAAATTGTTCGATGTGGTCAAGCTGGACAGGATTTATGATCTAGCTAAGCAAGTGGGGTTCAAGTACGTCACATTCGATGTCGCAGGATACCGTACAGGGGCAATGAACGAGGTTCTTGAATCTCACGCATCTGCAAAGATTGATTCATGATACTTTTGGCATTTCACACAGATTTTTGACGGCCGTCATATGACGGTTGAAGAATCAAATAGCAATTAGATGTGAATGACGCTAAAGGTGTCGTTAGATGTCTACTCTTACAGAGAGTCTGAAAGAACTTGCGCTTGGTAGTGGATTTGCAGATGTAGGAATTACTACTCCTGAGAGAGTCAGTGATTTGTATTATGGATGGGTTGGTAAGATTCGAAAGATGAAAACACCTTCAGAGGAGTTGGAGTCGGCTAGATCTGTAATCATCATGACTCAGGAAATCTGGGATGACTCGTTCAGCTTATCCATATACCCGCAAGACTGGAAGGGGTATGGGATGCACCCAGAGAATGAGCAATTCGAATCATACTATATTGGCTATGAGGTCATGAGGAGGAAAGCTCAGCTCATCGTCGATTATCTGAAAGATAACGGATTTGAAGCACTCATTTCTTTTGAAATACCCTGCAAGACGACCGCGGTTCGGTGTGGTCTGGGTGCTCAAGGAAAGAACACTCTACTAGTGACGCCAAATCTCGGACCTAGAGTAATGTTGGTTTCTGTTCTCACATCCGCAGAGCTTGAGGTTGATGAGCCATTTGAGGAAGATTTGTGTGGAGATTGTGAGAAATGCATCACTGCTTGTCCAACCAGAGCGATTGAGCCATATAGGCTATCGATTCATAGATGCATGACATATTCTGCAGAGAGTCCTTGTTCTCCAGATGTTCATGCAGATGTGCGGAAACTAGAGAAGAAGTTGGTTCGCCGACCTACAAAGAATAGCTTCATCGATTGTTCAATATGTATCAATGTTTGCCCAGTCGGAAAGAGGCAAGGAACGCAATACTCTAAGGCGAAGACATCACAGACCTGATGAGAGGTGACATCATTGAAAAACGATCAGATCAACCAGGCCTTCACAAATCTCTCTACACCACAAATAGCTGATGCCTGTATACGACTAGCTGTTCCTCTGAGAATAGGCCCACCTGGCATCAAGCTGATTGATAGTAGATTGCTAATTGCAGGTAGATCGCTTCCATGCCAGCATTTTGGAAGTGTAGACATCTTCTTGGAAATCATGGAAGATGCAAATGAGGGGGATGTCTTGGTAATAGACAACGGTGGTCGGGATGACGAGGGATGCATTGGCGACCTCATCGCGCTTGAAGCGAAGGAATGTGGACTCGGAGGAATTGTGGTCTGGGGCACTCACAGAGACACAAAGGAGCTGATGGATATCGGGCTTCCAATTATGAGTTATGGCACCTATCCGGCTGGACCCCAAAGAGTCGATCCACGAAGTCCTGAGGCACTTGACTTAGCTAGATTTGGTGGGTTGACTGTGACCCGAGAAGATGTAGTGTTTGGAGACCCTGATGGCGTTCTCTTTGTACCATATGAGGATGTTTCAAGAGTGTTGGAAGCTGCCAAGGCCATAATGGAGAAAGAGCAGAGCCAGTCTGCCAAGATTAGAGATGGAAATAGTCTGAGTGAGCAATTACAGTTTGAGAGCTATCTTCATGCCAGAAGAAAGGACCCATCCCTCACCTTTAGACAACACCTCAGAAAGATTGGAGGAGCAATCGAGGAGTAGCAATGGTACAGATTGGTGTGATACTGGGGTGATACGCCAAAAATTGCGAAATCCTCATTTACACAGCTGAAATATCACTATAAGTAACAGATTGGAAGATAGATAACGCCACCATCCCTGAATGGAGGGAGTCCGCATCCCATTTGAACTACATCGCCGACAATTCAAAGTCTGCCTGATTGGAGATGGATTTGTCGGAAAGACGAGCATACGTCGCTCATTCCTAGGTAGTGTGTTCAAGAGAAGTTACATCGCGACATTGGGAGTGGATTTTGCGCAGAAGACCTTTGTCATGGGAAAGACTCCTATCTACCTGTTGATATGGGACATAGCTGGGCAACCCCTTTTTCAGGGCCTTCGTAGACGATATTATGAAGGATGCAGCGGTCTCCTGCTGACATATTCTGTAGTAAATAGAGAATCATTCGACAATGCATCGAAATGGCTTGTCGAAGCACATGGATTCATGGGCAAACTTCCGCCTCTGATTATTATAGGCAACAAGATTGATCTTAGACCAAGTCACACAAATGAAGAAACCGTTTCATATGAAGAGGGCCAAGCATTCACCAAGAGATTTGGAGAGAAGATGAATACTCCATCCATCTTCATCGAAACATCAGCATTGACTGGTGAGAATATCGACCAGGCCTTCAAGTCGCTCACCGAGATGATGATTGACGAAGCAGATGGTAGACCCATAAGGAGTGAGCGTGTCCAACTCAGGGTTGATAGGCCTACGGCTATTGATGAAGGTGTGGGCGATACAACAATTATGACTTCTGAAACTGAAGCAGCTCAGCCTGTATCAGACACTAGTTCTGTAGGGTCTGCTGAGCCAAGTGAAACAGGAGCTAGTGAACCGGCAAGTCCATTTGCAGGAAGAATGGAGGTTGCTGATTATGTATCATCGGTCCATGAACCTGTGACTGATGAAAGGCCAGTCAAGGAATCACCCACTGAGATTCTTAACTTGCGTGCCGAGCTGAAGAGAGCTGAATCGGAACTCTCGAATGTCACCTCAGACTTGGACACTGCCCTACTCAATCTAAAGAACACGGTACATGTCAAGAGAATCATGTACGAGCATTTGAAACGGCAGCTTCGTGAAACCAGACAAGAGTGGTCAGATGCCTATGACGACTATGTAAGGACAAATCAGCGAAAGAAGGCTGAGCTAGATAAGAGGAATAAGGAAATCGCGGAGCTTCGAGAACGTATCAGAAAGGCTGAGGAATCTAGGCCCCAATAACTGCATTTTCACGACATATCGTAGAGCTTATCAGTATATTAACAATGGTTAATTCTATGAGAGCTAAATGCGACACGAATGCCTTCATCGCATTGTCAGGCCCACACCCGACGTATTTAGTCACGGCAAATGATCCAAGAGATAATAGTAAGGCCGCCATTGCTGTTGCATGGGCCACTCCTCTCTCAGTTCGACCCCCTTTATTCGGGATAGTGGTTTCTCCAAACAAGTCCAGCTACAATATAGTCAAGGAAGCTGGGGTTTTCACTGTCAATATAATGCCCCTTAATGCTCTAAGTGAGCTGTGGTGGGCAGGCACCCATACAGGCCGACAGTATGAAGACAAGATAACAGAGGCCGGTTTGACTCCAGTACCTGGGAAAACAGACAAGAATGCGACCTCAGTGGAAGAGGCTATCGCCTCCTTTGAGTGCAAAGTGAAGAACATGGTTCCTATTGGAAATCACACACTCATTGTGGGCCAGGTCGTTTCTGCCGATGCTATGGAGAAGTTCTTTGACACTAAGAAGGGTGCGTGGAATCCTGAGACTGCACGCTTGATCTATCATCTTGCGAACGAGGCATTCTTGACCAATTGTTAGAAAGAGTGATGCCGCAGAAGCAAGCCTGCAAAATCTGGCATACACAAAGGTAGCTAGAAATCCATTTGGCCCAAGAGGCAAACGTTTCAGCTCATCTATGGAAAGCTGTATATCATAATGACGTATTAACTATAATGAAGACCATGAAGGTAATGTCGAAACGAACAAAGCTGGACAGAGCTGAAATCATCCGAAAAGCGAAGGCGGAGTTCAATGGGAGATTTGGACTAGCTGTAAGGAATCCTGATGCAACATGCTGCATTGAGTTTGCTAGCGATTTGGGCTACATCACACTCGAGGTGATTGAGCATGACCATGAGAATGAGGTAGTCCTGAGAACTCGGGAGTGGGAATACCAAGTGCAGCAGTTCATCCAAAGGCTATGATGATTCTAAGAAACTGATGCAGTGGAGGAGAAGTAAGGAAATGACAGAGAAACTGAAAATGTCAACAACTATTTCCGCGAAGCCAATGGAAATCTATGAGTCATGGCTAGATAGCAAGAAACACAGCGCCATGACTGGGAGTGAGGCAAAGGTCGAACCTAAGGTCAATGGGAAGTTCACAGCATGGGACGGCTATATTGAGGGTAAGACGATTGAGATGGAACCAGGCAAGAGGATCATTCAGAAATGGCGTACAACTGATTTTCCATCCGGCAGTCCCGATTCTACTGTCAAGATCACTCTGGAGGAGGTCGAGAAGGGTACGAAAATCGTCTTAGTCCATACGGAAATACCGGAGGGCCAGAAAGATGACTACAAGCAGGGCTGGAAGGACTTCTATTTTGATCCCATGAAAAACTACTTCAAGTCGTAGCTATGGACGAGCATTTTCGTTTTGAAAAGTGACTACCTTGTCAGATTCGCAGTCCATCTAGCAAGATTCCTCATGCTGCCTCGTTCCACTCGTGAAACTAGGTGTTCCTCAGTCAGGCCTTGGCATGAAAGAAGCGACGATACACCTTGTGGAATTTGCATTTCAAGCTGAAAAACTGGACGTATCAATAAACAGCAGGTTTATATCAAATTAGTTTAACAATAGTTAATAGTCCGGGGAGGCTCCAATGACTCGAGCGGAAATAGACAATGTGATTCGGACCCCAGACAGAAAGTTGCGTGTATTTGTGAGTTCGACACTAAAGGAGATGCTGAAGGAGCGTGAGGTCGCTCGAAAATCCATAGCCAAGCTGCATCTCGCACCTGTTATGTTCGAGCTTGGAGCGCGGCCACATGATGCTCGTGACCTCTATCGTGCCTACCTTGAACAAAGTGACATCTTCATAGGTATCTATGGCGAGAGGTATGGATGGATTGCTCCAGGGGAGGAAATTTCAGGTTTAGAGGATGAATACCACCTTTCAGAAAAGAAACCTAGGCTAATCTATGTTAAGAACCCCGTTTCTAATCGAGACCCCCGTCTACAGGATATGCTACTCGAGATTCGTGATTATGGTGGAGTGTCCTACAAACATTTCTCTACACCCCAACAGCTTGAAACGCTCATAGCCGAAGATCTTGCTGTGCTCCTTTCTGAACGGTTTGCAATGAGCCAGGCAAAAAGGGAGCAGGCGATGGCTGAAAATTTGAAATGTCCAGTGCCGATTCCAGCTAGCCCAATAGTAGGAAGAGCCCTCGAAGCAACAAGGGCATTTGACTTGCTCATGGGAAACGCGCGTCTTGTGACACTAACAGGTCCTGGGGGCAGTGGCAAGTCACGTCTCGCAATCGAATTGGCAAACATGTTGGCAGAGTCCTTCGATAGTGTTTGCTTTGTTGAGCTTGCAGCGGTTTCTGATCCTGAACTAGTTGATGACGTAATCGCAAGTGAACTCGGACTTAAGGATGCAGGAACTAGACCAATGGCTGAAATCCTCAAGTTAAACCTCAAGGACAGGCGGATGCTCTTAGTTCTGGACAATTTTGAGCAGGTAATATCCGCAGCTCCCTTGGTCGCGGACTTTCTTCAGAGCTGTCCAATGCTCAAGGTTCTTGTCACAAGTAGGATGCCGCTCCACCTACGGGGTGAAAAGGAACTTACAGTACCGCCTCTTCCTGTACCTGAACCTGACTGCAATGAACCATTTGAGTGCATTACGGAATATCCTGCAGTTGCACTCTTCATGGAACGAGCGCAGTCCGTAAGGCCAAGCTTTGAACTGACACGAGAAAACGCATCGAGTATCGCTGAGATATGCAGGCGCTTGGATGGCCTTCCGTTGGCCATCGAGCTAGCTGCAGCTCGTATACGCCTTCTTTCGCCAGCTGCAATGTTGGACCGTCTAGAAAGAAAACTCCCGCTTTTGAAGAGTCTATCACGAGATTTGCCTCTGAGACAGAAGACAATGCAGGACACTATCAAATGGAGCTATGACCTGCTTGAATCACATGAAGCCAAATTCTACAGAAGATTGGCAGCTTTCACTGGAGGTTGGACGCTCGATGCGGCAGAATCAGTCTGTAATTCAGAAGGAGAGATTGCAGAAGATACGCTTGAAACACTTGAAAGACTTGTCGATAAGAATCTAGTACGTTACAGGGAAGACGCAAAGGGTACTGCACGTTTCGACATGCTTGAAACAATTCGTGAATTCGCCAGCGAGCGACTCTCTAAGAGCGGCGAGGAATCCTTGATAAAACAACGTCACGCAGACTACTTCCTAAGGTTGGCCGAAGGTGCAGAATTGGTTCTTCCCAGCCAAAAACGAGAGAGGAGGCTCTCGATTCTTGCTAGCGACTTGGATAATTTCAGAGCTGTAATTCAGAGGGCTCTTGATGGATTTGTAGAGCAATCTGTAGCGATGAGAGTCGTTGGATCTCTGGCTTGGTTTTGGCACTTCCGAGGTCACATCACGGAAGGACGAAAATGGGCATCAGTATTTCTCGAAAAGATGGGGAGCGGAGTTGCACCAGAAATTAGAGCGAAGGTCCTCTATACTGCCGGAGGACTTGCGTGGGGGCAAGGTGATTATGAAACCTCAAACTCCCTGCTAGAACAGAGCGCATCGATATCCAAGGAAAATGATATGAAGTGGCATCAAGCCCATGCTCAAGTCATCCTAGCTGGCGGTCTTGCGAATATAGGCGATTATGATAGAGCACGTAGTTACGCCAAGGAGGCTGTGTCGCTCATGACAGAGGTCGAAGATATCTGGGGAAAGGCCTTCGCTCTGAACTGGCTAGGGGACATTATTTTTGTGCAATCTGGTAATGAAAACGCTGCAATGTCATTATTCAATGAAAGCTTGGAGATTTTCAAAGGACTGAATGACATATGGGGATGGGGAGCGGCGCTGAATCACATGGGTGTGATCGCGATGCTTGACGGGAATCTTGCCAGAGCAAGGTCATTCATCGAAGAGAGTATCGCTCTGATTCATGACTCAGGTGATAGGTGGGCCATGGCCCGAGGCCTCACTGAGTATGCTAATGTTATTCTTCAACAGGGAGATATTGAGCGGGCGAAGAGGACCTTTGAGAAGGGCCTATACATGTGGAATGAGATGGGGAACAAGCTCGGTATTCTGATGTGTCTTGATGGATTAGCGCGTGTTGCTACAGGAAGCGGCGATCTACAACGGGCTGCCAGGCTTTTCGGAATAGCACGACTACCTGCGAAGCCAGTCGGTGTATTGTTTGTACCAGTCGATTCAGAGGAGCTAGAAGCACGTATCGATCCGGTGCGGAGTCAGCTAGGCGAAGAAGAGTGGGAACGGGAATATGAGAAAGGCGGCGAAATGACACTAGAAGAAGCTGTTGCTTTTGCGTTCCAACAAAGCTCCTTCAGCTAGAATGATTCTTTCAATTCATATGTATAGACTCATCGCGGCATCGCGTGCAATGTCTACAAACATCCCTAGACCAGCTACAGAATCAACCTCTTCTATCAGTTCTTCTTGTGACAGATTGAAGAGAGTCATTGCTGTGACGCAGACATGAAGTTTAAGTCCAAGACGCTTTGCCTCACGAATCTGCTCTGAGATGGGAAGCAAAATTCCCACTTCAAGTCCCATCTCAATATCATCTCTCAGGTCGTCATTAGTTTCTGGTGCGATATCATCGATCACTCCCTTAACCAGTCGTTTCAGGGCTCCAAATGTGAAGAGAGTAATAACTTCCATTCCAGAAGCCAATGCAGCTTTTGCTAGCATGAGACCATAGCTTATTCTATCGTATGCTGCGCTGTGAAATATCATCGCTAATACATCGGCCCTATCATTTTTCCCGTGCTTCATGTAGGCACCTTCTTTCACTATGAAAGATAGATTCTATCCTAATGACTCCCTTGATGGGTATGAGAGCGTTATTGACTCCGATCTTCTCTGTTGGACGCCCTTGAGAGCTTTAGGCATGTAATTCTACAGCTGAGCCTCGACTTAGCTTCACTCAACCCCCACTCCAATGGTTTATGTAGAAATCCTAGCAATACTTGATATTCGATTTACCTCATGGTACTGACTTATTGTACCACCTAATCGAATGGAGTGATACAAATGGCTGAGAGAATCAAGAAATTTGTGAGTGTGATTGGTGGAAAGCTCGACATCACATGCGATGAGTGTGGCGGTAAAATGCGTCCTGGAGGACACTATCAGCTCGAGGCGGGTGGTAAAACCTACCAATTCGACACAGAGAAGTGCATGGAGGCTTTCGAAGCCAAGCTCTAGTCTTTTCACTTTCGTCTATTCGCCGCGCGGAGGCAATTCTGATTTAGCCTCCGCATCTGTCTTTTTGGGTAGAAGGCACGATTTATAGTTCGAGTCTACTGTTTTCCTTTCCTTTACCGGTTCATTTTTAATGAATCAATATTCATAATTATATGTCAATGTTGATTCTTCAGATGTTGAGAGATGACAACATGAATTGAGGTGCATTGTATGGCCGACACAGATGCTCATGCAAAAGACTTGGTACCGCCTGAAGTCAGAGGTAACATGAAGGACGTGAAACACAAGATCGTTGTGCTCTCGGGCAAAGGCGGTGTAGGAAAGACCACAGTGGCGACGAATTTGGCAATGTCTTTCGCCAAGCAAGGGCTGAAGTCCGGTATTCTTGATGTTGACATATACGGTCCAAATGTTCCGAAGCTTTTAGGTCTCGAGGGAATCCACCCGCAGTTAGAAAACGAAAGAATCCGACCCATACGGGGCCCGCTAAATCTCAAAGTGATGAGCATGGGCTTTCTGCTAAGACAGACAGATGACGCGATCGCTTGGAGAGGGCCGCTTGTTGGAAAAGCTATTCGGCAGTTCCTTAGTGATGTGATGTGGGGAGAACTGGATGTCTTGGTTGTGGATCTCCCTCCTGGCACGGGAGATGAGATACTGAGTATTCTTCAGTCGATTCCCGACATAGATGGTGTGATAATAGTATCAACACCCCAGGAGGTTGCTGTGCTTGATGCACGTCGAGCGATTCGTCTTGTGGAGAGAATGGGGGTACCTGTCTTGGGGATAGTAGAGAACATGAGTGAATTTGTTTGTCCGAAGTGCGGAGAGATATACAGACTGTTCGGAGAAGGAGTGACCCAAAAGGCTGCAAAGGATTTTAGGGTGCGCCATTTGGGGTCTTTGCCACTGGACCCAAGAATCATCAGTTTGTCTGATAAGGGGACGCCATTTGTGGAGGAGAATCCTGGCTCAAAAGCAGCCAAGGCCTTTGGTGCCATGGTCAGTCAAATCAGCGAAATCATTGGACTAGAGGACTCATAAGCGAATACGAGATGAGGCACCAAGTGTTGCAGATGAAACATGAATGTTGGAGTCCTTTATTGATTTCCTGAATAGATTTTGACACCTTTGTATATGAGAAAGATGCCAATAATCAAAGCAACACCAATTATGGTGATTTCAATCAGTCCCAACAATAGGCCACTGGTCACTATCCAATATGCATACCAGGAAATCGGAGTCACTGGTATCATGATACCTACGGTGATGCCACCCACGCCTAAGAAACGATAACGCCTTGTCAAGTCAGAACCTTCTCGGTAGCCAAGTCCCAGAAATACAAAACCAATCAGGAATCCTATCGCGAGAAGCATAGGAAGGGGTACTGCAAGCATCTGTTCCTGCATTCTTCAACATCTCCCCAATTTGAATTAGATAACTATGTTGAACCAAACCTACTTAAGAATATAACGGCGTTATAGATAGACTGTAGCCCAACTGGGTTAATGCTATGCAGCGTGAAGTGGAGGAAGAAATAGAGTGCTCAGATTCAATGTGCTGGTACAGCTACGTGCTCATGAGGTGCGTAATGCCTACAAGACTATTAGCAGGATGAAGGGAGTTAGACGAGCAAATCGAGTTGCAGGAGCTTATGATGTAATCGCGTACGCCGAACTCGAATCAGTCAGCGAATTAAAAGGATTCATGGATAGGGTGCGTCTAATGCCAGGCTTCATCCATGCTGAAACCTGTGTGGCATTATGACCTATTTCTAAGATTGTTGAGAGAATAAATATGGTGGATCGCTACCGATGGCTTTTAGAGATCCCTCATTTCACGCGGACTGTACTGCCGTAGTGCTGCGCAAACCTACACCATCTGGTCGCGACCACCGCCCCTCTTTCTGCATCCCGGAGGCTGCCTCAATGAGCGATGGCGTTTCCTATAGTTCATCGGTATGCATATACGGGATTGTACTTCACACAGGTTGGTGTCTGAATGCGTCCCCCATGTGAAACTATTGTTGCAGCGATACTCCCTGCTATTCGCTCTCTTCTAGCCAGAGAGCTTGTTGAGAACCATTCCATGTCCCAGACGAAAGTTGCGGAGTTGCTTGGCACTACACAGCCAGCTATCAGCCAATACCTATCCCAGAAGAGAGGAGATCAATTGACAGACGCTCTAAGTTCTCTGCCGGATGTAAAGGCTGCAATTGAAACCCTTGTCGATGAGATTACTTCAGACACGGTTTCGCAAAAAGACGCGGTGGGAACAATCTGTACTATATGCATGTCCCTCAGAAAAGATGGTACCGTTTGCACAATACATCAAGCCAAGTCTGATAATCCAAAGGACTGTGATATGTGTCAATCCTTGCCAGAGTGAATTACGACAGCTACTTGACCCAAAGCACGAATCGCATGGGACCGTGAGAGCCCGATAGAGATATAACACTGTTATAGGGATTTGGGGCGTGCGGGATGGGTGGTCCTGAGATGTTAAGGATATTACCCCAGAGGAGTAATGACAAAAAGGAGAAAGAAAATGGACCTTAGAGAATCATTGATCCTGGTTGCACATTCAGTTGCTATATACTTCGTATGTTTTGCAGTGATGGGAATTTCCATGAGTACATTGGACTTATATTCAGCCTTGATTGTTCATGCTGCTGCTGCACCATTTGTATCTGCAGCGTTCTCATACATCTACTATAAGAAATTCAACTACACGAGCCCTTTGGTGACAGCCACTGTGATAGTGGCCACTGTGATCTTATTGGACTTCTTCCTCACAGCAACAATCATCCTCAACGATTATAGTATGTTCTATGATCCCATTGGAACTTGGATTCCCTTCGCTTTGATCTTTAGTGCTGCTCTCATAGTAGGCTACTACCTGAATCGAGATTAGCAGTGGGTCAGCTACGCAGCTGACCCATCTGCCCCCACTGGCGGAACCTGACACAACATGTTGAATAGCGTTCTAGTTTCTACTGTACCAGGTCAGCCATGCAGAATGACGACCGTCTGTGCAACCTTGTCACCGTATCTTTGAATGTGTGGAGAATTCCTTGCAATCCTGATTCCTACAATGTAAACCGCAATTCCATCAATTAGTCTGCACAGGTTCCTCGTCGCAGATTGCTTCATTTTTATCTTCGTTCCTTGCTCACTAACTACGCGAATTCCACTGATGAGTTTCCCAAGGGTGAATCCAAATAGCCCCTCCATCCCTATGAAATAAGCAAAGATTCCTATCAAGAACACTCCACAGAGGGGGTCAAAGACTATCCATAAATGGTCACCCGGCAACATGAGCCAGACACCCTTCACTTGATATGTAACCAAGATGAAAACAATCGCCAAAATCACGAAATCAATCATCTGTGCTGCTGCTCGTCTTGGAATTGAAGCCAACTGGACTTGATTTGACTTCCAAGTTTCAGATTCAATTTCATCAACTTCATCGTTCAATAGTATTCTATCAATCATTTTTCCTCACCAACTCATTGTGTTTTGGAGGAACTATGGTCCTAAATAGCTGAGAATCCGGAGGGCCTATGACATCGCATCGCGCAGTCCAGATGCACCCATCCAGTACGACTTCCATTTTGAATCCAGCATCCTCCAACCGAAGCATGTATTCAATATAGGAAATGCATTCGATCAGTTGATTCCGCGATAAGCTGACATCGTCAGCTGAATCATCGATTGATTCAGAATGGGCTGATTTCGCCCTCCGGCCAACTCCCATGAAGATATCAATCTCAAGCGAGATCTCGTCCCATCTATCAGGCCCCCTCGTCAGATAGATTCTAACATATTCGTCGTTATGTAGGAGAACTGTTCGTCCGGTTTCAAAGTACAAGGGATCGAGTTGAGAGGTAGAGCAAAGAAGCTCGTACCCCTCAATCAAATCAGATATGTTCATTCTACTTGCCTCTTCCCCATTTCTCGAAGACCAGGGTTCCAACAAGAGCTACTGCAATGCCAGCTGTGATCACTAGAGTGAGGTCAATCCAAATGGAAAGAGTGTCAATTGCGGCACCCCTCAGGAATAAGGTAGTCAGTGCATCTGTCACATACTTGCTGGGCATTACAGAAGCAATCGTGTCTGCGATACCACCAAGAGGCATGAATGTTCCAAGAAACATCTGTGGCATGGCAATCATGAATGCCAGACCCGTCGCCCCATCGGCTGAGTTCGAGAATGTAGCTGCAATGAGCCCTAAACCGACGCAGGAAAGAGAAAAGATGGCGAGAATCATGATGGCAAATCCGATTCCAGCCATTCCAGTGGAAGGTCTATAGCCAATCAAGTAGGATGTCAGAAATATCATACCAACTTGAAGAATGGCGACGGCCATGTAAGAGATAGTCTGGCTCAGCATATAGTCTGAGGATGTCAAAGGCGTGGTCGACATTCTTCTGAGAAGGCCCTCACTCCTCTCTACGGTCATTGACTGTGCTACAATAACGGTGATGAAAATCGCAGAGAAAGCAAACATACCTGGAACCATGAAGTCCCATTGGGAGAAAGCATTGGCCGAAATGAGTTGCGGACTTGGAAGTTCAACTGGTACATCAAATGACACTTGTGTGCTTCCAAAGAGTGTGTTCAGAAAGGCCTGCTGGACAATTGGTGGAACCGCCACAGTAGCGATTAGCGATCCACTATCAAGATATAGTCCAATGGATGTGTTCCTCCAACTGCTTCCATCAAGGGGAGATGACCAATAGGATTGGCAGCTATCGCCAAATCCTTGGGGGATGACAATTAGCGCATCTAAGCTTCCCTGAAGAAGATTCTCCTGCCCGGTTTCGTTGTCATCATATAGCACGATTGCAAAGTCATCAGTTTCACTGAGGTTTGAAATGAATCCACTGGACCATTCGGGATTGCCTGATGATTCATCTAGATTAACTACGCCAATTTCAAAGCTCTGTGGCCCAGAATCGCCGATTCCTCCGAATGCGAATCCAAAAACGGTAGTAAGAACAACAGGAAACAGAACTAGCAGGAATAGAGTACCTGGATCTCTTACTAGCTTCTTCATGTTCTTCTTCACCAGTGAAAAAACACGTCGTGCTTCCATCTAGACCGCCTCCCTTAGCTTCTTGCCCGTCCTAAGTACAAACACTTCTTCTAGGTCTTCGACCCCGTACTTGTCAATCAGTTCCTGAGGCGGTCCTAGTTCTATCAGTCTGCCTTCATCGATTATGCCGACTCTGTCAGAGAGCTCCTGAGCTTCTTCCATGTAATGGGTAGTTAGAACAATAGCTTTGTTTTGGACTCTTAGCTCCCTGATGAAGTCCCAGACAGACCTACGAGACACTGGATCCATTGCGACCGTGGGCTCATCAAGTAGAGCAACTGAAGGATCATGTATTAGAGCCATAATTGTGCTGATACGTCGTACCATACCACCACTATAATGACTAGCACGTCTGTCAATATCATCCTCCATGCCTACCCTTTTAGCTAGGACCTCTATTCGATCATCCAATAATTCTGGAGGAACTGAATGAAGCTGGCCAAACAGCTCTACATTTTCTCTGCCAGTTAGATATGGAAAGAACGCTGGTTGCTGTGGACATAGACCAATCAGCTTCCTCACTGCGTTCGCGTTCTCCACCACATCATATCCAGCAACCTTGGCCGCTCCATCTGTTGGATTCTCTAAAGTAGAGAGCATGTTGACTGTTGTGGTCTTTCCGGCTCCATTTGGTCCTAGAAGGCCAAATATCTCACCCCAGGCAATAGCAAGGGTGACTCCATCAACAGCTACGAGATTTCCGAACCTTTTGGTTAGATTCTTCATTTCAATGGCTGATCCATTGAGTTCCTTCAACGTTTGTTCAATTGTCACTTGCAATTTACCAAATCACCTATGCCAAGATTTGGCAAAAGTTGCAATTCTATTCGTGTGTGCCAATGAGTTCAGAATTTGCTTGACAATGCAAAGAGGTGGCACGTTTTGTGAACCCACAAGTTCACATTACAGAGTGAAGTATCATTGAAGCCTAGAATCCAGCTTCAGTGAGCATTTCTTCCAGTCGAATACTACGAATATCGGGAAAACTCACTGAAGGTCTGCCAAATAGAGCTTGGCAAGATTTCACAGAGGGCGACCCTGCAATCTTTTTCGATATCTGATCCGCATCTTTAAACTGGTCAACAACAAAAACTGCAAAGACCACTGGTTCAGTGGCTGATACCAGTGGTCCATAAAAGGCCACAGGGAAGTTTTGACCAATAAAGATGAGAACATCTTCTAGACTCCCAGTTTTCTCATCCCATTGAATTCTCAAAAGGAATACAAATCCATCTCCCGCACTCAAGTTCCACCTAATACCAAGAGAAACCGCACCGCTCTCGAGAAGCATCTTAATGGTGGCTCGAGTTCTTCTGACCGTCAGTCCTGTGAGCTCTGATATCTCGTTGGTAGGCATGCGCGGATTCTTGACAAGGCAATTTAGAACCCTGAGTTGGAGTTTGGTCAATTCAGTCTTCGAACCGTGATTTGCATCCTTTACCAAGCTGTGGAGCTCAACATGGTTTGCATTCTTAATTCCCCGAAGAAAGCTACCCAGGTCTCTAAGACTCTCTGAGCCGATGGAAGTTCCCATTGCTAGATATGAAGACCCAGATAAGATACCGACCTCTCTAACTAGTTTGTGTGATCCTATGAGATTGAGGCATTCCTCTTCATTCTCAGAACCATCAGTGGAAATCACAGCAAGGAAATTATCACCATCAACCATTGCGGGGGAAAGGTCTGCAGTGAATCGCACAATCACACCTGTGTCAATAAGCTTCTGAACACGCTTCTTGACTGCGTTTGCTGTCATGTTAAACTGCTGTGCAAGGGTCCGATAGGGTGTCCTACAGTTTTGGAGCAACCCAAAGAGAATTCCCTTGTCTATCTCGTCCAATCTTCGCACCTAGCCGCCGAAATAGTAGAGTGTCCTCGCTAATATCGTATTCGGACTTGGACTTACTGTGTTGCTTGAGTCCATCTGATTCTCTCTGCCCTAGGTGAATGTATCGATGCTCCGTCTTGCAGCTATCATCAGATTGTACGAACGCGTAATCATCTTCGTTGCGTCATAATTCCAAATCTTCCTAGCAAGACTCCACTTGATTTTCAGTTCGTTATATCTTCTAGAGAGTATTGAGTATCTTTTCTTGAGGACTTTTGCCTGCGCATTGGGATCTTTTGCTTGAGCACGCAAGTCCTTGGCCAGAATCTCAAACGAGGATATATCATGAGAGAGTGTACGAATTACAGCCTCTTCCACTATCGATTGCTTTCCAACCAATCTAAGTCGAGACCATCTTGAAACTTCAGCTCCAAGGATGCGTAGCTCCTCGCTTATTTTCTTCGAATCTGCAAACCTATTTGGCTCATCAGATTGTAAGAGTCTTCGTCTGTCCTTCAATCTGAGAACAGGGAATAAGAGAACTCCAGGTCGAAGACGAATTGATGCCGACTTTCGCACTAATCGTTCAACTCTCTTTTTCTGACCAGCAGTAGGGTCTTTGAATCGGTATGAAACAACGGCATAGACACGTCTACTGATGGCGTCTTCCCCGCGCTCACTGGCACTTGGAATCTCACGAGTCTTTTGAAAGGAAATCGCTGGCAGATCCTGGAGAATTGATTGTTCTTTGGTAATTTGCCCATGAAGTAGGAATAAGCCTCTTCCGACTCTAACCATTTTCCCAAGAGAATTGAGCTTCTTCATGTATTCCCGTAATGTCTGAGATTTTCCCATGACAACAATGAGTCGTGACTGTCCCTTCATTGTGGTGTCAAGTGCAGTGGAATCAGATACATCCGCATCGCTCACAATACATCAGTTCTCCGAAAAGACAAATAGTGACACACTGTCGCGCATACCATATTCGTTAATATTCTTGTCTACGAGGTCTATAACCACTTCTGATAATTAACCAACTTGATAACGCCTATAATTCAATAAATAACGCTCATTGGTCTTTAATTCTGATTTTAGGATGCCATTCAGTCCGTAGTTTTCATAGTCATTCTTTACTCATTTTTCGAGTAGCATTGTTGTGAGGTGAACTTCATGTACTTTGACGATGAAGACATCTGGGCCGATGATGATGACGATTGGGACGATGATGATTGGGAAGACGATGACGAATAGTCATAGTCAGATCTGATTCATCAATCTCATCCGTTGTCACTTCGTGTTTCTGAATTAAAAGGAGATAACCCAATGGCGAAGAAGAAACCAACTACAAAGAAAAAGAAAACCGAACCAAAGGCGGCTCCTGCCAAGAAGAAGAAATAGCAGCATGATGTAGGATGAGCTCATAGCTCATCCAGCCTGCTGTTGAACTTCAGACTTATTCTCATTTTGTTTTCATATTATTGGTAAGAGGACAGGATGCACATGAGAATCCTTCGTGCTTAGAAGTCCAGGGAAATAGCACCTGCTTTTCTATTCATCTGCCCGAACAATATAAAATACGCTTCATCGGGGTTTTGAAACAAGTTGATATCAAGGCGTGAAACTGAGCTGACTCTAGAGGAAACAGAAAGAGCTCTCAGAAACATGGTGAAGCAGGGAACTGCTGTTCAAATCAGAACCACTTTTACAGAGAGTGTATTCTTAGTTGCATTCGCCCTTCTTTTGGGTGCGCCAAATACTGTAATAGGAATCTTGGCGGCAATTCCATCAGTGACGCAGTTCCTGCAGCTACCCGCTGTCATCCTAATTGAGAAATTCAAGAATCGTCGGCGGCTGAATTTCATAACTCAGCTGGGAAATAGATTTGGCGTTCTAGTAATGGCCCTCATTCCATTCATATCAACCTCAGAAATCAGCGTATTTCTTCTTATTGCAGCACTGGCTATTCAAGCGGTGTTCACAGCTCTCGGATCTCCAAGTTGGAACTCATGGCTGAAGGACCTTGTTCCACCAGAAAAGCTTGGACGCTTCTTCGCAACAAGAATGACGGTCATGGGAATTGTTGGCATTATCGCGTCGGTTATTGGAGGCTTCTTCATTGGCGAATGGAGCCGAATCAATCCCGGCGTCCCGATAATTGGTTATTCTATACTCTTCCTTTTCGCATTCCTTGCAGGGATGATTGCGATATTCTATACATTGTCCACTCCTGAACCTCCTATGCTGACAACGCATGAAAAAATGAGCTATTCGGACCTCTTGGCCAAGCCATTCCAGAATAGGAACTTCAGAAACCTGATGTGGTTCTCAGCTGTGTGGGGTTTTAGCACAGGTCTGGCGGCACCATTCTTCACGGTGTATCTCCTTTTGAGATTAGGTCTTGATATCACTCTCGCTGCGGCGCTTGCAGCTCTAACTCAATTAACCAGCGTTGTCTTCTTCAGATTCTGGGGAGGATTATCTGATCGCTTGAGTAACAAATCCATATTGCAGGTCACAGTACCTCTATTCATGTTGGGAACTTTTCTCTGGACATTCTCCTCGATAGCTTCAGACTATAATCTTACAATTCCGCTTCTTGTTATAATTCACATTCTGACTGGATTTTCCGCTGCTGGTGTGAATCTCACCTCCAATAATATTGGATTAAAGCTCTGTCCCAAAGGCCAATCATCTGTCTTCATTGCTGCAAAAGGTGTTGTTACTGCGGTCACAGGTACGATTGCGCCCATCCTGGCAGGTATCTTGGCGGACTTATTCGACTTACATCAGCTATCCATTTCCATCACATGGATCAGTCCTACTGGCGTGGTAGTCGTCGATGCGTATCGGCTCATGGGACTTGACTTCATACTCATACTCTCCGTCATCTTCGGAATCTTTGCGGTATATAGGCTTGCATATATAGAGGAGCAAGGTGAAGTTGAAGAAAGAGTAGTCCTAGAGGCGATAGTTGCTGAAACACGGCGCAATGTCAAAACGATTTCCACTGTTGATGGTCTTCGTCATACTTTTGAAGCTCCCATTAATTTGACTCGAAGGGCAGTAAAGAGGAGAAGAAAGAAGAAGAAAGTCAAGTCTGAGGAGCCCCTATATGGAACCAGAGAAGAAACTATGGAATAGGGTGAGTCATAAAGGCGGCCCGCTAAATCCATTGCCTTCTCCTGAAGTAAAAGAGGAACAGCACACCAATTGCAAGCATTGTTAGGACAACCAGTGGATATGCATATTCCAATTGAAATGGCATGTTTTGAAAATTCATACCAAAGATGCTTGCAATTAGTGTGAGGGGCATTAGAATAGTTGATACAACAGTCAGAACCTTGACGGTTTCGTTCGTCTTCGTATCAAGACGCAATAGATGAATCTCTAGCATGTTAGACAGATTATCCAAGTAAGCATCTGCCATTTCTCCTACATGAAGAAGATGGTCATGGAGATCCTTCAGGTATGGTCGGGAAGTTTCCATAATTACCTCTGACTCATCTCGTATGAGTCTTGAAACCGCCTCTCGGAGTGGTCGAACGGTCCTCTGGAAAACGCCCATTAGATGCCTTAGTCTGTATATCTCATTAAGGGTAGTTTTATCCCATGATTCTAAAGCGTCCTCAAGTGCTTGAATTCTGTCATCAAATGAATCCATTACAGCTATATATCGATCAACCAAGGCGTCAATCAATAGATATCCCAAGAAATCAGACTTGCTGTTTCTCACCCTGCTCTTGGGATTTGATAGTCTTTGTCTTATGTGTGAAAAGAAGTCAATGTCACTCTCTTGAAATGATAAGACGAATCCAGAGCCCACAATTATACTAACCTTTTCTGACTCCATTTGCACCGATGAGGTCAGTCTGAACTCTCGAAGAATCAAACAGAACTGGTCAGGGCCAGCGTCTAATTTAGGACGATGTTTAGGATTGAGGATGTCTTCAACCAGGAGTGAGTGTATTCCGAACTGCCTACCAATCTGTTCAACCGATTGTCTTTCCTGAAGTCCCTTAAGATGGACCCATCTTGTTAACTTAGAGTCCGCTGGTTCTGCACAATCATCGATAGAAGCCGCATCAGACACTCTAATTTCGGTTGGGCTGAAATCGATTATTGTGATCATTGTGGTTCACTCTGTCCCGATTTTGGATTCACCAGATTCTATGGAAACTTCCTTTGATAGGCCTTTATTCTGACTCATCGGAAGTGTTCCATATTGCTGCCTTGTCATTCATTGGCAAGAGTGAATTCCATGCTATATAGGAACTCCTCCGGTTAGCATGCTAATGCAGATAATCATGGATAGCAGGAAGATCGCCGCCAACAACGTGTAATATGAGAAGAACTCTTCGGCGGTCATTGGATCATCTTTCGTGCGGGACTCTCGCTTTGGTTTTCGTTGACTCTTCCTCTTCTTGATATGAGTTGGTTTGGCTGAAGCGGAGCTCTTTCGAGTCGTGACTGTGCTCATCTTTCTTTAGGCAGCTCCGTATTCATGTTTTTCAGCTATTCATCGATTGAATAAGCCAGAGTATTCAATGGGCCGCATAGACCATTCCGACGCAATCTCACCTGCTGGATATTGCGTCCTGACCGGTGGCATCCAAGTCTGTGGGTACATCCATATCTCAACTATACTCTTCGGGAAGCCTGCAGACTCTGGAACACGACCACGTAAAGTGTTCCTGTATACTGATAGCTGAATCCTATAGCTGGCTGTAGTACCATTCTTCAGGGTAACTCCTCCCTTATAGCTCCCTGATTTGAGACCATAGAAATCCTTCACATATCTGGGTACATAGAACATGTGGTAATGACCTGCACCCTTCATCAATCTTGACAAGAATCTCAAAGGCATTCTAGATGTCACCTCACTTTCAGCTCTGAATCAAATTCCTTCAGAACTAGTGTATACATATGTAATCAAAATGTATATAAATATGTCTATCTTTGTATACAATAGCGGCTTCATTGAAAAGGATGCTGACTCTATGACTGAAGATATGATGATACGAGTTCCGCGTGAACTCAAAAAACGTTTCGAGAATCTTGAAAAGAAAAACTCATGGAAAGGCTTTGCTTCCTTCGTAAGAGAGGCAATACGTTTCCATCTTGATCACCATGAGAAGATTGAGAGAAGCAACAACAGCTAGTCGTCCAAAGAGATTAGAAGAAAGGATGAACTGCACCACGAGGAATCTACATCACTTGGTTCATTTATCCAGTTCTAATTGATACCGTTCTATTTTGCATAGAAAGCAAATTGTCTACATTCTTGCCGCGACTGCGATTCGTATTGTTTTGAATCAATGTGAATTCAATAGCGAATTGTGACGGCAATCAGCCACATAGCACATACTGTCAGTGTAAACAAATTTATAACCAAATGAATACATTATGTATACCAAAGTATACTATTGTATACAATATGGTGATTAGGATGTTGAATAGCAATTTGCGTCAGACTAATGCCAATCAAGAAGTTAAGCACCAAAAAGTCGAGAGAAGCGTGAGGTGGGTTGAGATTGACACCGAATGGGCCTATTGGATTGACCCGGAGTCATTCAATATCAAACGGCTAAAGAAACGTGCGCCCATAGGTGCAATCATAATTGTGAAGACTAGAAAGAAACTTGATGATGAAAGAACATACGTGGATGACTCATTTGGTTTGGTTATTGAAAAAGGAATAGAGGATCTTACGAAGAAGGAAGCAAGCGATATTCTTGCCAAGCAGGCATTGGAATACATGCGATGGGCGAAACATTGGCCGCCTTTCACGGAACTAAAGGAAATTCAAAAGTCTGGAGATGTGAAGGTCAGCTTTAAGCCCAGTGAGTACGACTCCTTCATTCTCGTGATGACCCGCAATATAATTGGTGCGGATCCAGCTGAGTTCCTGAGTAAACTCAAGAAACATGTAGCTCCACAGGAACCAGCATGGAGAGTTGAAATTGCTAAATCGGGGAGATCAAGATGTCGTTCGTGTCGAGATTATATATTTGAGGGTAGATTTCGCATTGGTGAGCCATATTTCTATGAGGGGAGCCTTTCCTATAGATGGTATCACCCGAGATGTGTGACGAGAAGGATCGATGTGAATGAAATTGAAACTCTAGACGGTTATAGCATGCTTAGACCAGGCGAGAAACAACGTTTGAAGCATCTATTATCACAATAAGAATTTGGATTGTGAATCAAGAAGGACATTTCAGAAGGGGCAGGGGTTGAAGACAGAGACACACACCACCAAAAGCAGGTTGGGTGGTGAGCATATCGTTTCAGGAACACTGTATGATGCTCGTTCATGTAACACACTTGGGAATTTGTCTGTGGAGGTGTGGGATGAGGACTTTATAATGAATGATTTTCTGGGCTCAACAACTTCAGACTTGTATGGTCACTACCATGTTAGCTTTGAGAGGGACAAATTTCACGGGATTCTCGATGTGAACCCGGATGTCTACATCAAAGTCAAGAACAAGGATGGCATGTTATTGCATAGGTCTTCGACACGCAAAGAATCTGGGAACAACACAATCATTAATGCAAGGATAAGTGGAGTGGAGTTAGCGGGCAGAGTTTCTGACGGTTTATACCAGTGGAAGACATTCTATAACCAAGAGGGCACACATGTTACTGTACGTATACGATTAGTACACGATAGCAGTATCAAAGAGAGCGAAATAGTGAGCCTGCGTGAGAAATGGAAAAGGGGTATAGAGGACATCTGGTCTGACCGCTATGCTTGCTGCTGTGAATCGTATATTAGCGCACTTTCTGATTGCAGTCGACCTGCACGACTGACATTTGAGGTTCAGTGGGTTGAGAAGAGTCCGCATTACACAGTAAATGTAAGGAAAGGTCCATCTGTGTCAAACATGCTACTATGGGATACTGAAGACTCTGAGGCAGTTGTTGCACATCACTTCGGTCATATGTTGGGCTTAGAAGACGAATACTATGACCCCTCTTGCCCCTTGAGGTCACCAGTCGATACAGGAACGATTATGGATGATGGCATGCATGTTGTAAGTCGTCATGTGGATCACTTGTGTCAGTTTTTGAATCAGTCTACAGCTCCTATTCCACATCGAGGAAATTATGACGAGTTCTTACCTGCTAGAAGTCAACGCGCCAAAGTCCCTGAACAAGCAGCGAATGAAGAGGTTAGTCGTCTTTTGAAGGCAATCACTTCAGGAGAAATGATGCTGGAAGAAGGTGACAAAATTACTCACAGAGTCATTGGTGGTTTCTCAAGTGACAGGTATGAATGGTTTCTTGAAATTCTCCATAATGGAAGAGCTACCCTCATTATTAGAGATGAAATAAAGGAGGAAAAGGCAGAATATACAATATCTCTTGATTCATCATCGATAATGAGGCTCATCAAGGAAGTCATAGCCAGCGGAATCAGTAAAGCAAGCTCATCTAGTTATGGATATCTTCCAGACTCGCTCATAGGATGTTTTGCCTTAGATATCAGAGGGCTGCGGAAGTCTTGGTTCTTTTTAGCTAGCCCAATACAGAGAAGGGCACATCGCATTAGAATAGGAAAGGCCTGTGCGGCAGTGAATCGTTTGATGAGAAGAGTTGCTGAAACAGTAATAATGGGAGGAACCGAGGATGGTGAAATTGATTGAAATCAAACATGATTGGGCAATTTGGGTAGATGCTGACAGTTTCGAAACTTGTCAAACAAAGAATCAGGCCCCCATCCACTCGATTGTAATCATGAAGACAAAGGAGGCGCCCAAAGGGGAACCTTGCTACATCAAAACTGCGTATGGAATAGTTGGTGAATTCGGAATTGTCGGAATCAACAAAAAATCTGCTTGTGAGATACTCTCAAATCGAGCCATTGACTTCATCCAAAGGACTGGACATTGGCCACCATGCACAAACTTGAAGAGGGTTTTGAAGTCGGGAGATGTCGAACTATCGTTCACAATTACAGAACATGACGCGTTTACGTTAAGAGTAACTGCAGACATGGCCGATGGTAATCCACTTGATTTTCTTTTGGGGCTCAACCAATATGAGAAACCAAGAACATCTCAGAGAGGGCCTAATCAATTAATAAGCACTTGAAGATGATATGAGAATTTTGGGGAATTTCTGCAACTAATGGAGGTAGAAATGAGGAGTGTCTTCTGAGTATTACCCAAGCTGGTCAAGATGGCTCGATTTAGTAATTGGGGTCGCCATTCTTGTAGTGAGTCTATGGATTGTCATCGATTCCACATTGACACAACGCACAATAATCTTGACGATAGCGATTGCATTATTGATTGTTGGTTTTGTCAGGATTATCAAGAGCATTTTCATGAAACGAATTGATACAAGATCCCGTATTACCAAAGGAACTGTAGGAGTTGCTGCAGTCCTAATATCAGTGGGTGTTGTCCTATTTCCAGGCCTCGCAATCACATTTCTAGTTACAATGATGACCTTCGCGATTATGCTTATGGGAATGTCAAGAGTAATAGTAGGATACTTGGAGAGAGAACTTGCTACATGGGCCAGAGCTCTATACATGATTGGCGGCGCTATAGCCTTTGGTTTTGGTTTCCTGGCAGCATTATTCCCTGGACTAGGGTTCTACACCTTAATTCTGCTAATATCCGCAGCGATGATTACTGTGGGAGTCATTCGAATTGCAAGTGGAATAACAGGAGAGCTGAGATAGCATAACAACATGATAGAACAAGCAGACGTGAGTGAATGGAAATGAGCAGGAAATTGCCAGTCAGAGATGTATATACAGTAAAGACGTTTCTTAATGACTTGAAGAAGATGAATCTAACACCTAGTGGATTATACACAATTGGCACTGAAGTTGTATATTATGAATGGCTGAAGGCTATTGACAATCTTGGTGAAAATGACTCTGTTGTCGTCTATTTGGAAGAACTTCTCAATTTCATGCAAACGGATTATGAGCGTCGGTTGGTGGAAGCGGACCTCCGCCGGGAGAAGGACACACCTGGAGCTACAATCAATTCATTTCTCAAAGAAACCCCCCTAGAATTTCAGTCCTATGTTCTTCAACGTTCGGGCGAGTTCATAAGCGGGGTTCTTCGGGCGGCTCAGGCCATCAATAGGAGAGAGATTGAGAGGTATGAGAGAATAGAAAACAGGCTATCAGCTGAACTTGAAGAGAATCCGGATAATCCTGAACTCTGGAATCAGCTCAGACTTGCCCTGTGGATTCTCGGACGACATGATGAGGCAAGTTTTGCGTTCAAGCAGGCGAAGAAGCTGGGATGGGACAAAAGGAAGTCAAGGACGGTCGCAGTTTAGCTATCAGTTGCCTTGAACAGATATCCCATCCTTAGATTGCATAAATTAGATATCCCCAGTGACTCCACTGACGACGCGTGCAGCCCCAGCCATGATAAAAGCAATCGAAGCAAACAGGGAAAGTGTGATGAAACCAAGCCCAGGGACAATTAGAATCAGAACAGGTATTGCAGCTCCTATAGCCCCCACAAGAAGGTGAAAGACACGCGTCCTCATGCTCATCTCGGCTTCGCTATAGAAGATTATAATCCTAGCCGCACCTGTGAAGAAAAGGGCTATTGCCACAATTGAGATCAGAAGATTAATTCCAAAGGCAGGAAAGACCAATACTATGACAGCAAGGATTACCGACAGTAATCCTGTGATAACATGTATTGCTCTGCTTGTTCGTTTGAGACTCATAACGACTGCCCCTTTGGAAATCCTTGCAATTCCAATAAGAACAAGGCCAACTGCAAAGATAAGAAGAATGATAGCTTCGGCGAGTGTTCCGCCAAGAATCACCCACGAACCCAATACGATTAGGATCAGACCCACAAGCAGATCTAATACTCGAATGGAGTTGGGAGCGGAGGACATAGAATTCTAACAACATCTACGGCATATCTTTCTTTGCCTTTGCAGATCTCGATTCAGGAATCAAGAGTGTGTAGAATGAAGGGGAATCTGTAGATTGCTTCATCAAGATATGTTTAAGAGAGACTTCTGAAATGCAGATATCCAAGGCGGTCAATTGGCTACTAGACCCTGTTCAAAGATTGTAGCTGCCAGGATTCCAATTCGGTTTTGCATAGAAGGCGCTTTTCCAGATGATAGAGAAAGCAATCATAAAGCATCAAGTGCGGCTTTACATTTTGGGTGCGATAATTGGAGTCGTATCAGGTCTGGTTGCAGTTGGCTTCAGATGGCTAATTCTTGGATTCAGTGTCTTATTTGTATGGATTCCTCAGAATGTGGGCTTGTTTGGTTGGCTTGTAATTCCAGTTCTCGGAGGCCTAATAGTTGCATTCATTGTACAGAGGTATGCTCCAGAAGCTAAAGGGCACGGAGTCCCCGAACTGATGGACGCATATGCTCTTCGGGGGGGGAGAATTCGAATGCGAGTCCCGCTTTTGAAGAGCCTTGCGTCAGCGTTATGCATAGGTTCGGGAGGATCTTGCGGCAGAGAAGGGCCTATAGCACAAATAGGCGGGGGAGTGGGTTCTGCAATTGCAGGAAAACTGAAGCTCAACACTCGAATAACAAAGACATTGGTGGTCTGTGGCGTATCGTCTGGAATTGCTGCATCATTCAATGCTCCATTAGGAGGTACACTTTTCGGGATTGAGATAATAGCTGGAGGGCTAGTTGGATTCTCCATCATTCCAGTTATCCTGTCATCTGTTGTGGCGACCGCACTAGCAAATGCAATCTTGGGTAACCAGCCTTCATTTCAAGCACCTCTGTTCTCTTTGAACAACTATTTTGAACTTGGATTCTATTTGATTCTAGGACTTCTTTTTGGGCTTATCAGCGTCGCGTGGACAAGAGGTTTCTATACCATTGAAGACTTCCTTGAGCGCCTTAGAGTATCAAAATACCTTCTGCCTGCGATTGGGGGCTTGCTTGTAGGTGGTCTTGCGATATCTATTGTCTTCGTAGAGCAGGCATTTTCTTATTCCGGTTTCTTCAAGCCCAACGAACCATACTTCCCAGCCAATATGGGGGTAGGGTATGCATTCATGGATACAGCCCTGCTTGGCAGTGTGCCGCTTGCTGTGCTTCTCATCTTTGGGATAGTGAAAGCATTATCAACATCATTCACCTTGGGCTCAGGGGGTTCTGGTGGAGTCTTTGCGCCGACTCTGTATATGGGAACAGCCTTGGGTGGAGCTTTCGGTCTAGCATGCTCAATTGCTTTTCCAGGTGTGATTCCAGAGCCAATGGCTTTTGGTATCGTTGGAATGGCTGCCCTCTTTGCGGGATCGGGACGAGCACCAATTACATGCATTGTAATGGTGATGGAGATGACAAGTGACTATTCCATGATTCTCCCATTAATGATAGCGGTATCAACCTCATTCCTTGTTGCTTCGTCAATAGAGGAAGAAAGCATCTACAGTCTAAAGCTGTCACGAAGGGGTGTGAAACTAAGACGCGGATCTTACATTGGCGCTCTGAGAGAGATCAAAGCTGGACAGGTCATGACTAAAATTCCGACTGCGCTGGCTCCTGGCATGACAAAGGAAGAAGTGCTCAAGATAGTCGACGACACACAACACACGAAGTTCCCAGTGGTCAATGGAGAGGGTCGAGTCGTCGGGACACTCATTACAGAAGATCTGTTCTGTGAGATTGCAATAGAAGGCACGTGTCCAGTAGAGGCTCTAATGAACCCGGACTTTTTGCATATCACTGCAGACAGCTCGATGGATAGTGTTCTTCACGCCATGCTCGAACGGGGTGAAGGCCATGCCGTCGTCGTGGACGCAACGAATCCACACAAGATGATTGGGTTCATCACAAAAGCAGATGTGCTTCGAGCCTATGAGCTTTCAATCGTCAGACTCAGAGAAGAAGGAGAACCCATAGATGCAATTGATCCTCTAAGTACAATACTTGAATCGATTGACGGGATTGAGTAGTTCTACTCAGTCATCATTACGAATTAGACTGGTTGATTAAGTTCTACCATATCACGGTCGTGAATTTGATTCTCGGGTTTTGCCAGAGCATTGTTGATGTAGCAATCTCCAACATCGCTCAATTCCAATCCCAATCGATTCAATAAGCCTTGGAAATGCTCTCCTTCGACATACTCGCATATCAGGATAGTATTGGCGTCAGGAATGCGTTTCCTGACCGTTTCTTTGAGATTGCCATAGATAAGAACTTCAATCATATTTCTAAATGCGTTTCTCAGAAGATAAGGAGTTCGCTAGGAGATCCCTCAAATTAAAAGGTGCTCAGCAGTGCGAGAAGGGCATTTCCCCCAAATACACCATCTCACTGCCGCCTCAACTTCTCTCTACCTCAGAATTGATGTCTACGGTTTTCTTCACATGAAGTGCATGAGAAGATTTTTATGAATATTGATTCATTAGTTTTATTGAATCATGATTCATAAATTTGATGGGCTTGATTGAGGAGGA
Source organism: Candidatus Hermodarchaeota archaeon (assembly GCA_048885865.1). Lineage (GTDB taxonomy): Archaea > Asgardarchaeota > Thorarchaeia > Thorarchaeales > Thorarchaeaceae > SMTZ1-83. Next base: position 28,018 of record JBHLLF010000021.1, read on the forward strand.
TTCCTGTGACAGCGTCTTTGCCTGGAGAGTCAGCTCAGGATCTTAAACGCTCCACTTTCATGACCTGGGGGGACTGGCGGTGCTATATGCCATGTTCTGAGGTCAATGCAACTGCAAAAGGAACAGGATTTGAATAAGTATGAAAAAGAAGGCACACTTCAAAGCTGATGAAGCGAAGACCGCTTTAGGCATCTTCAAAGGTCTTGAGATCAGAATTGGTCAAATTGTGGATGACGAATGGGATGAGCCAATGGGCCCAACCCCCATGCCGAGTCCAACCGGTCTCCGCTCTTGGGACCACCAGCTCTTGTCGAAGTACCAACCATCCTACATGCCCTATTGTCAGGTCTGTTGCCTATGTACTTTCGGCAAATGTGACCTCTCTGGTGACAAACGAGGTGCTTGTGGGATTGACCTGAAAGGGCAACAGGCAAGGATTGTGCTTGCAGCAGCCAATATAGGTAATGCAGCACACCTGGCTCATGCAAGACACTTGGTTGACCACTTAATTGATGAATTTGGTCCCCAGACCGATCTTATTCAAGGGCCTGGCACTGAGATACATGCACCTGTTTCACGATTGGCAACAGGAATGCGACCCAGAACTCTTGAGGATGCAAGCATTATCCTTGACTATTGCGAGAGCCAGCTGGCACACACACTCTCGGCAGTACATACTGGCCAAGAAGGAAGCTGGCTGGACTTCGAGAGCAAGGTTCTCCATGTTGGTATGATTGATCAAATAAGCATGGAGATTGCAGACCTTGTTCAGATTGCAACTTTGGATTTTCCAAAAGCCGATCCAGAAGCACCACTTGTGGACTCAGGCATGGGAATGATGGATACCAATAAGGCAATCATTCTGACCATTGGCCATAATATTGTACCAGCAGCATCGATAACTGACTATATTACTGAGAAAAAACTTGGAGGGCAGGTTGAGGTGGGCGGGATGTGCTGTACCGCTTGGGACATCACACGACGTGATCCAAGCGCCAAGGTTGTTGGGCCAATCTCATGGCAGCTTAGATACATACGAAGCGGCAAGGCAGATGTAGTGGTAGTTGACGAACAATGTGTCCGGACTGATGTTGTCAGTGAGGCTCAAAAAGTGAAAGCGCCAGTCATTTCAACCAGTGACAAGGCTGTTATGGGACTGCCTGACAGATCTGGCGACTCAATTGACTCTATTGTGGAAGAACTTGTATCAGGGAAGATACCTGGCGCATATATCCATGACCACCATAAGGTCGGAGCGGTGGCGACCAAAGTAGCCCTCGCTGTAATGCCAAAGAGGAGGAAGATGAAATTCTTCCCGACAAAGAAGCAAATCCAGAAGATGGCGCAAGATTGCAGGAAATGCAGCGAGTGCATTCGCTCATGTCCAAATGACCAGCCAATCATGGACGCTGTGCTGGCGGCGCAGACAGGGAACTTTGAACCGTTACGTGATGTCTATCGTAACTGCATTGGATGTGCACGGTGTGAATCTGCTTGTCCCAATGGCTATGATTTGCACAGTTGGATGGTTGTTGCAGCAGAAAAAGACTGCAAAGATGAAATCTACAAGCTTCGAACAGGTAGAGGCGCAATTCAGGACACCGAGATTCGTAGTGTTGGGCAACCCATCGTCTTTGGTGAGATTCCTGGAGTGATTGCTCATGTTGGCTGCGCCAACTATCCAGGCGGAGGAGAAGCAATTCACGAAATGGCTGAGGAGTTCGCAAAGCGAAGATACATCATATTGACGTCTGGATGCGCAGCGATGTCAGCAGGCTCTGTAAGAGATGAGAACGGACAATCAATCTACGAGCGACGTGGTGGCGAATTTGATGCCGGTTGCGTAATCAATGTTGGCTCATGCGTATCCAACCCCCATATCGCTGGTGCTGCAATCAAGATTGCTGCGATATTTGCCAAGAGGAACTTACGAGGCAACTATGCAGAGATTGCTGATTATATCCACAATCGTGTGGGCGCAGTGGGGATATCTTGGGGTGCCATGTCACAAAAGGCTGCATCAATTGCTGCAGGATTCTGGAGACTCGGTGTTCCTGTGATTGTGGGACCACATGGCTCCAAATATCGCAGGATGCTGCTTGGCAAAGCAGAGGAGGAGCGGGCTTGGACTGTCTATGATGCACGCACTGGAGAACGCGTGGTAACTGCTCCGGGTCCTGAACACCTATTCTATGCCGCTGAAACCGTCGCAGAAGCCAATGTGATGACAGCAAAGCTCTGTATTAGACCCAATGACACAAGTAAAGGACGATCCATCAAACTGAGCCACTATATTGACATCCACGAGAATTCGTATGGCTTCTTCCCTGAGGATGTTTGGAGATACATCCGTCGAGAATCGGATATTCCAATCACATTGAAGGACAAGATTCTAGCTCAGATGAAGGAGAACAAGTGGAAGGAAAGGACAATTCCAGATCCAACGCTTCTCAAGGAGCTAGTTATGGGAGGTGGCAAATAGCGGTGATGAGACCAGTACCCTGGCAGACAGGGGAGATTTGTGGCCCTGATAGTGCAAAGTCACTCAACAAAGCCACTCAACTCAAAAGAACCTTCACAAAATCAAAGCGGCCCTTATTGATTGTGGGATCAGATGCAGTTAACATGACACATGGGGAGGGTGACATGATTGACTATGCAATAGCCCTTTCAAAGGCGGCAAAGATACCTGTTGTTGCGACTGGAGGTGCAATCAAGACCTTTATTGAGAAGGGTTTTGAGGGCTGTAAATCAATGGGTGCAATGGAATTAGCAAACTCCCTTCAGGATGAATCGTGGTCAGGCCCCCATGAAAAGGGCCCTCACGATTTGATCTTGGTCTATGGCATCCCGTACTATATGCAATGGACGCTGCTATCTGCAGTCATGAATTTTGGAACCCATCTGACAAAGGTTTCTCTGGGGCGCTATTATCAACCACATGCAGATTGGTCATTCCCGAACATGAAAGAGAAGCAGTGGCACGAGATTCTGGATGAAATTCTGGAGTTTGTGGGAGGAGGGAGGACCAAATCATAGAGATTTTGATTAGAATTCACTGGAGATGATACATGATGCGATTGACTGTTCTAATTCAAGCAGTTGGAAAGGAAATATGGGAAGCCTGCAAAGAAATTGAGGAAATTGAGGGTGTCAAGACTGTTAAGGTCGTAATCGGGACATTTGATGCAATTGCATACGCAGAACTACCCGAGTTGACAGGATTGCGACAGCTCTTAGACAGCATTCATAGAACGGAGGGAATCATTAGGACTGAAACCTGTATTGCAATATGACTGAAAGTTGGAGAGCCATGAATTCACTTTGCATTTGATCGGAAGAAAACTCCAAAGATTTGGCTAAATATGATTTCCATTTATAATTCAAGTCTGAGTAATATTGGACTCAAAATGCAAGGGGAAGGAATCTCTTCTAAAATTGCAGAGGATTTCCCTTGTCTGGCAGAAAAACATAGACGTTATATTGGACATGCATAGGATCATCTTTGATGCGCCTAATATGGACAAACGCTCTCAGATGATTCTCTGCACATTGTTCTAGGTATTTTTCGACCTTGATTTCACTTGTTGTTGTCAACAGATGCTGAATCATTTTGATGCCCCCCAAGGGATAGATTCAAACTCTAGACGATAATACTGGCTTTTTGGTGGGAGTGACTTCATGCTACCTCCTCAGCTTGGTCTACTTCCCACTCATCTTCCCCCAGCTCGTCCCTCAATAAACGAATCAATCGGTCTCTGGTCATTTCAAAGGTATCTTGCCTTAGGGCTGTTGCTATTACAGCCAAACTCCTGATAAGATCAAGAATCATGTATTCATTAGAGCTTGCCAGCCATTTCTCTTCCTCAAGTATCTGTTCTACCTCTTCTAGATCTGCTGGCAGATTGATTTCCGAAAGAATGTGTATGGCAACTGTTCTAAGACGGTTTAGAGATTCCGCTAATAGATGGTTTCTTTCTGTTCCGACCATTCTAATCCCTCTTTCTTTCTGAAAGCACACCACAAACGGGCTTCTGTTTCTCGAATCGGTTGGACTGGCTCTCTGAATTTAGTATCATTCTTTCTCTCAATTGTATTCACTTCAAAGTCATTCTTTACATCTAATATGGCAGAAAAAACAGGATTCGGATTTACTACCCAACCTTTGATGTCCGTGATGCATCCAAAGTAATGACCATGAAGGCATCAATTCTTGGACCGAAGGCTGCCTTCTCCAATGTTGTGTCTATTCTTAGTATATCTAGCAGTTAATGCGAAGACTTCGCTTATAAATATAATCAAAAGATTAATAGAACACTATAAATATTATACAGTTATTATATAAATTACTATCTTTAGAATTGCGACTCCGCACCTTGGAATATGAGTTGTTGTGACAGTACCAAGTGCATGGTTCAATCTGAAAGTATTTAGTCATGAATCTAGAGCCCGTGCAGTCAAGGACTGTTACTGATATTGTCAGAGAACCCCATAGAACTAGATGGCGCAAATACCCCTAGTCCAAACTATGAAGGAAGCGTACTTACCGTACTAAATCTCTCTCTGGTGACGTTCCTAGTCATCATTGGTCTGAGCATGGTCGCTCCAATTCTTCCCACATACGCAGAGAGCTTTCAAGTTTCATACACACTCGTTGGTTTTGTTGTGTCATCCTTTGCGGTAATGCGAATGCTTCTTGATTTGCCTGCAGGTCTTTTCTCAAGGAGGTTTGACAAGAAGAAAATCATGATGTCAGGCTTGGTTCTCATCTCTACTTCATCCGTATTGGCTGGTTTCGCTCTCAACTATTCTACCCTTGTTATTGCTCGAATGATCGAGGGAGCAGGTTCAGCTCTGTATGTCACCACAGCAACAGTGTTCCTTGCTCAAATCTCTGGAGAGGAGAAGAGGGGACAATGGATGAGCCTTTACATGGGAATGTTGCTTCTCGGCTCCATCTTTGGGCCTACATTTGGAGGTATTATTGCAGACACGTATGATATTCGTGCACCCTTTTTTGCCTACGCAATAATAACAGGCATTAGTTTGATTCCAACATTCGTATTGCCAAAGCTACCTAATTCCGGAAATGGGTCTTCTCTTTCGCGAAATCAAATCCTCCACGACATGAGGGAAATTCTATCCACCCCCTCATTCCTCTTGGTGACCTTTGCAGTCTTCACAACATTCTTTCTGCGAACAGGGGTGAGAACTACACTAGTACCCCTATATGCGGCGAATAACTTAGGGCTAGACTCAGGTGCGATCGGCCTTATCCTTACTATTGGCGGAGTAACAACAGCTCTTACAATTACACCGATGGGAAGTATTTCAGATAGAATTGGGAGAAAGATTCCCCTAGCATTATGTCTTATTCTGACTGCGGGAGTTACGTTACTAATCCCACTATCTACAGACCTATTCACGCTGTCCTTTGCTATGGCAGTATATGGAGCGGTCATTGGGTTCTCAGGTCCTAGCGCGGCCTATGTGACTGATGTATCACCACAGGACAAATTGGAGATATCCATGGGACTCTATCGGATGATCAGTGACTTTGGTTTCGTCGTGGGACCTCTTCTACTTGGCCTTTTAGCAGACATAACAGCCACCCCTGTAGTTGGAGCATCCCACTCAGGTCTAATTGGGTTGGTTCCTTTTGTGGCGGCATCAATTATTCTTATTGTAGCATTCTTTGTACTCCTAAAGGCTGATGATCCAGCAAGGGATAGAAACCAATTGAAGAACAGAGAAGTACAGATTTCTGACCCTCGAAGGTAGTCTTCTAGCAAAATGAAACGAGAGGTTGATCAACGGTAGGCAATGGGAAATCCATCAAATACTCTATTCTACCGCCTCTACTTTCCTCCCCTCCTTTATCCAACGCAGAATCCTAGTTTTTGCCCATCGATAATGATTGGCGGAGTTCGCCAGAATGTAGCCAGCGATATTTTCAGCCCCAGTCCATTCGAATCTACCGACCTCAAACAGATCCTCTTCAGGGATGCCATTGATTGCCTCAAGCAACCTCTCGTAGGATGATTGAAATTCGGCCTTTACATCTTCAAGGATTCGATTTCGATGTTTTTCGAAGACCTCCTGATTCAGGATGTGCAGTTGGCTCCATTTCAGACCTGGTGCAGGGGTTTCTGGCACTTCACCTTGGAGTCCTGCTTTGTACCATCCAAGAAATCGCTGTTCCCAGTCAAAGAGATGGGCCATGATGTCCTTCACAGACCACTCCGCAATGACACCAGGCACTAGCATGTCTTCATCAGAAAGGGACGCGAGATTCTTTTCTAATCTGCGACGCTCAACATGGATCCTTTCTATGATGCTGTCCTTGGTCCTAAGTTTCTTCATTTGGACTCACTCACGAGTACCAATTACTACTGTACTTATCAGCAATAACTATTGAGTTCATAGCCATTATAGGGATAGCACAAAATGAAAAGGGCGCTCAGCAATCAGCAATGGGCAATCCACCAATAATCAATCTCACCATCGTCTGCACTTCTTTCCACCTTAGAAAGCAAAGGTGACCCACCCGCCGCTTCCGCTACGGATACCTTGTTAAATAGTGAAAGAAATCACAAGCAGAATAGACTCACTTCATATCAGAGGGTCGATAAATGAATAGGATGAATCCCAAGGTTGATGCATATTTGAGCAAAGCCAAAGAGTGGCAGGAAGAATTCGAGAAATTGAGATTGATTATTCTTGATTGTGGGTTGACCGAGGAATTGAAGTGGGGCAAGCCTTGCTACACGTTTCAGAAAAGTAACATAGTTATAATTCAAGGATTCAAGGAATACTGTGCGCTTCTTTTTTTCAAAGGCGCCTTGTTGAAAGATGCCAATGGTATTCTAATCAAACCAGGGGAGAGTACGCAGGCGGGGCGCCAGATTCGGTTCACCAATTCTCAACAAGTAGCTGAGATGGAACCAATCTTGAAGGACTATATTCATGAAGCCATTGAAGTGGAAAAAGCGGGTTTGAAGGTTGATTTTAAGTCGACTACAGAATTCAAAATTCCTGGGGAATTTCAAAGTAAGTTGGATGAAATCCCTGACTTGAAAACTGCTTTTGATGCATTGACGCCGGGACGGCAAAGAGCGTACATTCTCTATTTCTCTCAACCCAAACAATCCAAGACCAGGAATTCAAGGGTTGAAAAATATATGCAGCAAATTCTCAATGGGAAAGGATTGAATGATCGTTAAATTCGATGATAGAATAAATTAATCGAAATTCAAGATGCCGCCTCATTCTTCGTTCATTCGAGCTTCGAATCTACCAACCTCAAGCAAATCCACTTCAGCAATACTATTGAGTTCATAGCCATTATGATGTCAAATGCTATCTTTTTCAATGTCTTGAGAGAACCTGCTAAGGTTTCTAGTATTGATGGACTTCTACGGTTTCAGGTTTGTCAAGTCCAAACTGACCTCCCAAAGCCGTTTTGCGGTTACCAAGTCATAGGACTCGTCTGAGGATTGCTTTTCTGACTTCTTCTCAAAGTATTTGCCTGTAACACCCTCGACCTCAGGGGAAGCTGCGAGATAGATTGAAGTCTCCGCACCTTTCTCTGGACTGCTTGCAAAGCGGCTAAAGATTCTATAGAGTATCCGAGAGAGTCGTGGGATGTCAGGATCCTTCTCAACAAGACCAGTAGCTACTGCACCTGGATGGAGGCAATTAGCTGTGACCCCTGTGCCATCAAGTCTTCTTGCCAGCTCATAGGTAAACAGGACCAAAGCTAGTTTGCTCATATTATTCGCTCTCGAGCCATCATACTTGTTCTCTGACATCAGGTCATTGAAATCCATAGTTGCCCTTCTATGATAGGCACCGGACACATTGACTATGCGTGATGGCGCACTCGCTTTGAGTTTCTCAATGAGGAGATTCGTCAATAGGAAAGGAGCCAAGTAATTGACGGCGAATGTTATTTCAGTACCCTCTTCTGTGATAGTTCTCCTCGTCCTGTACGTTCCCGCATTGTTAACTAAGATATGAAGAGCTTGATAGCGATTCTCAAACTCTTTGGCAAGGCTTCGAATAGAATCCTGTAATGACAAGTCGCATAATAGAAAGCTGACTTGGTCATTACCTGTCTTGCTAACAATTTCTTTAACTGCTTCCTCTGCTTTTGGTCCATTGCGACACACTAGCACTACATTTGCACCCATATTCGCAAGTCCAATAGCTGTCGCCTTTCCAATTCCGGAGCTAGCTCCTGTGACCATGCAGACCTTGTGTTTCAAATACTCTGACTTACCATGATTTTCAGTCAAATCGTTCACCTTCCTCTCAATCGCAACAATTGCAGTTGATTCATATTCTGATGATGTGCTGCTAATCTTCCAGAAACAAGAAGCCGTGCCACTGGCACGACTATTGTTACTAATTTGTAATTTGATCGAGGCCAGCAATACCTAGACAAGCCAGAGCAATCCCAGCAAGGGATTGATCGACTGGTTGACCAACTATTGGTAGTACGATTATAACAACTCCCATCGCCAATGCAATTGCATATAGTACAAGGATTACCAACTTCTTCGGGGAAAGCCCCTCAGATGCCAAATCCTCTCTAATCTCTTCCATTTCTCTCATCTCTTGGAACTTTGAGATATCGCTCTATGACCAATATCACCCTTCATTCGTATCTCCACCCTGATAAGAGTATAACGGTGTTATTGAATGAGGGGTGGCGGCTTAAGGCGCGATCCTATGATGGTTTTCGAATATTCCCAACCTCAAACATCATGTAACTGACTTGTTTCCAGTAAAATGAAAGGGTGCTCAGTTCACCAAAAACCCAATGAGGAGATACTGTCATATGACGGTATACAATACATTACGCAAAAGGGAGAGAATTGGCTATGACTCTATTTGAACTTGAATTCAAGATTCGACACAATTGTAGATTGGCAGACTTTTCCTATCGCCAACCCCTTGCAGGTGTGCACATGTGGAGAATAAAGAACCATGAAATCATTGAGGTGTTTTCTCGAGATGGAACAGAAAATCCAGACGCGCTAGAAGATGCGTGTACTCTTGATGGTATAATTGATCATGTTGGAAACAAGTATCAGAACCATCTCATATCAAAATCAATTCCATGTGGAGTGGACAAAACCATTGAAGATTGCTCATCCAAGCTCGATATTCTTCATTTGGCACCTGTTAGTTACTACAGTGGATGGGAGTATCATAAGGTGGTAGCATTCAGACAAGATGACATAACCAAGCTCATAGAGGAATTCCAGGAGGGCAGCTACATGCCGTCGATTCTCCGCAAAGTACCATTCAGTGGGTTCTCTGAAGGGTCGATGACAGTGCGAACAGAGTCTTTGTTCAACGGCTTGACTGATCTGCAGACGGATGCAGTTCTTACTGCGCATTCTCATGGATATTACCGAATACCGAGAACTGCAGATGTCAAGACAATATCAAACAGCATAGGTGTCAGAAGGACTACTTTTCAGGAACATCTGCGAAAAGGAGAGAACAAAATCATGCAAGCGCTAATACCGCATCTTCACACGTGGCATCACTTCTCAGGGAAGAGGGGATCTCATCCAATGTCAGTTGAGGTTGGTATAGCTGAAGAAATCTGAGTTTTCTATAATGTAAGAGATGTGTAAGACTTGCTGATGATTAACCATTTGCCTTCATCTTGAAGAAGTGTCAGGTAGTCTGTAAGTATAGTCCTCTCGGTTGGAGTTTCTCTGAGTACCATTACCTTTGCAGAAGCGATGTTTCTAGTCACATCAATCGATGCAATCGTACTGGTTCTCTTTTCTTCCTGATCTATCGGATTCTTGCACCAATCTTCCCAGAATGAGCGAGGGACTGAATTCACTTCATCATCCCTTACAAAACTCATTCTTGCTTCAGAATGCCAGGATTCTTGAAACTTATTCCAATCTTTGTGTTTCACTGCCTCCAGATAGGTATTGACCGTTTTTCGAACAGTCTCTATTTCTTCGATCATAATTCTAAGCTCCAAGTTTTGATGTGGTGTCTTGAGGCTGTATCAAACATAAGGTTAGTACTGACCTAAGACTGGACCAAGTTATCAGAACAAGGGATGATGAAGATGCAAAATGAAAGGGCGCTCAGCAATGTCTCTTGACTTGTATTCCTAGGGGAAAATACCTCTAAGCTCGATAGCTCGAGCCACTCTTCTGATAGCGAGCGCTAATGCGGCTCTTCTAAGGCTCTTGAGATTGAACTCCTCAGCTGTTTTATCTACTTCATAGTAGGCACGAATAAGCACCTCACGGAGCCTATCATTGACCTGTTTTTCATCCCAGAAGAAGTACTGAAGTCCTTGTACCCATTCCAAATAGGAGACTGTCACTCCGCCGGCATTTGCCAGAATGTCTGGTATTACAGCAATTTGCCGTTCTTGAAGAATATCGTCAGCTTGGGCCGTAGTGGGTCCGTTTGCGCCCTCTACAATGATGCTTGCTTCTATGGAATCTGCATTTTCTTTGCGTATCACCTCTCCAATAGCGCACGGAGCTAGGACATCCACATCCAGTTTGAAGAGCTCCTCATTTGTGAGGGCATCCAATCCTGGGTAGCCTTCAACGGATTTCCTTGGGTGTTGAGATGCATATTCTAGTAGCTTCATTGTATCCAATCCATCGGGGTCGTAGACTCCTCCGAATGCATCTGTTATACCCACAATCTTGGCTCCAGCCTGGCTAGCTGAAATTGCGAAGTGACTTCCCACATTCCCAAACCCTTGTAGGGCAATAGTGATTCCTTTACATTTTCTCTTTTGCTGGCGAAGAGCCTCCTGCATGGTGTAGAACACTCCTCTTCCAGTAGCTTCAACTCTGCCCACACTTCCTCCAGTTTCTACAGGCTTTCCTGTAACGACACCGAGCTCGGTATGACCTTTTATCATTGAATATGTGTCCATAATCCACGCCATCATCTGGGGATTGGTGTTAATATCCGGCGCGGGAATATCTGATTCTGGTCCAATCATATTGATTAAACTATAAGTAAAACGCCGAGTCAATTTCCTTAGCTCATCTGATGACAACTTCCAAGGATCACAAACAACGCCCCCTTTCGCACCACCATAAGGAATATTGACGACTGCTGTTTTCCAAGTCATTAGAGCAGCAAGAGCTTTGACTTCATCAAGATTCACATCTGGACTGAATCTGATTCCTCCTTTACAAGGTCCCCGATGATGGGAGTGTTGAACTCTATACCCTTCAAACACTTTTACAATACCATCATCCATCTGAACTGGAATACTAGTGATGAGTATTCTATCTGGCTTTTCTAGAATACTTAGTATATTACTATCCAATTTGATAATTTCAGCAACATCTCGCAGCTGAGTGAGAACATTATTCCACGGGTTTGTTTCTAGCTTTTCTTGAATTTCTCGACGCATAGACATTGTCTCCATGTTTTTCGACCTCCTATTCCCAACCACGTTTATGATGATAATCACATGATAATTTGCTAATCTATCGTAATACTCAGAAACAGACTTTCCATATCCTCCACAATTCTATTCGCATCTTCCAGAAAATCCGGTTTACTATCATAGTCCCATTCGCATAGCCAACCTCCTGACTCTTCCCTCCTCCGTTTACCATTTTCTAATCGAAAACCCATAAAGGCAGGCTTTGGCGAAAGCGACATTCTAAGATTAATCCAATCTGGAAGCGTCGTGATGAAGTTTATTGTTTGATCGAATGCAACGCGGATTGGAAGTGTGGGAGAAGACTTTACATACCACTCGGGAGAGATGCAGTCCTCTAGTGGACCCTCGTACCAATCTAATTGCAATGTTCGGGCAATCATGCCTGGCCATATCAGAAGTACAAAAGCTAGCTCGGCTTCGCGTTCGTTAGAATATCCCCCTCGAGCTCGTATAGCTAAGGCCGCACAAGGAACCGATTCAGGAATGAGTGTTTCACTCCAATTCCTCAGCATGGTCAAGAATGTCTTCCTAGCTTCTATGTAACTCATGTTCGATCTGTATTTGTAAAGTGGAAGTTGTACAATTCTTGCCCTTGATGGGAGTCTTCCACAGATCTCATTCCAAAGCTCAGAACTCAAACTATTGAATCTTCCAGAGTGATCCATTTTTTCTCCCCCCCTAGGTAGTTCAAGGGGAACAGGGTTGTGTGAATCTATCGGGAAATGGCCCGGAATGGTATCAACAAGTCTGATTTCCTCGTGAATGGCGATATTTGGAAGATCTAGTAGATTCCTAAGACTTCCCCAAACCAAAGATAATCCATAATTCGTCGAGGATTCCATTTGGCCTACCTGCCTTCGTATTTTCCTCGCTTTTCCATTGCATCCAGAACTCTTTGTTGAGCAATTTCCTTTGCTATCACTCGTGGACTTAGACCTCTATCTAGAGCCTGCTCCAATACAAGTCGGGTATTGCTACTAATTTTGGATTCTATCATGGAGAATGCCTCAGCTTCATTTCCCCTCTTGTATTCCACATACGAGCCTATGACTCCGCCAGCATTCGCAAGAAAGTCTGGTATGATAATCGTCCCCTTCTTCCATAGCAACTCTTCTGCCCGGGGATTTGTAGCGTTGTTTGCCCCCTCAATGATATATCTGGCCTTAATCGAGTCATAGGTATTCAGATTTATGACATCCCCCACTGCACATGGAATTAAAATGTCGCAGTCGATACTCAGTATTTCATCTCGGGGCAGTATTTGACCAAACCTATAGTTCTTGACAGAGTCTCTTTCTCGTGTTGCATAGGAATACTTCTCAGCATTCTCGATATCAATCCCATCAGGATTGTATGTTGTCCCCCAGTAGTCGTTAAGTGCAACTATTTTAGCTCCTTTTGCAGCAAGGTATTTTGCAATTCCCAAACCAACATTACCAAAGCCTTGGATAACGATCCTGTTCTCAGATAGATCTTCACAGAGACCGAGATGATTACAGAGAATTCCAAGTCCAGTTTCTAGAGCAATTCCTACTCCAAATCCGGTTGTACCAAGCTCATGGGGGATTCCACCCATCGAAGCCGGCTTGCCTGTAGCAGCTTTAAGGTCTCCGACCTCATCAACAAATGCTGCCACCTCATTTTCTCCAACATTCATATCTGGAGCCGCAATATATTGTGATGGTACAAGAGGCGCTATTTTACTTGCGAATTCCCTGATGAATCTGATTTTGTCGATTTCGAACGGATTCGCTCTGATTCCGGATTTTGCCCCTCCAAATGGGATGTCTGCAAGTGCACATTTCCAAGTCATAGCTCGTGCCAACCGAAATACTTCCAGAGGAGTAACTGTAGGAGATATTCGAATGCCCCCTTTGCCAGGTCCAAGAGCCGTATTATCAATGACGAGAACTCCCTGCATTTGAGTTTCCGGATCATAGACTTGGATTACTTCCTCCGGCCCCCAGATGTCGAGAAAGGCTGAAACATTAACCTGATTCAAAGCGTCTATTATACCTTCAGCATCGATAACTTCGGTGTCCCTTTGAACAGACATCTTTATCACTTGAGTACAGAATGAAACACATGCTATATAGAAAAGACGCCATAGGCATGTACAATTGTGCCATCTCTATATAAGATTCAACCACATTGATGCCATAAATGCATAACCTCTTTCACAAAATCGGTATATTAAAATGTACAAATTTGGCACATTATCAATAGCAATATGCCTTCATAATACAATCCCTAGTTGTTGCGAGACTGTCAAAATGACTGATCCACTTAATGACCCGTTGAATGTTGAATTGCTCAAGCTAGTCTGCTCAGGGCAGGGGGTCGAGATTAATGTGAGTGAACTTGCTGAAACTTTCAGAAAACATAGGAACACTATTTCATCACGAATTGATAATATCTTCAGGTATGAAATTGTAGACAAACCATTTCATCCTTTGCCATTACTGTTCAATCAGTACCCCTTTCTAGTTATTGAAAAATGCGAGTTCCCGCGTGATATTAGAACTAACAAGTGGATTGAATTGGATCCTTTCATATGGGCGGCATTCTTCTTTAGAGATGAAGAGTATAATACTCTATTAATCGAACTCCATAAAGACCTGTTTCATTACCAAACGTGGAAAGATCGTATTGTTGATGAGGGACTAGTTTCTATCAAGCGTGGTCGTGACTATATACATTCGCAAGCAATCTACGTTGATACGAAAGCGATGATCAAATATGACCCTTCATCAAATTTGCATGTAATTAAGGAGAATCAGCGAGAGGGCATTCTTGGAGAAATAAATGGTCTGGAAATGGACAATACATACCTGAACCTTATAGAAGCTCTCCTTCGAGGGAGAGGAGTATGGACTAATCCTAATGCTCTTGCCAAAAGATTAGGGATACACCGCAGAACTGCTCAACGACGCTTGAAGCTTTTGCTAGATAAGCGAATAATCTCACCAGCAGTGTCTCGATTTCCACGAATTTGGGTACCTCCTGAATACTTCATGGTGCTTTCATTACTCGAAATAAAATCACACAAAGAGCAGATTCAAAATGCGCTTTCTGCTGACCCGCATATTTCTTTCTTAGCGAAGACCGTCGCTGACCGCTATAATTACGTCAGCATTGCTGGATTCTACAAAGTACGAGACCATCTGAATTGGGAGGAGGAGTATAGCCAGAGGTTCTCAGAATCACTCGGCGCTGTAAAGAATGTCTATTTGTCGCCGGCTATGACTTTCTCGATTCACCAACAGTTTGTCGCACTCACATACCTGGACCAACTAGCAGACCAGCTACGAGGAAGGGAACTACTCAGTAGCATGAGAGGTCGTGGTTGATTCAACATGACTCTCTTGATTCTATGAGCTACTAGGTTTCTTGCTCCAATGATAGTGAAGACCGTTTATGATCATACAAGAGAGCTACTCGGGAAACAGAACTTCTCCAATAATTCCCTTTATTCATTTACCTCACTAAAAGAACATCACTTTGGTTAGGGTAAAGAGACCTATCGCTATCACTGCTACGCCTATTACCTCTCTTAATTTATGCATACTAATCTTTGAAACAGTCAATGCTGCGAACGGCGTTGCTAGCAATGCTCCTGCACAGATAGGTAACAATATCGTCAATACGTCTATGTTTCCAATAAAGAGGTATCCAATTACTCCCATTACGCACACCGCCGCCTCAGATATTGAGGTTACAGCAATGGCAGCCTTTCCGTCAACCCCACTGAGTAATTGCCCGGAAACAGATACCGGACCATATCCTCCACCTGATATTCCTTTATTGAAGGCACATAATAGCCCTATTGAAGCCATCTTCTTTAACTGGTATCCACCCACGTGCTTTCTTCTGAGCAATACCAGACTTCCCATCGCAATCACAAGAAATGCAATATAGACCTTGACGTAGAATGACGGAATTGAGATAGCAAAGACCATAGCAACAGCAATTCCTAGAACCCCTGACAACACAAGTACTCTCAAAGAAACCCTAGCGATCTTGTTATTGACAATATCCACATTTCCTGCTTGATTATGGAAATAACCACTAGCGAACCCCGTCAGCATCTCACTTACCAATATCGCCGGGACAATAATCAGTGGCTCAAATCCGAAAATTATGAGCAGTGGTGTCATTATCGTGCCATAGCCCCCACCCAAAGTGGAATCTACCAGTTCCAAGAAGAATGCTAACAGGACTAGCTCCAAGACTAAATTAGTCAGGAACCTCACCCCTCGCTTCATATTCATGTTTCAGTGGCTGGATTGTACCACTTCTAGTTCGATGTTTTTTCATTCTACGTTCCCACTCTTTCTCCTTACATGACTTCTTGGGCTTCTTCGGCTTAGACCTGAGAGCGATCCAACCATAGTAGATGACAAGTCCCAGAATCACGAAGAAGATGTAGAAGAACCACCTGTCCGAGAAGGTCGACATTCATATTCCCCCTTCACATCTACAGCAGAGATGCCTACTTAGCTCGTTCCACTAGGCGACTACGGCTGCATGTGGTCCCTTTCTGATTTTGGTTTCCATTCTTTCGATTCGCTTTAGGATTCGATCAAGAGTGTGTATCATCCCTTCAAGGTTCTCATCTAGAGCGCCATGGGTCATGATTTTCTCTACATTCAGTAGGGCAAGCTGCGCCTCATATATCGTGTCATAGACCGTGCTTGGATACTTGACTATGTAGTCCTCAGTCAAGACATATCTTATCAGGTCGAGTATCTCCTCTGTCCCGAAGACCTTCATATCAATGGCCCTTCGGGGACACCCGGCAACACAAACACCGCAGCCTCGACATCTTTCCTGACGTACGGTTATGCATCTGTTGACTATTATCGGTGCATCCCATGGACACAAGTCAGTACAAAGACCACATAGTATGCAACCTTTGGCACCATCCATCCTAACCTCTATTGTAGACACTAGGGCGAGCTCTGTTGCGTTTAGTGCTTCTTTTGGGTCCCCAATTATCTCAGCCTCAGATTCTGTAAGCGTTTTTCTCTCAGGGTCATGCAGAATGGTGGGAACAACTCCTCGTTTCTTCAGCTCTCTTTCAATCTTGGAAACATAAACGGAACACGTGCTTATTGTATTCTTCAAAGAAACTAACATCAGTTTGAGGTCGCTGTCAGAATGAATGGCCGCCCGTCTAGGGAGCATTAAACTGAACGAGTGTCTTCTTCCAGATACAGCGTCGGTCATTATGTTTCGGTTAAGATGTGGAATGATTTGTAGATATATGACAGCTACAAATTCTGGTTTGAAAATGTCACATGTGCTCCTTTTGGAGTTTTCAATTCAATCATATTGAACATACTGCGCCTATATAACGTGCATATTTGCACCTCAAGGGTAAATATCCTAATGGTAGAATCATTCTTTTCAGTCCTAATTGGATGGTTTCTTTCTTCGCAATTGCTTCAGTCTTCGCTCTATTATCCCCAAGGACACCTTCTGTTGGTTGAGGAACAACCGCATCTTAGGTAGGAGAAGGGTTATGGCCGCCATGCCAAAGCAACCCGGATAGATGTTAGAGTATTTCTCTTCCCAAATGAGATGGTCTTCAATACTACGATAATTCGCAAAAAGAAGGTAATTATACCTACCCATACTTGTTCTGTAAATGATGCTCAAGTGTGGGTCTTTCATCCATTCTACCAGAATATCTTCACGGTGATTCTTCATTTCAATAAGGGAGAATGCAAGGATAAATCCTGGCGGGCTAAAGAACTGCGGAAACCTACACAAGGGATTAAGAATAATCCCTGCTCTTGTCATCTTTGCTATCCTGTTTTGCACAGCCCGTCTACTCAAGCCCACATCTCTCGACAGAAAACTCTCGTTGACCTTTATCCCTCTTCCTTCCAGAAGATGCCTTAGGATTTCGAAATCTAGACCCTTTAGTTCATAGCCATCAATGTCAGCATACCCCTGTTTCTCGATCTCCTCCTCTATCAGTCTTAGCCCTATGTTGGGTTCATATTTGATTATGAGTTTGTTTGAGAAGAAGAGTACACTCGACGGGAATCTTGTGTTTCGCGAAGGGACTACTCCTTTTTCCACAAGCGACTCCCTCCACATATAGTGCCCATAGAGATCCGTGTGAAACTCGAGCCGCATCGTGTTGAATTCCTCTTCTCTTATCTTGAAAGAAGCGAAGATTCGTTCGTCGTCTTTCATCCATTGCTCGATTTTTTTGCTGGGAGGCAGGTCTGCCCGGGTGACAACCAGCAAAGGGTATTCATTTAGTAAGTGGATGAAAGGGAATACAGGCCGATCGATAATTCCTTGTTCGAGAAGAACAGTCACCCTCTCCTTTATGGTATTTCTGTGTCTTCTCAGAAGCCTCGACAGCATGCTGATGTTTATTTCCACTCCCTTTCCAGAGCAGATGTTCTTGAGAAGGAGCAAGTTCCGTTCATCATTAAGCAATGCACAAAACCCTCTCTATATCTGAATTGGTAATTATATCACAATATGATTCCCATTGACATCAGAAAAAGGCTGTGATTGATGTGCAGTTTTAGATAATATTGGACTATGATATACCATTCAGTACATAGAAGACTAAAATTCCACCATCTCTTGAGCAAGCTTACGTGTCTGCCCTATCATTCTCTCAACTCTCTTATCGCTAATCCTGTAGAGTTTCCTAACACCATCCTTTCGCACTCGTAATATTCCAGCTCTGACCATTTGAGTCAGATAAGCAGAAACTGTAGATTGAGCCAGACCAAATCGCGGGAATATATCACATTGGCATTGCTCACCGTCCAAGAGAAAGTCAACGATATCTAACCGAACAGGATTACCAAGCGCTTTGTGAAAGTCCGCTCTCCATTTATTCTCCTTATTCATGTTCATCCGGTATCTCTCTCCATATCTTCATTCAAGCATGGCACTGCCAATAAACCGCTTTGGCTTGACTGATTCGAAACTACATAGGTTTTCCTTTCCAGTAGTTTCTCCTTTGCAGGTACTTGCCCAGGTAAACAATACCTAGCATCACTGGCACCTCCCAAAACAGTCCCATTGTAGTCCCTAGCGCGGCAATGGATCCGACCCCGTAAATCGCGATTGCTGTCGCGATAGCAATCTCAAAATGACTTGATGAACCAATGATGACGGTAATCACTCCCTCTCGGTATGCGAGGTTTGCCATTCGTGTCACTAGAAGGTTGTAACCAACTACTATTGCAAATCCAATCAAGAGCGGAATCGAAACAAGAACTAGGAGATCGGGATTCTCCAGCATGACTCTCCCGTTCAATGAGAAAAGTACCACTAGAGTGGTCAAGAGAGCTACTAGCGCCAATTTCCCCACAGCTGGGCGATATTTCTCATCAAACCATTCTATCCCTTTCCAAGGCACAAGTGATTTCCTTGTGATGATTCCGAGCGCCAAGGGTATTCCTATGAATACAAGTACTGAAACAAACAATGCCCATCGATCTATGGGAATGGCGGAGATACCAGTAAAAAGCGCAACAATTGGTGCATAGAGGACTATTATTGTAGCTGTGTTTAGAGTTGTATTGACAACATTTTGCTCCTGGTTTCCCTCAGCCAGATAACCCCAGACCAGGACCATTGCAGTGCAGGGACTCGAGGACAGCAAGATTATAGCTACTATCAGTTGTGCGTTGCCAGCCAGAAAGAGATTTGCGAGAGCAAATCCAACTATAGGAGCAATAATCCAATTAGAAAACAATGTGAGAATGATTGGTTTTGGATTCTTGCCGAGTTTCCTTAGCTCAGACGCCTGAATGTTGAGCATTGCTGGGTACATCATCAGGAACAAGCAAATTCCGATGGGCACTGAGATATTACCGATTTTCCAAGAATCAATGGCTTCGCCTATGCCCGGTATAGTCAATGAAAGAAGAATTCCAGCAATCATGCAGATTGCAACCCAGAGAGGGAGATACTTCTCAAAGATTCCAAGTTCTCTCTCTGGTTCAACCAGCTTTTCGGTACTGGTTTGAGGGGCTGACTCATGTTGATTGTCCTCGTCCATGTTTCCCACCAATTCGTGTGAATGAGTTTCATCGAATAATCGCGATATATAAATAAATGGAGTCCGATTTGATACTATAGAAGATGAGGGTGCTCAGCAATGTGAGAAGGGCATTTCCCCAATACTCTATCTCACCGCCGCCTACACTTCTCTCTGACCTGATGTATCTGTACAGACCAGAAACTCACTCTATAGGATGCTTCCCTACAGACCAGGCATCACCAATGGCTTCGCCGATCGCCCAGTATTTGTCACCAGGTTTAGTGAAAACGAAGGGATCAATCTTCTTTGGATCAACATCATCATCGGTCATGCAGCGTTCATCGGCATAGGCATGCTGGACTTCTCCAAGAACAAGTACACTCGCCGGCAGCTCGATGAGATCATAGACTGAACACTCCACACAGAAAGGACACTCTTGAATCATGGGGACATTCTCAAGTTTGCCATAGAAGATGTTGAAGAGTATTGACTTGTCGACGCTTCTTCCAGAATAAAGTCCACAGTAGTCGGTCTTCTCGACTAAGTCCGTGCTGGGAATGTTTATGCTGAAGCTGCCATTCTGTTTTATACCCTCAAGGGTGTACCTCTTCTTGCTTATGGCAACGCCCCAGATGTTTGGACTCCGGTTAAGACGATTGAACCAAGCAACAGTAATGAAGTTGGGACGGCCTTCTACTATTGAACCTACAAGGGCAATGGGCTTCGGAAACGGAGCAATCTCGGGACTAATCTCTATCTTAGACATGATTTGCAGCCCGCTGAAACGGATTGAGTACGTAAGAATGATGGATGGACGACCTTTTAGGCTATCCTGTAAGCAAATAGTTTGAGGGGGGCCAGTCATTCCTTGTTTTCGGACCTGCCCCGAACTCATTAACCACAAGCTCAGCAACAATTTGAAAATGAAAGGGTGCTCAGCAATGTGAGAAGGGCATTTCCCCAATACTCTATCTCACCGCCGCCTCTACTTCTCTCTACCTTAGAAGGTAAAGAAGCTTAGGAGGTGATCCATCCGCAGCTTCCGCTACGGATACCTTGTTACGACTTCTCCCTACTTGCGAACCCAAGATTCGTCATCGCCCAGTGGACGACACCTCACCCCAAGTCCGCTCGCATGGAGCGACGGGCGGTGTGTGCAAGAAGCAGGGACGTATTCTCCGTGCGATAGTGACACACGGATACT
>JBHLLF010000022.1:0-48396 GCA_048885865.1 Candidatus Hermodarchaeota archaeon
ATAGATCTTGAAGTATAACCTGTTGAACTGACAGAACACCATCATGATAGGAGCATTTGAAGACCAAGACATGTATGCTATGTCATTGTCGCCCCTGACAGTTTCTCTATAGACCTCGTTGTTTATGTTATTCCCCTGCCGGGTTGTAATAAGGGGCACAATTGGGTAGTTGGGTGAAGAGGTCACTACATCAACCTTGATGAAGTTCTCTCCTGTTCCAGTCCACTCCCAGATATCGAAGCCCTTTGTATGACCAATAATGATTTCTTGCTTCGAGTCATAGTCCTGATCATCTATAGCGACACTCGTGATTGGATTCCAAGTTGTGACGTTGGCTGGAGCCTCCCATAGCTTTCCAAAGCTAGCGCCACGCCATTCATACACTGCCACAAAGCCATCCTCACGAATCAGGGTTGTGTTGATTCTGCCTCCAATGACTATCTCGCCACGTCCGTCCTCATCAAGATCGCTGAGCGCGAGTGTATCGATCCAAGCCTCCTTGAAGTCTTCATGTGCACCATTGCCGACGAGATACGCAGGACCCTCAAGATTGACACTTCTCATGAAGTATTCATACTGGTAGGTCCATGTGTTATATGGAATGTTATACACGAACAGGAATGGCCCAACTGCGATGATGAGTTCATTCTCACCATTGAGGTCGAAGTCGTCACCCATTCCCAAAGCTGTGACCTCGGTGGCATGCTCAAAGTCATCAGCCTCGACTGACGGATTGTCTCGCATATCAAATGTATAGGCAAGGTCATATGTATCATCAATGCCCGTGTCCTCGAAGACATAGACCTGCAGCCCTGCTGCTGCAATCAGTTCCTTTAGTCCATCATCATCGATGTCGCAGTCAGCCAGTATGTACTTCACATGGTCCCAAATCACACGATTGAAGGTGCCTGATATTCCTTCGAGCTCCTCCCACATGTAGGGACTCGTATCAGAGACCTCGGTGTGGTTGATATCAAAAGACCTGAAGGCGCGTTTGTAGGTGTTGTTCAACATGTGTTCGAAGACGTAGATGTTATTATCATAGTCTCCTACAATCACCTCTCCCTTGCCATCAGCATCCACGTCGCCGGTCCTAACAGTCAGAGTCCAATCTTCAAGGTCGTCCTCTGTGTTCCAAGACTCCATGACATGGTAGCCGAAGTTGTTGCCGAAGTCATAGGCGCCATCATATTGGATTGCAAACTCCAATCGTTTCACCGTCGGATATGTTGCGACAATGTAGCTGCTTGATTGAGAATAGACTGGCCAGAAGATGTCTACATCGTTGGTGTCTTGTTTGAATGCCATAATTGTATACTCAGCATCCTGGAATGTTTCCATATCTGAGTTGACATCGTACCAGTAGTCTTGCATCAGACCCCAGCCCATGGGAGCTACTCGAATATCGGTGTAATGGTTGAACTTCAGATTGGTCTCGGGTCGCGTATTAGAGAATAGCTTCTTTGTTTTCACCCATTTGGGAACTTCTGCTGTCCCATCATTTAGATAGCAAGTTGCTCCTTCTCTTCTATCATAGCTTAGGATGAGATCCTGTTCACCGTCCTTATTGATGTCCCACATTTCCGGCTGACCCCAATAGTCATTCATCTCTTCCTCAGTATTTAGAGATGCAAAGTATCCTGGGACCATTCGGAATCTGGACCAGCCGTCCTCTTGGTATCCAATGTTCTCACAATAGTAGAGGAACCCGGTGGATAGTATCATGTCTAAGTCGAAGTCGCCATCCCAATCCCCGAACTTCATCCGAGGTACCGTCTTTGCATTGGATAGCGCGACTACAATATCGCCGGTGTCATCAAGATCAGCCATAGTCTTGTAGTTGAGTGTTTCATACGGGACATCAGTGGCGGCTCTCTCGAAGAAGTAGATATCTGCAATCTGATCTGCTATATTCCACCCATATTGACTATCAATCTCAAAATTCGGATCGAATACTCCTACTACAGCTAATGACTGTGGTCCCAGAAACGGATTCTGCAAGACTGCGGTTTCCACAGTCGCATTCGCATCCGGACCAACCGCCGCAGTAATCTCCGTCTCTATATCGTTGAAATAGGCGGTTCTTACTGGGTCTAGGAGGAAGGTGGGTCCTTCGAGTCCCAGACCGATTTCAAACACACGTATGGAATGGCGGTCATCTACAACTATTGCTTCATGGGGATATGTTGATCCAACTACTTCCCAGAACTCCATGTCGGAGAGAGTCCAGTGTCCGTAGGGGCCTGGAAACGGATTCATAACATGGTTTCCAGCACCCTCTATGAATAGCGGGAAGTTGGTGGTCGACCCTGTATATACAATGTCCCACACGTTATCGCCGAGTGTGTAGAATTCATCTCGTGAGGAGTCCCACATGAGGTCATACTCGTCTGTAACACCGTTCCAAGAGAAGGCATAGAAATTGCCAACCACGTCCGAAACGATTAATCTGTCGGGTTCATTAGGTGGGCCATAGATGTTGAAATTCTCTGGTAGAGGACCAATCTCTACAGAGAGCGCAGTTGCGAGCTGAGTATAGACCTGTTGCAGTTCTATGGAGTCAATAGCATAGAGCTCTCCATTGTATGCTATAATCTCAAGATAGCGGAACCAGTCCCATCTCTTTTCACTGAGAACATCATCCACATCAACAAAGAGATACTCGCCAAAAGCAAACATCCGAGACATGTCAATCTGTTCAAGGTGAGTGCTTGACTGTCCGATCGAAATATTCAGACTGAAGACACTTGGCGGGTTGATTGGCGAGAACTTGAGGATGATATCCCAATCAGCACTTGCGCTACCAGTGCCCTCCTCATCCTTTCCGAAATCAATGAGAGCAGTTGCATTCGGAGCCAGATCTGCTCTGAACCACGAGTAGTTGAAATCTGATGAATTAGCCATTGCTGTATTGTATGGATAGGCAGGCGTGTCCGGTTCAAATACTCCTGCGCCCATGTATATGTATTCTATAGGCTCACTCATTGGAGTCCCATTTGTCATGTAGCTAGTTACATTGTTAGCTCTGACAAGTGAATCAGCCCAGAAATCAAGACGCCAAGGAGCGACTTCTGATGTCTGCCAAGCATCCCAGGGTCGAAACACTTTGTGGTAGTCATATCGTTGATAGAACTCATCCCAATTAAGCACAAAGACACCTTGTCCCTGAGCAACCAAGGCAATCTCTTCTCCAGGAGTTCCGTCAAGCTCTCCTACTTTCATGTCCAAAATTGGCGTCCAAGTGTAATTCTCGCTTGTCCATACCAGTTTGTAGTTGTTGTCATTTATGAGAGGGAATGGCTCACCGTTTATCATCAGATGGATTCCGTCATTCTCAAACACATAGACTCGTCCCTCACGTGTACCAGCTATTATCTCTGGCAAACCATTGAAGTTCGTATCTCCGTATCCTATAGTGTAGATTCTCCCATCGATAGACATGTTTGAGTTCCAGACCTCCCGGAACGATATCCAGTGCTCCTCTGAGAATGGATAATTGGAGTGGTCATCGTACTCGAAGCATCTGACCTTGCCGTCCCATCCACCGATGATGATATCCTCTCGGTAGTCACGGTCAGCGTCGTAGATCTTCACATCGAATGCTCTGAAAGTATGAGGACTAGTCCAGACATGGTCGAACATGTTCTCAGTATTGGCCTGTGGGTCGTAGATGTGCCTCTGCTCGAACAGGTAGACAAACCCATCAGCACTCGCCGCAGCCACCTCTATGAAGTCATTCAGATCTGTATCTCCCCAAGCAAGGGAGAATACATCCGAGCGCAGCAAGCTGTCACCAGAGTCCCAGACCTTGTCGAAATCACCGGTCTCAGGATTCAAACGCCAGATGTGGACTTCATTGTCGTAGAGATAGCCTCCTCCCAACGCTAGGAAGCCTGTTGGCTCATGGAACGCAACCGCATGTATTGCGGCCTTTGTCTTCCAGGGTTCAAATATAGTCTGGTAGTTGTTCTCCTTGTCTTGAAGTACAAGACCTATGTCCACGTTCTCGTTGATGCCTGGTTCAGTGTCTTGGGCCAGTGAATTGAAGACATCATTTGGAAAGTTATCAATGTCGATGTCCATTATGTCCCCTGAATCAGCGGACGCCATGTTATGCGCTTGATTCATTGTGGGTACGGCTGGCACTACACTGAACATACCAATCGTCATCACTGCGATCGCAAACATGGTCATTAGTACGTATCTAGCCTTCATATTACCGCCCTCCTCCTTCGCCCTTCTTCGGGCCTGTTTTCTTCTTTATCTCCTTTTCAGAGGTCTTCGTCTTCTTTGGTTTCGCTTTCGCGTCCTTCTCTTTCTTAACCTCTTTAGCAGCATCAGCCCTCGCTCGCCTCATCCACAATCGGCGGCCAACCCTGCTCCACCAGCCCCTTCTATGGCCGACATAGCCTATGAGTACCGTTCCGAACACGGCTCCAGCTGCGATTCCAACCAACAGCCATGGAAACGGCGTCTCACCTGGTTGGACGATGAACCACACAGTCTGTGCGTGGATGACTCCAGTGTTGTTTCGACCAAACACCTCCAGCGTGATGTTGCCGGGATCCCATCTGTGGTCGATACTCCTCCATTGTCCTGCAGCTGCATGGTATTCCAAGGAGATGTTGCCAACCCATCCAGTACCATTGTCATACTTGTAACGGAACCACATTTCTTGGAATGGCGTGAAGTTTGCCACTGCCACCTGGGCGTCTTGATAGACCTCCTGCTCGGCAGTCGGCAAGAGAATCATCATGCTGCGCTGGCCTCGCTCCACCGCCAGTGCCAGGTCGAACTCTTGGTTAGACGTGAAGGCCAACGGGTCAAGCCCTAGAACAATTTCTAAGCCGTCCGAATAACCGTCGCCGTCGCTATCCATTTTGGCCGGGTCGGTGCCATAGATGTAGTATTCATCGCCATCCAAAATTCCGTCCATGTCAGAATCGGGGTTGAGGAATCCGCCGCCCCAGGTTCCCTGGAGACCTATATGAAACTCAATCCCATCCGGCAATGCATCAAGGTCTGTGTCAAACTCATAGGTATCAGCTATGCCGTCGTTATCGCTATCAACATCCATGGGATCGGTCTCATAGTACAGCACTTCAGCCCCGTCCGGCAAGAAATCGCCGTCGCTGTCCGGGTTCGTCGCATCCGTTGGATACATTGGCTGTGCAGGGAAGAACGCCGCTGGTGGCATATCCGATAAGGCAAACGGCGGCACATAGCCGCCTATGGTCCCGTTATCGCCTGTTCCTATCCCAGTCGACCAATTGGTGGGCGGCCATGGGCCCCACGGCCAAATCTCATACAGCGTCTCCTCATTATCTAGGAGCCCATCACCGTCGCTATCATCCCGTAAAGCTGACGTGTTGTAGACCCATATCTCCCACCAGTCTAGAATTGTGTCATTGTCAGTATCATTTGACCTCGGGTTGCTTGTGAAAACAATCGCTTCCTGGTAATCTGTTAAGGAATCATTGTCAGTGTCCATCAAGACAGGAGATGTGTTGAATCTGTAGATAATAGTGATCGCTCTGTACGGATAGATGAGCCCTGACACATTGGCGAGCATCATTTCTGATCCGTCGATCAGCCAATCATCATCTGTATCCTTGTCCAAAGGATTGACAGGGATTGGGTCAAGCCACGGAGCTACCGGTCTCGGGCTGGTTCCCATATATAGAGTCCAGCCTCCAACGTAGAGCTCGATGGCATCGTCCAAACCATCCATGTCAGAATCTGGTCCTGTGGCGTTAGTGCCCCAGATCATGACCTCGTCGTAGTCCGACATAGGCCACGTCATCTCGCCGTACTCATTCGGTTCCCGGATGGAGTCATGATCCGTATCCCAATTGAGGGGATCCGTATCATAGACCAGAATCTCGTCGCCATCGCTAAGTCCATCTCCGTCAGTATCGTAGACAAACGCCAACGTGTAGTAGATGAAGAACTCTTCAAAATCTGTGAGACCGTCGTTATCCGAATCCTCATCCATCGGATCACTTCCGGTGATGAGAACCTCATATCCGTCCATCAAATGATCGCCGTCGCTATCGTCCGCCATTGGATTGCTGTGCCAGAAGTATAGCTCCTCGCCATCTGAGAGGCCGTCGAAGTCACTATCCCAAAGGGTCGGTGAAGTGCCGTAGATGAAGAATTCATCGCCGTCTGAGACCATATCCAGATCTGTATCAGGCGAGAGAGGATCGGTGCCTAGAAGGATGTCCATCATGTCCGGAAGTCCATCGTCGTCCGTGTCTGGGTCCAGGTAGAATGTGTGGTTGCTGTCCTGCCTGAGAACGCCCTCCAACCCGTCGATGAGTCCGTCGTCGTCGCTATCTCCATCAGTCGGGTCACTTGGCGGGTCTTGAGCAAGCTCGTAGCCGTCAGAGTTCAGCCAGGCACCTGGAGGTGGATTGGTGCGCTCTTCAGGAGAAACGCCAGTATCGCCATCAGTATCAGGATTACAAGGATTGGTGTACACATGCTTCTCGTATGGTTCACCCTCATCATCATAGAGGATGATGGTAAATCCTGCAACCTCGTTGCCATCACTCATCGGGTAGGGCTCGCCCTCATGGCCATCTGGTTCTAGAATTATATCATCGACAAGTTGCATGTCAATCCAGCCGTCATATAGCTGGAGCCACGAGTCGTCGTCAGTATCGGCATCGAGCGGATGCGTGTATCCGTTGTTGAAGATGAGTGGTGCTGGGTCAAAGCCTGAGCCCTCTGTGTCGTTGTATAGGGAGTCGAGACCGTAGTATGCGCCTCCAGGGCCCTCCTGGCCATCTAGGAGCCCATCTGAGTCTGTATCAGGATTCAATGGATCTGTATGGTCGTCGTACTTGACGCCGCCGATGGTGACATACTCAACGGTCGGGGTCTGGGTCAAGTTCCAGCGTGTATAGACCTCATACGCATCTGTCAAATGGTCGCCGTCTGTGTCTTGCGTTAATGGATCCGTACCGTAAATCTTGACCTCTTCATGATCAGTCAAATCGTCCCAGTCAGAATCCGGCCAGAGGACGTTTGTTCCAAGCTCCCATTCTTCTCCGTCCAAAAGCCCATCGAAATCTGTGTCTGGTATGACCGGGTCGGAGCCTATAGTCTGGACCTCGAGTTTATCATCAGCCCCGTCATCGTCGGTATCGACCTTCTGCCAGTCGAGTCCGGGTATTTCCTTTTCGTACTCATCTGATAATCCATCATTATCCGTAT
Organism: Candidatus Hermodarchaeota archaeon; assembly: GCA_048885865.1. GTDB lineage: Archaea > Asgardarchaeota > Thorarchaeia > Thorarchaeales > Thorarchaeaceae > SMTZ1-83. The sequence goes on from JBHLLF010000022.1 coordinate 7,222, forward strand.
CAAACCCGACTCCAGACTCCTCGTATTCTTGAGTGCCCTTCGAAGGGCTGAGGTCCCAGGGGCCGCCAGGCTCCCAGGTCCATGAGTCCCCTTCCTCGAAGAACAGGAAGCGGAACGTGACCTCTACTGTGAATAACAGTCGTAACGTTATCTTCATGGGCGCTGAGGACGCAAAGTCTTGGAAGAACGTAAGTATGATCTCCATTGAGAGATCGATTATGATTGCCACAATAATGAGGTCGAGTGGTATGTGAACAGTGATGCCAAATGTGATGGCGAGAGTGAGAGTTGAGACCTCTGGTGCTGTGGCTGAAGCCGCCTTCTTTACAATGTCGAGCTCCACGGCAAGCATGAAGATGATCTTGATCATGTCAAGGCCAAGGAACTCCATGATTGCAGCCAGAGCGCCGCCACCCAGTCCAGCGGTGAAAATGTCAATGAGTGTGAACTCCTTGCTCAGAGTGATCTTGATGTGAAGACCCCACTCAACAACCTTCATGAAGTCCTCGAACGCGAACATGCCGTTCTTGAAGGTGAAGAGGTTGAGGACGAACTTGGCGCTGCCCTCAAAGGCTAGGTCAAGCCCGAGAAGACTCAGCAGCGTGCCCATGATTGCGTTCTTTGAGGAGTCGAAGCCGCCTACTCCAAGTTCGGCATAGAACTGCGGTGTTATCTCAAAGAATGAAAAGATGACTTTGAAGAATTCTCCCACATCGTCGATTGAGAACGTGCTACGGGCATCGAATATCAAGCTAGCAATCAGGTCAAACAGGGGCGTGAGGTCGATATCGAACTCAACACGTATACCCAATGAAATGCTGAGATCAAAGAGTGACCAATCGCCTAGACCAATTGGCAGAGTCGTGGAGTAACCAAGCAGGTCTGTAATGCCGGCGAAGAGTTCCTTGATGGTGTTCTCAAGGTCATCAAACACCGGATTGAGCAGTCCTCCTAACCAGTCGAAGAGCTTGCCCACAAGCCACTTCACACCACCTGTGAAGATATCCTTGACCTCCATGAAGAAGGTGAGCAGCTCGCGAAGGGTGTTGGAATCAAAGATGCTGTGCATCAGAGGTTCTATGATGTTGAATATCTGATTCACGGTCTCTTGAGGACTGGGCATGGTCTGCGGGTCTAATCCAAAAGCCTTGGGGAAGAACTGTTGTAGGAGCTTCAATACTGGGTCCAATGGGACATCATCAAAGTCAGGGATTGTCCCTAGAAGCATCCCTGCAGACATCAGGAGTCCTTGCATGATGCCCTGGAATGACTGACCCTTTGCCTCCTTGATGAGATTGATGACGCCGGCTGCAATCTCCGACAGCATCTCCAATTCATCTTGATAGGTGCTGAACACGTTCGAAGTGTCCATGAAGTCGATAGCCTTCATGACCATGTCAGGAATCGAGCCTAGCTGTGATTGGAAGTCAGAGACCGTCTTGCCTACGAAATTCTTGAGAGCATCCGAGTCAGATACCATTGCGATGATGCCAAGAACAGGACCGATGAGCTCGTCTATGGCTTCACCTAGGTCCTGCATCTGAGCAAGTGAAGCATACCCACCATGAGCATATCCAAACTCATTGATCACACCGTGGGCAATCTCAAGAATGTCTGGCAGCTGGTTCTTGTTGAATCCTTCATTGTGGAATCCTGCAATCAGAGTGATGATGTCAACTATCAGATTCTTCTGGTTGGTTGTGACAATACCAGATACAGCGCCATCAACGATTGTTAGCAGCTCGGACTTGAAAGCATTCACATCCGAGAGAGCACCCTCACTATAGGTCTTGACCACTGTAAGTAGACTCTGGGTGAGGGAATCAGCGCTCTGTGTTAGTCCTGAAGGCAAGAATTGATTGAGCATGTCAATGACGAGCTGCATCATGGTGGATGCTTCATAGGTATCAACTAGTTCTACTGCAGTCAGAGCCATCTCGATTACGGCCATGAGATTCGAAATTGCGGTCTCCAGACCGGTGGTCGAGAAGATGGAACTGAGTAAGTCATCACCCAATTCTGTGATGAATTTGACATAGTCCCCACTGGTTAGGAAGTTGACAGTTGCAGTCACAAAGTTGACCATTCGCGGAAGCAACGTAGAAATCTGAGGGGATGAAAGTCCTAGTGTGGCAGCTAGAGTCTTGTTCATCACGCCTTCAAGTGCTCTGTTTGTGAAGAAGCCAAATATCGCATCAAAGACACCTTTGCCCTCTGAAACTACTTCACTGACCAGGTCCCATAGCCCATCATTCACTCCAAGGATGTCAAAGAGAAAATCAGTGACCTCTTCAGGGATAACATCAGGTAGCAATGCTACAACAAGATCCCACACAATCTCGAGAATATCGCTGATATCGCCTCTAAGGTTGAACAGAGCCTTGAGCATGATGTTCAGGTAGTCCTTGAACTCCTCGATGAATGGGAACTCTGATGCTAGAGCTTCGACCACGGACTTGAGAGGCGAGTCCAAGTCAAAGTCGCTAACTATCCCTACAATTGGCTCAATCACTTCGAAGGCAGACTGGATTGATTCGATTATGTTGGTCGGAATTGTAATCTCGGTCTGTCCTTCGTCAGCAAGAACTTCAAGGAGGATGTCTATGATATCCCCGATTGGTCCATTCAATGCTGAGAACAGAGGAATTTCTCCTAGACTGAAGTCGCTCGAAGTGACCTCTGCAGGAGAGCATAGACGTATGGCTGGAGAGAAGTCTTCGGGGAGATTATCGAGAGGAACTTCTGCAAGACTCCCGTCCTCCTGCATCTCGTAGGCCGCAGGTCTGATAATAGGAGCATGTCGCTCCCACATGTCTTCTGTTCTCTGAGCGAGGGCAAAAGCATCCTCCTCACCGACGAGGTCAACAGGCTCTAGAGTACGCCTCACTAGAGTCTCCATGTTGTCCCCATACAGCTTAACAGCCATTGAACGAATGTCCTTTCCTGCATTCTCGTATTTGCTATTGATATGAGCCCTCTGTTCGACTATATCTGCAACAGCCCATACATCATAGAGGATTAGGAGTAATCCATCAACCTGCTCGACATTACTATGATGGATGTTCTTATCGAGCGATGATAGCCTTGGTGCTAGGGTGAAAGTGTTGCCAGTACCAACCACATGCTGGGTCGACCAATATTCTTTCAATAGCTGGTAGAACTGGCGCCACTCCATATCCCTGTCTTCGAACACAATATGTCCTAGGTCTGTATTGAGCGCATAGATAGATATCCATGGAGCATCATTCAATCGTGCTTCAACTGTGGTGTAGGATGATGCAGGTATCAACTCAACATAATTCAGCCTGAATGTCAATATCTCGTATACTGCTTCTGCGACTGCTGTCAATACCTCATCGTTGGGATCATAGAAGATATAGATAGGATCGAGATCATAGCCCTCAAAGGGCTTCGGGAAGAGCTCCTTATCCGTATCTATCATCTGGCCTGCCCAGACAGCCTGCGGGACATAGCCAATTACCATTAGCGTTACAAAAGCAAGAGAAAGAAGTTGAATTCTCAATAATCTCTTATTCATGTGCCCATGCACCTCCTCTCAAGACGTCCGAGAAGAGTAGCAAGAGCCCAATAGGTATGAGCCGTGGTGGCATCCCCAGCGAATCCTACATCCTATTCACGCTGGCGGGTGCATACGACCTCTCTCTCCCTTTTCGGCCGCCCAGCGAATATGAGAAGGGCTGCATATCAACGATATAACATTTCCCTATATTTCGTTGGCAAACCTGTATGTGTGCGTAATCTCAATTCTATTTGGCGCCGCCTTTTGCGCTTATCTGACGAAGAACGACCTGCACCAAAATATCTTCACCAAGCTTGATCTGATGCAAATCAGCTTCACCATCGAATACTGTGCCATTGCACATCCTAAAGCGCCATCTGAATACATTCTGTAGCCCAAGGATTGCTGATTCAAGAACAGCTGCAGTTCTCTTCTTTGATGATACACCACCCGGTTGAACTCGAGGGGATATGTCCCACAGATGCTTTCCAACAACATCTGTCTTTTTACAGCCAAATATCCGTAGTGCTGCTCTGTTGAAATCAATGATTTCTGCATCCCGGAGCAATATAATAGGTTCTTCAAATGAAGAAAAGGTCAACCTATATTCCTCAACACCTTTGCTGATTGCTTTCTGTAGTGACCTGATTCTTGTGACATCATGCACCAGGATTTGGAGTGCAGGTGAACCTTCATACAATATCCTAGATGGATAAATTCGATATTGGACAACATGTCCGTTTCTGTGCAAGTACTCATCCTCATAACCCTGGGGAGGAGCATCTAGGCGTCCTTCAAGGATGTCATTCAAGGTTTCGAGGGAACCAGCAAGGCTCCGAGGATGGACAACCTCCGTCAGCCAGTCTTGACCCATCGTGGTTAGTTCTTCTGGACTGTACCCAGAAACCCTAGTCATCGCTGGATTTGCATACACAATTCCAGGCGGAGTGCCCTGTACTATGACAAGAGGCTGGTTGCTGGACTCAATCATAGTGCGGAACTTCTCCTCACTGCTCCTTAACTTCAATTCAGCTTTGTGGCGCTCTGTGATGTCCTGAAGATGTGCGAGATAAGATGTCACAGTACCAGTTCCCTCTACTCCAAGTGCAGAACCATTGATTTGAAGATAGATGGGATCCAGTTTTGTTGTCCTGAATCCAGCATCTCTCAAGTCATACTGCAATTCAAAACTGATGACCACGCCTTCCTCAATATCTTTCAAGACCCAGTCTGGCAAATTGGGATCTTCTTTCAGTACATATTCGGTATAGTCACTTGGCTGTCTCACGCCAAGGATTTCCATTGCCGCTTGGTTTAGCTGCCTTATTCTTCCTTCTGAATTGAATAGAACGATGCCAATGGGAGATGCCTCGAATAGGCTTCGGAACCATGACTCGCTGGCCCGAAGCGTTTCTTCAGCCTCTCGCTGCTCAGTTATATCGACTTCTAGGGACTGCATTGCTCGCATTCCATCATGCTCAATAATATTCACATACGAGTCTACCCATCTCACTTCACCATTGGGCTGCATATAGCGAAATCTGTGCCTAGGAAGCTCACTTGCCCCTTCATCTACAGCTTTGTTTCGCTCTTTCAATTCAGGAATATCATCAGGATGAACCATGCCCCATGTGTCCTTCGCAGACATAGAAAGCAGTTCTTTCACTGATCTTCCGACAATCTCAGCATATGCAGGATTTGCGAACAATATTCTTCCTTCACTCAATATCACAATACCCTGAATCGACTCATCAACAAGTCGACGATATCTCTGCTCGCTCCTGTCAAGGGCAGCCATCATAAGTTTCTCACTAGTTATGTCTAGAATAGTTCCCGCTGCTCGAAGGGGAGTCCCCTGATCGTCTCTCTCGGCAACCTGTCCCCGGTCAAGAACCCAAATGTATTTGCCATACTTGTTCTTCATCCGGTACTCAGAGGAGTAATTGTTGGACTTACCGTCTACATGGTCATTCCAAGATTCCGTAGCCATTTTCACGTCATCAGGATGGATAAGGTCCTCCCATTTATCATCCAAGGAATTCATTTCATCAAGAGTATAGCCAAGCATCTCAGCATACTGCGCGCTGAATTCCATTTGCCCAGTTTTATGATGCCAGTCCCACGGTGCCAGGTTTGCTCCTCTAAGTGCAAGATCAAGTTTCTCCTGACTGATTCTCAGAGCCTCCTGAGCACTCCTCTGAGAAGTGATGTCTCTTACCACCGAATATATGCTCTCCCCATCGTCATGGAGGCTCATTGTCACTGAGAACCAATAGGTCTTCCTTCCTATCTTCAGAGAGTATTCAAAGGCATCCGCTTGTCCAGTTTCCTTAACTTTCTCTGCGAGCTCAACGGCCTTTTTGTTGACTTCTTGGGGAAGTACATCTCTCTCAGCGAGCTCAGTCGATATCTCGAATGTTGTTGGGACAAAGAATCTAGCGCGGGACCTGAGATACATCCCCCGAACCCGCTTTGCCCCTCTAGCATCTTCTGCTGGCGGTGGATATTGCTCGACAAGACCTTGCTCCAAGAGCTTTCTCAGATGATAGTAGCATTTGAATACAGACACATCAAGTTCAGGACTAGCCTCGTTGATCTGATGAAGAATCTCCTGCACATTCATCCAATAGCGAAGGGATGGCGTCTTGACGGTTATCTCTTCAGTCAACACCGTGCCATCTTCGAGTGTCCTCTCGCTCCGTGTAATTGCGATGTCGAAGCTCTTCTGCCCTGAATCGAGAGCGCGAAGAATCGCACGCCTTGTAGGGTGATAAAGTGAATCTCTTTGATCACTCGTTTCCAGCACCAAGAAGCTCAATCGTTCAGATTCTGGAAACTCAGGTAATTCAGGACTATGGCTCGACATTTTGTGAGAATCCTCCATAGGAACGCGGAGACCCCATCCATTTTGTATAATGCAATAGCGTATAATAATTTTGGGTATTAATTTACTCTTTGCCAATTACTCAATATACTAATGCACAACATTTAAATTATAATAGATATTTATTGCAATTAGTTGCAATAAGCACCTAATAGGATGTATTCGAATGGGTGAGCTGAAAATGCTCGAAACTAATGACAAAGACATTCTCAATGAAATGGGACCGACCCCAAAGGTCATACTCCAAGTTCAGAGTGACGAGCAGAGAAGAGCGCTCAGTCATCCAGCTAGGAAGCAAATCCTAAGTGTGCTTAGAAATGGAGTCGTAGACTTCACTACAGAAATCAGAAGAGAAGAGAAGACACTCGAAGACGGCACTGGACTGACTTACATGGTCGAGGTGAAGAGTCCAGCAATGCGATACTGGATGTCTGTGCCTGAGATCATGAAGCGTGTCAACGAAAGATTTCCGGAATCTGAGATAACCAATTTTCAATGCTACTACCATCTTCAGAATCTACGTGATCATGGTCTAGTTGAACAATATCCCACCACTGGAGATATTGACGACGAGGAATCTTCGAAACGTGTCAGAGGCTTGCGATTCCGGACCTCTGCCCAATTCTTTGCTGTAGGAATCCAAGGGGGCTCACTGAAGGATTCAAACAGATTCTTCAGTATCCTCAATAATGAGCTTGGGGTAATCCTATCTGAAGAAGATAAGGACGCACTGGTCGCACTCCTCAATCAGCAAGACAATACTCTTTTCATTGCACAAGAGTATCTCGCTGGTTTTCTGAGTGATACTGATTGCGTCATTTTGCCAATCATTCTAGAAAGACTCGCCCATGCTTTACTCTCTCAAGATCAGCGGTTCATAGACCGCTATCGAGCAGTGAAGAAGTTGCTTGACCGTTCAGGTGCGACATTTTCAGAGCTTGAAAATCTAGAGACAATGAGGGATGCAGAATGAGAAACGTTACAACAGGTGGGAATGTACACAAAACCGTTCTCTTGGGAGAGGGCGGCGTTGGGAAGACCAGTATAACGCTTCGGTATACTGAGGATCGGTTTGAGGAAAATCTGAAGATCACTATCGGAGCGAACTTCGCAACAAAACAAGTCCTCGTCGGCGAGGAAATACACACTCTGATGCTTTGGGATCTTGGTGGCCAGCCTCGATTTCGGGATGTAGTGAGTGGCTACTTTCGCGGAGCCAAGATTGCCATTGCGGTCTATGATGCCACTAGGCCGGTCTCATTAGATCGATTGACGGATTGGATTGAGCGTCTGAAAGAGGAGGCTCCGGATTGCCAACTTGTCTTTGTTGGAAACAAGAAGGATGCTCGAAATAATGGGAATGGTGTGGCGCTTCAAGAAGGAATTGAATTTGCTCAGAGGTACAACTCACCATGTTTTGAGGTATCAGCAAAGAGTGGTGAAGGCGTCAATGAGCTGTTTGAGATTGTTGCTAATATTATGGCAAATTAGAATCATGGAGGATCATATATGCCAAGGACAAAACTGAATCCATTCCAGTGTCCCGCTTGTGGCAACGGAAGTTTAGTTGAGATTGAAATTGATGAGAGAATAATAACTGAGGCTGAACGACTGCCAGCGGTTGTGACAACCAATTGCGGGAAGAACCACACACTAGTTGTATTCGTTGATGGGAAGTTCAAGATTAGGGACATTGAAGTTGCTTCAGCTATGGAAGGCGATTCTAAGGATGCCTTCACAAACACGGAGGACTGGTTCGGTTCGTTCTAATTGCAAAATCACGATAACACAGTCACAAATCATTCGGAGTTTAGACGAAATGTACGGTATAATGTTGGTAAACCATGCAGGTGAAACAGTTGCCTCAGTCGGTTGGGAAAACCTTGAGGGCGATGCGACCCTGTTTGGCGGCTTCCTCTCTGCGGTTCAGATATTCATCAAGAAGATTTCTGGAGGCACTGAGGTTGAAGAACTACGATTCGGCAATATGAAGCTCGTCATCGGGAGCTCGAATGAATACCATGTTGTCACGCTTCATGAGGCCAATGCGAAAAAGGCGATTTCTGAGAACCGCAAGGTCACAGAACTCGTTGAAGAAAACATCGATGGACACCAAACGGACGGCTTTCTTGACCTGGTCAGAGAGATGATAACCAGAGATATGGCCTCAGATGAAGACGTCAGCAGAAGTGTGAAGGATTGGACAAAGTCAGTTGAAGACAAGAAGAATGCTGCAATTGACTGGGGAAAGACTGTGTTGTAGGGTGTGTAAACCATGGGGTTATACGAAACTACTCAACTCTATCTAGGATTAGCGGTTCTATTTGCTGCCCTGACAATTATCCGGTATAGCAGAAGCAAGTCTGCAGAGCTGGGTGCAGATCAAAAGAGCGCAATAAAGCCGCTGTATATCATAGCATTCGGCATTTTATTCTACAGTCTGGGTGCGCTTTCGATATACATCGAAGACACGCTGGGAATCTGGATTCTCTTCGACACATACATGGCATACTATGCATGCGCGATGGTCGAAGTGATTTCATTAAGTGTCGCAGCGGTAATGATAATGAACTCTAGGCGACTATATGCAATACCTGTTGCAATCACCATGGCAACCTCTGTTTTATTCGGTTCTGCATTTGTGTTCGAACAAACGACCGAGTTCCTGTGGGTGGCTGGATTCTTCCTTCCAGCAATTGTCCTCGTCTTTGTTGGAGGAGTATTCGTCTGGATTGCAAGGGGCACTGGCCGAAGCATCAGTGCCGCGCTTTCTTTTGCACTAATCACCCAGATTGCAGGATTGCCTGTCATCTACTTCAGCTCAATGCTTGGATCAGAGTTCATCTACACTTTATTCATTGTGCTTATGGGGCCTGCAATGATTGTATTCTCTTTCCTCCGCCCAGACCAGAAAGTGTCCTTTGAGCTGGTTGGGTATGGAGCAAGCTTTGCGGGACCAGCTATAATCATTGCAGGCCTCCAAAATGCTGGACTAACCACAGACCCATACTTCCTTGCGATTGCTGGAATGGGGGCGATAGCAGTGCTCTTCTCTCTTGGAACTGGTGCGTATCTATATGGCAGATGGAGAGATTCTGGACAAATCCCAACTGGACTTATGATGACTAGTTTCTTCCTGTTGGCGGTTGGACAAATCTCGGGGATGCTAGGCAACTTCGAGGTGATTCCCAGTCCAGATGCGTTCTACATCGAATTCATCTTGACTGGCTACGCCCTTGCAATTCTCGCAGTTGGAGCAATCTATGCTGCAGGGTGGAAGACAGCAGGGCTGGTGCCGATACTGGCATATCTGCCGATTTCAATCATGACGATTCAGGCATATCCTGCAGACATTGCGACAGTCTTCATGAATCTGATGTACATCACTGTGCCAACCATCGGGATTATGATACTTCCATCTCTGATCTTTATCGGCGTATGGTGGAAGATGCGCTCTAGACAGGCTCCAGGAAGGTTGCGTCCTTTGGGAGTGGCCCTGGCCATTTTCCTCTTTTTTGCCATCAGACTACCCCCTCTCATCGCTGAGCTCAGCGGTCTCGATTACGGCTACGGATGGGTAGTCCTGAGTTTTGGAATGTTCTGGACAGCGCTGACAGGGCGCCTTGACAGGATTGCTGGGACTGTCTAATATGACTCAAAGAAGTGGGAGTCCCATGGGCTCCTCTTCTGCTTTCTCTTTCTTCTTCTCTGAGCCCTAAGATCACGCACACAAGAAGAGGGCAAAGCGACCTCTATGCATCGAGCGTTTCCTTGGGACTCAAAAACAAGGTGTTAGGCCTTGCAAAAGGATGAATGAGTCTGAGCAAGATAGACTCAAAGCACAAAATGTATTGCTTAAGGCATGGACTTCTCAGAAAACGAAAGATCATATGAGGAGATGATTAGAGTCATCTCGCCGCCGCATTGTGCACGAGGGCCCAATAGATGTGATGCATGCGCGGAGGCGGCTAAAACCAAGGTCATTTGCTTGGTCAGAGTATATCTCGATCCAGGACAGTTTGCAAGACCAATCATGGAGCTGTCGAGGGATGGAGACACCTCATATTACGAATTTGATGTCGTCAGACGATTCGAAACCGAAGCTGAAGCAATAAAATACGCACTAGATAATGGAATCGAAGATATTGAAATCTAAGTTGAACATCTTGAGGAAACCATTCTCACCAAATCGTTTCAGGGCAATATGAGTGAATTAAAGGGAAGCAGGGAACGGAGCAAAATGTTTTTCCGTGCTCCTTACTGGCTATCCAAGTTACATCCCCAGCGAAAGACCTTAATGCATGTCGAAATTCAATCCAGACGACAAGCATTCGCAGTCGAGGGAGTCCCCACCCCCACTTGGGATGGCAAGTCATGGAGTCAGATTAGATGCGCGTATATCTAGATGCAAACTTCTTCATCAGCGGTTTCAGCAACCGACCGAAAGATGTCTTCATAGTGAAGGAGGCGGCTGAAAAGGCAGGAATGGAACTCTGGGTCACTCGCCAGGTCTTTCAGGAGCTCAGATGGTACCTGAGAAGGGAGGCAGAGCAAGTAGTCCAGATTGATGAAACCCTCACAAAGGACATCAAGGAACTGATGGAGAGTATCAATAAGCCTGAAAGTTCTCTTCCTCAGCACAATGACATGTCTCTCATTCTTGGGGCAATGAGGGTCAAGAAGTCTAAGATCGTCACTAGTGACCTTAAGTTACTCAATACCATTCAAGACATCCAGGTGGACGTGGAAGGAATAGTTGGTTCGGCGTTTGTTCTTGAGCTCATGGAATCCATTGATGATGAGGGACTAAAGAACAAGCTATCAGTGCTGCGTGAGAGAATCTATGGCGAGGAAGTGAGATATAGTATCTCGCGCCAAGAGGCCTATGATCCCGTCACAAGAATTAGACTCATAGAGGAACATGCGCTCCGTGTACTTAGGGCAGTCAAGGCACCTGCAGAAGGGTTGGATAGACAGCTTTCAAGGGGACAGCCGCTCTTTATTCTTGATTTCCTCGAGGACATCAAAGCTGGAATTCCCACGATGTTTGAGGATTTCCGAAATGGCAAGTACAACACACTAGCCCTTGAGATTGAAGCCATTCAAAACGAGATTGAACGACTACTCATAGTTTCCACACTCACCAACGATTCAGACACTCATTCGAAGCTTGTTCAACATGCATCGGACTTGACGCTGTTTCTCTATTACTTGGAAATGATTTGTCACCTTTATCGTGGAACCAGGCAGGGCATTGAAGAGGCATTGGTCATCTCCGACGAGGCATTCAGACTCCTAATGTTCGCTGGGGTGTCCAATGATGAACTCAAAGCAAGCGTGTTCTTTGTTCGTATCGTTCTAGCAATGATCCGTGAGGACTATGATGAGATTGACTACTATTATTCCCTTTACGACTCAATGATTCGAAGGGTGGGACTCGAGGATATGATTGAGACCTCAGAAGGCCTATACGTCATCATGCAGGTCTTGAGAGAGTTCATGGGTGGCTTCTCTCTCACAAAGAGCAAGCTCCAATATCCATCTGCAACTCTTGCTTTATTGAGCGATATCGCAAAACATGCAATTCAATTTGATGAGCACGATAATGCCTGGCAATTGGTTGTGACTTCATACAAGGTCGGTGTGGCGTATGGCAAGGAAGAAGGGGCTCTTGCATCTTTCCTCATGCTCTATAAGATCTCATCCTCATCGCACGACAGATTCAAGCCAGCTTTGGAAAAGATTGCCGAGCATGCGCTCAAGATGTTTGTGAAGAAGGGCTGGGACACATCAAAAATAACTCCGATTCTGAACGAGATTCAAGGCAATTTGCCGCCCATTGAAGACATGACTACAAAGGAGCCAGTAGATTTGGAGGAGCTGCCTGATGAAGTTTGTAGTTGGATGGATGTCTTATCAGTGGAAACAATAAACGACAATACGACACTTGTTGTTAGGAATGAGCAGCTTCAGGTCAGAATCGGGATAGATATCATGAAACAGCCCGAGCTTGGAAACTTGAAGACAGGCCACAAGGTAGCTCTGATTGGTGGAAAATTCAGCCTAGCGAATGCAGATCCAGAAGTGGTGGATAAATACGCTGTCATGCTCATCATAACTCCTGGCGATGATTCAGAGATCTCCTATGAGGGCGAGTATGGTTTTAGCTGGCTCAAAATCGCAGAACCTGAACCTGAAGTATAATCTGAATAAAATGGATGTGTGAATAGTGGACCCAGTAGTAGCGCTAGGCATTCTTGGTGGAGTGTTACTTGCTTCTTGGTTCAACTATATCCTCAATCGTGCTCCTGGATCGGACCCTGATGATTTCCTTGTCGGACCTCCAGCACTTGAGATACAATGTGATTGCTTTCTCAATACCATGATAGTGGGAGGTATTGCTGTGCTTGCAATGGCATTAATGTCATCCTTCTTTGCTTCAAGGATAGAACTCTACATTGTAGGAATTTTGTCATATATTGTCATAACTCTGGCAGGTGTGTATGGGAGGAAGAAACGACATGAGGACTGGATGGAGCTTGATGGCATTCTTAAGAAGTCTTTTCCTGAATCACGCAACCCCACAAGAAGGGACCGCCTAGATATGATGTTCAGGGATTATGAGGAAGAAGACTACTAGAAGATTCAATCAGTTTCTATCTTGTCATCTTTCAAGTTTGGCAATTTCACTGCTATTATGGTAACATCCTCACTATCAGGCGTTTCAAACCAATGTCGCTCGCTTGGCTCGACCAAGACCACATCCCCCTCATCCAGGTCATAGAGTGTTTCATCAACTCCCATCCTTGTGGGATTCATAATTACGAAGGCTTCTTCGAGCTCCCCATGCGCATGAGGAGTAGTCTTCATGTTGGGCGGGATCTTAACAAGAATGAAACCAGCACTCTCAATTGGGTTTGTCAAGCCAATGTCTGCAACGTATTTAACTCCGTAGCCGGCTCGACCCTTTAGATCGACTTCAGACGCTCTATATACCTTGACCATCTTAATCAAGGAAAAGGGAATGATTCGGCTGAATAAGGTTATCTTATTGTATGAAGCTCAGGTATCTTTTTTGCTGATCATACTCTGCAGTATAACCCTTGGAAAATCCGCATATTCCCGCACAGTCATCTGGCATGATTTCCTCAGATAACACCTGTTGAACCGTGAGCTTCGCAAGATTACATCTCCTAAACCTTAGGAATCATCTTCCTGTTGCGCTTGAGCGTATTTAGCCACCTACAAGCAAGACATCCATGACCCATAGCTATTTTTTCGTTTTTGAGAAGGAGAACCTGTGAATCGCCCTTCAAAGGAAATCCCTGATGGAGCCAGAGTCATGTACAAGGCTTTGGTTCTTGGAGTCAATTCCGCTCTGCAAACAGGATTTCTCAATATTGCTTCGGAAGGCACTGTAGCATATCAGCTGCACTCCACAGTTGGAGTAGGCATTGGAGTATCTAGGAGTAGGCTAGACGATGGTGGAGAAGCGGTACTCCAATTGTGGGCATTGCCCATAACTGAAAGGTTTCCAGGCCTCACTCAAACATTCATGAGAGGGCACAGGGGGGCGATAATTGTGTTAAGACCAAAAGAAGCAGACTCATTCCTTGATTTGTATAAGGCTCTCACTGAGAAGTCTAGAGCATTCCTGATTGTGGCTATTGTAGGAAACAGTCAAGGAACTGAAGAAGCGCTTAAGCACATTGCAGATGTAATGGGAGTTCAACCCTTAGTTCGCCATTTGGAAAGCGTTGGAGAAACGATAGGCGCACTGGCCTCCATGTTGCGAAGTGGCGATTCCAATAGAGACCTCCCGTTCATCGCACTGTTGACCGAAGATGCATGTCCCGCCCAACAACCAATTTCCAGTCCTAATCAATTGCCTCCGAATTCGAATGAGGAAATGATGATAATCAAGGAGAACGCTGAGGCATTTGGGATCAGCTCAACAAGCACACATTGTATTCTGGAACTTGATGAAGGAACCATGAAGATTGAGATTTCAATGGGAGAGGCCATTCTTGAACCAGTGATATGCCGGTATTGTCTCAAGAAATGCGTGCGGAGGTCGAAGATCTGTATTGTAGGAACAGATGCAGGATGGTCATCAGAAGACCTTGGTACAAGAGCGTTGTTGACCTTAGCAAAAATCTACGCACTAGCAACTCGAGAGATTCCAGACCACGTTGAGAAGCAGCTATACCGAGCCTCAAGATGTTCAAAAATCGAGCTGCCCAATGACTTGAGCAGCAAGCCACTCCTTGAGGAAAGACTCACGAGGCTAGGATATATCAAGAAGGGAGTCTCCTGGACACTACTGGATGAAGCCAACCGTAGATTGCAAGACGGCAGGCTTTCCGAGATTGATTACGAGTCTATTGCTAGAAGAATTCAATCTCAAGAACTAGACCAGTAGTGTGAATCCCATGATAAGGAGCATTTCTGTGATAGGTGGATCAGATAGCGATGAGAGTATCCTAGAATTGGCTGAAGCAGTGGGTGAAGAGATCGCAAAACGTGGTGCCGCTGTTGTCTGCGGTGGACTAGGCGGTGTGATGGAAGCCGCTTGTAGAGGAGCTAAGAAGCATGGAGGCACCACCATTGGAATTCTTCCTACTGACTTCAAAGAACATGCCAACAAGTATGTGGACATTGCTGTTCCTACAGGAATGGGATATGCTAGGAACTTCTTGGTTGCGAAGACGGGGGATGCCGTTATTGCAATTGCAGGATCCGCTGGAACATTGAGCGAAATGGCAATTGCCTGGTTTTCTGACAGACCAATCATTGCACTAGTGCCGTCAGGCGGATGGGCAAAGCGCTTAGCCGGAACCAAGATAGATGAGAGAAGGGATGATGTGGTCCTGCCCGCTGAATCTCCACAAGATGCTGTTGAAAAGGCATTCAATGCCCTGGGGTGGGAATAGCACCAAGAGCCAAGTTCTTTAGGACACCTCATGAGTATGTATTTGAGATGCATCTTGCAAAGCGGGTCCTGGAGGGCAAAGCTGACCTCACTGAAGAGGAAATAGAGCAGTTAGTTGGAACCTTGAGTGATCAATACAGGGGGTTCCCTAATGTTGTCGAAACACCACGAAGAGACGTTTACTACGTTGGTGATCTGCATGGAGAGCTTCAAAGCGCTCTGGTTGCTCAACAACTTCTCCAGAATCGTAAGGATGCAACAATGATATTTCTTGGTGACTATGCAGATAGGGGGCCACAGCAAATCGAAACTGTCAATCTTGTGTTTTCGATAGCAATTGAATATCCATACAGAGTGATGGCATTAAGGGGCAATCATGAGTCCGACAGTGTCGCCAGGACATATGGATTCTACAACGCTGTGAAAGCCAGATACTCACCAGATGTATTTGATAGCTACTGTTCAGGATTCAAGATGCTACCACTAGGAGGTTTGAGTTCTAATGGCGTGTTCTCCTGTCATGGAGGAATACCAGAAGGAGTAGATACGCTTGAGCAGATTCAAAAAGTGGACCGATTCCATGAGGATTTCCAAGACCCAATCGCTCTCCAATTGACATGGAACGACCCAGCGGAGGGGGATTTCAGATTCAGTCCCAATTGGAGGGGAGGCGGCTCAATGATCTATGGGCGACTAGCATTCAATGAATTTGCTGAATCCTTGGGGATTGCCTTAATGTTCAGAGCACATCAGGTGTTTCCAGATGGCATCCAGACCTTCTTTGATGAGAGATTGATTAGCGTATTCAGTGCAACATACAACAACCGAGTAAAGCCGAAGATTGTACATCTCAGGGATGGATTGGAAACAGAGCTGATTCAGATTTAGAGCAAGGCTTTTGGTACAAAACTGCAATTAGGGCGAAGTTCTTAAGGGCACCAAATGCGACCACTATCAACTCGAAAAGACTCAATAGCGGGAGATTAAATCGCTTCGAGGGATTATCATATGCCCAAGGTAGCTGTAGTAAACACCACTGCAAAGACAATCTTTGACGACATTAGTCGCCTCCTCGATGAGGCCGAATATCAAAAGCATGTCTCAAAGGATGTTGCAACTACCATCAAGCTGAATCTATCCTGGTCAAAGTTCTATCCCGCATGTTCAACTAACCCCTACGTGTTCGACGGCCTTCTAAGAAAAATGATAGCGGATGGCTATTCACCGCGCAATATTCAAGCGGTTGAGAACGAAACCGTCGTCACCAATATCTATGCTGGCACTAGGGGGAACAATTGGTATCCTGTAATTAAGAAGCACCGGATTAAGTTCCTCCCACTCATTAAGGCCACCTACGTTGATGTGAAGCTCCCTCAAAAGACTCTAGTCCTTGAGGATGTGTTCGGAGAGATCATTGCACCGAAGGAAATCTTTGGAACAAACATAATTCACCTTCCCACTGTGAAGACGCACGGTCACACGCAGATGACGGGGGCTCTCAAGGACTCATTCGGATTGTATTTGACCAAAAAGAGACACCTTGCACATCTCAAGATCCATGAGGTGCTGGTCGATCTGCTATTGCTTCAGCAAACCATCTCTCACTCTGAGTTTGTACTTACTGATGGTACTGTCATGGGAGACGGGGCAGGACCACGAACTATGATTCCAAAGATTGGAAATCTGCTAATCGCTACAAACGACATGGTAGCTGCTGATACGGTACAATCCAGAATCATGGGATTGGATCTGAATTGTGTCCATAAGCTTCAGATTGCTGACAGCCTAGGACTGGGTAGTGCAGACCCTGAGAACATTGAAATTGTCGGTGACTACGAGTCGTGGAAGGATTTGCCGAATTTCCATATGAGTCCAGGCAAATCGCCAGTGATTGCTTGGAACAGAGGATTCCTACGATTTCCGGGCATGGAGCAATTCCTTTTCCGCTCGCCCCTAATGTGGCTACCTACACAGCTCTCCGGACTGTATCATGATGGAATCTGGCTTCCACTCAAGGGTAAGAAATGGGTGAACTGGTTCCTTGAGGAAACCGAATGGGGAGATCTTTGGAAATCATATTCAGAATAGGATGGAGAATCAGAAATGGCAGCTAAGGACTACATCAAATTAATGCGCCCATGGCAGTGGTACAAGAACTTGCTTGTCTTCATTGCAGTGATATTCGTGGAGATTCCACAGCAATGGCCATGGGAGAAGCTACCAGCAATTTTCGACTGGGCGAACTATCCCCTACTTATTCTTGGATTCGTCGCACTTTGCTTTGTATCAAGTGCAGGATACGTCATTAATGACATTTCAGACATGGAAAAGGACTCAGCCCATCCTGAGAAAAAGAATCGCCCGCTTCCTTCTGGCGGGGCATCGAAGAAGACAGCCTATATTCTGGCTGCCGTCCTCATGGCTGGAGGGCTCTGGTTGTCATACTATGGTGTCGGAATGCTCGGAGCCTATTATCGAGTGGGAGCTGTGGCAGGGCTCTTCCTACTCATTGTCATCCTGTATATTGTCAATGCTCAACTATACAACTACTTCCTTCGCCAATGGGCTGTTGTTGATGTAGTCATCCTCGCAGTGGGATTCATCCTCAGAGCAATTGGAGGCACCTTTCTCATCGGCGTGCCATTCACATCCTGGCTGGTAGTGGGCATATTCTTCTTCGCACTGATTCTGGGATTCGGGAAGCGAAAGAACGAGTTACAACTCCTAGGTGAAGATGCTGAGGCTCACAAAGAGGTGTTTGATCAGTACACAGAGAGCATGCTGGACCAAGGAATTACTATGTCAGCCACCTGGTTTGTGCTCTTCTACGCGCTTTATGTATACAATAACTTTCCAAACCCAGTCGCTCAGCCTGTTATGATGACAGTTCCAATAGCTGCAGGACTTATACTGAGATACGTGTACCTCATCCAATCAGGAAGTCCAGTGGGTCGGAAGCCACATCTAGCTTTCAAAGATCTGGGGATTCTTATCGGAAGCATAATCTTCCTTGGAACATTACTATTTACGATGTTCTTCTGGCTGCCTGTATTCGAATTCATTCAGGTTATTTTCCCACCCCCTGAAGTAATTCCATAGGTGTTACAGATGAGCCCGCGCCTCTCAGCCTTTGACCTTCATACACACACCCTATTCTCGAAGGATGGGTTGAATAAGCCGGCAAATCTGTTCAAGCTGATGAGGATGAAAGGGCTAAGGGGCATGGCACTTACTGAGCATTGGCAGCCGTCCATCTTCAAACCTATAGCCAGAAATGACAGGTTTCTACTCAACGGTTGTGAATACAAATCATCTGACCACGGAGAGCTGATAGGTCTATTCGTAACCGAACCAATCAAGAATCGCACGTTCGAAGAGATAGCTGATGACATCCATGATCAAAACGCCCTGACGATTCTACCACATCCGAAGGATCCCTTTAGGAAACACACTGCAACCAGAAGGAAATTGCCTGAGGATCTGATTAGCAAGCATGTAGATCTTATTGAGGGAATAAACTCACGCTGTCTGCTCCCAATACACAACACCAAGGCTCAGCGTTTGGCCAAACGACTGAGTAAGCCGATGACAGCTGGAAGTGATGGGCATTTCACGAGAGAGGTCGGGCACGGCAAGACTTGGTTGCAGGACATAGGAACTGCTGATGATATCTACGAGGAACTAAGGAAGGGAAGAACTCAGATCACTGGTCATGTATCTTTCTTCTACGTTCATATACCTGGTTTCATCTGGCAACGACTGAGGAGGTGGCCCTATGAGTGATATCGTACCTGATGACAAAGAGTCCGAGGGTTCATTCGTTAGCCTTCGCAAAGTCTTGATTTTTGCCTTCGCAGCGGTAGTTGTGTATCTCGCCATTATGTTCGTGTTCCAGTTCGAGCAGGTACTAGCGGCAATCACGGCTATAGATTGGTGGTGGGTTCTTCCTGTAATGATGGGATTGTCATTTCTGAATTATCTTCTGCGCTATATCAAGTGGCAGTATTATCTACGACGAAT
Organism: Candidatus Hermodarchaeota archaeon; assembly: GCA_048885865.1. Lineage (GTDB taxonomy): Archaea > Asgardarchaeota > Thorarchaeia > Thorarchaeales > Thorarchaeaceae > SMTZ1-83. The sequence continues at coordinate 26,578 of JBHLLF010000022.1, forward strand.
CGATGTCAACCTCTCTCACACGGATAGTTTCAGCATCTTCCTCGCAGGTTTCACTTTGACAACCTCACCCGGCAAAATTGGCGAAGCAATAAAGGGATATTTCATCCATGACCTAGACGGAACTCCAATTGCCAAAACAGTTCCAGTCGTTGTCTCTGAAAGGGTCACTGACCTACTAGCGATGGTATTACTTGCCATGATTGGATTTGTAATCGGGCTTTCAGGTGTCGATCAGCTGACAACTGTATTATTACTTGGAGGAGTCGTACTTGTAGGAGCTATATTTCTAGGGCAACCAAGGTTCTACAATATCTTCCTTAGAAAGATGACCTCATTTGGGCCGCTAAAGAGATTCAAGGACAGCGTATCACTTATTGAGGATACGATGGGTAAAACACTATCTCCACAGCCAATGGCCCTCAGCACAGCCGTCAGTATACCAGGCTGGTTCATGGAGTGTCTCGAACTTTGGCTTCTTCTTTCACTAATGACAGGAGCAGGCATCCCAAGTCTTGCACCAGAATCCATTAGTCTGTTAATGATTGCGACTTTCATCCATTCGACTGCTTCAGTTATAGGAGCGCTCTCCTTCCTTCCAGGAGGGCTTGGGACATATGAAGTGTCAAGTGCGGCATTGATCATTGTCCTCTTGAGCACAACATATGCTGTAGCAGGAGCAGCGACTATCATTATTCGATTTGTTACTCTTTGGTTTAGTGTGATTGTGGGATTCATTGCGCTGGGAGTCGTCACAAGACGACGCAAGATGCAGACAAAGAAAGAGGAGTAAGAAAGGCAGTAGCCTTTCTCACTTGCCCATCTACAACTTGATTCCAAGACTATCAAGGAGTGCTTCTAGGTCAGCCTTGGAGAGGCTCTTTGCCTGTTCAATAATAATATCAATCTCATCGTCAGACATGCCCTTACGCTTCAATTTCAAGCGAAGCTCTTCAAGCTCCTCGGGCTTCTCCTCCAGGATCTCCTTGGCCTCAGAAGGAACAGGTTCAGCTTCAGCCAGAGCCTCCGCACGGCGTGCCTCCTCCTGCTCAATTACCTCACGAATGAATCCAGGTCGCTCACTAGCACGCATTCTGGCCAGGTCCTGTCTGAATGCCTCAAGCTCCATTTCTCCAAGTCCTGTGATTTCAGCCAGACGCTCCAAGAGGTCCTCAATCTCAGGAACAATTGCTTCAATGCTTGGACCCGGGACATCCTCTAGCTCCTTACTCAGTCCAGATGCCTTCAGTTCCTCATTGATGATCTCAAGGAGCAAATCCTCTCTGGCACGCACCTTTGGAGCGCCTGGAACTTTTCCTTTGGCCAGTGCAGCTATCATCTTATTCAGCTGTCGAATAATCCATGGGATGGCAAAGTGCTTGACGTATGCAACAATCCCAATTGCCACGAAGATAAAGAGGAAGCCTCCGCCCAATGCTAGGTTCTGGGCAAGAATCTGCTCATCTGAGAAGTCTGATTTCAGAGTGAAGGTTATTTGCTGGGAGAAGTACAAGTCCTTTGTGAAGGTGATAGTCACATTGATTGTACCGCCAGTGCGTACTACATATGGGAAGGTGTAAACACCATCAATTACGGGTGGCCTTCTGTCCTCTGGAAATGAGATTTCCGCGGGATCAAAACTAACCGTTGCAACGGCATCGCTGATACCTACGTCATGATCTAGGTCTCGAAGAAGTATTACTATGGAATCCTGAGCTCCTGGGAATGTCAATATTGTTGTGTTTATTCCAAGTGTATCAATCATGGTGAGCACTGGACGAACGGTTAGGTCAAGGAACTGTGACGATATGCTGTAAATCGAGGTGGAGAATCCAATCTCAATTCGATAGCTTGTCATGATGAGATAGTCTGGCACACTCAACTCATAGCTCCCATTGTCCATCTGGAAGAGCTCCATTATCAGTCCACTTTCCCAATATGCCAATCCCTGAAGACCTTCAACTGTTTCGTTTGTTAGGTCATTGATCACATTGAATACGACAGAGCCAGTGTGATTGACAGGAACGTCGTACGCCGTTGGGCCCTCAATATGTGCGGGAGTGGCAGTTATGAGAACTCTGACTGTGAGTGATGACAAGGAATAGTTCTGGAGACTGAAGCTTGCCACTATGTCGTAGAGTCTAGGCGAAGTTGGAGTCAGAGTAATCTCAACAAGATAATATCCAGTACCTAGGTCAGTTACAGCCCCTGTCCCGCCTTCCCAACTAACATCCACAAAGGCTCCCACAATTGGCTGGAGATTGTGTGTGTCATTGTAGTAGAAGGTGAATGTCACGACATCGTTATGGTATCCCTCACGCAGCAGTGTATTTACGGTCACTTCTGTAGGCACAGGTTGTATTGTTACAACTAGAGTCCTCGTGGCTGTTGCCATTCCAGTTTTGGAGCCTATGATTCTAAGGAATATTGTTTGTGCAGGCAAAGCGCTGGTATCAATTATCGCACTGTATGTGCCATTTGCATTCTCAGTAAGACTTCCTCTCAAACTACCAAGAACATATGTGACATTAGCGCCAGTAACATATCCACCATAGTATGTATTATTGTACTCAACGAGAATCGAGAGCATTGCCCCTCGAACAACAAACAATGCTGCTGCACCGCTTGCTAGTGCAATATTCGTTGGAATTGGAACAATGTTGATGTCTACAATTGCATCAAGGAATGCATGATTCAAGGACGCCGCTGTAATAACCGCCTCATACGGGCCCAAGGCAAATCCTGTAGCATCAATGTTTGCCAAGTAGAATCCAGGGGTGCCATTAGTTACAAGAGGATAGACAGTATTGTTCCACTCCATAGTAATTGATGAGGCAACAACAGGAGAATTTGTGATAGTATCGTTAAGATATATGGTGAATACTTGAGTTGTGTTGACAATCACATCAAACACTGTTTGTTCGCTAAGAATCTGACCTGGTGCTTTTGATACTACGAGAGTAAGACTGGTCTGACGTGTCTGGTAGTATTGCCGTGATACAGATATTTGCAAATTATAAACGCCAAAGTTCTCGTTGGATGTGTCAAGCATTAGCGAATATGTACCATTTGCCAGATCGGTGAAGTAATAGATGGTGCTATTCCAAAGCAGAGTCACATTCGCTCCAGGGATCAGACTATAGTAGTAGCTCTCCCTAACATCAATGCGGATGTCATGAACTTCGCCCCAGAGTGCATAGACAGCTGTCTTATGAAGAACTAGTGCGAAGGTTGAGGCTCCGGGAGTAACCGATACAACGATGTTTGAATCTTGATAGAGTGATTTCTGGGCTGTGACCGTAAACGAGTAGTCCTGTGCTAGTAGCCCGGTCATGTTGAGTGTCAGGGTGTAGAGGCCACCGCCTTCCTCAACGAGCTGGTAGCTTGTTCCATATAGAGATGCCCAATCCGTTGTGATAACAGCACCAGATAGAGGTACATCATGATCGAAGTCCATGAGGGTCAGTGTGACATTGATTGGAACACCTACTGCTGTCGAACCAGGTGGAGGTGCTTCTGCAACGAGGGATGTGATGATTGCTCGTATGCTTGCAGGTACGCCAGTAGCGAGCCTCGAGGAGTAGAATGGGACTCCTCCCTTGCTAGCTGAGATATCAAAATAGACAATGCCTAAGCCGCCAAAGACAGTTGAATTGATGTAGATTCTATATGAGCCACTACCCAATTCCACGACTTGATATGCTGGAGCTGACCAATTTGTGCTCGCCAGTGTTATCACTGCATTCTCTATGCCATGACCAGACAGGAAGTCAATATAATCAAGCTCAATCGTAAAGTTGTCAGTGTAGGGCACTTCTTCTATCAATGGAAATAGAATCTGTGTGGACCTTTCAGTTGTCGTGGCTATGGTGTTGGTGCTTCTAAGTGCATAGTATGGAGGAGCACCAGTTACATCGATCTCCAGTTGAATCGCCTCACCAACAACAAGGGCTGAAGGATTGAGAACGGTCGAATTGAAGCTAATCTCATAGTACGTGCCAAAGTCGTAAAAGGCGTACTCGCCAATTGCGATAGGAGTTTCTGCCACTCCATGCGACAAGGTGATGTGCGACTTGGTAATAGGAATAATCATTCCAGTGATATAGTCTTCAAACTTGAACTGGAATGTCACATTCTCGAGGAAAGGCGTATCACCCGGAGTCTGAATAATGAGAATCTGGGTTGTTCTCTCAATCACTCTAGAGGTAATATCATTATTCGCAGGAAGGTAGTACGGCGCTCCAGAATACGATACAGATACACTCAGGATATATGTTCCAAGATTCCCTAGAGCAGTGCTTTCTACTTCTATGAGATATTGCCCTAATCCGAGGTATGTCACCCAGTAGTTTGTATTTAGCGCTAGTGTAAAGGTAGAGTTGCTGCAATCAACAATGACTGAGGCTCCACTGACACCTCTCCCTGTGCTGTCATCAATATAGGTGATTACAAAAGTGACATTCTCCAAATAGGGGACTGGGTCTGGACTCTCATATCCGAACTGCGTAGACCGCTTGAGCACTGAAAAGCCAAATGTATCAATTGCGCCTGCAAACGTTGGCTGAGTGGGATCAATACTAGCTACTATCGTATAGAGGCCATCTGTTCCGACGCCTGAAGTATTCACTGTAACAAGATAGTGTCCGTTTCCTGCATAAACAACTGTATACCATCCAGCTAAAGATGCATTCAATGTAAGAGTTCCAGTCATTCCGACAGAAGATCCAGCCACCAAGTCAGTATAGGTGAATTCGATAGTTACATTATTGCCCCATTGGCCAGGAGCGAATGAAGAATGCGTCAACTGTGTGGCTCTTTGGATTACAGTGACAGTGTACGCCAATGTCACAGTAGTTGTGTAGTATGGTGATCCCACCCAGGTGACATTCAGGACAAGAACGTGACTCCCAATTCCGGCCAATGTTGAAGTATCAACTCGAAGAAGGAAAGACACATCTCCCGAATCATATGAATAGGAATAGCCCACAGTGCCATTGAGCAGAGATATCGACATTTGAGGAGAGTCACCGATACGGGCAGTGGTTAGGAAATCAATGTAGCTGAACTCCAGGTCAGCAAGCTCACCATAGGGTGTGGAGGGCACTGGTATATAGTCGATGTAGGTGGGTCTCTGAAGCACGACTAAGGTAACAGTCATGGTCTGGTTTTCATAGAGAGGTGATACTCCCTTCGGCCACATGAACCCGATGCGGAATATGAATGAGCCAGTAGCGTCCAGTTGGGTGCTGTCCAACCTGAATTCATATATCCCTGTTCCAAGACCTGTTTCCGCCACAACAAAGTCACTCTGAGTAACGGGATGTCCTGCTGTTAGTGAATCAATTGTCAACAGGACATTGAGAGTGTTATTCGATATGTTCGTTGTATTCGTCACGTCATAGTAAACAACAGTGAAGCTGAATTCATTCAGGAAATAGACCGCAGTAGGAGCTTGGTCCAAAAATATGTCTGTCGCAGTCCCGGTGAGACGCACGCGAGTGTTAAAGGATTGACCTGTGTATTTGGTTCCGGTCCATGAAACTGATATTGTCAGATTCTTCCATCCCACGCTACCCCATTGAGTGCTGGGAATGCTGATGTTGTAATGTCCATCACCCAATGAAGAGGCTACTAATGCAAACTGGACATTTCCAATCTCCGGCGATGTGATAGTAATCTGCACGTTTCCAGTGATGTTCGTGATACCAACCTGCAAGTCAGTGTCCTGGAAGAATACCAAGACCATAACCTGTTCATTGAATTGAGTCTGCTGGATTGGTTCGTCCAGAGTGAATAGTGTGCTGTGAGACCTGATGATTACAGATATGATGAATGTCTGATTTCTCATCAGGTATCCGGAAAGGCTGACTGAAACTGGATAGTTGCCTGGAGCATCGCTATCCAAGGTATAGATTGTGATGTTGTAGAGACCAGGTGAAACTTCATCCACCTTATAGGTCCCAGCCCAAGTTGTGGTAATTGAATCATTCAGCCCCGTCAAAGGAACATCGTGATCCACATTCATCCACTCCACCGTGAAAGAGCTGGCTTCGCCAACAGGAATCTCAAGCACATTCTGGACATATGTGGCTCTAGTATTCAGCTCTCTTACGGTCACATAAATGAGATATCGCTGTGGAAGCACGAAATTGGCTTTCCCAGTGACTTCCACGACATATTCGCCCATGTCCACGAATGTTGTATTCAGCCAGACGAGGTAACTCCCGGGGGAGCCTGCGACGGGATTGACAGTGTAATAGCTTGTCCAATTGCAGTCTACACTTCCATAGTCAATTGGATTCCCTGTCGAATCCTCGAATCTAACTTGGAAGCTAGAGTTGTAATTCTTGGGCACTGAGATACCGGGTGATTCAGGGTCTTCAAGAACGAAGGTTGCATCATAGTTCAGGTTGATTGTCAGATAATTGACTATGGAGTCAAAGTGCGGATGAGTCCATGCGATTTCTATGACCCAAATGCCATTCGATGGCAGGTCACCAGAATCAAGCGTTATAATGTACTCACCGTTTCCAGCATCTCCAAAAGTCTGTGGACCAGTTGTCCAGTTGCATGACATCTGCCCTCCTGGCACAGTCACTCCAAGTATATCGCTGTCATTGACACGTATTCTAACGAGGAACAAATCGGGATAAGTCACATTCGTTATCCATGTAATCTGTGCATCAACAGGGTTAAGGAGCTCTGAGTTTGAAGCATGAACAACATTGAATGCACGTCGGAAGAAGCCAGTCGCATTCCATGCTGTTGCGCCTATTGAGTTATCACAGAAGGCCTCAAGGATATAGCTTCCAGCGGTGGCGTTCAGCCCGAAGGTCAACATAGGAGTTTCGGCATATCCAGTAGTGTTCACTGTCGCCAGAGTCGTATACCAAATTGCCCCTGATGGAGAATAGACCGTGAGATTCACGTCGACTCCAACAAAGCTTGGATCCAACTGGGCACCTAGCTTTGCAGAATCTCCAGCACGTAGGTCAAGGAATCTCGAGTTCGAGTGTGTGGATGGGTCGAACATTAAGACATCAGATATCATATTGGGTCCGGTGCTCTTGATCAACCAGTAGCCCCATCTATCTGGGTAGTTGAATGCAGAGATATTCGCAAACCAAGTCGGACCATGACCTTCATTCCAGTCTGTAATATTCTCTGATGTCAAAAGAGGCGACCCCACATAGTAGACGTCGCGTCCCTCTGGAAGTGTCATGTTGAAGAAGTACCTGTTATCATATCCTGTTGGAATATCAGCGTTGAACCAAGTGAGATAATCCACATCTGTGGCATTCTCAACTTCAAATACTTCTCCAAACGCAGAGGGATCTTGTGTATAGACAGTAGTTGTGGCTCCGCGAGCGTAGAGGTTGGTTTCAACATTGAAATCGACCTCAATTTTCCTGTCAGGACTAGGAGTTGCAGGGTTTGGAGTCCAGGTGAGGTTAATCATTATTGGGCCAGAGGTCCAAGTCGGAACAGGATTCTGCGTCAGATTGCCCAGCCCTGGAACAGTGCCGAGTCCAACTGCATAATCGTTCACATCCAGCCCGTTCACCTGCAAGTTTACATCCGATGGATCAGTCAAAGTTTCAAGGTACAATTCGAAGTTGTCTACTCTTGCCTCTGGGTCAAGATCGGGAATGTAATTGACGCCTTGTTGGCTGTAGAGACCCACTTCAATGTCCACTCCATCAGATAAATCAAAATCAGACAGGTCAGTGAGCTCGATGAGACCGCTGTCATACCATGTTTGTGCTTGGTCAACATCAGCAAAGGACTTCTGCCAGACTCTCTGTTGATAGTCATTGGTTTCAATGGATACATATACAGCCACGAATCCATCTGCGCCCCAAGCAGAATCTATCCAATAATCTAGACGGAAACCAGCCCACACAACGTCCCCACGATTGACAACCATGTTCTGACGGATGTATCCTCTCTCGCCAGTACTTGGGTCTCCTGGAATCGTATATTCAATGCAGTCGTCCCCAGCACCATGACCGTTGGTTAACCAAGTTGGAAGAGGGGCGCCACCAGCTGAGCCACGAGTCCATGAAGTGTCACCATTCTCCATATCGGGGTCCTGTGTCCATGTACGGTTCTCAGTCAAGTCATATACGCTGACGAACAGCTCATGGCCTTCCCAATCATCACTCATAGGAACGTAAACGGAGGTATCAGTTGTGCCGGAACCCGGAGAATAGGTCATCTGGTTGGAGAGATGAGTGTCCGTACGATTGCCATATGCGACGGCAGGAATACCCGATGACAGCCCTTGCCATGTTACCATTCCTTGCTCAGACAGCACCATTGTTCTTTCATCAATGCCCAGTGGCCTCTGCATAGAATCGTCAAAGGAATTTGTACTTTGCAAGTTATCATCAAACATGTTGAGGTCGAAAGCTATTGGGCCTGATGCTCCAAAGGCAAGTATGAATGCCAATGCTAGAACCAGGGTCAATCTTGTGGACGATTTCATTCCTTCAGACCTCCTATTTGATCAAGTAGTGCATCTATTTCCGCCTTAGTCAGCGACCTCGCCTGCTCTACCATGAGGTCTGCCTCAGATGGTTCGATTCCCATCTTGATGAGCTCCTGCTTCAAATGCTCAAGCTCATCCTCCGTGAGCATGCGTTCAGCCTCTGAAACCGCCTCAGGTGCCTCGGCTGACACCTCAACCTCCGCTAGTTCCCGAGCTCTCCTTGATCTCTCCTGTCGAATGACCTCTCCAATGAATCCTGCGCGCTCACTGGGTCGCATCTTTTCGAGGTCACTCCTCAGAACGGCGATGTCGTCATGGGTGAGGCCAACGACGACCTGCAGTTCTTCTAGTAGCTGTTCAACATCAAGGGCCTCAACCTCAACTGTGGACACCGCAACATCCTGCATCGTCTTCCTGATGCCAACTGGCTCCAATTCGTCATTCATCACGCGAAGGAGGTATGTTCTTCTATCACTGACTTTCGCAGCGGGCGGGATTTGTCCTTTGCCAAGCATTGAAACCATACGTCTAATGATTCTGAGAAGCTTCGGAACAGACCAGACTCTCACATATGCAGCCGCCAGACCTGCAACCAAAATCAACAAGAAGCCTGCATAGCTGAAGGTCTGAAACATAGCCTGGGTTTCAGGAGAGAACACTGAGTAGATATCCAAAGTTAAGACACCCCTCCGGTAGTCCTCTTTGTCAAGTGTGATGACTAACTCATAGTAACGAACAGCACTTGGAATGAAAGCAAATACATACGTACCATTTGGATGAACCATGGCAAGACTGGCTTCATTTTCTAGGGGAGTAGTTGTATTGATTGCGTCGATGATTGGAACACCATGGTCGACATCCATGTAGGTGATGCGGACATAGAATGGTTCTCCGACATAGGTGCTTGGAAGCAGAGGTTCAAATATCATTGAGGTCGCAATCTCGCGAATCGTGAGATCAAAATTCAGCTGCTGTGTTGAGTAGTTAGCTTTGCTGAATAGAATCCTAAGTGCATAGGGTTCGCTTCTCACTTCCAGCCTGCTAAAGCCAGCCTCTGTGGGACCGAATCTATATGATCCATTACCCAATGCAAAGAGTGGAGCAGAACCAAACTCCCAGAATGCTGTAACAGATGCATCCACAAGAAGCTCATTGTTTAGAGTATCATTAAACTGGAACATCTGAGTGAAGTCGTCACCAACTGGAACAGTGGCTGAATCAGACCCAATAACCTCAGTGGAGATTGGCATTGCTACAAACTTAACAACGCTATAGGCATAGTCATAGAGATTCTTCTGGAAGATCACTGAGATATCATGCGCGATGAGACCAGCTGTAACCCAGGTAGTATTGATGGTTAAAGAGTAGACTCCACCACCGACCTCCACAAGTGTGCCACCCCTGCCTTCCAGCACATATGTCGCCAGTGCACCTGCTATTCCAATATTGTTGAAGGTGTCATTGAAGCTCAATAGGAACGTTAAGTTGGTCCCGTAGTATCCATTCTGTAGCACATCGCTTATTGGAAGGACTGCAGTTGGCACTTTGAGAATTGTTATGGTGAATTGGGTAGAGGCAGGAGTAAAGCCATCCTTTAGGCTTGATACAGTAAGAATCCAGTCGCCTATTTGTAGGGGTGCACCTGTTGGTACTTGAGCGGTGTAGTAGCCATTGCCCAACTCAGTTAGGTCACCTACAATCACATCTATTCCATATGTCAAAGCGGCACCAAGAACTGGTCCAGTCAGATCAACATTCTCCAAGTAGACTGTAACATTCACGAAATCTCCAGAAACTGCTGACAACACAGTTACGCCTTGATACGCAGATAGAGCAGTGGTAATCTCAGTTATCTCAATAGTTATGGGTGTACTTACACTCTTGTAGATTGAGGAGCTTGCTTGGATGAGTATCTGATGGTTACCTACAGCTGCGTTTGCTACAATCATTTGACCGATGTACTTCTGCTGCGCAGGCACCCAAGTGAGAACACCAGTACCTCCAATCCAGCTATATTTGACCAATCCAATCTCTATAGCCGTGCTGTTTGAAAATATTAAGTAATCAGCTTCAATTGTCACTGTTTCTCCGTTAACTGCAACTTGGGGGTCTAGTGAAGCCAGAATCTTAGCTGGGACTTTATCAATGCGAATCTGAAAGTCTCTTTGTCTGGTTTCATAATTCAAAAGAGTCGATTCGACCCTGATTGTATATTCGCCACTAACAAGACCCATAGTTGAAACAGTAGCATTGTAAATACCACCGCCGATTTCTGCCATAGTGTATGTTCGCCCATAGAGGGTGAGATTTACAGTGGCTGCTAGGACTGGGGCACCATTTCGGGCATCAGTGACATTAGCACTGAACTCAAGAACATCACCCCAAACAGGATCCGTCGGTGAGAATACTAGATCGATCTCAACAGGGATAGCTGCCAAGAGGATGTCCGCCGTGACTGACCTGCTAAGATGGAGGAACTTTGAAGCGTTAATGCTGAAAGTGTAGATTTGCGCATTGAGTCCTGATGTGTCAATCTCCATCCTGTAGATGCCGTTTCCAAGCGGAGTGATTGTGTGGGTCGTTCCCCAGAGAGCTGTCCAATCGCTGACAACAGTGGCTCCATCAATGCCTTGACCTTCGTTGATATCGGTGAAGGTGATATTTCCAACTACTAGGTCCCCAAGATAATATGTGACTCCTTGAGGTAGGACAAAATTCAGGCTTGTTGAAACCGGATTGACTAGCACACTAAACTCCAATCCAATGACGTCCTTGTAGTATGGGGACCCAGACCATGTGATATCGGCACTAAAGAAGTAGCGACCTATCCCGGCTTCGAGATCGTTTGTATCGACGATTATTTTGTATCGCCCATCGCCCATGTCAACAATCCAACTTGAGAAGACAGAATCATTGACGCACGTGAAAGTCACCATTGCACCAGGGATGGGATCACCAGAGAGGTAGTCACTGAACTCGATGGTGGCACTCAAGTTGAAGTAATAGAAGGCACCAGGAGTTGAAAGCACCCGACCCTGGGTGAATCGAGCATTTATGTTGACCGCGGTGGATGTTGTTGCGTTGGCATAATATGGAGTGAAGTCGCCCCAGAAGAACTTGACAAAGATCGGATGACCTGAAACTAGAACAGATGTCAGAACAGTCGAGTTGATTGATATTATGTAGACACCATTTGCACCACTTATGCTGAATTCTGAATCAAGAATCAGCGTGCCTCCTCCATGTGTGAGAATGAGTACACTCTTGTTGAGCGATATCGGAGAGCCATCGAGAGAATCGGCTATTGTCAATTCGAAACTCACATTCTCAAGGAAGGGTGTATTGAGCGGTGACTTTGAAACACTCAGGCTGACAGGTCTTCTTGAAACCTCAATGTCCACCAACCGGACGCGTTCCAAGTAGAAGGGACTGCCAGTCCAGTTCGCTGTGATTTCTATTGTGTATCGCCCGAAATTACCAAGAGCAACAGTTGATATGCGGACTCTGTAGTAGCCAGAGCCAAGCTCATCGACCCAGTAGTTGCTGTCCAGCACAAGAGGCTGGGAAGATGTTGCACAAAATGCGTAGACCTGAGCTCCCTCAATCCCTGCATCAGTGCTGTCATCGATGTATTGGACTGTTATGTTGGCTTGAGTCAGGAATGGTGCAAGATCTGGAAGCTCACTTGTCATCTGGGTACGTCTAGCTTGAATGGTCAAGTAGAAGAAGTCAACAGCATCTGCACAGAACCTGACTCCTCCATAGGCAATTGAAACATTTACAATGAAAGTTCCGGTAGACGGGAATCCGTCAGTCCTTAACTCAAGTGTATAGGTTCCATCTCCGTTGTCGGCGTAATCATAGAATCCAGCCATTCCCATAACTGTGAGTGTGCCGCCGTCCATTCCCAGCGATGTGAGATCATCCTGATCAGTATATGTAAATACCAAGGTCAGATTGTTGCCAAATTGAACCGGCGAGTAAACGCCATGCGTTAGCGACGTGTACCGTTCACGCACATTGATGAAGATGTTGACCGTACGATTCTGATAGAATGGACTACCCGACCATACAAGATTCACTTGAAATGAATGGGTTCCTGTTGACAAGAAGAGCGAAGTATCAACCTGTATGAAGAATATGCCAGTGGTATCCCCATCATAGTAGATTGTGAAGGCATAGCCGGGTGTCGTGATTTGAAGACTTGGACTATCTAGAATATTGCTGTCCGATAGTACATCTTTGAAGGTAAGAGTAAGATTGACCTTCTCATCATAAGGAGTGACCGGCAATGGATTCCAGTTAACAACTGTCTGTCTGTATGTGGAAAAGACACTGAGGAGTAGAGTTCTGTTCTCATAAAGCGGAAGGGCTCCTTTTGTCCAGTTCACATGTATTCGCAGCTGACATTCGATAAGTCCAGACAAATAGGATGAGTTGAACTCAATCCGGTATTCACCAGGACTACCAACGAAATCGATTTCTGTTATTACCATGAGGCTCTGTGTTAATGTTTGGCCAGGTGTGATTACTTCGATGTAGATGAGAACGTTATTGGCGAATGGACCAGTGCCATTCACAATTCCGTTGGTGGCACCGACATCCCAGTAGATTATTGTGAATGTGATATTTTCGCCATAAGGCGTGGATGTTGGACTGGTCCCTAGAAACAGGTCCGTCGGGGCTCCAGAGATTCTTACTGAGAAGGTCAAGACTTTGTTATCATACTTTGCGCGTTGGCCGGTCCAATTTGCATATACCGATAGCTGTTTCCAGCCAATATCACCCCATTGGCTCGCAGGCACAGCAATAATGTATTGTCCAGCGATTGAACCATTGTAGACCGTATAGGTCAGGGGCTCGACGACTGGAGAGGTCACATAGATTAACACATCTGATCCAATTATGCCTGAGAGTGTTGATGCATCATAATACGTCACATTGATGAGAATCATCCCGGTATAAGGTGTAGGCTCTACGGGGTTATCAAGAGATAAGAGGGTAAGATGGCTAGTGACAATGACTGTAATTGAGAAAGTATGATTCTGATAGCCAAACCTACTCACATCAAAAACAACATCGTAGCTTTGTAGAAAGTCAGTTTCAGTGGAGAAGAATACGACTTCATATATCCCTGGAGATGTCATTGTTACAGTGTAATTCTGATCTCCGAGAACATGACTTTCTGACCAATTGCATACTATTGAGCTCTCAGCCCCAGTAATAGGCTGATCATGATCCGTGTCCCATACTGTCAATGAAACTGACTCTTGGAATCCGATTGGCAGGTATACAACACTCCGAGAGGTCGACACAGATGTGAACAACTGTCTGACTTCAATGAATAGCGTGATGCTTGCTGTGACGTAGAAGTCCTTCTGCGCGGTGACGACCACTGCATATGTTCCTAGATTCGTATTCGGAGTTGTTATCGTCAATGTGTAGTTCCCGGGTTCGCCAGGTGCTGGGACAACTGTGTATGATGAATCAGTCCAATTGCATAGTATGGTGGCTCCATCGATACCTGCATCACGAGAGTCAGCAAAGATGAGCTCAAAGGATGCATCCCAACTTCGAGGAACTGTCAGCCCAGGCGCATCAGGAGAACTTAGACTTGTTTCTTCTATGACATTGATGACAAATGTTTCTAGGATTGAGTCATAGTAGGCATTACTCCATGTTAAAATGATCACATATCTACCGGGGGTTCCTAAATCCGCCGTGTTCAGAACAACGCTATATTCACCTGTCCCCATATCATTCAGTGGATTGACTCCACTAGTCCAATTGTAGGTGGCTGTACCGCCAGGAAGAAGGTCACCATTATCAGAATCATTGACTCTCACCTGAAGCAGCATATCCTGACCGTATGTGAGGTTCCTCATCCAAGTGATTTTAGACTCCCGAGGATATGTTACATACATGTCTGTGGCATGTTGAATCGCAAACACTCTACCATAGAGACCCACATCGTGAATCGAGCCGCCCGAGATAGAGTCGTTAGCAAATGCTTCAACGGTCCATTGTCCAACCTCAGCTGTCAACGCATCAAGGTTCACGTCTGTAGTCTCAGCAATTCCACCGACAACTGTGGCCTCAAGGCGGTCCCATAGTGCACCAGAGGTATCATAGATTGAGAAGCTTACTACTGCACCATTGAAGGCAGAGCTGAGTTGGGCTCTGAAGCGGACATTGTCGTTCGCACGATAGGTATAGGTTGAATCCCAAGCAGAGCCAGTCCACATCTGCAGGTCTTGAATCATATTGTCGGAGTGCCCTTGGAAACGCCAGAAACCATTTTGGTATGTGTCAGTAATGCCTTCGTACACAGACACATTCACACTGGTCGAGTCTTGAGACCAATAGGCAAAATCAGAATCAGGATATCGAGGCTCAGACACCATGTCAATCGTACGAGTAGTTTCCTTTGTGAGGTTAAGGAAGTAGAGGTTTGAATATCCATTGGGTACAGCGACGAAATAGTAGCTGTTCCATTGGACCTGAGAGCTATTTGATACTGAGAAATACTCTCCATAGCTTTGGACTTCAGCCTGGTATAATGAGGATCTATTCAATTTCCTTGCGTATACGGTCATATCAACTGAGAATGTCACACGAATAACATCAATTGGGTCTGGATTGACTGGTGTGGGCGTCCAGGAGAAAGTCGAGTTGACTGAGCTTCCAGTCCACGGAATCTGAGGAACTTCAGTGGCGGTTCCAACACCCCATAGCCAGCCGCCGATGCCGTCGCTAGTGTTTGCCACATCAAGTCCATTCATCTTTAGATTCACCTGAGATGGCAGTACACGCGATTTCACAAACACCTTCACATTGTCCATACGGACCTCAGGATTCAGCTGGGGTTGGCAGCCAAACGATCGGGTTGTCCTCACTCCTATCTGTAGTGTGAAATCTGAGGAAGTGATCAGGGACGCATTTCCCTCCACGAGTCCAGTGGAATACCAAGTTGTCTGGGCTAGAACATCATTGAATTGAATGTCCCAGAGATGGTTTGCCACGATATCAGCTGAACCAACTTGTACATAAAGCTCCCAAAAGCCCACAGGTGCGCCACCCCATGCGTCATCTACCCAATAGTCAAGCGATACACCAACCCATGTAACCTCACCGCTACTTGTAGATATGCTCTGCTCGGCATAGCTTCGATCGCCAAGGTCATGACGATACCAACCTCCATCCAGATCCCCTGTCTGGGTGAAGCTAATTACTCCTCCTGATATTACAGGGATGAATAGGTTGGTATGCGGGCCTATTTCATCAGTCCCAAGTGTCCAGTCAGAGGTTGTGGAAAAGTCAGGATTTGTAATCCAAGTTCGATTCTCTTGGAGGTCACTGATAGAGGTAGAAATTGCTGTCCCTTCCCAGAGAGGACCTAATGGAACTGAAGTTGTATCAGATGTAGTCGTATTGGAGGTTTCATAGGTGAGTTCAATATCGGTGAAACTATCAGTTCGCACACCGTATTCCGAAACATTCAGAGGAGAGCCAACACCGTCTCGAGCAAGTGGTACATCGGAAAGGCTGTATGAATGGAGAACTTCGTCCGATTGAACCTCAATAGTCTGTCCTCCTCCAATATCCACAAGACGAGAGCTTTCAGTATCTTGTCCTATGATGTTATGACCACCAAAGGTCGACAGAAGAAGAATCGGCAGTAGCAAGATTGTAAGTGAAAGAGTCCGACGACTGTGCATTCTAACGTCTCCTCCAATAGATGCAGTGTGACCCATACTGCTCCTGAATTGAACTCAGCTGAGGATGTAAGAGAGTCGTCTCTCCCACATATTAAACAAATGGGTGAATATTGATTCCAAAAAATCAAAAAGCTTTCGATTTTTCGAACGGCGCTGTCAGGAGCCTCCAAACTCCCTCCGTCTGTAAATCAATACTCCGGCTGCTGCTATTATCACTATGGCACCAGCGCCAAACACAATGGCTACCGGAAATTCAGGAACGGCAATCGTAAACTCTTGACTGAACAGGAGCAATTGCGCGCCATTCATTCCCCAATCGGATGCTGATGCATAGACATCCAAGTTTGTGTCTTGGATAATATCGAATGCGGGGATGGAAGCACTCCAATTGGTGCCATCCTGTGAGCAAGTGTATTGGCCATAGATTTCTTCATTCATCTCCAGAATGATGCTCACATTCTGGACACCTGAGAAGTCGTCGGTGACAGTTACCCAGACATCGAATCCGGATTGATCTATTGGCAGACTATCAACACCCCAATCTTGAATGACTGGCGATATTGCATCAAGTTGCGAATAGAACATGTTCCGGGTGTAGTCTCGGGCACGGACTAACTCATTGTAGCACTCCATCCACATCATGTGATTGTAGTAGGATTGAGCCAGATCAAAGCTTTGCAGAGCCCATTCTTGAGCGTCATAGGTCTCTTGTCGTTCGTCATCACCTACATCTTGGGACTTCTCGGCAAAATCATTCCAGACCTCAGCCTCCATCTGATCGAGGTATGTGCCCTGCACCCAATTTTGGTCGAAGGTTGCAGTGCCATTATGGAAGCCGAAGTAGCCCATTGGACTATAGCTGAAGTCGCCAACGTAGTGCCCGTTTATCCATGTATGTCCAATTCCAATGCCATGCATCGTTTCATGGAGTTGAACAATTGAAACACCATCCTTTGGTGTGATACCATCAGGACGATAATAGCGTTCCCAAGCCTTCCATATTACCGTCTGGCCCATGCCTCCCAGCCCAGTGAAGGTCCGATTATCATAATGCATCTCCATTTGCTGTTTTATGAAGACTACTCCAAAAACTTCTATGTCATCGCTCGTGGTATTGATATAGTCCGGCCTCATGTTGGTATAGATATCCCACCACATCGTTGAGCCATTCGCAATGGTAGTCCCATCCTCGACGTAAGCATTTCTCCAAAAGAGAGCATCCCAATCTGGATGGTTGTCGATGTTGAGAAAATCTATGTTGACCTCCCATGGGATAAATGGGAGGAGCTCGGAGAGATGATGACGCTGCCGGTTGGCATCGGTGACCCAAGCTAGACTCTGAACTGGTATGCCCATAGCGACATCCATGCAGAATACCAATCCGACAAATCTGCCTGAATCAACATAGGCAGATGGACTATTCTGTTGTGGAATGAACAGGAATGCTACAGGGTCATACAGATAATCATGCAGGTATACATTAAGAGCATGCACTCCCGCAGGTGTACCCAGGTCTACTGAAGACACTTTGTCCTCAAGATCCATGGTGCAGTGCTCAGGTTGATCATCATAGGGGGGAGAGCCCCACCAGATGCGTGCCCATCTTAAGTACCATTGATCGGCACTCGCATCTAGGACGAATAGGTTGTGGCGGCCGCCAAAGCCCGCATATTGCAGCTTCACATCAGGATTCAGCTCATTGTCCCATTCCAGACGGAACCAATTCTGTGATTCTCCTGAATCGGAATCAACTGGATTGTAGTCGTACCAGTGCTCAAATGAATGGTCAGCGCTATCGAACTCGCTGAAGTTGAAAATGTAGAGAATATATCCGAGATTCGGGGGAGCAACAGCCGGATTCTCATTGAGCCAATCTTCTACAGCCTCACCATCGATAACTCTTCCAGCTCTGGGAGAGAATATCGTCTGCGGCTCGTCTGGATTGTTCTCTTGATATTCCAAGGCAGCCTCGTCTAGCTGCGACCCTGTTTCAGGTCCATTTATTGAGTTCTCTATCATATATTGGGTTAAGTCATCAGTCCAAGATTCTCCTGCATGAGTAACACTGTAGTCTATTTGGTAGCTGATATCAACAATTGGAGTCGCATGATCACTCGATACCGGAAGTCCGCCTATCAAGGTGGCTTCTTCTATTAGGGAGGGTTCGTAATTCACTAGCACAATTTCAATAGACCAGGCCCGGTTTATGGTGTCAATGGGATCGTAGGTCTGGCCAATTTGAAATGATGATTCAACTGGCTTAACATGCATTGAAGACACAGGCTGTATAATCAATAGACATAGAAGAATGGAAAACAGGCTGGCGGGGACACGCATGGTGACGAAGAGGTTTGAAATCATATTAACTCAATGGTCTCTGTATTCAAATCATGACACCAGACTCGCTGATGAATGGCGCCATTCATATCTTCGTAGCACCTCATATCATATATGACAAATTCATATATATTACTGAGATGATATGTGGAAGTTAGTGCGTCGGCCTTCGGTACTCCGAAAAGAGTTCAACGACTTTCATGCCTGTTGGCATAAAGACTCCACACACACGACCCAAATTGCAAAGACTCCGGCCGACGCCTACTTTATAGATCTCATGGCCTATTTCGGGGGGAGTAAGCTGATATCTGTAGATGATTAAAGAGCTCGATTCATAGATTGGTTCCTTCGCTACTCTTAAATCACCGTCAGATTCCCCTTCGCGAGCCCGGAGAGCTTCTGATGATATTGAAAGGCAGACCAACAATCAAAGAAATGCTTGAGATTGAGTCAGTAGCAATAATTGGTGTTTCTCCTTCAATGGGATACTACTGGGCGCATTCAATGCTGCAATGGCAGCATGATCTTCGAGTGTGGCTGGTTTCGAGAAGAGAAGGGACAGTTCTTGGACAGAAGCTGTATCAGAGTATAGAGGAGATACCAGAGAGGATAGACTATGCCATTATTCGAGTCCCCTATCAAGCTGTGCCGGAAGTATTGAAACAGGCATCAGAAAAAGGAGCAAAGGGTGCAACGATATTCACGAGTGGGTTTTCTGAGCTTGGAACTGAAGAAGGGTTGCGTCGTGAGCAAGAACTCAAGCAAGTTATCGACGAGTTGCCAATCCGGGTCTTTGGACCAAATTGCATGGGTCTGATGTATCCAAAGATTGGGTTCAGTTTCATGCCAACTGTCATGCAGAGGATTGGAAATGTAGGATTCATCTCCCAATCGGGGGGTGTAGCTATCAGTACATATACCGCAGGGGTTGAATCCGGTGTAGGCTTTAGTAAGGTGTTCTCATTTGGCAATGGAGTTGATATCGCTCCGACCGAATTGCTTGAGTATTTCCAGACAGATGAGGAAACAAGTACCGTAGGTGCGTATATTGAGGGAACTAGTCAGGGGAGAGAGTTTCTGAAAGCCCTAAGAAACCTCGCTGAGAGGAAACCAGTTGTTGTACTCAAGGGAGGAAGATCTCAGGAAGGATCCAGAGTTGTATCCTCACACACCGGAGCTTTGGCAGGGAGTAAGCATGTGTGGGACGCCGCCTTTCGACAAGCTAATGTTCCCACAGTTAGGACTCTTGAGGACTTAATAGCGACGCTTAGTGTGTTCTCACTGAGTCCGAAACCAGAATCATACAATGTTGGCATCATCGCAATTAGCGGAGGAACTAGTGTCGTATACACGGACCTCTGTATCGAAAGCGGATTGAAGGTTCCAAGGACATCCAAAGAAATCCTAGAGAAACTGGATCCAATGATAAAGGATGTAGGAACTTCTTTGAGTAATCCCATCGATCTTGCTGCTGATTACTACGACTTGGAGAATATTGGTGAGATCATAAAGACTGTTGGAGAAGAGAAGAGATTTGATTCAATAATTCTTGAAGCCGACCCCCATCATATTCATCAAGTGGGTACGATATTGGGATTGCAAGATGCGACCGAGTTCTTCTGGAAAATGATGTCTGAGGCTAGTCGGCATATCGTAGACAGCCAAATCAAGCCAGTTCTTATTGCAATACCAGAGGTAGCCTATGCAGAAGCTCGGATGAGGTGCTGGAATGTCTTTGTCGAGGAAGGACTCCCTGTTTTCAGAAATATGAGCGAGGCGATAGGAGCTCTATCTAAGGCCTGCCAGTACTATGAAGCAAAAGATAGAAGAAGCAGAGCATAGCTGTATCTAGGATCCTCCACGAACAATCCAAGAAACGAGCTCGGAATCCATAGCATTCTCTTTAAGCATAGCATTTCGATATGTGGGATTCTGCAGCTGAAGCCACACGTGTCGCAAGTCATAATCAAATCCAACAATCTTGAAGGCGGTTTCTATTCCATATGGCCGAAATGCCACAAATGCAAGTGTCATAGTTGCTCCCACGAATGTGAAGAAAAGAGCAGTCCATACAGTGAGTGGGCGACCATGGCTAAGATCATTTCCTATCAACATGACCGCAAAGATGAGCATGCAGACAGCCAATGCTGCATAGAAGGTGGAAGCTGCTCTCAGCCTCATAATGCCACCATCCTCAAGATTATGGTCCTCACACACGTAGACATGGAAGGTCCTGACATCTGGAGCGGGAATCCCAACTAGTTTCCGTTCATAGTGAGCCACTGCACCAACAGAAAGGAACTTTGTATTGTGATGGGTGGTGACTACTTTGGTAACTCGATTCGTTTCTGAGCCACAGACAGGACACATCTTGGGAAATCTGACTCGAGAGATTCGCACCCTAACAAGGGGATCCTTGAAGGTCTCTCTTCTTACCATTTTGCCGCACCCAAGGATTTGCCATAAATTCCATTCTCAATTTAGTCTGCCGGAAAGGGTAAGTCAAGGATAGAGAAAGGGATATGGTCACACCGTGACCACAGATTTGGGCAGTTGTTCTCAGAACTAGTATATCGTGTGACCAGCCATATTATATTCTGAACAACAATGGCGTTTACAAAATACAATCGGAATAGAACAAAGAAGAGAATGACTAGAGCAAAGGCTCCGTCAACTGAGGCTCTAGCCCGTGTTTATTTCGTGAGGTAATCACATGCAGGCCGCTCGTGAAAATGAGCCTTCTGCATTTGGAGGCCTTCTCGCGAGAGCTCGAGTCAAGAGCAACTTCAATCTGTTTCTTGCATATGTGCTTGCGTTGGAAGCAACGTGAGCACCTTACATCCCCTTTCTTCCAGTATGAGAACGTGCCAATCTGAAAACAAATCGCCTAAAGCTGCGAGACGTATCACCCCAATTCCTATGAACAATCGAATTCACTCGCCTGATGCTTAGCTCAAAGCCAGCTTCGGCAAAGGCCATCTTGATTTGCTTCATATCAACTGAGTTTGCAGTCAGACCGCAATCAAGGGCACTGAGAACATCAAATCCATAGGATGTCATCCAGATTGAATGAAGGAAAGCAATGCCGCGAAGTGTCTGCACTTCCAACTCCTCAAGTTCAGCCACTCTCTGTTTTGCAATGGAAGGGATTAAGCGTGATGCTCGAGTGTCCTTCATCTTCTGCACATCAAGGAATAGAGTGGGGCCGCCTCTTTCTATTTGATCAGCTAGAAGTTCAACCACTCGGTCATAGATGCGTTCTTTCGAAGACTCATA
>JBHLLF010000023.1:0-44544 GCA_048885865.1 Candidatus Hermodarchaeota archaeon
ACTGTGTTCGAGTTCATGGAGGACAATATTGACACAACTCTCATCACGGATGGAATGATTGGTACTGTGTTCAGAGAGGGTCGTGTTGACTGCTGTGTAGTTGGTGCTGACCGGATTGTTAGAACGGGTCATGTGATCAACAAGATCGGTACTTACACCATGGCAATCACAGCGAAATATCATAACATCCCATTCTATTCTGTGGTGCCAATGTCGACAATTGACTGGGAAACCAATGTTGAGGATGTTGTGATAGAAGAACGTGATCCAGATGAGATCAGAATTATCAACGGGCAGTATGTCACAGTTCCGGATGCAAAGGTCTACAACCCTGCATTCGATGTGACTCCACCAGAGCTAGTCACGGCAATAATCACAGACAAGGGTGTCGTTCACAATCCAACAGAGGAAAAGATGCTGAAATTGAGAGATTTGTAGCAGCAGGCATGAGGAAGATTTTGTAGATATGATTCACTTGGACTATACATCATCCGAGAATCGACTAGCCCATTTCAAGATAGATCCAGCTGAAGAAGTACTGGATTTTCGAGAAAATGGCATAAAATTGGTCGATTTAGCACCTTTGAACACGTGTTCTAAGCTTGAAAAGCTCATTTTTGCACGAAATCAGATAGAATATCTAGATTTGGGTCCTCTAGCTGAAATTCCATCATTGAGGTGGCTTGATCTCAGTCACAATCAATTGAGGCAGGTGGATCTCTCCCAGCTGGGCAAATGTTCGAACCTGGAATGGCTATCTCTTTCATATAATCCTCTTGTCCAAATCGACCTTAATTTCCTTGAGCAGTGCTCATCGCTACAAACTCTTAGACTGACCAATACTCTACTCCGAAGTATTGATCTGAAACCACTGAGCAAATGCTCTAGTCTTGAACAATTATCAGTGGCATTCAATGAACTAGCCATGATTGACTTGACACCCATCGCCAACTGCACCCAACTACAAACCCTCTCATTAAACAGAAATCGGTTTGCCACCATAGACCTAAATCCCCTCTCATCATGCGTGAAATTGAAGACACTCAATCTCAGTGACAACCAACTCGAAGAAGTGGAACTCAATCCTTTAGGCGTATGTTTCAATCTATTCTCATTGATTCTGGGCAAAAATCAGCTGAGAAATGTCGATTTAACACCTATTGGGTCACTTCGGAATCTGCGGGGTCTTGATTTGAGTGAGAATCAATTGAAGAGGGTAGATTTCAGACCGCTCAAGTATTGTAATGATATCGAGATCAAGCTATATGGAAATCCTCTCCAAAAAACCATTCATCCTAACCCGCCCTGTGCTAATCTGGTTCTTGATTTACCGCCGAAATGAGAGATTGCAGGAACTTTATCTGTTGAATAGAAACTAAGGCTTCGGAGATTCTGATGGCAAACTATGTCTACATAGCCACGAGTTTGGATGGTTTCATTGCAACGAGTGACGGAGGGCTCGATTGGCTTGACGAGCTTCCTAATCCAGAAGATAGCGACTTCGGGTATGCCGATTTCATGAATGGTATGGATGCAATAGTAATGGGGCGAAAAACCTTCGAAAAAGTCCTGACATTTGATTCCTGGCCGTATGATAAACCTGTCTACGTGCTGAGTAGAAGCAATGTCAAAGTCCCAAAGGATTTGGATGACAAGGCCAAAACCATTACAGGGAACCCGAAGGAGTTGGTTAATCAGCTGAAAGAGTTGGGACACCAGAATCTGTATATTGATGGGGGCATTACGATTCAGGGCTTTCTTGAAGAGGATCTAATAGATGAGATGATAGTAACAAGAGTTCCCGTTCTTCTTGGAAACGGCATTCTTCTCTTCGGAAAGCTCAGCAAGAGGCTATATTTCAGTCATGAGAGGACTGAATTCCTTACTGAGATGCTGACAAAGAGCTGCTACAAGCGGATCAGAGAATGAGCTGCGCCAATAAATGGCTAGTTTTGACTAATCTAGTACTGGTTTCAAGCAGCATTGCGGATATCTGAGTTAAGGTTCTGCAATACAGAAGTGCTTAAGAGGAAAATGGAATCGATGGAACTCGGGCGCGTAGTCTAGTCTGGATAGGGCGCTTGCCTTCGGAGCAAGATGTCCCAGGTTCGAATCCTGGCGCGCCCGCCACTGTTTCATGAAGAACGGGCTTCTTGCTTGGTTAAATGAAGCTACTGCTGACACCGAAGTTGTTAATAATCAATTTAACTATAGTTAATATGAGCAATGGAGATGATAAAATGAAAAAGAAGAACTTTGCTCTGATGCTAGGTACAATAGCCCTAGTTCTAGCATTAGCGGTGCCTATGGTAGCAGCGGCACCTGCAGTCCATGCGGAAGAGGCCATATGGGCTGATGGTACAATCTGGAACACAATAGATACAGGAGCTCACTTCAAAGCCCCGAAGAATCCCAACTCACTTGATAAGATCTACGTGTTCATGAACCTTGGAGGGCAAAGACCCGTAGCCGAAGCAGCTCCTTATGAAAGAAACTACAATGGTGGCCGTTGGTGGGTACAAGCTGTGGTATTCACTGCAGCAGGTTTAGCAGTTCATGATCCCGATAATGACGGTGTTGCAAACTTTGAGCTGACCAGTGATGATGCTGTGCTTCATCATATGGCGTTAGGACATCTGACAATCGCACCCACTGATGTATACTTTGTATGTCCCCTTATCCGCGCCTAAGGGTTTGAGGAGAAACTCCATCCAAACCCTCCCCTCTTTTTTTTTGGAGTGCGTCTAATTACACTAAGGTTCGAATCCTGCCGCGTCCGTCATTCGTAATTGCCTAGTTCTTGCCCATTTTCTTATTCCAAACTTCCAAGAAATATTCGAGTGATCTATCATAGGTCCGTTCTGCTTCAGGCGGGAAGAGGCAACCTGGAAGCTCCTTATGTTTCCAGTGATAGTCCAAACAATCACAGCAGTATCCCTGTCTAGAGCAACCTGGATAGCTGCATCCACAACGTTCCTTGTTCCTCTCTACATTACAAATTCGGCCCGACATTGCAATCTCAATTGGCCACAAGAATGCTGGAGTTAAAATCTGTTTGGTGAGGACATGTCTTTAGAATCAAATACAGCTCTAATAGAGTCCAAGGCTTCTCGTACCTCTACTCTTCTCTTTCCGTCCATCACATTTGGATAGTGTTTTGAGTAGTGTTCCAAGCATTTGCCAAGCGCCATCACATATGTGTCGAGCTCAGTTGGCTTCTCTCCGTTCTCAATAAGATGTTCGACCGTCTTCTTGGAGGACCTACTAATCCGTTTCTTGATTTCATTCCACGGCTTTGTTGGAGCAGTTTTCGAGCGTTTTCTACATACAATAACCATGTCATAGACTATATTTTCCATATCATGAAGATGCGTCGATGCCCTCATCTCACTCCTGACTGGATAGATTGATGTTACATAGAAGCCCGAGTCTAATATAGCCTGCAAAACAGCAGCCCAGGCTTCTTCCTTCTTGTGATGGAAAGTGAAAACTAGAACTCCATCTCTCTTCAAGATTCGATTTGATTCAGAGAACACCTTCGTGAGACCGGCGAGGAACTCCATTTCACCCTTTTCTTGCACTCTATTCTCAATGATTTCGTTTTTCCAAGGTGCAAATTCATTGTCGAATTGAGCATATCTATTCTGGAGAGCAATTCTGAGCCAAACATAGAAGAAGTTCGAGAGCTCGGAGTACATGACATTGCCATAGTAGGGTGGATCTGTCACCACAGCATCCGCAATTTGACTTGGCACCTCGATTGATTCAGATGAACCACAAAGGAGGTGCACCTTCTTCTTCTCATCTAGGTCGCTATAGCTTTCTGCAATCTCGGTAGCTATTGGAAGACCTGATTGGACTTTCACCATAGAGCCGCTCTTGATTATCCGCTCGAATGGCTGCCTACAATACTCCTTCCCTTCAATCACAAGGTTGACAAAAGCTGTGAACGCGCCCCTCCCTCTTGGAGTGTCATAGCAATTGGCCTCAACTGGCGCCATTGAAGGGGAATAGGAGTGTGTACGGAATATATCCGTGATGAATCCACGTGTAGCATTATACTTTGCAAACATGTTGTTGTACTTCAAAGAGTTCGAAAATGCCAGAACTAGGAACTCCTTGAGATCCCAGTCTTCAAGATTCAGAATCCACTTGTAGATCTTTCCAAGATTCAACAATTGTCTCTCATTGAACAGGTCTCCGAACTTTCTGTAGCCATGGTTTAGTGCTCGTCTGGTTTCAACACCTACTGGGATGAGAGAGTCCGGGATTGGGAGTTGGCTCCCGACTTCTGCATATTCATCCTTGGCTCGCTTCAGAAGTGCCAGATCCGAATCATCTGCTCTCTTATAGCCCCGGCCATTCTTCAAGTTTGGATTTCTACTCACCTCACAGACCTTACAGTGGAACTCGATGGCATACATCTCTTCTTCAGGTCGACCGTTAGTCTGAATCCAGTCAACAATGGTCCCAGGACGACAGTGGTTACCGCAGTAGTACTTTCTGCCATCTGTGAAGAATGTTGATTTCGGATTAAACCTCCTTTTGCATTCTGGACATATAACACTTTGAGCGGCAAAATTCGTATCAAAAACCGCGTAACATTGGGGACAAATTACCACATTTCCATCATTTTTGAGGGATTTTGCTAGGATATAGTCCTTCATGAGAGGAATCTCTTTTGCGCAATCGGAACAGGTGACCGTTTTATGATAGAAATAGTAGATTCCCTCAGCTTCGGTCCCACATTCAGGGCATTTTGTGCGATAATATTGTCTCAGTTCCGTTCCCATCTCATTCTCCAGGTTGAATACAGTACGTCGGAGTTTCTCAGGATCAATGTCCTCGATTTCTTTCTTTACAATGAACCATGATACAGGATTGAGGTCTCCAGCTATGACCTTGCAGCCAAATCTCAGTGCCTCCACAACAGTTGTTCCACCCCCCATCATTGGGTCAAGAACAAGCTTGCCTGACAGTTCAACTTCTTTGGAGTATAAGTCCCAAAGAGAGTCTGAACGACTATCACTCAAAGTGTACAATAGAATTGAACGAAAGATTGACCCAAGTCTACGTGCCCACCATTTATGCATGACATATACAGGTCGATAGTGCCGCCTGCCAAATCCAGTGGATTCCTTCTCCGCTATCCTGTTAATCTCCGATATCGGGAACTTGATTTCTATTGGCCGCTTTGGCAGGTTGGGTCCTCCTAATATCAGTGGGAAAATTGCTGTACACGGACCCCTTTCAACATTCCGAGAAGTCCACAATTTTTCGAAGGCTGCTGAGTAATCCTTTTATTGAAACCAGAGAAGCAATCGAAGCGCACGGGACGTAGCTCAATCTGGCAGAGCAATGGACTGTAGATCCATCGGTTGCCGGTTCAAATCCGGCCGTCCCGACCATTTTCCATTCTCTATATGAATTCTGCATCGACAATTGCCGATTTTCGCAAATCTAATAAAAACATCCGCCAAATAGATGTGGAAGAGTATCATAAATCAGCAGCGATGAGCGAATATTCCTTGGGTCTTCTAGAACAGATTGGTCCGGCTTTGGGTGTACTTGTTCACCGGGGCCACTGATGAAGTCCAAGATTGCGAGTTTGCTAATGAGGCATGAACGTCATGCCATGGAGAGAATCCGAAAATCAAACCCTAGACCCTACGAGGGTTGCTGTCCTAGGCGCAGGACATGCTGGCAGAGGATTTGCCAGTTATCTCTCATTGCATGGATTAGATGTTTCTCTTTACAACCGTACAAAGGATCATGTTAAGGGGATCCTAAAGGCAAATGGAATCCATATGCAAGGTATTGTCGAAGCCTTTGCACCAATTCAGTTAGTCACTGATAACATGGCCTATGCGATTGATGGCAGAAAGCTTCTCATTGTCACTGTTCCAGCCCAGGCACATACATTCTTTGCTGAAACCATGGGTCCACACCTAGAGGAAGGTCAAACAGTGCTTCTAATGCCAGGTCGAACTGGTGGCGCACTTGAGTTTACAAAAGTCTTGAGTGATAATTCGTACGGGGATGGCATTCTGTTGGGAGAAGCTCAGACGTTCAGTCTTGTGTCCAGAACCACTGGCCCGGATTCTGTGCTAGTTTCTAAAGTCAAGAATTATGTTGAAGTAGGCGCATTTCCAGCGAGTCACAATCGTCAGCTTATGAATGCTCTCAATCAGCTTCCACTCACATTTCAGATGGTTGACGATGTCATGAACACCAGCCTCAACAATATAGGCGCAATGCTGCACCCGACTCCTACCATTCTCTGTGCTGGTCTCCTAGAGTCAAAGAAAGGCGGATACAACCATTATCATGATGCAATCTCAAAGACTGTAGGAAAACTGGTGGAACGAATGGATGCCGAAAGAATCAAGGTGTCACAACAGTTTGCGTCCCAACCCATGTCCCTTCTGGAATGGCTAAGAAACACTTACGATGCTGAAGGGAGTACTTTGTGTGAATGTATTCGGAGCATTGACACCTATGACGGAATTGGCAGTCCATCATCCTTAGACCACCGTTATGTAATGGAGGATGTGCCTACAGGTCTTGTACCTATTTCCCACTTCGGAAAACTAGCTGGACTTGAAACTCCTGCTATAGACGCAGTAATCAACATGGCATGCCAGCTCTATGAGATTGATTTCTGGGAGAGTGGACGAAATCTTGAAACTCTGGGTTTAGAAGGACTGAGCCCTACTGAGGTTCGAGAATATGTCAGGACCGGGACCATACCTGTTTCATATCCTAGCTTTCCTGACCATTGGGACCTTCACGGGTTGGAGGTGGACGAGACATGAGAATCTTGGGCGCTGCCATTGGAAGCTGTGTCCATGTAGCAGGTGTTCTTAGATTCTTATCATTTGCAGAAAAAGAAGGACATGAAACTATCTTCTTAGGACCCACAATCCAAATTGAGGATCTAATAGACCAGACCAAGAGATACGACCCTGATGTTATTGGGGTGAGCTATCGACTCACCGCAGATAGCGCTGTGGGCCTTCTTGAGAACTTGAAAAAGGCTGTAATAGAAAGTGGTCTGGAAAGGAAGAGATGGATTCTAGGTTGCACAGCACCTGTCAAGTCCATTGCAGAACGAACTGGACTGTTTGAAGCAATATTCACTGGCTTTTCTACTGATGAAGATTCACTAGCCTTTCTCAGAGGCCACTCGCACATGGAAACAGACGAGAAGCACCCTCAAGACTTGATGACACGAATCGCCATGAAGAGCCCAATACCCCTTATCCGGCACCATTTCGGTCTACCATCACTAGAAGAAACAGTTGATGGGGTGGCAAGGATAGCAGAGGCTTCAGTTCTGGATGTGATCTCAATTGGACCAGATCAGAATGCCCAAGAGTCCTTCTTCCGTCCAGATGAGATGAAGGGAATCCTAGAAGGTGATGGAGGTGTCCCACTTAGGGAAGTCGAAGACCTACAGAAACTCTTCCAGGCTTCTCGAAAAGGCAATTTCCCGCTCTTGAGATGCTACAGTGGCACTCGTGATCTGCTATCCTGGGCAAAGATGCTGAAGGACACCATAAGCAATGCTTGGTGTGCCACACCTCTGATGTGGTATAGCGAACTAGATGGAAGAAGCAAAAGACACCTTGAACAAGCAATTCGAGAGAACCAAGGGAATCATAGATGGCACGCAAAACATGATATCCCTCTCGAAATCAACGAGTCCCACCACTGGAGCTTGAGAAATGCCCATGATACAATTGCAGTTGCGATGGCATTTCTGTCAGCCTATAATGCTAAATCAGTCGGCATTAGACACTATGTTTCACAGTACATGTTAAACACTCCGCTTGGAACTTCTCCGAAGATGGACCTTGCCAAGATGCTTGCGAAGATAGAGCTGATTGAGTCATTACATGATCACAGTTTTCTTTCACTAAGGCAAGTCAGACCAGGCCTCTTTTCATATCCCCCAGACCTAGACTCAGGCAAGGGCCAACTTGCATCTTCAATCTATACAGGAATGATGTTGAAACCCCATATAGTGCATGTAGTCGGATTCTGTGAGGCAGACCACGTTGCGACTGCAGAAGAGATCGTTGAGAGCTGCAAGATTGCACGACGGGTCATTCATGACTGTCTTCTTGGGACCATGAGTCCATTAGATGACAAAGAAGTCCTAAGAAGAAAGAACGAACTCGTAGAGGAAGCCAAAGTGCTTATCGCCGCTATCAATTCACTTGGTGATACATCCTCATCCCACCCTCTAGTTGAACCCTTAACATACGTGCGGGCAGTCGAGATAGGTGTATTGGATGCCCCACACCTGAGAAACAATCCCATTGCAAAGGGACAGCTCAGAACCAAAATGATTCATGGTGCATGTTTTGCCATAGACTCTAATTCAGGGGTTCCAATTGATGAGAATACTAGACTAAGACAACTTGGCCTTGAAATAGAACTTAAGCGTGCATTAAGCCTACCTTATTTCAGCAAATTATGATACTCATATTTGCATCATATGAAGACAAGTAGCTTCTCTGGACTGTAGATCCATCGGTTGCCGGTTTAAATCCGGCTGGCCCGACCATCTCTCGTTTCTAAATCTCTTTTACAAACCTCATTTGTTATAAGGAGGTATACTATCGTTAATATCGAGAGAGCAGAATGAAGCCTGTTGAGATTGTAAAGGGTGTCTATTGGGTTGGTGCAATTGACTATGATGTACGAAACTTCCATGGATATAGCTATACCACTCATCATGGAACCACCTACAATGCTTACCTCATAGTTGGCAAGAAAGTCGCACTTGTTGACACAGTTCTTGGTTCTTTCTCTGATGAGATGTTCTCGAGAATATCAAAGATCATCGATCCAGAGAAAATCGACTATATGGTTTCAAATCATACAGAGATGGACCACTCTGGTGCTGTACCTGATGCACTGAAAATCATAAAAAACGCGAAGCTCATCTGTACCCCCAAAGCTGTTGATGAGCTCAAAAAACATTACACTGATGGATGGGATATCCACACAGTAAAGACTGGGGACGAGATAGATCTCGGAGGAAAAACGCTCAGATTTTACGAGGCTCCCATGTTACATTGGCCGGAGTCTATGTTCACCTACTATGTAGAAGAGGAAGTACTCCTGCCGAACGATGCCTTCGGGCAGCACTATGCCACTGACAAGCGATTTGCTGACGAAGTCGACCAGTATACTCTTTGGAAAGAGGCTGAGAAGTACTATGCAAACATCCTATGGCCACTGAGTCGAATGGTACAACGGAAGATCGAAGAAGTGATTGAGCTAGGTCTGCCAATCAAAATCATCGCTCCCTCCCATGGGCTAATCTGGCGAAAGGATCCACTGCAAATTGCCACAAGGTACTTGGAGTGGGCCAAAGGAGAGCGATTGGAAGACAAAGTAGTGATTGCTTGGGACACAATGTGGCAAAGCACAACGAAACTAGCACGTGCAATTGCAGAAGGAATCAGTAGTCAAGGATTGACTCCCCTTCTGAAACTCATACCGCATAGCGATCGTAGTGATATAATGGCAGAGCTCCTAGAGGCAAGAGGGATAATTGTAGGAAGCTCTACCCTTCACAATGATATTCTGCCTACTGTGGCTCCGATTCTCTCAGATTTTGAGGTATTGAAACCCAGAGGAAAGAAGGCAGCTGCATTTGGGTCCTTCGGATGGGCAGGTGGTGCCGTGAATAGAATCCAAGAAGCAATGGAAAAAGGAAAGATGGAACTTGTAATGGACCCTTTCACTGTGAAATGGGTACCTACAGAAGCGGAACTTGATCAGGCATTCCAATATGGAGTGGATTTCGCGAAGAAGGTGAAATAGAACTTGACTGATACAGAAATGGAATATGATGTTTCTATTGTTGGAGGAGGTCCTGCAGGACTGTCTGCAGGAATCATAGCTGCATACAAGGGTCTCAAGACAATTGTCTTTGAGGGTGGTACTTGGGGCGGTCTTTTGTCCACAATCTACCCGTATAAACACGTGTTTAACTACCCTGGCACACCGAGAGTATTAGCCACGCATCTGGTCGCCGAATGGGTTCGCCAAGCCGCGGATTTAGGAGTTCTCCTTGTCAAAGAACGTGTTACCGAGATTACCAAGGATCGTAATATAGTCACAACTGAGAGTGAATACAAATCGAAAGTTGTGATCATCGCAACTGGTATGCGTCCAAACATTTTGGGAATCCCTGGCGAGATTGAATTCTCTAGAAAGGGCCGGGGTGTGTTTCCGTATTTGTCAGACCCCGAACTCTTTCGTGATAAGAAGGTGTTAATCATAGGGGGTGGTGATACAGCACTGGATGCTGTTGTAGATGCACACAAAGTGACTGATGAGATTTGGATTGCACACAGAAAAGATGAGTTTAGGGCGGCGGAAACAACAGTTGATAAGATTCTGACTGAGAAGATGGCTGAGGTTCTCTATAACACTGAACTTCAGGAGATTAGAGGCGACTCAGAAGTTGAAGAAGTCACCCTTCTCAATAATCAGACTGGAAAGAAGTATGACATGGCTATAGATCGCGTCATAATCGCCGTTGGTCTAGTCCCGAACACAGAGGTGTTTGAACATTTAGGTCTGAAAATGAATGGCCGCTATGTCGTCGTTGATCATGAAATGAGAACAAGTGTAGAGGGCATTTTTGCTGCCGGAGATATCATATCAGTATACCAGTTAGCCTCTGTTGCTGCAGCCCAAGGAGCGCTAGCCGCTCATAATGCCTACAAATACATCCGAAAACCATACTGGTCATAGCTCACACGAAATTCAATTCGGAGTAAATGACTGCCTCAAGACTCTCAAGTCAATTCTTGAGTCCGTATGCTAAAGAATATCTCAGGAATAGTAAGGGCCTTCAATGGCAATAATCACTCTACCAACTCATCCAACCAAGCTGAGGTCTTGTCGACTTTTCGGGTGAAGATTCTACCCTGATCACTGGAATTCTTTGCCTGATGGTACTTGAAGAGAAACTTCCCGTCAAGTATTCCCAGAATCTCAATTTTGCCAGTGTGGTGGGACATTATGTAGCGGAACCGTTTGCTATGACCATTGAGAAGTCCCTTTGCTTCTTCAACAATCCGATACCCATCGTAGAGGGGGACTTGGAAGGTCTTCTTCACTCTAGCAACAGGACGGCACTGAAACACATAGTATGGGTTCACCCCAATACCAACAAGCCCGTTCTGAAGAGCAGCCAATACGACTGGGTCGTCGTTCACTCCCTTCAGGAGGACCGTCTGGTTATTTACAATCACACCAGCTGACATCAACCTGTCAATTGCAGCTATAGATTCTTCAGTTATTTCCCTTGGATGGTTGAACTGTGTTACTAGGAATAATCTTCTAAATGCCTTCGAGTGGTTTCTCAGGACTTCTAATAGTTCATCATCATGAAGAATACGCATAGGATACGTTACGGGGATGCGCGAACCAAACCTAATGAAGTCTAAATGAGGGACGTTTGATAGCACCTCAAGTAGATTGCCTATCCGGGAAGTGCTTAGAGTGAAAGGGTCCCCGCCAGTGATGAGTACATTATTAATCTCTTCATGATTCCTGATGTACTCCGTAGCTGCATCCACATCTCGTAGAATCTCTTGACTTGGCAGTCCGACAAGTCTCTTTCTAAAGCAATGTCGACAGTACATTGCACACTCAGCGGTGGCAAGAATCAAAGCAGTCTGTTTGTATTTATGTTGCAAGCCAGGTAGAATCGTGTTGGAAAGTTCTCCGCTAGTGTCGTATGAACCTTCCACAATTGATTCGGTACTACTCGGAAGAGCCATTCTCCTTATTGGATCCTCTGGGTCTTGTTCATCTATTAGGGAGAGATAATACTCAGGAACACGAATTGGATGCATCTCACTCAAACGATTGAGAATTCTTTCCTCTGGCTCAGTAAGGTCTAGGATTTCTCCAATCTCATCGACTGAGGTGATTAACTCATCTCCGTCTAGAGCATGACTCAAGAACCCACGCCCTGACTATTCTCTTTGGCTGGTTCTGTGGACATCCTTGAGATAATTGCCATTCTCCGTTCGATATCATACCATTCACTGATTGGGATCCTGGCTGCCAACCTTTTCCTATCGTCCACAACTGGCGTATCCTCTTTGTCTTGTTTATTCTCTCTCATTTCCTTTTTCATCTCTTTTGCAGGAATAATCGACATCACTTGATTAATCAGAAGAGGTTCGTTCCATCGATTCTACAAGTTCCATGCGTTTCCATATTATAGGAAATTCACACTAGGCGGTTTTGCCTAACCTGCCAAAGGTTATTCCTACTTTTCTTCAGCTATTACACGAAGAGCTACGCGACTGCTTAAAACTCTTTGCCCTTTATAAAGCCTTAAAAGGAAAAATGGAATTTTATACGACCCTTTTCCCCTTTTAAAGGACTATCCTGAGATTTATATATCTTTCATCACACATTTCGATTAAGTGTTGGGTCAAAGAATGGTATTTTCTATGCGAAATAGTATTGGAGAACACGCCACGTTGTTAATTTCCTGTAAAATCCACTTTGTACAACCAATGTGATGCAAATGAATTCTGAAACAGAATCTTCGGAAGCAAAATCTGAAACAAGTAATGAAGTAAAAATCGCTGAACTGGAAACTAGAATGAGCAATATTGACACTAGTTTCAAGGTACTAGAAAAGGGCGATGTACGTGAAGTAACATCCAGACGAGATGGGAGCATCAATCGAGTAGCCAGTGCAATTGTAGGGGACGAAACCGGAATTGTGACTCTTCCATTATGGAATGACATGATAGAAGCAATCGAAGCTGGCAAAACCTATGTCTTGAAGAATGCACATACTGGTCTCTTTCGAGGAAATCTCAGACTGAAAATTAGTCGAGATAGTGAAATCAGCGAGAGAGAGGAAGAGATCACTGAAGTCAAAATGGACAATGACCTGTCCGAGGTTGATCATGGCAGACCACGGCGTCACTACTATCAAGGATCTTCCGGTCGATCTTATGGGTCCGACCGTGGTAGATATGGTGGTGGAGGCTATAGAGGCTATTCATCCCGAAACAGAAGGGACTATCGTCGCCGAAGGAGACCAAGATACTAGCTGCCTATCAGATGAATACACCAAAACGTGATTGTAGCAGCGGTCCGTTAAAGCCAATAGCCGCAGAATACAATACAGTCTAGGTTAGTTTACAATTGACAGGACCAACTAGAGAGATAGCAGTGGCAATTATAGGTGAGCCACAAGTGGGCAAAACGCAGCTTATCCAACTATTGAACGATGATGCTGAGAGTAGTGGTATAACAACCAAACTGAAATCCAAGGACTTCGTCTTTACATTTTGGGAGCTTCAGACATCAAGCTCTGCACCTGAAAAACTGGAGATATTTGCACGGTCCTTCATTCAGAATAGCAGACCATTTCATCGTTATCTATTAATCGTCACTGATAGCACAAGCGAGGACGTGAACCGAATCAAATACTCCTTGAGGTTTCTTCGAGAGTCATTTCCAGACACGCGATTTTCTATTGTGGCAAATAAGCAGGATTTGGATGGGTCTCTAAATAAATCCCGCATAGAAACGATGACAAATCTGCCCACTCTAGAGATTTCAGCAATGAATCCTGAGAATCGCATCAGACTCGTAAATTTCCTTTCATATCTGATCGAATCAGATACAGGACTCTAGGACTCTAACCTATTCAGCTATGGAAATGCTCCTTGAATGCAACCCATTTCTCCCCATTTTCATCGCTGCGCTCGAATGCGTTGTGAACACCTTCGGTGTCGTAGACATAGAAAACAATCTGTCAGCAAAATAACAGACCAAGTTGGTGACATGACACCTGTCGTGTCCCTCCCATCTTTGCTCAAGGATAGATTCTGACCTTATGACTGCCAAATCACAATCCCGAGCAGCGCTATACTGAAGAACATACCCAATGCGTACGAGAGGTCGAAGTAGATTAACAGGTCGGCTAGATTGACGAAGAGGAATAGGTATGTTGTGCTAAAGAAAACCACAAGCACAATGATTGTGAGCAGTGTCTTTTCAAAGCCTGAAAATGGTTTGTAGCTAAGAGAGAAGATACGAAACCATAACATCACACTGAGGAGGCCAAGGGGTGGAACGAGCATTAAGATTAATGCTATAGGCCATAGGAGAAACACACTGAGAATTGCTCTGATCTCATTCATTGTTTCACGGTATCTCTCGAACTCCGCGGAATAGACTCTTCCATAGTCCCTCCAAACGTAGGACTGATATCCCTTCCAAAGGGAAAATCTCAGATTACCGATTCTCCCACCAATACTTTCCAAGATACTCTTCCCAGTCTTAGGATTGTATATTCCCAGAGAGAGTGGTATAATGTAGACAAAGAGCATCAATGACCATATCCCATAGACCGCAGCCAAGTTTTCCAGGAATGTTAGACTTCGTGATAATACAACAGCATTCGCAAAGGTGTAGATTGCATAGCCAAGGACCGCAAGTATTGGAAGCATCAGCACCGTCTTTAGAACAGTGAAACGCCTCCTATTTCCTCTCATTTGAATTGCTAGTACTCGAAATAGCAGGGAACAAACTGACGCATAAGTCAGCATCACTCCAAATCCGCTGAGGAATTTCATACTAACGCCTGATACTGAAAGAAGCCAAATTGCTGAATCATTCACATATAGCGCTTGAAGATCAAAGCCACCATAAAACAACATGATTACAAAGATTATCAATCCAAAAACGAATGCTATAAGATAGCCTCTATAGTGATTCGCAAGTTCCTTACTGAATTGTCTAATCAAGGTGGACATGAACCTCTTTCCATTCATTAGAAGTCCTATTCATCTCTCCAACTACGAATCAGTATCGAAAGAAATTCCAAGAGAACGAACAAGTTCCTTGTATCTGTTTCGAATCGTTACCTCTGTGACGCGTGAAGCTTTGGCTATCTCGCGCTGTGTACGCTTGTCCTCCTCAAGTATGCCGGCTATATACAGAGCAGCCCCTGCAATTCCACCAGGGTCCTTTCCTATAGTTATTCGACTCTCCTTAGCCCTTCTGACTATCTCAGTGGCTTTTCTCATGGTTCTTCCTTCAAGACCAAGATCAGAGGAAAGTCTTGGTATGAGGTCCTTCGCTGAAGCAAGTGGCACATTGACATTAACTTGATAGATGACCAACCGTACAGCTTGACCCATCTGTTTTCTATCTATCTTTGCCTCAGCCACAACCTCATCCAGTCGTCTAGGAATCCGGTGAATCCGACAAGCAAGATAGATCGATGCTGCAACAACGGCCTCAATGCTTCTTCCTCTGACCAATCGCTTTGCCAGAGCTTTTCTGTATATGAGAGCCGCAGTTTCTCTGGCTTCGCTTGGAATCCCAAGTTGTGAGGAGAGCCTCTCCATCTCGCTCATTGCAATACCAAGATTCCTAAGTTGAGAGCTATGTACCCTCGTTCTGATATGCCACTTTCGTATTCTGTATATTGCAGCACGCGTACTACTTTTCAGTGCTCTGCCACTCGCATCCTTGTTCCGCCAGTCAATTGTTGTTGAAAGGCCTTTGTCAGCCATGCTGAGTCTCATTGGAGCACCCGTTCTCGCTTTTGCATCTCTCTCTTCTGCTGTGAAGGCTCTCCATTCAGGGCCTCTATCTGCAGAACGTTCTGATACAACCAGCCCACATGACGTACAGATACGTTCTGCACGAGCATAGTCCTTTGTGAATGAAGTTTCTCCACAACCTAAGCATGTTTCTGACTTATCTAAACGAGTCCTCTTTCCTCTAGCTGAATTCGCCATTTCCGTCTACTCCTAACGACCGCTCGTCAACTGAAAGCTGTCAATCAGTTTCTTGAAGACGGGATTCTCTGAAATTCTGACCTGCTTTCCGCTTCCATTGGACCCTATATACAAGCCAAACATCACAAGCAGCCCATAGGGGCCCCCATCAGGAGATGGGATTATGATGGCTAGCCACTTCTTTCGTGATAACCCATGTCCAGCCACAAACTCACGCGCTCTGCGATCTATCTCTCCGATTCCAATTGTGAGAGTCTTTCCCATCTTCACCGAAGGTCCAATTTCTATGCCGAATTCACGAATAAGATTCATCAGTGTATTATGATTGTGCGTTCCACTTCTATATGACCTAACAACAAACTCTAACGACCCTCTTGGTGGTCTCAATAATCTGAGATAGCAGTTGGACTCAGGAAACTTCGTAACTGTCATGGCAGTTTCTGAATAATCCACTGAGAATCCAATTGGCGGCAGCTTCTGATTCCAAGCTTCCGAAGGTGTAGAATGAACCATATTGATGTTCATCTACAAATTCTCCTCTTCGTCGCTTTCATTTCGAGGAGAGTCTGTGGTTTCGAAGTAGGGTCTGTCTGCAGACATTCTTGCCACTATGGCCATTCTTCTTTCAATATCAAACCATTCTGTAATTGGTAATCCGGCGTTTAGTCCTTCTTCTGTCATTATTGTTCACTTCAATTACGGCTCAGAGCCAAAGTAGGACATTTCGGGATTCATAGAATGAATGCAAAATAACCGCGCAATTGGTTACTACAAGCATACAACCGAACTTATTCTCTACTTATTCTCTCAATCATCACTAGCTATCAAGCCGTGCTTATAAAAGTGCGCTCTTTTGCTTTATAGAGAAGAAACTGCCCCTATTATTGTCATTTTTCTGACTGTAAGGCATATTAGGATTATTTCAGAAGTCATATTCTTCTGAGTTTCTGGACAATTACCGGTTCAAATCCGGCCGTCCCGACCAATCTTAGTTTTCCTGTCCAAACGCAGAGTCTGTCAGTTGTTAATGTAGTGCGTTATTGGTTACGCATACTTCTGTAAAATGCATTGCAATTGCATTTCTTGCATTCACTTTCGAAATCATCATGATTTTCGCGATTGTGTCCGCATGTACATAGATCGAAAGAACTGGTACTCATTTCTTCACCCCTGTAGGTTTATGATGAGAAAGAAAGATTTCGTTATCCTTTCCATCACTTTCTTTATCGGCTAATTTTCCCAACTTTGTCTGTTGTAGCATTTCCAATATTCTATGAGGTCCATATCCACTCTTTACTCGGGTTCTTCGATATCCAATCTTGGAATTGATTTTCATTTTCTCCATTCTTAATATCCTGCTATTATGAGAACAATCTATCTCACAAACTGAGCCTGCGATTTCCGAAAAAACAGACACTCCAAATACCAGAGAAACGGGTCTGGTTTCAAGACATTCTTTGTTAACCTGTCTCTTTCATTCTCACTTTCTGCAATGAGGCACCCTCTTGAGGGTTAATAAACTTGGGCATTTGCGAATATCAGTCAATACTCTCAGGAAGTTGGCAAACTTCATAGCTAAACGTCAGTTTCGAATATGATTCCGAGAGAACGGACAAGCTCCTTGTATCGATTACGAATCGTGACTTCCGTAACGTGTGAAACTTTTGCTATCTCTCTTTGTGTCCGCCTATCCTCCTCAAGTATACCAGCTATGTATAATGCAGCTCCTGCAATGCCACCGGGATCTTTTCCCACTG
This sequence comes from Candidatus Hermodarchaeota archaeon, assembly GCA_048885865.1. Taxonomy (GTDB): domain Archaea; phylum Asgardarchaeota; class Thorarchaeia; order Thorarchaeales; family Thorarchaeaceae; genus SMTZ1-83. Next base: position 17,576 of record JBHLLF010000023.1, read on the forward strand.
TTATTCGTCCTTCTTTGGCCCGTTGGATTATTTCAGTGGCTTTTCTTATGGTTCTTCCTTCAAGACCAAGATCGGAGGAAAGTCTTGGTATCAAGTCCTTTGCAGACGCAAGTGGCACTTCGACATTGACTTTTGAAAGAACCAACCGTACAGCCTGACTAATCTGCTTTCTATTCGTTTTCGCCTCAGTCACAATCTCGTCTAGGCGTCTTGGAATTCGGTGAATTCTACAAGCAAGGTAGATTGATGCTGCAACAACAGAATCAATACTTCTTCCTCTCACTAGTCTCTTTGCCAGGGCTTTTCTATATATGAGAGCTGAAGTTTCTCTGGCATCGCGTGGAATCCCAAGTTGTGAGGATAGTCTTTCCATCTCACTCATGGCAAAGCCAAGGTTTCTGTGAAAAGAACTATGGACCCTGCTTCTGATATGCCACTTTCTCATTCTGTAGATGGCTGCACGTGTATTGGTTGTTAATGCCCTGCCACTTGCATCCTTGTTTCGCCAATCAATTATGGTTGAGAGTCCCTTGTCCGCAATGCTGAGTCTCATTGGCGCTCCAGTTCGTGCTTTTGCATCCCTTTCTTCTGAAGTGAATGCTCTCCACTCAGGCCCTCTATCAACATTCCGGTCCGAAGCCACAAGCCCGCATGAAGTACAAACGCTTTCTCCACGAGCATAATCTCTAGTAAACAAGCTCTCTCCACAGCCTATGCATACCTCTCTTTTGCTAATACGAGTCTTCTTGATTCCAACTAAATCCACCATGCCCTTCTACCCCTCTGTGACTGGCTTTTCTTTTGTCATTCATATTCACTTCGCCAAATTCGACTTGGATCAAAAGCAGGACATTTCGGGATTCGTACGATGGTCTATCAAAGTAATATAGCCGAAAGGTCGGTCAATAAAAGAATACAACCGAATATATTCTCTACTTAATTTCTCAATCAGGGCTCACTATCGTTCTGTGCTTATAAGTGGCTTCTTTTCCTAGCTATGAAATTCCGCCACCTCATCAACAGACAATCTTGGTCTTAGTCCAGGATTCACAGCTGGCCAACCCACTGTCAATGCAGCCAATAATTTCCATGGCTTCTTGAAATATTTCATAATCGCGTTATATGCATAGAAGATATCGCCAATCCAACATGTTCCAAGACCCAAGGAGTGCGCTTTGAGAAGCAGGTTCTGAATGGCAGCTGCTACACTATGAATCTCAGTTTCCCATCCAAACTGGTTTGTATTCCAAACGACAATTACCACAGGGGCTTCCTCCATCATCTCACATGAACCAAAGGAAGACCCCACATCAAAATCGATCTTCTCAAGCCTATCTCTGTATAGGTCTGTGAACCTGTCTTTTGAATCACCACTCAATACAGTGAATCTCCACTGTTGTCCGTTCTTTGCGCTGGGTGCAAATGTTGCAGCTTCAATAATCTGCCTGATCAAGTCTTCTGGAACTTCGTCATCCTTGTAGTCTCTGATGCTTCTCCTTCCCTTTATGGCATCGTCAATACTCATTGTCATGATATATCACCAAGTGAGAAACCATCTTATCTAACTTAGACTCGGAATGCACGAGAACTAGCTACAAATTCCTAGGTTCACACCTCAGCAATGTTCGACCTTATCCACAACTTCCTTTGGTAATGGAATAGTGAATGTGCACTCCATATCTCCTTTCAGAACCGACCTGACCATCTTCACTTCCAGCGGCTGGTCGAGTGCTACCTCCCATGGCTGTTTAGTAAACCCACCACTGCAATAACAGAAGGAAGCAGGGACATCTAGCTCATCATCCATGATTGCTTCCCTTGCCCATGCACAATGACATGCATAGTATCTCTTCTTTCTCTCATCGGTTTCAGCAAGATACTCCTTGGTAAGGTACGGAATCTTAGTATGGACAATCTTATCGCCATCACGCATTCCACTCAACATATCCGGTCGGCTCTTGACGAATTCGACCACCTCATCAGTGATCTCTTGATTATAGAACAGTGTACCCTCGTCCCGGTGTTTCTCCAATTCTGCGATGGCATCCTCTCTCTTCTTGACTATATACTCGTCAATGTCCTTGGCTGCCAAGAACTTCTCCCGTTCCTGCTTGTACCATTCTTTTGGGATTCCATGTGCCGTGCCAACAAGCGCTTTTCTGCAATCCTCAGGGTCGACTAACTCCTTCATTCGATCTAAAACAGCCTTGGTAACCTTTGGCTTCTCAGTAGATGGAATACCGAGTGGTGCTTCTATTCCCTCAAAGACCTCATCCCTCTTGGCTTCGCCCACTGCCTCTCCCAATCGCGCACGAAGCACATCCATGACCTCGGCTCCATCAAGCAGTTCAAGGACTGCAAGGTAGAGATCCAAGTTCTTCACAAAGTATCCATATCTGGACAATGCAACGTAGCTATCGTATGTGTTCAGTTTCTCATCAATCAATATTTTGGAGAACTCGTTGACCTCAGAGGAGGTAGCGGTTTCCAGACTTTTCTCTGACTTCTTGATGAACTCCTCAAACCTCTCGACCATCTCAATTGCCGGTCTAATCTTCTCCTCAGAGATTGGCTGCTCTCTATCTGTTAGATATCTACGATACCCCTCTTTATCCAACTGGATCAACCTCCAATGTCGAAAACCTTCATCATCAGGCTCTTTATGAAGAAGCCGACCAGCGCAAGCTATTCAGAATCGAGTTCTACATGATTTTGGCGACGTTTGTGAGTATTACGAAGTTAATACAGGTGCTTTTGTACCCTAATCCGGAACGAAATATCGGTGGATCGTCAAGATGGACAAGTTAGAGGCCAAGATAAAACACGGTCTAGAAGACAAGGGGATTCCATGCCAGTCAGTTTACAGAATTCCGGATCCTGATGACCCTAGAGTCCTAATAGCCTTCAGTTCAAACGGGAATCATAAACTGACCACAATGAAAATAGAACGGGTCTTGAACTCGTTAGGGATTGGGGAGTTTCAAGTCCCTAGGGACTTTCAGCGTCTGAGTGCCGCCTTTTTACACCTAGAGGTTGCTATGGGCGCAAGGACTGAGAAACCAGCCACAGTCCGTGCAATGTGATACGCCACGTTTCTTATCTGTAGATGCAGCTTATCCAGAAGCATGGATCTTCAACTGAAAGATAAGACAATCTTAGTCACGGCTGCTTCTCGTGGCCTTGGCTTTGGTGCCGCAAATGCATTGACACAGGAGGAAGCCAATGTAATCATCTGTGGTCGAAACAAGGCATCTCTGAAAGAGGCTGTTTCAAAGCTGGGCGACAGAGCTCAGTATGTCGTTGCAGATGTGTCAAAGAAGGAAGACGTGAAGTCACTTCTTGAATATGTGAAGGAACGCAGCTCCACACTTGATGGACTGTTTGTCAATGCAGGCGGCCCGCCTCCCGGGACCTTCTCAAAAGTGTCTGACGAGGACTGGAAGAGAGGGTTTGACCTGACTCTGATGAGTGCAATATGGCTCACAAGGGAGTCTCTACCGCTCTTGAAGATGGCTGAATCACCCGCAATACTCTACAGCACATCAGTATCTGTAAAGCAACCCATCGACAATCTATTGCTATCAAATGCGATTCGTCCTGCAGTGATTGGAATGATGCGTACGCTCGCAGGTGAGATCGGTTCAGAAGGAGTTCGGGTCAATGCAATCCTTCCTGGATACATCTACACTGACAGAGTCAAGCAGCTCATGGCCAGTAACAAGGAAGCGATAAGTAGTCTAGAAGCACGAATTCCACTTGGAAGAATGGGCACTCCTACCGAGTTTGGCGCAGTGTGTGCATTTCTTCTCAGCCCTCTTGCAAGCTATATTCATGGAGCTCTTCTTCTAGTGGATGGCGGCCTCTATCAAGGGACAATGTGATACAAGTCATAGTCTGAGATTTGATGGGTCTATCTCGCCCAGACGAATCAGAGCTGTCTTGGCATAGTCTTGGACCTGTTCATCCACATCACTTGTGAGTGTACGTAGGTTGGCGGCAGCAGGAGGATAGGGGGATACGCCCATCGCCCATGCAGCTACACGTCTGACATCTACATCGTCTGACAGGAGAAGCTCAGCAATCGCCCTCAATATTATCTCGGAGCGCTTCTCAACGACCAGCCGGACAAATCGGACTTGTTCCTTTGGGTCGCTCCTAGAGATAGCATCGGCTAGTCCTTGGAGAGCTCTGGAGTCGTCCATGTCACGAAGCGCTCGAATCGACCAATCACGGACCCCCTCGTCGTCATCTTCAAGGGCAGCCAACAAACAACAGACAGATTCTGGTGAGTTCATGCTGCTCAGTGCCCATGCTCCAGAACGTCGAATCTCAACCTCGGGGTCTCCAAGGAGCGCACACAAGGCACCAACACTCTCATCGTCAAGGACTTTTGTGAGGGCATAGACTGCCTCCTTACGAACTCGAATGTCATCTGAGGAGTTTCTTGCCAGCTTCCGGAGCACCTTTCCATAACTCTCAGGATCACTACTTCCTAAGATATGGACCGCCCATTTCCTGACCTCAAACTCCTCCTCTCTGTTCTCAAGTATCTCCAAGGCCTGTGAATTAAGTGATTCAACCCTCGTTCTGTACGCAGCCTGTAGTCCACGAACTCTTACTTTTGAATCCACATCATTGACAGCTCTCTCAAGAATTGGTATGGAGTATTTGTGTGGCAAGAAATCCACAACATCAAGGAAGCGCTGCTTCAGATTCACTGAATCCTTTTGCTCCCCGTCACCAAATACTTCTGAGATAGCATCTGTGAACTCCTCTGGATGTGTATTGATATAGTCTGCAACCTCTCGCAGACGATTTGCTGTTCCAGGTTGTGAAAGGAGTTCAAGAATGGACATGATGAGTCACCGACCGTCAATTCTGCTTGTTACGTTTTCGCATGACGCACTTCAGTAGATTTTGAAGGCATCTACATTGGGCTTTCTCCAAAACTCCTTACCTGGGTCGTATTTCATGACATTGTAGTATGCTGCCATCTGTAGTGCAATTGAGTTTGCTATGACTTGCCCAAGTGGGCTGGCAAGTCCGAGGCTTTCAGGTGTATAAAGGTGGAACGCTGTCATCTTCAGGGTACCAGTAAGAGCCTGGAAGTACCTTCTATCCTTTTCCTCAATTGGGCTGTCAGTCACTAAGAAGGCAGTGTCGCCAGGATTGATAGTCAGGACGTAATGGTGTTGGAAGTCTTCCCAAAGAGCAGCATTACTCTGGATGACACCATACTCGTTGAACTTCATCATGCCAATCAGAGCTGCTGCATAGTTGGGTCCATGCGAAATCACATACAATGGTTTGCCCGGAACTCCAACCTTCCAGCTCTCCTTTCCGACTGTTTCTGCCCAGTCCAGTAGCTGTTTCCCGTTACTCTTCAACTTCTGTAAGTCATTATACATTGGGCTTTGGGGTGCTGACTGATGCCTTACTGCTAGTTTCAGGAGATATGCCATTGCAGTCGTTGTCACAGACGAAGGACTGATGTTATGAGTTCTCACACCGGATTGAGTCACCCAGACATAGTCTGCAAGGGCTGATGCATTCCCATTTTCATTGTCAGTGAGCACAACAGTCGTTGCATTTGCAGACTTGGCTGTTTCCAGAGCTTCAATCGTGGCGAGACTTCTTCCTGAGGCCGTCAGACCAATGACTAAGTCGTCGTCGTTCAATTGTATCTTGGACATCTCTGTTGGTGAAAGCGATACCGCATTGAATCCGACCCTTAGGAAAGCCCATTTTCCATATTCTGCAGCTGCATATGAGTCACCACACCCAGTTAGAACGATTAATCTTCGGTCCTTGAGAATATCTGAGCCTTTGTCATCCACCGAGGCAATTGTTTTGGATATTGAGATTTCTTGCTTTTTGATAGCCTCATAACATGTCTCTAGGAATTCCGTCATTCTTTTTCAGCTCCTCTCACAGCATATCAACAACTGGCGGTCTATGCCCCATCATTCTAATCAATCCAACAATGAGACCGCGGTGATGAACTTCATGTGTCGCTATATGGACAAGTGCTTTCTTGACTGTAAAACTCACGGTTGCATCAGGCCATCTGACCCGTTTCACATGATGTAACTGGTCGTTGTCAAGTGCCATCATATACTCTCTTGTTTCTTTTTCAACATCCACCCAGGCTTTAGCTATGCTTTGTAAATCTGGAAAGTCACTCGAATCCAGCCAATCCATCTCAACATCCTTGAGTACTGATATCCAATACTTCTCAGTGTTGATCAAATGAACTAGAATGTCCCTAACTGAGCCCCAACCCACTCCATGGTTTCGTGTGAAATCTTCGTTGGAGAGCTGTCTGACGGAATCAAGAATAGGTTCTCTGACTGCAATGTTGTGCTCGAAGAGTATCTCAATACAGGACATCATGCTTTCTTGTCTGTCAGACTCCCTTATCTGAATCACTATACATGAAATTCTGAATCCTAAGTACTAAGTATCATGAGAATTCACTAGAGCGATACTTCCATCAAGGAGTTCCGATAAAGGAATATGAGTCGGCTGATTTGAGCAGCATCCTGAAAGATGTGACCATTAGATACTGGCTGAGGACTTCGTTCAAGATTGCAGTTCTCCTGACATTGCCATATGGGGTCTATTTTTGGAATTTCAATATAATAGACCGTCTTTACTATCACTCAATTGCCTTCTATCTGATGTTTTCCAGATACTATAATGAATGGAGTATTGAGCTAGTGAACCCCATCACCCTTCTTCTTATCCTCATCATTTGCATTCCAGCTATCTACTTCGATCGATACCTTTCTAAACTGGATGAAAACAAGTCAATCCGAATCCAAGGAATACTAGTGGTTCTTATCATATCATTCCTTGGTGCCCTATTCGGTCATGTATTGCCCAATCTTGTATTCCCAAGAGTTCCAGACTTTCTGACTGGGAACCTCATGCGTTTTACAACACTTGTTCTTGTGGTGTTTGTATTCCTACCTGTTCTCAGTAGAGAGGTTTTACTGCTTGGGTATGATAGAGTTGATGTAGAGAAGAACGCCTCAGAGGAAAAGTCAGCTGTGGAAATCAAACACAAGCTTCTTGGTGTTTTATTGGCGCTTCTAGTCTTTGTAATACCTTATGTTGTTCTAGTTGACGTCCAAACAGTCTTCCGATCTAACTACCACCTCGTTGGAAGCACGGTCTACTTCTTGGTCGAACACGACATACGCAACATCTACATAGCTATCAACTTCTCTCTAATCGACATATATAATCTCATATTCTATTTATCACTTGCAAGTCTTCGAGTGCTGTATTCCTATTGCATCCTCCGATATCTTAGGGGTCTAGGAAATCGATACCAATCTCTTATCATCGGCGTGCTTGGTGTGATGTTCCCCCTTGCAGCCCTTTTCATATTATCACCTTTCTATGTTCTGGGACCATTTTCATATCTTGTTCCCATTCCAGTTATTTTCTTCCTCGGGGCTGTTGTCTTATGGTCTGCGAAACCTGTAGGTATACGTGTGCTGTCAGACTAATCAAAAGAGGCGGCACCCTCGCAAGGTTCTCAGAACTACTTCAGGAAGTTTCTTGCCGTTCAATGGGCTGTATGCTTCAGAATTGCCCCAAGTATCTGTGGCACCACTTCAACTGGAAAACTGTGCCCCATCCCTTTGATGATAAGCAGCTCTGCTTCTGGAATGCTCTGGGCAGTGTCTTTCCCGCCTTCGACTGGAACCAGTGGGTCAGCATCTCCATGAATGACAAGGGTTGGACTCTTCACTTTCCCTAATTCTTCATTTCGACTTCCTGATGCGAGAACAGCGGCTAACTGTCTCGTGGATCCCTGAGGGTTATAGCACCTGTCATAGGAGATCTCCGAGTAGTTGCGGACATAATCCTCATCCAGCGGATAATGGGGTCCATGCAGTATTTTTGCACCCATCAGAGAGTTCTTGATGTATTCATCCCGACTGGATGCAGGGGGAGCAAGTAAAGCTGCCATCGCATCGTCTGTTGGCTGTGGGAGCTTTGGATTGCCCGTTGAAGACATGATTGACGTCAGAGTTCGTACTCTGTCGGGATAATGAATAGCCATTGTCTGGGCAATCATACCTCCCATTGAAACACCCACAACATCGGCTTCCTTAATTCCCAGTGTGTCAAGCAGACCTACTGCATCACCTGCCATATCCATCAGTTTGTATGGAACATCGACTGTCTGTCCTCCAATAAGCGCCATAACATTAGGAACGCCAGCATCATCAAACTTCGATGACAACCCCACATCACGATTATCAAATCGAATCACCCAACGTCCTTGGGAAGCAAGTGCCTTACAAAAGACCTCGTCCCATCGAATCATCTGTGCTCCTAGTCCCATAACAAGCAGCATAGGCGGATCTGATGGATCCCCAAAGGTGTCATAGGCAATCTCAACATCACCTACCTTAGCTATTGCTTCTTCACTATGCAAAACCTCTTTCACTGGTCATCTCCTCATAGCATTTCTACTACTCTCGTCCTATCTATCTTTCCTTTCAAATGGAACAGAAGAAAGAATCTGAAGTTTGACAAACTTAATATCAACTACAAAGCACGACCAAAATCATAATGAGCGAAGGTGCAAGCCATCGATTTTCAGCAGATATGGTTGATAAACGTCGTACTAGAGTGCGGGAAATAGACAGAGTTTTTCGAATGGCCAATCATTCGCCATCAAGTATACTCGATGTTGGTTCTGGGAATGGCGCAATCATAAATCATTATACAGAACGTGGATATGAAACAGTTGGGCTTGACATTAGTGAGAGCTTGGTGCAAAAGGCCTCAGCCCAGTTTCCAAAAACGAAGTTCATTTGTTATGATGGTTTCAATTTTCCATTAGATGATTCAAGCTTTGATACAGTACTTCTCAACGATGTTCTCGAACATATCTCCTATCAGGATATTGAACAAGTTCTATCAGAGATTCATCGAGTCTTGAAACCAAATGGAGTCGTATACATTAGTGTGATGAATCGTTGGCAAGTTATTGAACCTCATCTCCTGATTCCGTTTATGACATGGCTTCCAAAGACCGCATGGTACTCTATTGCCAAGAAACTCACAAATCATGACTATCTTCGCGTTTGGCCATATACAAGAGGTCGACTTGAGTCGTTGCTAAAAAGACATGACTTCTCATTTATTGACCTAACCAGTGTCTATGTACAACACAAGTTTCTTGGTATCAATCCTATAGGGAGTCGAATGACTTCAAGACTTGTCCGCCTTCTTCAAAAACTCCGTTTAATGACAATTGCATATTTTCTTGCATTAAAAGTCAGTGTACTTGTCTATATAGGAAAGAAGAACTAGAGAATCTCAGTCTATACTTGGATCAAAGATGTGTAAGCTCTTTCTACTAAAGAGATGGCGCCCCCGCCGGGACTTGAACCCGGGTCTCAAGAGTGACAGTCTTGAATGCTAGACCGGACTACACTACAGGGGCGCGATTCGACTGCACCACTTTCGGTTTTCTATTAAACTCATCGGTCGTGATATGGTCATTCAGGTGATGTAATTCTTCGAAAGATGGAGTATGAATGCTAAATAGAATCAATCTCTTTGATCTTGTTTCTAACAATATCAGGAAGAGTTGTTCTCTTCGAAGACTCGTAATCATATACTACCATTTTGGATTCGCCAAGCGCAGCAATCCCCTTTGATTTGCTCTCGACAATATACTCCATAATGAATTGGGTTGGTTCGACAGAGGTTACACGAGTACCTACAGTTACTGTATCTGGATAGAACAGGGGTTTAATGAATTTAGCAGAGGTGCTAGCCAAAATTGGACCTATAGAATCCTTCTCCATGGTTTCAATGAACCCAATTTTCTCAAAATACTTGATACGTGCAGTTTCGAAGTATCTGAAGACTCTAGTGTTGTTCACATGTTTGAAAGCGTCCATATCTCCCCAAGCAACGGGAATCTCAACTTTGATGTTAAAACCATCTAATGACTTCATATTCAGCACTTCTGACTTCAATGTTTCAAGAGTAGCGTTCTTGAATGCTAGACCTTGCTAATATTGCGTTAAACATTGTTATATTATAACGGATTATCGATGATGAAATCTTGAGTATCCATCTTATCATCGATGGATGAAGGGTGTAGCTGGTTAGGCGAGGTCATTTGAAATGACAATGGGATCTTCAAAGAAAAAAGGTGCTGTCGTACTAATTGTGACTCTTCTTGCTATCGGAACTCTGACCCTTGCGATCACATATCCAACAGGAATGGAAGGAGTCCGCGTAGCTGTCTATAATGATAGAGGTGCTTTGTCATCTAGTTCCACAGCATTGCTAAACATGTTCCGTTGGATGCATGCAGAAGCCAACTATGTGAATTCAACTGAGATTCAACAGGGTGTGCTTGATGGATATGATATAATCGTCTTTCCCGGTGGCTCGGCCCTGGATTATTATAACTACCTTGATACCCTAGGCAGGAATGCAGTCATAGACTTCATTGCAGGGGGAGGATCCTACTTTGGTATTTGTGGAGGCTCGGTATTCGGGACTAACTACTATCTTGGCCTCTTCGACGGTCTTACAAGCGGTGCTGTGAATGGTACGGATACGAAGGTGATCCCAATGATTGTGAACACAAATTCGACAGGTCCAGACCTTTCTAATGAGCCCTCAACGTATGAAATTCTTTACTGGAACTCAGGCTATTTCTACTCAAGTAATGCAACATATATGTCAACAGTGATTCCAATCATACTCTATACGCAAAACAATGAACCTGCTATGATTGCCTGTAAGTTTGGAAACGGTACTGTATTTCTCTCATATCCACACCCTGAATATGAGGAGAATGGTGCGCTTGATGGGATTGACCAGTTTGACTATCACAACGATCCGGACTCTGAGTGGAATCTTCTCTTGAAGGTATCATTATGGCTGGTGCAAGCTTCAGAATAGACTCTTCTTTGACATATGGAGTTCCCTGAATACGCCCGAGAGATGTCAGATAGCACTGCCGTATTCAATTTGCTCGAATGAAGAGGGCCAATTTTGGAGAAAAACTGCGAAAATCAAGTCTGTTCTTGTTCTATCGAATCCAGTTCCTCAAGTTTCTGCTCTATTTTCCTGCGGAGTGTCTTCACTCCGGGTGAGTCTGAGATGGCAAGAGCGTTCTTCAATGTGGTTTGTGCCATTTTATGCTCACCAATTTGAGTCTGGTATGAGGCTTTTAGAATTGCATGCTGTATTTGGACTCCGGGATAGTCCTTTTCTACAGCATGTTTCTCTAGTCGTTTCATCCAAGGTCCGGAATTTTCCTTGTCTGAGCCGGGAATGGGTGTATCCAATCCTTTCAAAATCTCACAGCGTGTAAGAGCCATCAAACCCATATTCACATGAATCTGAAACTGTGGGTCGGCTAGATTTAGAGCTTGTTCAAGGGTTGCTTCTGCATTGTTCAAATCGCCGTCTGCCAATTCATACAGGCCTTTCGCATACAAGTAATCCCCCATCACTTGATCATCGCCGCTTTTCATTGCACCATTGCGAGCCAGTACTAGATGTCTTGCCGCATTTTTTAGCTGCCCTTTAAGGACAAATGCATTAGCTGCTGCAGCATGAAGTACAGACTCGTCGAGTCTGTGCAATTCGGCCTTTGCCTCAAGCCACTCCAGTGCTTGTTCAGACATCTCAAGAGTACAGTAAATTCGTGACACGATTAAAGCAGGTGTGACCTGGACATCATCACTAAACCGTGATTTTGCCTCGAAATCCTTGAAAAGAAAACTGAGTGCCAAATCATATTCTCCCAAGGCCTCATAGCAAAGTGCCGTCATTAATGCCACATTTCTTACTGCGTCAAACTCGGTTAGTCGAATTGCGAGCATAGAATATATCTCGTCATACAATTCAAGCGCCTTATGCACATCAGAGTCCTTGAGTGCGTTCGCTTTCTGAGCCAGTGAACCAGCCGCGGAGAATACATCGTCGTATTCATCAGCAATCCTATGCGCTTTTTCCCATGCCTTAATTGCATCTTCAGCGTCGCCCTGTATCCGTAAGTCATAGCCCTCTCTATCATAGATGTAACTCATAAAGCGCTGCAAATCCCGATTGCTATCAATAATGGTCCTAGCTGAATCTAGGTAGTGAGAACGAACTGGTTCCGGGGCCATATAGGTCGCAGCCATGTATAGATGAACGAGTATCCAATCATCTGGATTTGACGATACTGCCTGTTTCATTGCAGCCTCAAGATTTTCCAGTTGAGCGTCGGCGAGAGTATCATAAGTATCCCCCCTAAAGAATACCAAAGGCTTCGTTTGAACACTTTCTTCTAATCTTGCTTGCATCATCTTCCAAGTGTCTGGATATGACAAGGCTTGGATCAACGAAAACCAGGCAAAATCAGAATCCATAGGATAGTCATCCGCAGCTTCTACAAGACTCTGCACAAAATCATAGTAACTCAGAGCGTCTTCCACTAGTCCTTCAACAATTTTCTTTGTTTATTGGCTAAGAAAAGGATAGAACATTGTGATGCTTCCAAAAGGCTCCAATTAATCCAACGACTCCTGACCAGCCTCGTGAATACGCAATCCTAAGAGAAGAATCTAGCGGTCTAAGGACAAACAGGGAATGAGAATCATTTCAGCGCAATGCTTTTTACCGTGAAAGGCACTATAATGTTCAGCTCACCCAAGCTGGAATAGATGATACTCCATCTTTCGTTTTATGGAAAGGTTTTTATCAAGACAGAATCCCGTGCGGATTGCCCAGACAGCATTGCTTCCCATTTACGCATGACCATGTATCACGCTGTTGACAAGTCATGAGACCATACAACGGCACAATTTATCGGTGTTATACTTGGTCTTGCGCAGGTAAGGGCTCGTGGCGCAGCTAGGTAGCGCAGCAGGCTTTTAACCTGATGGCCGCGGGTTCAAAAGATCACGAGAGTCCCTCGTTATCTGGTACTCCCGCCGAGCCCGCCACATCCCTCTGTCATATGGAAGTTTGTTGTTTGTGCAAAAGCACGGGGCGGCTATTGCAAGCATTGGGTGAGCTCGGATTTTCTGGGTTCATGCTTGGGAAGCGTAGCGAGCAGTAGTTCCCCCGTCCCACATAGTCACGGTGTTGTGATATGGCAACAGACACAGAAGACACGGGAAAGTATTGGCCGGTCATTGAGGCATTCTTTGACCACTACGGCCTAGTAGGTCAGCATCTCGACTCGTTTAACCGATTCATTAGGGAGGAGCTCCAGCAAGTGGTAGACAGTGTTGCAAGGCTCAATCCAAAGGTCGAGGGCTATCATGTGGAGCTAGGGGACATCACTGTCGAGGCTCCATCAGTAAGGGAGGCAGACGGAAGCGAACATCCTCTGTATCCCAACGAGGCCCGAATCAGGAACTTGACCTACGCTAGCAAGCTCTACTTGGACATGACCCCAGTCCGAAAAGAAGGGTCAATCTCCACTCGCATGGAAACCATGAGAATCTACGTAGGAGACATGCCGGTGATGCTACGCAGCGAAAAATGTCTCTTGCATGGCATGTCTGCGGAAGAGCTGATCAAACATGGCGAAGATCCAAAGGACCCTGGTGGCTACTTCATCATCAACGGTTCTGAACGGGTTCTAGTGACTCAAGAGGATTTGGCGCCGAATAGGATTCTGATTGAGGAGGCAAGTAAGAGCTCAAGCTACACTCACATTGCAAAAGTGTTTTCGACTTCCCGTGGGTTCCGTGCACCCGTTACAATTGAGAGGAAACGGAGTGGTGAGCTCAGGGTTTCATTCCCATCTGTACCAGGAAAGATTCCTCTAGCCATACTTCTGAAAGCCCTAGGTCTAGAGTCGGACAGAGAGATTGTTGATGTAATATCTGATGATGACGAGATTCGAAATGAGCTCATCGTCACTATAGAGCAGTCTGCCCCCATCAATGCCCCGCGTGATGAGGAAGATTCCTCCACTAGAGATAATGCCCTAGACTTCATTGGTAAACGGGTTGCAGTCGGCCAAACAAAGGAGTACAGACTTGCTCGTGCTGAGAAAGTTCTCGATAGGTATCTTCTACCACATATTGGTACAGAGGACACCCATCGTCTTCAGAAGGCCTACTACCTGGGTCAGATGGTTGAGCGACTTCTAGAGCTAGTTCTGTCAAAGAGGCAGCAAGATGACAAAGACCACTACGCCAACAAGAGACTGAAGCTATCAGGCGACCTGCTGATGTCACTATTTAGAGTTGCACTCTACTCTCTGACTCGTGATATCAAGTACCAGCTGGAGCGAACAGCAGTCCGTGGTCGGAAACCCAACATTCGCACTGCAGTAAGAGCAGACGTCATCACCCAGAGGCTCAAGCATGCCTTAGCAACAGGTAACTGGGTAGGCGGAAAAGCCGGTGTATCACAACTACTTGATCGAACCAACTACATCTCATCACTATCACACCTACGAAGGGTGGTTTCACCACTCTCACGTTCACAGCCTCACTTTGAGGCACGAGACCTTCACTCCACACACTGGGGGAAGATCTGTCCAAACGAAACCCCTGAAGGTCCTAATTGTGGACTTGTCAAGAACATAGCAATGATGGCCTACATTTCTGTAGGGACAGAAGAAACTTCCATTGAGAAGGCCCTCATCAAGGCGGAGGTCCAGGGAATCGAGAAACTCCGAGGAAAGAGAGGCACAAAAGCTGCTGATGTCTTCCTCAACGGACGACTTGTAGGAGTACATCCTGCCCCTCAAGTCCTTGTGAAGACCATGCGACAGAAGCGTCGAGCCGGAGAGATTGATCCTGAAACCAACATTGCCTACTATGAGAACACCCACGAAGTACAAGCCAACTGCGATGCTGGTCGTGTCAGACGACCACTGATAGTCGTAGAGAACGGCAAAAGCAGACTCACAGACGAGCATCTACGAATGGTCATGGATGGTGAGTGGGGCTTCATGGACCTCATGAGGAACGGTATCGTCGAGTTCCTTGATGCGGAGGAAGAGGAGAACACCCTCATTGCAATGTATCCGCATGAGATCGGGCCCAACACCACACATATGGAGATTGAGCCTGCAACAATTCTCGGTATCTCTGCAGCATTGATTCCATTCCCAGAGAGAAACCAGTCACCACGTAACGTGTACATGGCTGGAATGGCAAAGCAGTCTGTAGGTGTGCCAGCATCAAACTTCAGGTATCGTGCAGATACCCGTTCACACTTCTTCCATTACCCTCAGATTCCATTGGTGAAGACCAGAGCCATGGACTCGATAGGCTACGAGGAGCGACCGGCAATTCAGAACTTTGTGGTCGCAATCCTATCCTTCGAGGGCTATAACATTGAAGACGCCCTCATCATGAATAAGGCATCTATCGAGCGTGGACTTGGAAGGAGCACCTTCACCCGTGTATACGAGAGCGAGGAACGCAAGTACCCAGGTGGACAGGAGGACCGCTTCGAAATCCCTGACCGCAGCGTCAGAGGCTACAGGGCTTCAGAATCCTACCGCAACCTAGGCGAGGATGGTGTAATCGAAACCGAAGTAGAGGTAATGGGCGGTGACGTTCTCATAGGCAGGACCTCTCCACCACGATTCCTCGAGGAGTACTCAGAGTTCGACATAGCATCACCCAACCGCCGAGAAACCTCAGTAGCTGTGCGTCATGGAGAGTCCGGCGTAGTAGACAGCGTCATCCTAACTGAAACCATCGATGGCAACCGACTGGTGAAGGTCAAGGTTCGCGATTTGCGTATACCCGAACTCGGCGACAAGTACGCATCCCGACACGGTCAGAAGGGAGTCATTGGCTATATTGTCCCACAGGAGGATGTTCCATTCACCGAGGACGGAGTAGTTCCCGACCTTCTCGTCAATCCTCATGCCATTCCAAGTCGGATGACCATTGGTCAGATTCTAGAGATGATCGCTGGAAAGGCAGCCTGCATGGCAGGTAAACAACAAGACGGAACGCCATTCAGTGGTGTTCAAGAGGATGAACTTTTCGCCATTCTGCAAGAACATGGTATGCAGCATACCGGTAGAGAGGTAATGTACTCGGGAATAACCGGCGAGAAGATGAAAGTGGACATCTTCATTGGAATCGTTGCACAGCAGAAACTGCATCACATGGTGGCCGACAAGATTCATGCTCGCGCACGAGGTCCAGTACAGATTCTTACCAGACAGCCCACCGAGGGTAGGGCCAGAGAGGGTGGCCTACGATTCGGAGAGATGGAGCGTGACGTGCTCATTGGCCATGGCGCAGCCATTCTGCTCAAGGGCAGGCTCCTTGATGAGTCTGACAAGAGTAACATGCTGGTCTGCGAGGAATGTGGGCTCATTGGAGTCTATGACCGGAATAAGGACCAATATTATTGTCCAATATGCGGCAGCAACGCGAAAATCAGTAGCGTTGTGGTGTCGTACGCATTCAAACTTCTCATACAAGAGATGATGTCACTCGGCCTGGCCGCCAGGCTGCGTTTGAAGGAGATGATCTAATGATTAGCGGACTTACAACCAAGAAGATCGACTCGATAGAGTTTGGGCTCCTAAGTCCTGAAGACATCCGAAAGATGTCAGTGGCACAGATAGTAGTCGCAGACACATACGACGAAGACGGCTACCCCATTGAATCAGGAATCATGGACCCACGACTCGGAGTCATTGACCCAGGCCAGCGCTGTAGGACCTGCGGAAACCGCGTCGGCAACTGTCCTGGACACTTTGGACACATCGAATTGGCCAGACCAATCATGCATGCGGGTTACGCAAAGGTGATTCACAAGGTCTTGCGGTCAATCTGCAGGGAGTGCAATCGAATCCTGCTGAACGAGGACGAGATAGACTACTACAATCGGATGTTCAAGAGATACCCTGAGATAGGTCAGAAGACCGCGAACCTCTCAAAGGACATCCTGAAGAGAGCGGCAAAGACAAAGAGCTGCCCACACTGTGGTGAAGAGCAGCTGAAACTGAAGCTTGAGAAGCCCACCTCCATTTACGAGGTCGGTGAGGCTGGTTCAGTCCGGCTCACTCCTATCGATATCAGGTCCCGACTTGAGAACATCTCAGACGAGGACTATGCATTACTAGGCATCAACTCAGATGCTGCAAGGCTCGAGTGGGCTATTCTGACTGTGCTACCAGTGCCACCGGTCACAGTGCGACCATCCATCACTCTGGAGTCAGGTGTACGTTCAGAAGACGACCTCTCGCACAAGTCGATAGACATCATTAGAATCAACCAGAGGCTCAGAGAAAACCTTGATGCCGGAGCTCCCCAATTAATTGTTGAGGATCTCTGGGAGCTACTTCAGTATCACTGTACCACGTACTTTGACAATGGTGTGTCTGGCATACCTCCGGCACGACATAGGTCAGGCCGCGCACTCAGGACACTGGCTCAGAGGTTAAAGGGTAAGGAGGGGCGGTTCAGGTCCAACCTCTCGGGTAAGCGTGTCGACTTTTCTGCTCGTACTGTCATCTCCCCCGACCCCAACCTGAGCATGAACGAGGTCGGTGTACCAGAGCAGGTTGCACGAATTCTCACCATCCCACAGAGAGTCACTGAGTGGAACAAGGAAGAGATGAAGGAGCTAGTACTCCGAGGTCCTGACAGACACCCAGGCTGCAACTATCTTATTCGTACTGATGGACGCAGGGTAGACCTACGATTTGTCAAGGACAGGACAATCATTGCTGATACCATCGAGCCAGGCTTTATTGTGGAACGACACTTAGACTCAGGTGACATCGTGTTGTTCAATCGACAGCCATCACTCCACAGGATGTCCATCATGGCTCATGAGGTACGAGTAATGCCATACCGCACCTTCAGACTGAGTCTGTACGTCTGTCCACCCTATAACGCAGACTTTGACGGTGATGAGATGAACCTACACGTACCACAGTCTGAAGAGGCACGTGCAGAGGCCAGAGTCCTGATGCGGGTGCAGGAGCAGATTTTGTCCCCCAGATACGGTGGGCCCATCATAGGTGCACTTCAGGACTATATCTCAGCAGCATTTCTCCTTACTCGAAATGGAAGCCTATACACTGAGAATCAAGTGAATCAGTTGCTAGCCACAGGTCAGTTTGCTGGAGATTTACCCCCGCCCGCAATTCTAGCCCCTGTCAAGCTCTGGACTGGCAAACAGATATTCAGCATGTTCATCCCAGAGGGGATCAACATTTCATTCAAAGCGAACGTCTGCAGAAAGTGCACGGTGTGCACATATGAGGACTGTCCCTATGACTCATACGTAGTTGTCAGAAATGGAGAGCTCATCTTTGGGGTTGTGGACGAGAAGGCATTTGGTGCTGGCGAGCCAGACTCATTGTTCCACCGAATAATCAAGGAGAAAGGTTCTACTGCAGCCCGGAAATTCATGGACTCTGTTGGAAGACTCCTAGTCCGTCTGATAACTGACAGAGGATTCACTATGGGTCTCAACGACGTGACACTGCCCAGAGAGGCCTCTCAGAGAATCAAGATAATCCTAGAAGAAGCCGACCACAAGGTGAACCAGCTCATCGAAACATACAAGCGTGGAGAACTGGACCCCAACCCCGGTCAGACACTACTAGAAACTCTCGAGCAGCGAATCATGGCTACTCTAGCCGAGGCAAGAGACTCTGCAGGTTCTGTTGCAGGAGAGCACCTTGGTCTTGAGAACGCTGCAGTCATCATGGCCCAGACTGGTGCCCGAGGTTCAAGATTGAACTTGTCACAGATGGCTGCTGTAGTTGGTCAGCAAGCCGTTCGAGGTGAACGAATTAGCAGAGGTTACATCGGTCGTACCCTTCCGCACTTTGAGAGGGGTGATCTGGGTGCGAGAGCAAGAGGGTTTGTGACCTCTAGCTACAAGAGCGGTCTAGACCCAATTGAGTATTGGTTCCATGCAGCGGGCGGTCGCGAGGGACTTGTAGACACAGCAGTGCGAACTTCCACTTCAGGTTACATGCAGCGGAGACTCATGACGGCTCTACAAGACCTCAAAGTCGAGTCAGACGGAACAGTAAGGACTGCACCAGGTCGCATTGTCCAGTTCCGCTTCGGTGATGATGGTGTAGATCCTAGCAAATCGGACCATGGCAGGTCAGTCAATATAGACATTGAATTGGAGAAGGTCCTTGGCAAGGTAAGGGCTAAGTAAGGAGGCAAAGAGGATGTCAAAGGAGAAGAAGGCAACCAGCAAGAAGAGTACAAAGAAGTCCAAGACTGCTGCGAAGAAGCCAGTAGCCAAGAAGACCGCCAAAAAGAAGCCAGCAGCTAAGAAACCAGCTACGAAGAAGACAGCCAAGTCAAAGAAGACTGAAGAAGCTGCTCCAAGGACCACAACTGCCGATGCAATCGAGAAGTACATGGAGAAACGCTTTGCAAAGATGCGCGAAGAGCGTAGACTTCCTCCAAAGGTCATGCTGGAACTCGAGTCCAAGATAAAAGAGTATGCCATCACGAAGAAGGAGTTCGATGAGATATGCGACAATGTGATTGCTTCTTACGAGATGTCACTAGTAGAACCTGGAGAAGCAGTCGGCACGGTAGCTGCACAAAGTATCGGTGAACCTGGGACTCAGATGACTCTTAGAACCTTTCACTATGCAGGAGTTGCAGAACTCAGCGTGACTCAAGGTCTTCCACGCCTCATTGAGATTGTCGATGCTCGCAACAATCCAAGCACCCCTACAATGAAGATACACTTGGATTCAGACATTGCTGGAGACCGTAATGAGGCACGAAAAATCGCTCGTGATATCGAAATGGTCATTGTTGAGAGTGTTGCAAGTAACGTGTCCATTGATCTTCTACGACAAGCTATTGACATAAGGCTGGATTCTGAGTTGATGGAGGACAAAGGTCTTACAGTGAAAGATGTTGCCGAGGCCATTCAGACCAAAATCAAGACCAAGGGGGAAGTTGAGGCAGGAGATGGCGTAATATTTGTCTACCCTGCAAATGACACACTTGCTGACCTTCAAAGACTCAGCGAGAAGATTCGAGAGGTTCGTGTAAAGGGCATCAACGATGTTACTCATGTAGTCATTCGAAAGGAGTCTGATGGATACGTTCTCTACACTGAAGGCTCCAATCTTCAGGATGCACTAGAAATAGATGGAATCAATCCTCACAAGGTCTACACAAATAACCTCAAGGAGATTAACCAAGTACTTGGTATCGAAGCGACACGGAACGCTATCATTCAGGAAGCAATGAGTGTGCTAAATGAGCAAGGGATGGATGTTGATGTTAGACACATCATCCTAGTTGCTGATATGATGACTGCCGATGGTGCAATTCGTCAGATTGGCCGGCATGGAATTTCTGGTTCCAAGAACAGCGCTCTAGCACGGGCCGCCTTCGAGGTAACAATCAAGCATCTACTTGGAGCGGGAATCGCAGGAACCAAGGACCCTCTTAGAGGAATCACGGAGAATGTGATTCTCGGACAGCTGATACCCCTCGGTACAGGGGCAATAGACCTTCTAATGAATCCACAACCGGTCGGAGGTAGAAAACGGTAAACCTCCACTACGGAAACGTTAAAACAGAACTCGAGTAGACGCAAAAACACAACGAGGTCATGACAATTGAGCCTAAATCAGCCAATAGCTAGCGCAGTGAGCACCGGCGAATGTCGAATCGGTGCCAAATCTTCCATTGACGCTCTAAAGACTTCAGAGGCGAAGGTAGTTGTTGTTGCAGCCAACTGCCCACGCAACGAATATGAAGATATTGAGAGATTTGCTTCACTTTCAGGCATTAAGGTCCTGAAGTTTGAGGGGACCTCATGGGACCTTGGAGAGGTTGTGGGGAAGCCCTTCATGGTGTCAGCCATTGCAGTGATTAAACCAGGTGACTCAAAGATTCTGAAGATGGCATGAGGCGGTTCAATTGGTCAAACTCTCCATGGAGGACATGGCGCTCATAGCTACTTTTGAGCGGATAACAGGTGCCTCTGCAGTAGATGTTGTTCGCGATGATGATGGTGAACGCCTAATCTTTGTTGTGAGAGAGAAGCAGTTGGGAAAAGCCATTGGTCGTGGGGGTTCCAATGTGAAGGCTGCGGCAGACACCTTTGGAAGGGCAGTTGATGTTGTGGAAATTGCTGCTTCTCCGGAGGAATTCGTGAAGAGTGCTCTTGCTCCAGCTAGAGTAGAAGAAGTGAAAATCATAATCCACAGGGACGGAAACAGGGTGGCTTCTGTTACTGTTAATTCTGAAGACCGTGGCATCGCCATTGGTCGAGATGGCCGTAATGTTGCTCGTGCTCGTATCCTAGCACGACGGCATTTTGATCTCACGAATGTTGTCATAGCCTAAAAGATTGAAGGCGGCAGTGAACTGGGTTCTTATTAGTATTCCAGAGAGTGTTTTCTAGGAGATTCCATAGATGATTGTGAAGAATGAATGGTTGATCCCGTTGGGCGGCATCTGTCTGGCGGTGGCACTTCTCATAGACCGTTTTCTCCCAGAGAATGAAATTCTATCCTTCGTAATGGGCATACTGATTGGGCTATCAATTACCCTGAATCTGGTTGGTCTGTACAGGTCTAGAAATGGATAGCAGAAGTGTCCAGAAACGCTATTTCGGGCAGTTGCATTTGACAATGCTTTTAAGGAAACTCTAGTCCGAAGCCGTGGCCACCAATAGTGAACACCATACATGGTGGACCCATCATCAACAAAGAGGAACATTACCTTGTCACGAGGAAAGAGCCCCCTGGGCGAGTTTGCAGCGAGACCCCTTGTTAGGAAACGCAAGAGGTTTCGGTGGAAGAAACCATCCTACAAGAGGAGAGTACTCAAGCTCAGGCAAAAGACTGACCCATTAGAGGGCGCTCCGCAGGCCGCGGGAATTGTCTTAGAGAAAGTCGGGATCGAAAGCAAGCAACCCAACTCTGCTATCAGAAAGGCTGTACGAATCCAGCTCTCAAAGAACGGTAAGCAGATCACAGCGTTCATTCCTGGTGATGGGGGCCTCAAGTACATCGATGAACATGACCAAGTGCTCGTTGAAGGAATCGGTGGTGCAATGGGTGGTGCAATGGGAGATCTTCCAGGTGTCAGATGGAAGGTCGTAAAGGTCAACGGTGTGGCCCTAGAGAGCCTCATCTATGGCAAGAAAGAGAAACCAATTCGTTAGGTGGTCATGATGGCTGAAGAAGAGAAGACTGAGGCTATTGAGGAGGAAACTCCACCAGAGTCCGAGCCAGAGCCACATGTCGCTCCTGATCTATTGCTCTTCGGAAAGTGGGACTCAACAGAAGTCGAAATCAAGGACATTGGTCTTGCACGGTACATCTCCCTAAAGCCGGTCCTGATTCCTCATACTGCAGGTAGACACGCTCACAAAAGATTCCACAAGAGCCACGTTCCCATAGTGGAGCGTTTCGTCAACAAGCTGCTCAATGCTGGCAGAAGAAAGGACAAGAAGACTCGCACAGGTCGAAATGCCGGTAAGAAACTAAACGCTATCCACACTCTGAAGCGAGTCTTTGAGATTATCGACTACCGAACAGGTCTCAATCCTATACAGGTCCTTGTAACCGCCATCGAGAACTCGGCTCCCTCTGAGGAAACCACTCGTATATCCTACGGCGGAATGGCATACCCACGGTCGGTCGATGTTGCTCCTCAGAGAAGAATCGACCTTGCTCTCAGGTATCTAGCCGTGGGTGCAACTCGTTCCGCTCACAAGAATGCCAAGTCCTTTGAAGAGTGCTTGGTTGATGAACTCCTTCTAGCATACAAAGGCGATCCGGCCAGTTTCGCAGTAGCCAGAAAGGAAGAGCGCGAGAGAGTAGCACGCTCAGCACGGTAGGCTCAGCAATGCATTTTCAATTTCTATTCACTAGTGATTACACCGTTTTCTATCAGAAAGTGATTTAGTCAGGCTCATGAAGCTCCAAAAACAGCAGACACAGAGGAACTGAATATGTCCAAACAGACCTATGCATGGTTGGCGGTACTCATCATCACAGTGCTGTGGGCATCATCTCTGATTCTGGCAAAGATTGCGTTTGTGGAACTAACACCAATCACTTTCGTGGCGCTTCGATACACTCTGGCCTGTCCCTTTATCATTCCTGCGGTACTCATCACGAAGCGAAATCAGGACTCATCAAACAACCCACGCAAGCAGTGGAAACTCCTCGCAGCAGCTGGACTTGCTGGTCCATTCTTGTCCCAAGTAATGCAATACATAGGTCTCAATATGACGACAGCTAGTGATGCAGTACTTCTGGTTAATTTCACTCCAGTTTTTGCTGTGATACTTGCAGCGGCCTTTATTGATGAGAAACTCACTTTTGCCAAGCTCATCGGTCTATTCATGGCAACTCTTGGTGCAATCATGATAGTGTTCAATCCCGCTTCT
The DNA here is from genome assembly GCA_048885865.1 of Candidatus Hermodarchaeota archaeon. Classification (GTDB taxonomy): domain Archaea; phylum Asgardarchaeota; class Thorarchaeia; order Thorarchaeales; family Thorarchaeaceae; genus SMTZ1-83. The sequence goes on from JBHLLF010000023.1 coordinate 40,967, forward strand.
GTAGACCCTATCATTAGTCCAACAAGGGTGATGGGTGGCATCATCATTCTTGCCTCTACATTCTTCTTTGCTGTCAATGGAATCATGGGTAAGGTAGCAGTGAAGTCTGTGGACTCTGTGAGCGTCACATTCTATAGCACTCTTGCCGCCGTTCCGTTTCTCTGGCTGTCTGTAGTTATATTCGAGGATCTGTCAGCGCTATTGGCACTCAGCATCCAATCATGGGTGATTGTCCTGTGGGTTGGGATTGTGAATACAGCATTTGCGTTCATACTCTACTACGAGTCTATGAAGTACATCGAGGCTTCCAAGATTCAGATTGCACTGAACTTGATTGGTGTCTGGGGAGTTTTGATGTCTATTCCGTTCCTTGGCGAAACGATCTCACTACTCCAGATTCTAGGAGGAGCGGTGACTATCATTGGTGTCATAATGGTACAGAGGGATCGAACCCGGTGACTGGTAGCACGGGCTATCGAGTTTATCTGTTGAGCAAGGCAAATCCAGTTCCCTTTACTACTGAAACACCATCGAACATACCTATTGGGCTCTTTCTTGTGTTTTTTCTCCTCTCAGGAGGCAATGACATCTTCACTCGTGCCCCGTATATCCTTGCATAAATCACGTCAATAAGGTAGACCTCGGCAAAGATGACAACGATTGATAGTCCTGGATAATACAATATAGGAATTATCAGAACTCCCATAGTGATCAATCCAATAAAAGCTTCAAAGTACCTGCGCGACGCATTGAATGCAGCTATTGATAATGATGCTCGAGTCTGAGTCACTGGCTTCGGTTTAATAAGATTGAATTTCGACATCATAAATCACCTCACCTTGTGAGTAGTCCTTGTGGTCTAATCTTGGAAACATATCTGCAATCATATACGGTTCTTATCCTTGTACCAGTCCTTCCTCCAAGTGGAAGTGACATCTTCACTCGTGCCCCGTATATCCTTGCATATAATGCCTCGACAAGATAGACTTCAGCAAAGATCACAATGAAGAGTAATCCAGGATAATAGAACACAGGAATCATCAGGACTCCCATTGTGATCAATCCCATAAAGGCCTCAAAGTACCTGCGCGACGCACCAAGCGCAGTCATAGGCAATGATGTCGACGCAATAGGCACTCGCATTGGCCCGGTCACTTCGAATTTTGATACCATAAATATCACATCGTATTACGTATCGACAATACGTGATATAAGTATTTCGATTACATAATACGATATGAATCTGGAGGGAATTCTGTGAATCGAGCCGATGTAGTTATCAATCATACATACATCGATTTGTCGAGCAGAATGAAGATAACAAAAGTGATCCGTGCTCATGAAACTGAGATTACGAAGACCCTAGCTGCAAAGAAAGGAGAATCGCTTGAGGGCATAGAAAAGGAAACAAAGTGGGAAGGATGGCTCTGGTGTCGAAATAAGGCGGATGTATATGGATGGGTACCAAAGTCCTATCTAGAACCTTTACCGGAACGAGGAAAATACCAGTTACTCCAGGACTATACCTCTAGGGAATTGAAGGGTCATCCTGGAGAAGAGGTGATGGTGCTCATTGAAGAGAGCGGATGGGCATGGGCACGAACGTCTCTTGGAGAGGAAGGCTGGATACCACTGGAGAATTTAGGTGATGTGACTACGCAGCCAGAGTCAGTCCCTGATCTGATGAAGTGAGACGATTTTATGGTGAAAAAGGAAGTTCCTCGATGCAGACAGGACTCATCTGTGCTATGTGATGATACCTGCGTCTACAAGAGAGTTCTGGCAGTTATTGGAAAGAAACACACTCTTGACATACTCAGAGTGCTGGGCTATGACCGGACCGTCAGATTCAATGTTCTGCAAAATGAGATTAGAGGCAGTCCAAAGACCCTTACAGATCGCCTCAACGAGCTTTGCTCTCTAGGAATAATCAAACGAGAAGCGTTTGCTGAAATTCCACCGCGTGTGGAATATTCATTGACAGAAAAGGGTCTGGATCTCACTCCTGTTATGGATGCACTGAGAGATTGGTCATTGAAATGGGCTCCTCTAGGCTAGGAGGCAAAACGATTACGCCGAACAGGCTGCTTAATAGATACTCATCCAATCACCTGGGTTCACTGAGTTGAGCTAGATGTCCCAAGGAGAGCGTGAGTTTGAATACAAGACACTTGAGGACATGCTAATCGCTTCTATCAGAGCCCCTCTTTTCAAAAGAGATGAACTGAGGGAGAGGTTCAATCATCTCAAGGAGATCTGTGGTTCGAAGATATCTGGTCCTGCAATGATCATCTATCATTGGGACACAAATGTGAAGGAAGGTCTGGATGTAGAGGCTGCATATCCTGTTTCCGAGAATATTGAATCCGAGAGAGTTTCTTCAAGAGTTCTAGAGGGATATGAAGCATTCACCACAATTCACAGGGGTCCGTATAAACAGCTATCCCTTGTGTTTAGAGAGTTACACGAGTTTCGTGCCTCCAGAGGACTAGCAGCTGAGCTTAATCCCCGTGAGGTGTACCTGACTGGTCCATTTGAGAAGAATCCTGAGGGCAATGTGACTGAGCTCCAGACAACCGTCCATCCGTGGGAATACCGATTCAAGAAACGAGTCAAGGAAGTTCTAGGTGATGACAAAGGGGCAAGAGTTTTACGTGGTGCTGAAGCAATCACCCCTTTCAGTACTGCCGCGGTGAGGAGTAAATGGGTCATAGCAGCGATAGAACGTCTTGACAAGCTAGCTGATGAAGAGCAGAAGTGTGCAATCATCTCAAAATGCGCTCACGATAGACCTTTCGAAGATATACATCGATTCAAGGAGATATTCAAAGAATCACAGGACATAGATAGGGTTCTAGAGGTCTACGGTGAAGATTTGCCTTGGCTTGAGAAGCCCTATCGCGAAGGCAAAATCCTGTATACCAGTAAGCCACCTGCTAATCGGGAGGAATACGACAAGGCTCAGACACAGGATGAGCTGATAAGGGCTGCATGCTTTTGTCCAATTGTACATGCTGCTCTTGAGAAGATGCCACGTACTTTCTGCTATTGCGGAGCTGGCTGGGCCGAACAATTATGGAGTGAAGTCGTCGGTCAGTCTGTGAGAGTAGAAATTGTTGAAACTGTAGTTGACGGCGGAAGAATGTGCAAATTTGCAGTCTACCTCCCAGAATATGCAGTCAAGATGTAGGTCGTTCACTATCATCTGCATTCTGCTGCCCTCTCTCAAGAATGGGAATCACGTAGGTATGTAGACTTCCCGTCACTGGATCATACGTGACTCTCTTTAGAACACTGTCCAGTCTTTTCTCCACAGGATCCGTATCAAAGGACCTTGTCAGCAGCACAAGATGTGCTCCCTCGTCCATAATGAAGAGGATTGTCATCATTACGGTATGTGAGAGGTCAAGATTCCTTATACCATTGAGAATCTCATCCGCCAAGTCCGTTGCTGCCTTACGAACCATGTCATCACTTGGAACACTCCGTCTGTCATGAATCATGTATCCCTTTGCCTCAAAATCAAGCTGTAGCCCCATGACACTTTGTGTGTATGAAGGGCATATAAGCTCCCAAGC
>JBHLLF010000024.1:0-41457 GCA_048885865.1 Candidatus Hermodarchaeota archaeon
GAGATTTCCAATAGGATGGTGAGAAAAGGAATTGGTCCGGGAGATGTCTTCAGAAGAATGTTCATCCATAGCATTCTTAGACATCTAATGGAAACAGGGAAGGTGTCTAGACAAACCAAGACAAGAAGGAAGACAGTGTTCTCTCTCCAATGAAACTAGGAGTCTGTCTCTTTAAGCGCAGACCGCAGGATTTTGCCATCTTCAGCAATAGGCAGTGATGCTCGGATGATTACCTCTTTTGGTTTCTTGTATGAGGCCATCTTTCCTGTACACCATTCGAGAATCTCATTCTCAGTTATATCTGATCCTGGCTTGGGTACAACAAATGCACGCACCACTTCTCCCCATGTTCTATCCGGAATGCCTAAAATCACTGCAGATTCAACATTTGGATGCTGAGAGATCAACTCCTCAACCTCTGCTGGGAAGACTTTCTCACCTCCAGAGAAGATCACCTCACTCTTCCGTTCCACATAATAGTAATTGCCCTCCTCATCAGTTCTGAATAAGTCTCCAGTCCGAAACCACTCACCCTCAAAGGAGTCTTTGGTCATGGCTTCATCATCATGGTAGCCGCTCATGAGAGAGGGGCTTCGATATATTGCCTCGCCCACCTCTCCAGGTTTCACATCGTCACCCATTTCGTTGACTACTCTCATCTCAACGCCGCTGATTGGCTTTCCAATGTACCCCTCTGTGATTCTGGGAATGTCATCAACAGTGAGGAAAGAATAGATGGCTGCGCCTATATTCTCAGTCTGACCGTAACCATCGACCAATACGGTATCCGGGAATCGTGCTAGAATCTCCTTCTTCATAGAAGCTGGCATTTTCGATCCTCCTGAAGAAAGCAATGTTACGGAGGTCATGTCATGAGATTCCAAATCTGGGTAGTCCAGGAGCATTCTAAACTGGGTGGGCACCATGAATACTGCAGTTATCTTCTCCCGTTCAATGATTTCAAGAATTTCCAGAGGTGAGAAGCTCAGAGATTTTGGAAAGACAACTGGTCGCTTCATTGCAGCCATGATAATAGCTGGCATGAATCCTGACAAGTGGTACAATGGTGTCGGAACAAGAAACTTGAGCTCGTGTTCTATAGGAAGAAGTGCAGATTCTGGAACCTTGCCTTCGAAAATGAGACTCAGACCATGATCGGGTATCAGCGTACAGGCATCAAGCAGAGCTTGATGGGAAAAGTTCGTTCCTTTCGGAAGACCTGTAGTGCCCCCAGTAAAAAGTTGGACGCTCAAATCCTCATTCGAAACTGAAATGGACGGCGGGTCCTGAGAAACTCCAGCTTCGAAATCATCCCAAGATTTGATATTTCTGGCCATATCAGTGCAGCCCTCGACTACGACGAGGCGGGGTCTCTCTTCTACATCAGGAAAAGCATCGAGGACTTGTGTCATATAATGGACACTAGTGATGCAGACAGAGGGCTTGCCAGTATCAAACACGTGTCGTATCTCTCTTCCAACAAATCTTGTACTGATTGGAGCGGGCACCATGCCAGCACGTTGAGTCCCATATAGAGCCGCAAGGTATTCAGGGCGGTTCTCCATTATGATGGCAACTCTCATTCCTTTTGAAGATGGGTGCTCTCTCAGTAGAGAATTCGCTAAAACCGAGATACTGGTATCAACATCTGACCATGTGAGGTGGTCATCGCCATAGACGACGGCTAGCATGTCGCCATAGTGCTGCGCATTTCTGCTTAGAAGATCACAAAATGCCCCAAGCGGGACATCCTCGCCTACATCAGGAGGGCTCATTTCATCAATGCCTGAAGTTTGATCAGATCGTTCATGGGCCCCTTGGCCTTTATCTTCCCACCCATGAAGGCCCGGGTTGGACTCAGAGACCCATCCATAATTGCCATGATGGATTCTGTGGTAGTCGTTATCACTAGTTCAGCACTGTCATCAACACCATCGGTGATTGCGGCAGCCCCTCCCTGGAACACAATATGGCAGGTTGCTTCTTCGTTGTCAGTGAAGTAGAACTGAAGGACCTTGTTGAAGTCCGCAAAACGCGACTGATATTTAGGATCCTCCATCTTGCCCACCATCTTCTCTAATGAGGACATTACCTCGTCTTTTGTTGGCATTTCTTTCACATCCTTCATTCAGATTGAGTCACTTATTTTCCCTTCCATTCTGCGGGACGTTTCTCCATCCAAGCTTCAAAACCTTCGATAACATCCTCGGAACGGAAGAGCTCATTGAATGGCTCCCACAGAGCTCCAATTTCCCTAATTCCTCTTCTGAGAAACTCCTTGGTTAGCTTCTGTGATAACGGAGCCACAAGTTTGATCTCTTCACAAAGCTCGGTCACTTCTTTCACTAGGTCATCGTGAGGCACAACCTTGTTCACTAGGCCCATTCGATAGGCTTCCTGTGCATCAATGGATCGACCAGTGAAGGTGAGCTCTTTGATATAACGCATATTGTACTCGTGCGCTCTAATGATTAGCAGGCCAGACATCAATCCTCGACGATTTTCTCGAAATGCAAATACTGCCTTGTCAGAAGCAATCACGAGGTCACAAAACAATGTGAGCTCAAATCCTCCTGCATAAGCATGGCCATTGACGGCTGCGATGACCGGTTTTGGATATCTCTGAAGCAGCTCTATTGGATCGAGAATGACACTCAGAAACTCGCCAAGTCCTTGAAAGCCTACAGTACTCATTTCTTTGATGTCTAGCCCAGCACTAAACGCTGTGCCTTCTCCAGTAATAACCAATGCCCTCACAGTATAGTCATCATAGGTGTCCTGCAAGACTTGCATTAGCTCCATCCATGTCTGACGAGATAGAGCATTTCTTACTTCAGGCCGATTGAAGGTTATCCATCCAATGCCATCCTTAACCTCGTATTTTATGCATTCGAAAGTCATTTTTCATGTTCCTCCTATAGATCCTCTGGGTCAACTCCTCTAAGCACCCTTGGTAGTATCATTGGGTCAGGATTTCTCTTGAACTCTTGTCTTCCAACAAATAGCTTTAGGATGTCGTTTCCTCCACCTGTCACCTTAGTAAGTAGAGCATTCTTCAGAATTGATGCAGCCAAGAACTCCTCGGTATATCCATCACCTGAGAGAATGACTAGCGCATCCTCTGCTATTTCAATCAGTGCATCAGTTGAATATATCTTGCAGATTGCAGCATCAACTCCGAATTGAAACATGTCTGCAGTCCCACTATCAAGTTGAGCTGCCAGTGCGTAGAGGTATGTTCGCGCTAGTTTCAGTCTAATTGCCATGTCAGCCATTCTAGTCTGAACAGTCTGATAGCGTGATATCGGCGCACCAAATTGTACTCGCCTTCGACCATAAGACCTAGCTGTCTCCATAAGCATCCTAGCTTGACCGACTGTTGCAGCAATTCCAAGACGCTCAATGTTAAGCCCTGACGTCATCACCGTCCAGCCATCGCCCTCAAAGAGTATCATGTTGTCTTCAGAAACTCTCACATCTCGAAAGCGAATGACGCTATTGAACATCTCCACGTTTCCAGTCAGCTCATTGATTTTCTCGATTGTAATGCCAGATGATTCCCTGGGCACGAGAAAAGCTGAGAGATGGGTATGGGTGGCCTGTGCTTCAGGTGAAGAATCAGTGACTGTATATGTCATCAGGTAGTCAGCCTTTGCGCCCAGTGTGATGAAGCGTTTCCAACCGTTGAGGACATACTCATCACCATCTTTCTCGGCAAAGAGCTGGACATTAGCTGCGTCATTGCCCACGTCTGGCTCAGTGACGCAGATTGCGGTCCACTTCTCACCCTTCAGCATTGGAGTCAGAAACTTCTCCTTTTGCTCGGGAGAACCGAATAGATGCACAGGCCCTCCGCCGAAGACTGTTGTGAGTAGTGGATTGATGTTTAGATAGCAGCGACCAAACTCCTCATTCAGAATTGTATATCCAGTGTATCCCTCATCCCTACCCCCATGCTCTTCTTCCACTAGCACTGCAAGAGGATGGAATCCCTTGTCAACAACAAACTTGCTGATTTCCCACTGGACCTTCATTGCTTCATTGTGGTCAATCTTATCAGCCAGAGGGCGCAGCTCGGAGTTTACGAACTCCTCAACATCTGTAGCGAACTTCCTATTCTTTTCAGTCCACCAAGGCAATACTTCCATTCTTCAAGCACCTCTAGAATCCTGATTTGTCCAGTCCATAGCGCAGGTTTACATCTCCCACTCTATTCAGCCCACGCCAAGTTATTTTGGCAAGCTTAATCTTACCTCTTGGATCAATCCAAATGTTGACCAGCCCTTCCTTCTCTAATGCCAACAGAGCCTCATCGAAAGCTGGTACATCATCCACTCCGAGTTTGCTCATCATATCCTCTTTTTCACAATGGAGGGATTGTGTATATTCAAACTCCTTGGCAAGCAAAGTTAGAATGCTACCATTCAGGTCTTTAGACATATGGCCAGTCCTCCTTTCAGGAAACGCGCGCACGCTGACTTAAATAATCTGTCAGAATTGCCCTCTAAAACCCCAAACCGCAGTTGCATGTTACAGTCTGTAATTGTAATTTCAGCTTCGGCATATAACTAGGGAACATTCGACATTAGTTTATTAGCTAGGCTACCGACCGAAAATTGACTACATTCGCGATGTAGTTGGAGGAAAGACATATGTCCGATAAACCAATGGGCGTCTTGATACTTGCAATACTACAGCTTATTGGAGCCTTGCTTTACCTTTGGGCAGGCGCAGTCCTGCTAATGATAGCAATGGAAGCGGGATTATTTGCAATATTGTTCGCTTTTCCAGCTCTGATATATACTATTGTAGGTATAATTGGACTCATTCTCTTCTACGGTCTTTATACCACGAAGGGATGGGCATGGCTATGGACTTTGATCATCAACCTGCTTGGTCTCGTAGGAGGAGCCTTGCGCATCGGTGAGCTATTAGCAGACTTTGTTGGGCTAGGTAGCTTTGTAGTCAGCTTGATCATTGTAATCTACCTGCTATTGCCCTCGACCAGAGCACACTTCAGGTGAACCTGAAGAAAGTCTAGTCATTAGTTCAAGGGAGTCCCATCACGTGGACTCCCCTTCTCCTTCTTTTTCGGGATGCTGGCTGCTGGACCAAGGTGTGGTGTGAATTAGCCTAAATCCGTTGGAAGAATAGAGTCCAAAGCGAATCTTTTCAGACTCAGATTACGGATTTCATATATCAAACGAGTTCGTCTGCAAGAAACCTACCCCATTTCTCAGCACATCTCTTCTTCGCCAAAGCCAGGGCAGATCCTATATGATCCACACTTGATTTCTTGGACATCCGCTCAGTTAAATTCTCAATCAAGAATTCGATAGCGGTATACATGTAGTCTAGATCCATTGTTGACATACTATCATTGATTTCGCATCGAATCAAGAGGGGCTCAGGATTCCTTACTGCCACCGTCCACGGATGGGCTTCAACTCCTGCCTCCAAAGTGGATGCAAAGAACTCGTTCATTCTTGCAGATCCCAAGATGGACTTGCCAAGTTGTAGTAATTCATTTAGAACACATTCGTTTGCCAATATCAGTCGTCGCTCGGTGGATATCCTCTGAACATATCCTCTGTTCACGAGATCGCCGAGTTCAAGAGGCAACGGTCCTTTATGCTTCAACTTGAACATGTCCAGATAATGTGATAGAGGACTACGCCCATCCAGAGCACCGATGACTTTCTTAGTCTGAGGCGATATCCCCAAGGGATTGCCTCGACTCAACAGAGTTGACAGAGCCCCCTCAGAAAGACACAGCATGTCATCCTCGGTGGGAACGTAAATAATTCGAATAGCATTATGCCAATAAGCGAGCGCAACAACATCCTTGGTCTCAGTCAAGTTCATGCTTTGTCTTTTGGTTATCTCTTCAATAGTCTGACCACTCTTGATCCTCATTAGAAACTTCATTACATTCATCAGTACTTTGGATGACTCAATGGGTAGCATCACTGACTCCCAGTCTGCATTTCTAATCACAACAGACTTCTCAGACAATCGATCCAACACAATGCTGCGCATCACAAATTTGTCAAAGTCGGATAGCACCTCAACGTCGATGCGATCTAGTCTTCTGAAGCTTCGATAGTTCTCCTCAAACTCACGTACTATGCGACGGAGCTTGCTCCTGACCTCATTGGTTTCTCTGGATATCGCCATGACGCCTAAGGCCCATTCGCCACCCTCAACTAGAAGGACAATGTCTTCACCATACTCAGTCTTCCATTGGGTCTGTTCGCCTCCCGCCAGGGTTCCAATGAAGCTTGTCATTGCTGAAACAAAACCCGATAAGAGCTGGGGATCCAACCCTCCTGGAATGAACTCGTGAGAATAAAGGGCTGCACCTGATTCCCGATGAAGAATGAATAGGACCTTCTCATTGGAGAGCTCCTCATCGTATGTCATAGGGGAGGTCATGTCATGAAACGGTCTGATATTACTGTTTATACTTGTTGTTCATACTAATCTCTAAATTCGGCATATTGCGACAGATTGAACTGTCTTATTGACTGAGATGAAACGAAGACACATGAGGGTCAAGTCAGTCCGAGCCAAGAACATCATTACAAAGAGCAATATTCCTGGAATAGACTATGTGATTAACCCCTATGTTGGCTGCCAGCATGCATGCATCTATTGTTATGCTGAGTTCATGAAACGTTTCACGGGTCATGGCAGAGAAAAATGGGGAGAGTTCTTGGATGTCAAGCAGTTTGGTCTTGATAAGATCAAGCCGGAGAAGTATAATGGCAGTACAATTCTTCTAAGTTCCGTGACCGACCCATATACCCCTTTAGAGGCGAAATATGAGAACACTAGAAGGGTTCTTGAAAGACTCGTCAGTACCAAGGCGAGTGTTCAGATTTTGACCAAGTCACGCCTTGTAGAACGTGACATCGACCTGTTTCAGCAGTTCAAGAACATCCAGGTCGGCGTTTCTATGAATACACTGGATGACGAGTTTGCTAGGACCATTGAACCGCGCGCATCAAAACCCAAAGACCGATTGAAAGCGCTTCAGCAAGTCGCAGAGATGGGGATATCCACATACGTGTTCGTGTCACCAATTTTCCCCAAGATCACTGATTGGATGGCAATAATCGAAGCTGCACGCAACTTCACAAATGAGTTTCATTTCGAAAACCTAAATTTCAGGAGCCATAATGTTACACGCATATTGAGATTAATTGCAGAGAACCATCCTGATTTGCTGAGTTATTTCGATCAGATAAGAAAAGACCCAACAATGTGGGATGCAATGGAAGAGGAAATCGAAGAGTATTGCAGAGCCATGAAACTGGACTATAAAATCGAGTTCCATCATGGGGGATTTACCAAGAATTAGTGCTCAATCTTTATGAGGCATTATGATTGCAGAAGGAAGTGAGTTAGGTGAGATTCGGTTGTCAAAGTGGTATTCATCAAGTTCGCCACGAGGCGTAAGAATCCTTGCAGACTTTGAGATTCTCATAGGTGTTGCTTATATTCTATTGGGCACATTCCTGCTCTACTTCCTTCTACTCTCAGGTGTAAGCGCTATTGCTTTTGGCCTCGCTCTGATATACATGGGATGGGCATTAGACAAGCTAGAGATTTGGGCATGGCGAGGGAGCCTATTGGTGAATGGTGCGATTTGTGTTAGTAATATTATATTTGGCGGTGACTATCTTTCCTTTATCCTATCCTTCGCGATTATCATCTATTTATTGACTCCTGGTGTTCGAAGCCGGTTCTTTCAATGAAGTGGGTTCGCATGCCCCGCGGTGTTTCTCAGCCAATCATATTGAACCATCTACTTGAATGAAGGCATCACTTCCATCGCGAATTTGCGAATCGTTTCAATGCCGGTTTCATCTCGAGGTAATGAAACTAGATAATAGCTGTCTCCTGCATCGTCTGCGGCTTCAACCAACTTCATGAACTCACTGATGTCAGTGATTCTTCTTTGCATCATGCCACCAGTCATGAACCCAATCTTGTCTGCTCTATTTGCATCTTGGGCGGCATTCAGCACCCTTTCCCTCGCTGCCAATGGATCATATTCTCCAAATGGTGGAAGGTAGATGATATCGCCATATTTCCCAGATAGCGAGAGCATCCGGTTTCCTCTGCTCCCAAAGAGTAGTTGTGGGTAGGGCTTCTGGACAGGCTTGGGCTCAAGGACTGCACCCCTTGCCCGATAGAATTTACCGTTGAAATCCACCTTATCCTTCGTCCATAATTCAAGGATAAGCTCAAGCCCCTCGTGTGTCTTGTCCACCCTCATCTTTGATTTATTCCACACACTGTATCCTTCGAACTCAGTTTGGGACCAACCAGCTCCAACTCCAGCAATGACTCTACCGTTTGACAAAATGTCCAAAGTAGAAATCATCTTTGCCAAAAGACCAGGCGGCCTGAAGGGGATAGGTGTGACCATCGTGCCAAGACGGATTTGCTCAGTCTTTGCAGCGAGATAGGACAGAGTAATCCAGGTTTCCACAGTCACATTTGAATCAGGACGTGACATTGGGCCGCCGCCCATTTCTCCCCACATATAGTGGTCAGGCATGAGTGCCCCGTCATAGCCAAGTTTGTCGGCTTCAAGTATTGCATTCTTAACAAGTTCAAAATCATTGAACCAATTTCCAAGTCCGCCCAACATGAATTTCATAGCATTCATGTCAATCCAAATTCCGTTATTTGAACCCACTGGAACCGCAGAAGAGAGTGACAATCTGGTGAGAATGCTTTTAGCAAGCGGATTGGACTAGTGCAATCATGGTAACCCAACATCGAATCACACAACCCACCGAATTGCTGGATGAGAGCGGTTATCTGGTGAATCCGGGATATGCCACCCAGCTGCTTTGGCGATACGATCGGAGTAAGATAAAGGCGGGATGGCATCGAATCAAGGAATGGGATTACTATTACATTTTGAATGAGGACTATGGAATCACCTTTACAATGTCAGACCTTGGTTATGCAGGACTCATGGCTGTTGTATGGCTTGATTTTAGAAGAGGCACCTGCACACAAGAGGAAACACTTGCGCTACTCCCGAGGGGAAGGACCAATTTTCCCTCAACATCCAGGGAAGGAAATGTGGAATATCAGGACAAGAAATTAACACTTGGCTATTATGTCAAGCATGGAGAAAGGACCATTAGGGTCGATTGTCCTGAATTCACCAACAAACTGGGAGAGAAGGGACTTTCAGGCGAGCTAGTGCTTCATCAAGACCCAGAAATGGACACAATGGTCATTGCAACATCATGGAAAGAGAATAGAAAGAAGTTTTACTATAATCAGAAAATAAACTGCATGCCAGCGGAGGGCACCATTCGAATTGGAGATACCGAATACAGCTTCACTCCAGAGAGTAGCTTTGGCGGACTAGACTGGGGTAGAGGCAACTGGACCTACAGGAATCGATGGTACTGGGGTTCTGCATCGGGATTACTGAATGGCGAGCCCTTTGGATGGAATATTGGCTATGGATTCAGCGATCGCTCATCAGCATCTGAGAACATGGTTTTTTACAAAGGGAAAGCCCACAAGTTGGATCAAATCACCTTCCATATGGATGTGAATGACTACATGAAACCTTGGAAGTTCACAAGCAATGATGGCCGGTTTGAGATAGACTTTGAACCTATATTGGATCGGTATGGGAAGTTCAATTTGCTTCTTATCAAGTCGGTGCAACATCAAGTATTCGGGCATTTCACAGGAAAAGTGATTCTCGATGATGGTGAAAAACTAAACGTAGACCGCTTTCTTGGGTTTGCTGAAGATGTATACAATCGATGGTAAAAGAAATGGGGCCAAGCAATCCAAAGCACTAGTGTCGCTAGAGATTTATGTTAGAAGTCGTAGGTTGTCGTCAGGTGAGAATCCGTGGAAAGCGGGGTTTCCAGTAATTATGCTGAGGTCAATGGAATCCGAATGCATTACTATGAGGTTGGTAAGGGGACACCAGTCATACTGATTCATGGAGGTGTTCTCGATGCCAAATTTGCCTGGCAATCATTCTATCCTATCTTGTCCCAACACTTCAGAGTGATTGCTACAGACTCTAGAGGTCATGGGAAGTCAGACAATCCATCAAAGGAGTTTGGCTACAAACTGATGTGTGATGACATTGCAGCTCTGATCAAAGAACTAAACTTGGACAGACCATTTTTAGTTGGATACAGCGATGGTGGTCAAATCGCACTGGAGATTGGTATCAACTATCCTGAATTGATTCGTGCAATTATTGCTGGAGGAGTTCTAGCTGAGATGTCAGAACACTACTCCAACTGCGTGCATTCATGGGGATTCAGCGGTCCTGGAGAATTCAACATTGAGAAGTTCCGCAAAGCATTTCCTGAATTTGCTGATATTCTGAGTGAAATACATGCCTCAGTATATGGCAAGGAGTATTGGAAAGAGCTTTTTGTCAACATTTCCCACATGTGGTTGGACCCCGATGGATTTCCAAAAGAGAGAGTAAGTGAAATCTCAGTCCCAACATTGGTTCTACATGGCGACCGCGACGAAGTTATTCCTCTTGAAGACCCACTGCGTATCTATAGGACAGTACCGAACGCAGAGCTATCGATTATCCCTAATGCAGACCATATGGCTGCTAGCTCACAAGTAGATACAGTCGCACCGATTATGGTTGATTTCTTGAAGAGGCACGAATAAGAAATGGGGCCCGAAGGGGGAATCGAACCCCCGTCAGGGGAGCCACAATCCCCTATGCTACCATTACACCACTCGGGCCATTGATTGCTGGGGGGCCAGCATTGACTCGCTGAAGGATTTTGGCTTATTAGGTTTCCCGTGAGTCCCCAAAGCTCAGCTGATTGAGTGCAGAGAAACAATCTCCAATCTACCAATATGATTCTCCATAATCAGTGATGGTGGGTGGCCTGCTTGGGATATCCAATATCCTTCTCATGACCCTATACGCAGCAAGAAGCATCGATCCGCCTATGAAGAAGAAACCAGCCTTAAGCAAGCATCGTGGTCAGGAGTTATCTGTCGAATCGAGAAGGATACGCCTTATGCTGTGATTTCTTGTAATAGCGGATTTCAGCATGATAGGAACGAGCTGGCTTCTCCTCAGCTGCATTTGCTTTTCGTTTTCGTAGAGAGAACATATTTCTTCAACTTTTTCTTGTATAATTTGAATATCAAATGCTGGCCAAATGCACCTGCAGAAATGGGCAACTCCGGCATCTTTGCGCTCTCTAAAACTGCAGATGCGGCAACAGAAACTGGGACAAGGTAGGAGTAGTAATCCCAAAAAACGATAGACCTAGTTCATTATTCTACTTCAACCATTTCTCTTAGTATTGTCTCAGCTAGATAGGGGAATTTTGTGCTTGAATATGACACAAGAGTTGTACTCGACTTAACATGAGGCAGCTCTCTGACGCGTTTTGAGATTAACTCGGCGTCATGAAGGTCGTCTACCATGAACTCTGCAAAGACAATAGGTTCAAGAGCAGAAACCCACGGGTCCCAGAACTCGATTGGATACTCCTCCATAAGCCATTTCACTAGGTCCTCAATGGAATACCGCTTCTCATCCCATGCAATACGAATGTTGAGATTCACCAAGCCTCCTGCTGCTAGATCGGGGCGAACGACAAACTTGACAAAGCCGGCCTCGTTTATTTCGCGAAGTGCTCTTCGAACTGTTTTTGGAGATAACCCTGTTTCCTGTGCAATGTCACTCATCGGCATCCGAGGGTCCTTCACAAGAACACGGAGTACTCTGCGATGCAGTTTTGGGATGCGTATTTTGGAAGGCGTGTCCAATGGATTTAACCTTCGGAGTGGATGAAGCTCGACATCCTCTACCTCCTTGAGACTTCTGAGAAATCCACCTAAATCTGACAGCATCTCAATCCTGGAATATTGCCCCCACACTAGGTATGCTCCGCCATTCACACTAGCCACTGTGCTGATATGACCCACCATAGGACTTTCCCCGATGCTGTTCACAAAATCCTCTATGTTCTCAGTGCCATCTGTGATCACGACTGCTTGGAAAGTGTCAGCATCCATCATCTTATGATTCAGAATCACCTTAAACTGCGAAACAAAGCCGTTCTCTATGAGGTTGCTCACTCTGTTCTTAACAGCATTGGGGCTTAGTCCTGTTTCTCTTGCCAAGCTTTCGTAGCTCACTCTGCAATCATTGCATAGTTTTACGAAAATGGTCCTATCGTGTTGGTCCACTGTTATCAGCACCTGACAGCATGGCATACTATCCCATGGTTTGTTAGAACAAGATGAGTCATGTAGATGTTTCTAAATTGAGTTTCGACTATGGCATTTCTGCAAGGGGTGCTTGCCCTTGAGAAAAATGTCTATGATCATGAATTCTTGCATATTCATAAAGCTCAATATAGAGAAACCAGTCCTACTAGGATGGAGGCTCAGAATTGGAAAGGATTGCTGCATTCATTAACAATCATTCGACTATGCGTAATCTCATACTGGCCATAATATCAAGCGCAGTTGTGGTGGCAGTAATGGGAATGGCCACTCAATCTCTGGTTTATGACATCTATGGAGATGTCACAATGCCTGATACTAGATTCATCTATTCTTACAATGAAATCTTAGACGTGTTCAATACACTTGGATTCGAGGGATTACAGATCTGGCTTCTGGTGCATTCTCTTGACTTCCTGTTCCCACTCACTTATTCATTTGCAATTGCTTTTGGAATCGCGATGCTTGTGAGGAAACTTCCTCCAGAAAGAAGAGGATTAGGGAATTTGAGTGTCGTGGGTCTACTTGGAGGCTTATTGGACTATATCGAAAATGTCCTCATTGCATCACAAGTTCTCGCGTATCCAAATCTGTCTCAGCCAATCATTCAAATCGCTAGTGCTGTAACAGCTTTGAAGTGGATTGCAATCATGATAGGATTTGGCCTTGTTATTGTATTTCTCATAGCTCTAATTTTGATGAGAGCGAGTTCGCGATTTAGCTCTTGAAGGCCAGGACACCCAGGACCTCCTCTTTCCGTGAAACTGTGTTAAATCCAGCATCACGAAGGCGCTTCATGATCCCCTTCTGAAGGTCTATTTTTCGATGCCTAGATCCGGGGGATCCCACATAATGGAGGAGTTTGCCTTTGTGTCGCAACACCCTATACAAATGGCTGTAGAATTCTTCTGTATAAAGCTCGGGAGCCAATGAGAAACGGGGAGGGTCATGCATCACTGTGTGAAAAGATTTTTCGTCAATCTTCTCAATCTCCAGAGATGCATCTGCATTGATGACTGTGATTCTGTCATCCGTGAAGAGTCTACGGGACCAAGGGTTCAGGCTGGCAAGCTCCAGAACATTCTCATCTTTCTCAATTGTAACAATGCTACGGACACCCTTCTGGAGACACGCAATACTTGCGTAACCAAGACCTGTACAGATCTCCAGCATGTCTATGCCCTTTCGGGCACAGAGTTCGGCCTTCATAAAGGCATCCTCCATGGGTGTGGTCTCTTTAACTCGATGCATTAGAATGCCATCAATCAGTAGTGCAGGTGCTTGGTTCCTGGCAACAGGCATCAGTTTGTAGAAGTGCTTGCCACTTAATGCCGCTTTGAATATACCTTTGTCATTCACGAAATAGACTGACTCTTCATCCTGAGATATTTTCTCGAGCTGATCTCTATTCCATGGTTGATTAGCAAGTCTGATTCGTCTAGTCGTTACTCCAAGGTCTAGAGAAACCTCAACCTCGGTTGAGCCTTTATCATATGCAGATAGTATACGTCCTGCAGCGTGGGAATCGAGAAACGATAGCTCTTCTGGCGACATCAGACGTGAGATAATAGCAGGATGTCAAAAGGCTGTCGACATATACATCGCAACTGTTATGGTCTTGCAGGACAATTGAAATCCACACAGGAGGAGCACAGATGATTCTGGAAGAGCATGGATTAGACAAGGAAACAGTTGTTGGAAGGCTGGACTCGCTTCTTGAAGGGGATGCCACGTACTTTTCTGGTCATCCGATTGCTTCAATGTCCACCATCCCCCATCAACTTGGGACTGATGTGTTTCTCAGAACTATGGAACGAAATGCAGGTAGACTCCATACGTTCAAGGGCTCTGCAAGGGTTGAGCAAGAAGTGATTGAGATGATCGCAGATCTCTTGCATCTTGAAACACCGCATGGAACGACAACATCAGGGGGGACAGAGTCCAACATACTTGCGATGCTGGCAATGCGTGAAACCCAGAAGAGAGTCAAGAGGCCCGAGGTCATTGCTCCAAAAACAGTACACTCTTCCATTGATAAGGCGGCCTGGATTCTTGGTATCAACCTCATCAAGACCGGAGTAGACAAGCAGTTCAAGGCGATCAGTCGAAGTATTGAGAAGAAGATTTCCGAGAACACGATAGGAATTGTTGCGACGGCCGGCACAACGTATCTTGGACAGATAGATCCGATTGATGAGATAGGCGGAGTCGCCGCTGAACATCGAATCCCTCTTCACATCGATGCTGCATTTGGCGGCTTTGTGATTCCTTTCTTGAACGACCTTGGGCTGGGAGATTATTCCTATGACTTTGAGGTAAATGGAGTTACTAGCGTCAGCGTTGATCCTCACAAGATGGGCCTTGCGCCAATACCTGCAGGTTGCCTAATCTTCAAATCAGGTCGCCATCTCAGAGCGATAACCAAAAAGATACCATATCTTCCAGGAGCTAGCTCCAAGCAATCGTCCATGTTGGGAACTCGACCCGCGGCGTCAATCTTAGCCACATGGGCGATAATGAAGCATCTTGGCCGGTCTGGGTACAGAGAGATAGTTAGAGGTTGCATGGCACAGACTCATCTAGGAAAGGAGAGAGTTGAGGACAATCCTCTATTGGAGATTGCTATTGAGCCGGTGATGAACATTCTTGGAATTAGGAGTAAAGAGGTGCCTCTCGAAACGATTATTATGAAGATGGAAAAACGGGGATGGCGGATGGCAGCATCCCCATTGCCACCCTCATTGAGGCTAGTTGTTATGCCTCACATCACTACAGGGGCCTTGAACGCATTCTTCAACGACTTGAATAAAGTTTCCACAACTATACCCGCAGACTAGGCTGAAGGGCTTAATAGATCCTTTAAGTTCAGAAGCTCTTCCTCTAGATCATTCATACGCTTTGACATCTCTATCATCTTATGCAGCAACATGGATATGAGATATCCATAGTTGACCGAATAGCCCTTAGTCCGCTCTATGATATTAGATGCTTCCAGTCGTCCAGCAACATTCGATATAGATTGCTTGGAAACTTCTCGTTCTTTTACAATTCTATCCACATTCTCTCGTACAGCACTTGGTTCGACTGGAGTCCCTTGCAAGGGAGCCAGAAGAGTGTGAAGCATGACAAGTCCAGCATTCATTCGTGGATTCATTAGTTTTGCAAATGTTTGGTTTAGTTCCGCCTTCAACCTGTGTGCCCCCGTAGTGTTGATGACTGTCTGCAGTAAACGCTTTGCGTGAGAAAAATCTTCTGGCTATTCCAAATAGTTTATTGACAACAGAAAGTACAGAGAAGTGTAGATTAACGTGTACTATATTGCGGTTCGCAAATACGCACAATTATGTTACGTTCAAAACAGTGAAAAGACTCGCATCTTCTGAGCATGGCAAGTGAATTCATCTTGAGCAATGAGGTCGACCGAGTGGTCTTTGTGGCAGTAATTCATACTGATATAGAAAGTGTTGAACGTGCAAGAGAAACAGTTAAAGATGTTCAACCTGATGTCGTTGCTGTTGAGTTGGACCATCAGAGATACCAACAACTTATGGATCCTGACAAGACAATGGCGAACTGGGAGCCCGCATCATCAGGGGATGCCGCACAAGATCTGATACAACACATGGCAACGCTTGAGAAGAGCCTGGGGGAGATGACTGGGTCCAATGTCGGTGAAGAGATGCTTGCAGCCATCGAGGAGGGCCGAAAGATTGGTGCAAAGATAGCTCTCGTAGACAGACCAATCCATGTCACAATGCAAGCTATAGCTAGAGTGCCCCTGGACGAGATTTATCGCCTAATGGGAGTGGTGCCTGATGCACAAAAGGACCTTCAAGAAGGTGATGCCACGGATATCTTGGGAATGCTAAAGGAGGAAGGGGCAATTGAGAATCTGATGAAGGATTTTAATTCAGAATATCCCAACCTTGCTGATGCCCTAATACATCAGAGAGATTTCTACGTGGCAAATGCGCTTAGAAGTATCATGAAAGATGTAGAAGGCAAAATTGTAGCAGTCCTGGGCGCAGGGCATATCGAGGGCGTTAGAAAGGCCCTTTTAGACCTACTTGAAACCGAGGCCGCCTCTTAGAAACCTAGGGATTCTATAAGGGCATCTATTCCCTCACCAGTCACTGAGCTGACCCGTAGGACCGGGATGTTTGCGTCAACCTCCCGTACATCATCTTCGAGGGCACCGAGATCGAAACCTACGGCTTTGGCGAGGTCGACCTTGTTGATGACAACCAAATCAGCTCGTTTTATTGTGAGGGGATGCTTCTTTATCATATAGGGACCTTCAGTCACACTTACAACAACAATCTTCTTGTCTACTCCCAAGGAATATCCTGCAGGACAGATGAGGTTTCCAACATTCTCTATGAATATGAGCTCGTAATTGGACAGATCGATGTCATTCAAAGCGACTCGGAGCATTCTTGCATCCAAGTGGCATGCGGTTCCTGTGTTTATCTGAACCGTATCAACTCCATGGGAGGCTACACGATCCGCATCAATTGTTGTTGCAAGGTCACCGGCTACCATCAGGATACGGTACTTATCACGTAATCTCTCGCAGAGAGCCTCGATGAGCTGAGTTTTGCCTGTACCAACGGATCCCATAATGTCAATGGATCTAATTCCATTTTTTCTGAATAGCTCGGCGTTATGGGACGCAGCTTCCTCATTTGCCCCAAAAAGGTCGGTTCCGATATCTATTGTAATCGTGCGGTCCGTCATTGCCTCTCCTTCCTATTGGGCAAGCTCTTGGAATTCATCATCCGGATATAGATATTGACCAATAGTAGGTCTGATCACAATCCTTTCCAGCAACAGCGCAACAAATGCCCATAGAAATGCCTGAAGCATATCAATTGTAGCATAGAGAACCGTGAGTTCTATTGATTCGGTAAATGCTGCGAAAATGGTCATGCTAGGGATGAAGCCTCCTATGATCCCTCCTCCGATGATGACCATTGCAATATAGAGCAGGCTGTTTCTATCTGCCTTTACATGAATAGCATATCCAGTTCCTATTCCCAAGCAGATATTGCCAATCATGGGCAGCAGCGGCGGCTCTCCTCCAGCTATTGCACCTCCAAGACCGACTATTGCGCCGACCAATGCCCCGCCCGGCAAACCACCAATGACTCCCCCAATTTCTGAGAACAGGAATCCAGGCGTTAAATCAAGTAGGCCAGGTATCACTGGAATTCGCACAAACATGCGAACCACAATGCCCATCGCTGCTAGCATGGCAAGAGTTGTCAAGGCTACCGTGTTCTTTTGGAGAGGAATCGTGCCCATATCGCTATACCTCAAGACACCATGGCTCAGGTAAGCTGGTCGCCCCATGGTTCCAACAAGAATCTTCTGGTTTCCTCATACCATCGGTCAAGTCGAGCAAGAATCTCTCCCCTCACTGACTCTGTAGAAATTGCCCTGTACACATGATAGAACCCCCCACGCTCAAAGGTTTCTTCATTCATCTCCACCAGACCCTTATCCTTAAGGCTGGTCAGCACACGTTGAACAGTACTACGATCTCTATCAATTCGCGCTGCAATCTCTTTGACAGTCTTTGGCCCCGTGATTAAAGAGAAGTATACATCTATCTCTGTGTCCCTCAATCCAAAAGCACAGCATAGAAGATCCGACGGTTTTTCGAAGCTTTTACTGAATAAGTCTGCTAGGGGGGCCTTGGAAGTCATTTCTTTTCCTCATTTCTTTTTCTAAGTTCTTTTCTTTAAAGAGTTGTGCAATGACGCGCACAATCGCTTAGCGGATAATCGAGATAATACTTCGGTTCAAAAGAATCAGATATCTCATACTAGTTGGAGTTGACAGACAATGGACTTCAGGACACTAAAAGAAGACCGAAACTCAGACCCATGGAGAAGCAATGAGTCAGAAACACGACATCTCCAATCCATAAATCTGGCTCCGCTAAAGGGAATCATTGAGTCAGATGCGGTGAGGTCCAAGGTGCTGAGAGTCTTGATTGAGGATGGCACTTGGGTGACCACTGCAGATTTGCTGAGGGCGGCAAGACAAGAAAGAGCGATTGTCGGGGCAGTCACAATCGGAACGATATTGAAGGGAATGAATGATCTGGTCAGCTCAAAGCTTATTCTTAGTAGAACTTCCTTGTCATCAGGTATCGATTGGGCCGAATGGAGAATAAACCCTGATTGGCTTAGGCCCACCAGGAAGCTGCTCCAGATGCTCAGCAGGCCGAAGTTCGAGAGGGCTCTTCAAAAAGCACCAGTTGAGGAGAGACAATCAAGTCTAGACGAGTTTTCTACCGATATTACTCAAGATTGAGTAACTTGTGCTTATTGAGTAGACTTATTAGGAGCTCAGGTACGCAGGAGCCCATGCAAGACCCATCAGGAAAGGAGGCAGATGCTGCTATGGCTTCTCCCGAGCGTGCACATGATGATCAGGACTGGCAGCTCTCTGAAGTTTCACCAACTAGTGAAAATGTCAAGAAGGTAGCGGTAGCAGGAATCATGGCTTCTCTCTCACTGGCTGCATCTCCCATTGCCTCAGTGATTCCTAGGATTCCCGTATGGGATATTGCACTTTTTGACCCCGTTTCGTTCTTCTGGATTATAGCATTCCTTGTAGGTGGAATCTGGGTCGGCATGATCAGTGTGATTGCTGGAACCTTTGGATTGTTCTTCTTTGATCCTTCAGGCGTTGGACCCATATTCAAGTTAATGGCTACTCTGCCTATGATTGTCATTCCTTGGCTATTTGTTAGGTTTCGGGGGCAAGGCCAAGGAGGAATACGTCTAGCTGTTCCGACGCTATTCATTAGTGCAATGGTCATTGCCACTCTCGTAAGACTACTCATAATGGTCCCGACAAATCTGGTCATGGTGCCAATTCTATATGGACCATCATGGACGGCTGAGTTTATAGTCACATATGCTCTAATTCTCAACCTCTCACAGAGCCTATGGGATAGTTTGATTCCATATGTGACAGTTCATCTCAGCCCGATCTTCGAGCGGTTTGGTATGTGGTAAGTCCCTATGGGTGAAGTCGTGGCACGGAGGGGACCCTAGAAACCGCTATATGCGGTGGTCCGTAGAATAGTCAGACCAGCCACCATAGGATGATTCACAATGCGGCGATGCGAGTTCTGTGACAGTCCTGTCCCAGCCGATGCTACTATTTGCCCAGTATGCAATGAGGAGATTGCTGAGGAAACCCTTGAGAGAATTCTACCCATGCTCAAGAGACCTGATGCGCCAGATGTAAGGGAGATGGGTATTAGGGACAGACTATGGGGAGTAATTCGACGCCCTGCTGCGGCTTACCGGGATATCGGAAGAAGACCAGACGCCGCTGGACCGATGTTGGTCATAATTGCCAATGCTCTGGTCTTGTTTGGATTCTTCTTGGCAATATCATCCAAGTTCACTGTCACAGTCACAGTCAACGTGACCTCGGGACAGACTGCAGACGTGAGTATATTGAGCAGTCAATGGGCGCCCCAGGTCATCCTTGCTGGAGTGGCCACCATTGTTCCCTACATGATGCTTGGTATGTTCTACCTAATTATCGGTGGAGCCTTCGCTCATTTAGCCTTCAGAATTACTGGAGGTACTGGAAACAAGCGGAAATCCGTAGCAATCGTTGGTTATAGCATGCTTCCTGTCGTGCTCATTCGAATAGCTGCAATCTTTGTCATAATGACAACTCTGCCCACATTTCCTGCAAATCTGGCTTCACAGTACGGGAGCATTGTTGACTCAGTATTCTCGTCGCCTAGTTGGGAAATCATAGATCTAATGACGGTAGGAGCGTTCTTCTGGACAGGATTCTTACTGATATTTGGGAT
Organism: Candidatus Hermodarchaeota archaeon; assembly: GCA_048885865.1. Lineage (GTDB taxonomy): Archaea > Asgardarchaeota > Thorarchaeia > Thorarchaeales > Thorarchaeaceae > SMTZ1-83. The sequence continues at coordinate 20,129 of JBHLLF010000024.1, forward strand.
AAGGGAGGCACATGACACCTCCACGAGGTGGGCAACACTTGTGTCCCTAGCTTGTATGATAGTCCTGATCTGGACCTTCTTGCAAGTTCACTAGAGTGGCAGGCCATACAGGGGAATGATTACAAAGGCTATAAGGCCCACAAGAGCACCAATCTTATCGAGTGTGCTTCCTATCAAGAGGCGTTTCTTGTCATCAGGACCGGTCAGTGGCGCAATAGCAGCACCCAAAACAATGCCTGAGCCAAGTATGAGAAGAGGCCAGAGTTCCCAGCTAGCGAAGTTTAGAATCCAGACTAGGGAATAGCACGCCACACCAATGAGATTCAGAAGCGCAGCAACTCCAGCTGCTGCGTTGTATCCATATACTCTAGCAATTGTCCTTACGTCCCTGATTCGGTCACCTTCAACATCCTCAGCGCCCTTGATTGTTTCCCGGGCTTGAAGAATCATGAACGCGGTAAGGAAGAATAGCCATGAAGGAATCGGAATCATATAGCTCATGGTCTGCTCTGCATAGACGAAAGACCCGTATAATACACCAAACGCAAATGAAAACGCAACCATGAAATTACCAGCTAGACCCCAGGTCTTGACTTTCGCTGCATATGCATATCCTATGGCGATAAAGACCAATACAATCAAGGTACTCCATGGACCAGTCAGAAGACCAAAGATTAGGCCAATTGCACTAAGAACTGCAACGTAAATCCATGCCTGCCTGATGGTCATCCTACCGCTGGGGAGAGCACGATGCGGACGATTAATCTTATCGATCTCAATGTCGTAAATATCGTTGACAACATTGGATCCAGCAGCAATTGTGAAGTATGTGATATATGCAAATGCAAGAATATAGAGAGTATTGAACAAGTTGAGGACAGGGTCTTGCCTGTAGCTCATTAGGAAGCCAGCAATTACTGTAAGCGATCCAATGAAGCAGTTCTGCGGCCGAATGATTGAAAGGAATGCAACTGGGTCAATCTTCTGATTTGAGGATGGCGGTTCTGATTCAATAGGACCTTCCGTCATTTTTATCCTCCCTCTCAAAGGTCCGGGGAGGTTTCGGGATTAAAGACTTCCGCTGAGTCCAATGTCGACCCAATCACTCATATGAGGAGATGTCAAAGCGACCGTGGTAGTCCATCACCTTGATCCATAAGTGTGGAGGAATGACGTCCCTGGCAGATATCAGATTCGGTCCAGCAGGCTATCCTTCTGCTGCCAAGGGAAGCGTGTCACGCGTTTTCTCTCTCTTGAACGAGGTCAACCTGAACGCGTTGGAATATGCAGCTGTTTACGGTCTGCGTATGGGCCCAGAAAAAGCTGAGATTGTTGGTCACCTTTCTAAAGAGTCTGGAATCTCAATGAGCATGCATGCAGCGTATTACATCAGTCTGCTTTCCAGGCAGCAAGACGTCCGAGAAAGGTCAAAGGGTAGGCTAGCGAAGGCACTTCAATTCGCACCTCTAATGCACGTAAAGAGAATCGTCTTTCATCCTGGGGGCTATAGCGGACTTTCTCAACAAGAAGCCTATGCTGTTGTTAGGGATGCGGTGGAAGAGGTCTGGGAGAAAGCGGGACACCTAGGAGATGGGGCTATTCTCATGGTCGAAACCGCAGGCAAGAAGGGTGCATTTGGCTCCGTCGATGAGCTGATTGGATTATGCCAAGATGTGGATGGTTGTCTTCCTGCAATCGATTGGGCACATCTATATGCGCGGAGCATGGGCCAAATCAACGATAAGGAAAGCTACCTTGAGATAATTGGTAGATTCGAGGACCAGCTGGGAAATCGTTTTGTTGATAACATGCACTTCCACGTAAGCGGAATCACCTACACAAAGAGAGGAGAGAAGTCTCATAGACCACTGGGCGGAGAGTGGGGACCTGATATTCTCCCTCTAATGCAGATAGTGAAAGAAGTGGGCTATACCCCCACCTTCATATCGGAAACACCTAATTCTCTCGAAGGCGCTCTGTATACAAAACATCTCTATGAAGCTCTGGAGTAATTCATCAATGACTGATTATGCATTTGTCCTTGGGAAGAATTGGCTGCTTAGCCTTGCTGAGCTAGTCGTCTATATCCGAGATAGAGGTCTTGCTGATGGCGTGAAGGACTACTCGAGGACAGCAGCTATTGTGGAGATTGAGGAAAAGCTAGATGATGAGCAGTTAGTCGAGATTCAGAGCGCACTTGGTGGTTGCTTCAAAGTTGGCAGAGTTGTGTCTGCATATGACAGGTCACTTGTGGAGGGTGCTTTTCCAGCAAGAGGGAAAGTAGACAAACAGGCACGAATAGCGTTTCAAGAGGCTCCGTGGACTGACCGCATCTGGAACAAGTTGAAGGGAGGCAAGGTCAAATTTGGAGTCAGCACATACCCAATGTTGGGAAAACAGACTACTATTGATCTTAGAAAATTCACTCTTGGACTTGATGAGTGGACCAAGAAACGCATTCTGGAACTTGGTGCGAAGAAAGCCGTGTACTATGTCTATGACGGCCCTGATAAGAGAGATGCACGTCGACCAAATGTAGCACTTTGGCCTCAGAGCATCGGTCGACACGGCCTTTTGAGTCCCCCAAATGCCGAGTTGCTAGCTCTTCTAATGGAGGATACACTGCATATTGCTAAGACAGTAGCAGTCTATGACTCAACGCTCCAGAGGTACAGAGACGAAACTAGACCCTTCATGTCAGCAGAGATTAGCACTAGTCCCAAAATCTGTAGAACTCTCCTCACATTATCCGGTGCGAGACCCGGAGACACTGTGCTTGATCCATTCTGCGGCACTGGAACACTACTGATGGAAGCTGCAATGCTTGGCATGAAATGCGTGGGCATTGATATCGAGCAATCAATGATTAAGGGAGCAGGCCAGAATCTTAAATGGGTGGGGTCGGGCCTTGGTGAATGGTTGGATTTCAAGCTCATCAAAGGCGATGCACGCTACGCGGCTAAGCTCATTGATGGTGAAGTAGATGCTGTGGCGTTTGAGCCACATCTTGGTCCCACGTACTCTGAACCTCCTTCTTATGGAGAAGCGGTAAGCAGTATAGAGGAGCTCACTGTGCTGTATCGTGAGGTGCTCCAGAGTCTTGAGTCCTGTCTCAGACCGGGAGGCAGAATTGCAATGACCCTGCCTGTTGTAAACACAACTGAGAAGCAGGTTTCCATAGATCTTGCACCTATGACGGAAGGTACTGGATTCATGGTCTTTAAGCTCCTTCCCAAAGATGCATTTGCAGAGGCAGCGCCAAAACACAAACAGCTTCAGGTAATCCCTGAACGCAGTACTCTCCCTGAGAGGAAAAGAGGTCAGATTGTAGAACGAGATGTTGTGATGTTGGGTAAAGCCTAGAAAAGATGCCGAATTACATCATCCAGAATAGCATATGTTTGAAGACGCTCGACATCTGACTTTACATATGGCATTGCATGCTTGAATAGCATTGTCTGGTAGACTTTCTTCGAAACGGTTGACTGGATTATTTTACTCAATATCTTCAATATTTCTTCCAACGCGACTCTGAGCTCCTTATAGTGAGCGATATTGACATCAATATTCAAGACATCAATACCACCAGAGTCAACAGTGACAACATCGAGGAAACTGTAGAATTCCTTGATGGGTTTCAGCGACTTCTTGATTTCTCTCACAAGTTTCCTCCGTGTGTCCGTGTCAGTCTTGACTTTCATAAGAGCTTTGAAGAGATGGCTGTAAACAGCCAAACAGTCCATCGATTTTCCAGCTACAAGGCTTTCGTCTGTAACCTCATATTGACTTACAAGTTCATCAACGAAAGTCCCAAATTTCTTGAACTGGCCAGGGCGTCCATGCCATTGCTTCAGCATCATTTCAATGTCATTGTCTGGAGGTATCTCATTCTTCATGAATTCGTTCATAGCATATTCAAGGATGAAGCGCATATGACTGACTCGCGCACTTTTGGAAACAACCATTACAAAGAGAAGATAATCATTCGCCTCCCAGATGTAGCGATTTGTGTCCGTATCAATAGTCTTGAGACTCTCTTGTGCTGCTTTGTCTATGAAGGTGTGAGTCGCTGAAAGAAAAGGAGCAATCAAATCCATATCAATCTCGATATTGGCATAGGCTCTACTAACGAGATTTCTACCGCTACCACGCTCAATCAGCCATATACCTTGGACCGATCTCTTGTTGGACATTGTCGGTCAAGCTCCTAGGATGCCATTGGTAGAGCTTAGAAATAAGACTATGTCGGACGTGAATAATACAGGAAAAAGAACAAAAGGACAGGGTTTTGGACCCTGTCCATTCCTCTGCCTTCCAACTCTTTGACTGCGTTCTCCGTTAGGTTGTGGAAATCCCCAGCTTCTCAACCATTTCCTTGTATCTGTTTCGAACCGTTACTTCAGTCACTCGCGCAGTGCGAGCGATTTCAAGTTGGGTCCGGCGTTGACCCGTGAGAATACTTGCAACGTAAATCGCTGCAGCAGCCATTCCCTTTGGATCTTTGCCAATCGTAAGTCGTTCCTCTCGAGCCATCTCAAGAATGTCTATAGCTTTCTTCTTGGCATCGCCTTCAAGTCCCAACTCAGTTCCGAATCGATGCACAAACTCCACAGGATTACTGTGAGGAATCTTGAGATTCAGATACCTTAGAATCAGTCTGACACACAGACTGAGTTCCTTTCTAGTGATGTGTATCTGATCACAGACTTCCTCCAGAGGTCTAGGAACTTGGTGCACCCTGCATGCAAGGTATAATGAAGCTGCAATCATCCCCAAGATCGTACGCCCTCTCGTGAGACGCTTACGCAGTGCTTTTCGGTAAATCACTGCAGATGTCTCTCGTATCGAATAGGGGATGCTCAACTGAGAGCTGATTCTATGAAGTTCTGTCATAGCAACCGCAAGGTTACGTTTGTCAGAAGAGTGCACTTTGGTGCGTATTTGCCATTTACGTAGTCTATGTATTTGAGCCCGTCTGGTAGAAGTCAATTTCCTTCCTGAGGCGTCCACATTCTGGCGACCAATTATTGTGGTAAGCCCTTGATCGAACTTACTCCAGTCTGTTGGTCCGCCGACGCGCTGACGAGCATTCTGCTCATCTGCAGTGAATGCACGCCATTCTGGACCCATATCAATGGATCTATCAGAAAGAACTAGTCCACAATTAGAACAGGTTACCTCTCCCCTCGTACTATCAATATAGACTTCATCAGAAGTGCACGTAGAACAGACGTATCTAGCCGCACCAGCTTTGCTTTCTCCGGATTTCTTGGTCTTCGCGTGTTTGCTGGCCAGTGCAATCATCTCCATGCAAACCCTATCGGGGGAGTAGGGTTGCCGTCAGAGTAATTGTTGATACCTGTGCGGTGTGCCCCAATCATGGCGGTGAAGGAGCACATTTGCGGGACGCGGGTATTCTCAGAGAGAACACCTATGCGCAGATATTAAATCATTATAAACTCTTTGTAGGTTTTCTTTGATGTTCAGTTATATAATTGAATAAATTAAAGACCAGTCTGGGCGCTAAAACATTCAATGGCGAATCATTATTCAGCCTGAAACAATTGTGAAGTAGCGCTTAGTTTATGAGTCAACACCGGGTAGCTATGACCCACCCAACGAGGAAACCAGCTGTGAAGACTGACAAGACGACAGATAATCCATGGAGTCATGTGATGGACATAGCCGCAAGAGTTCTAGCTGAGTCTGCGTCTGTCTCTCTTGTGACAGCTCACGAGAACCTTGAGATTCCTCCAGACGCGAAGCTAGGAGATATTGCAACCACCATAGCTTTTCGCCTTGCAAAGGAAAGAAAGGAGAGTCCAGCTAAGATTGCTGCGGAAATATCGCAGAAGATTGATAGTGCTGTCAAGAAGGAGCCCCTGATAGATAGGGTGGACACAAAGGGGCCATATATCAATCTCTTTCTGTCAAGAGGCCATCTTGCTGATATTGTCATCAGAACGGTTGGTCGATCATATCAGGACTATGGTAAGTCTGACGAATTTCAGGGCAATCGAGCTTTAATGGAGTACCCGGCGGTAAATCCATCCAAGCCGTGGCACATTGGCCATACCAGAAATGCTGTTCTTGGGGACACCTTAGGCAATGTCCTTGAGGCAGCAGGATACGACGTGATTAGAACTGACTACATCAATAACCTTGGATTGCAGATTGCCCAGCTCGTTTGGAAGCTGATGAAGGACAAACCCTCCCCTGGAGATGAGAAATATGATCACTTTCTTGGGCACCTATATGTTGGTGTGCATGAAGCCTTTGAGAAGGACAAGAAAGTAGAAACCGAGATTCGGGCGGTTGCTCGTGACCTCGAGAGCTTGGAGAGCGAGGCGGCCAGAGTCAGCGAAGAGATGGTCACCAAATGCGTGAGAGCACAATGTCAGACTGCATATCGACTCGGAATCTTTCATGATTACCAGATATGGGAGAGTGCGATTGCTCACAGTGGATTGCTGGATCAAGCCCGAAAGATGATGCTAGAAACTGAGAACATCTTCATCCCTGAAAACGGTGAGAAGGCAGGATGTATAGTAGCCGACCTCAGGACAATTGAAGAGTTCAAGGATATGAAGGATCCATTGAAGGTCCTCTTCAGGTCAGACGGGACTAGGACTTACACTGGCGCAGATGTAGCCACACAGATGTGGAAATTTGGGATAATAGAAGACCCATTCCTATACAAAGAGTTTGAGCGGCAGCCAAACGGCAAAACCGTGTATAGAACTGCTGTCGATGGAGCCGAGAGAGCCCTTGGGTCTGTTGACCTTGTTTTCAACATAATTGGATCTGAGCAATCTCAGCCGCAACGGCTGGTCTACACGGTGCTTGGACTCCTAGGATATAATGAACAGAGTAGTGACTCACATCATATCGCGTACGAATTTGTTGGACTTGAAGATGAGGACTTCTCAGGCAGGGAGGGCACGTGGATAGGGTATTCATGCGACGAGGTGCTTGATAAGGCAGAGGCTCTAGCCAGAAAGGAGGTTGAAAAACGAAATCCTGAGGAGTCTGAGGATTTCAAAAATGATGTGGCTGCTAGGGTAGGAACAGGTGCTGTTCGATACTTGCTGTTGAAATCATCACCAGACAGAAAAATCACATTTAGATGGGACGATGCATTAGACTTCAACGGAGATGCAGCTCCATATCTGCAGTACTCTATTGCGAGAGCGCAGAGAATATTAGAGAGGGTAGATGAAACGGATTCTTCAAAAGCCGATCTAAAACTGTTGGTAGAGGAGGCGGAATTTGCGCTCATCAAAGCCATCTCCCGCTTCCCAGATATGATTATTGAAGTAGTGAGGAGTCTGAAGAAAGAAACCTGGGGAACAGGGTTTAGTTCCAACAGAATTGCTGCATACTGCTATGAGTTGGCAACGCTCTTCAGCAGATTCTATGATTCTTGCCCAGTGCTTAAAGCGGAGCCAGATTTCAAAAATGCCAGGCTCGAACTGGTGAAGGCATTCAAGATTACGATGGTGAATTGCCTAAGGATTCTTGGAATTCCTGTGGTCGAACGAATGTAGTCAGCCAGAGGTAACCTGTGCAGAGCTAATGACGATTGATGGACTTATAATCGAGAACGCAACTCGAGTATCTGCAGCCACCATCTCAATACGTTTCAGCAGATCGCGCATGTTGATCCCGATGAGCGTGTTTTGGACAGGATGCTGAATCTCTCCATTCTCGAAATATGACCCTTCCATAATCATTGCACTGAGGTCACCGGTTGTCATGTTTGGTCGGTCCCCAGTGAAGCGGCATAGAACTCCCTTGCCAACTTCTTCGATGAGATCATCCAATGTGCCTTTTCCAGATGCAACTACAAAGTTTGACGAGGATATCGAGGGCACTCCTGCATATCCTGCGCGGCTGGCATTTCCAGTGTTGTCGACGCCATCCTTGTTGGCAGTATAGGAGTTGTGCAATAGGCTCATTAGGACGCCATCATCAATAATCTCAGTACGTTGAGATGGATGGCCTTCGGCATCAAATGATCTAGACGCGACGCCGGACTTCATAAGACCATCATCAATAATTCGAAGCTGTGAAGTCGATACCTCTTCGCCCAATGCATCTGCAATGTATGAGCGGCCATATTGGACTTCCTCAGCGTTCACTGCTCCAGCGAACCCTCCCCCTAGGATAGTATCTACGGCAAATGGAGCAAGAACAAGAGGCATCTCACCACCTTCAATAACTTTGGCGCCCAGATTGCTCAACGCATTCTCTGCAGATGTCTTGCCTATCCACTCGGGGTCGATCCCTTTGAGGTTGCGAGAGAGCTGGACTTCATAGCTGGATGTTTGATCACCGTCTTCTTTGATAATGGGCTCGGTATACATCAATACAGATGTCGTTTCGCCAGAACCCTTGATTCCAAGCGAATTGACAATAACCTTAGTGCCATATGATGAACTCATTTTAGCTTGAACTGCAACATTCATGCCATCCAGCCTGGATCGAGTGGCGTCAACTCCACGGATGATCAGTTCAGCGAAATGCTCGGAATCCAACGCGACTATTTCAGGATCGTAGAGTCCTTGTACATCAGGGTAACTGCCATCGAATGATGGAAGGCTAACAAAGTCCGGGTCAGGAAGAGAGGCTTTGGCGAGTCTAACAGACATCTCAGCAGCCTCCAGAAGGTCAGCTTCCAAAACAGTTGTAGCATATGCAAATCCCACCCCTTTTCCAACAACTGACCGAATTCCGCAACCCGTGTCTCGTTGCTCTGAGGCACTCTTGATTGAATTGTTCTCTACATCAATGGAGAAAGTACGGGATGACGACGTGTAGACTTCCACTTGGTCGGCACCAAATGATTCAGCTTTCTTAGCTGCCTTTTCTGCTATATCTAGAAGCTTCTCCTTCACTCTACATGCCTCCTACGGGAATACTACGAATTCTGGCATGAGGGCCTCCACTCATGTCAGGTATCATCTGCCCGTTCTTCCCGCAAGACCCTGCATCCATGTAGAAGTCATTGCCGACTGCATCTATCTTTGCCAATACATCAAGAATCTGCCCAGCAAGAGAAACATCGCGGACCATTTGGCCAAGCTCTCCATTCTCAATCAGATAGCCATGACTGGCTTGAAACATGAATTGCCCTTTTGAGGGCTCTGTATATCCATAGTTGAAGCTACAGAGCAACACACCTTCCTTTGTTTCTGAAATCATCTCGTTGACGTCCCAGTCACCTGGCTCCATGATTGTGTTTGACATCCTGGCCAACGGAGCGTACATGAATGACTGTGCTCTTGCAGAGCCATTTGGTTGCATGTCTAGACGGACTGCCGTTTCAAGGGTATGCAGAAGCTCGGTGAGAACGCCATCCTTGACAAGAGTTCGCTTCTTCGTCTTTGTACCCTCCCAGTCATATTCGAACGACCCCCGCTCTCCGGGCATAGTAGGGTCGTCGCTCAGATTGAGGTGATCAGGGCCAACACAATCTCCGACCATGTCCTCGAGAACGGTTGTGTGAGCTGGCCAGTTGTCTGCTTCACAGGCATGACCAAATGCCTCATGGACCATTACGCCGTTCAGCACTGGGTCCATGATGACATCGTAGGTGCCTCCCTTTGCAGCTACGGATGAGAGTAGATCGATTGCCATTTTTGCAGATTCTTCGCCGATGGTCTGCGGCCGTTCTATCTCCATCATTTCAAAACCACCCTTGACCCCGTAGGACTTGAACGCCCGTTGTCTGTTAGCACCATCTTTGGCAGTTGAGACAGAGATTACTCGAGGAAGTGCATTCTCCTCGCTCACTGTTGTCCCCAGGGAATTTGCGACATATAGCTCGGTCCAGAGGTCACCATATACAGAGCGGGTGTTGACTATCCTCTTGTCATAGGCACGAGGCTGCTCATCAATTCTCTTGATATACTCAATCTTGTCCTCAACCGGAATGTCCTTGAAGGGCTTCTTCAGCTTGACTCTAACCTTGTCATTGAAGGTAGGCCCATCCATCTCAAACTTCTCATTGACCTTTGTCTTGGTAGCTATTGCTAGCTTTGCCACTGATTCACCTGTTTCACGCATACCGTTAACGGTAAGGTCAGTTGTTTGAGCAAAGGCCCAAGCACCATCAATGAACGCTCGAATCCCAGCCCCCTTCAGTCGTGAAGCAATGGACCTCTTTGTAACACCATCCGTCATCTCAATGATTGTGGTGACGGTGTTCTCTATTCGCACATCAGCAAATGTTGCGCCAGTGTTGATAGCCGCCTCAATTGCAGCCTGAGCTATGTCTTCCATAGGCATCTCCTGACAGGTTTTTGCTGATGTTCAATCTATTATAACTGATATGGACTGGTCAAATCCTCTCGGTGAAACTCTATGTAACTAATACCCGAGTGATACACGGGTTATTCTTGGATTCCTCATGTTACTTCATAGTCTGCAGGAGGTATACACTTGACTCTAGACTCCTCATCTCATCGCTGTCCTGTCTGTCAAAGAAACAGAGCCAGTCACTTGTGTGAAGATTGTGGGACGGTGCTTTGCTCAGAGTGCCTTGACTCAAGAACCAAAGAGTATCATATGTGCCGTGACTGTCACGCAACGTTGACCACGTTGCAAGGCGAAGAGATAGAAAGCTGTCCTGAGTGCGAATCTGAGAACATTGACGCAGGTAGACGCACAGCTGACATTTGTCCTCGATGCCACTCAAGTCACATAATCCTATTGGAGGAAAGACGACGAACTCTGGCGCAAGAGCTTAGGCAAGCCATCATGAGCATTCAGTACGGTCATACCAAATTGCGAGAGTTCATGACCAAGCTTGATAATGCCAAAAGAACGCTTGTATCCCTCAGGATGGCTAACTTCTTACATTATCATTGGATAGAGGAGAAAGTCGAGTCAGTGCAGGATGAGATGCCAGCAATCAAGAGCCGAATTGGAAACCAAGCAGAGATAGTAGCAAAGCAAATCGCTGCTGAAACAAAAGGCCTCATTGACTATAGCAAGTGGACTCCTGCTCAGTTCCCGTTCATTGAAGGTGTCAGAAATAGAGTATCAGAGCTCGGGACATACTACAAGCAACACGTCGACGATAGCCTTGATGAGGTCAGACCAAGACTGAAGGAAGTAATGGCTCAGCTCGATGGTCTGAGCTATCATAGGAAGGAATTCGCAGAGTTCTATGAACATGGTGAACTCTCTGTCAATGAATTGCCTGTAGCTGCTCTGCCGGACATCAAGGTTGTAGGTAGCAACTTCTTGAAAAATGACAAAGCCTACGGTACACTCTTCATCACTAACAAGAGGCTATTCCTAGTGGCTGAAACGGGATTACTACGCAAGAAGACTGAGATTGTATTTCAGTTCCCACTGATGTATTTGAAAGATATCGAAGAAGATGGCCGACTTCGCAAGAGAATTGTGTTGCGACTCAAACAAGGCGATTTGAAGATCTCCTGCAGCGAGGAAACAAAGAAGGTCATGCCAGATTACTTTGAGATTGCGAGGAAGTTTGAGAAGTATATGCAGAGTGATCTTCAGAGAGTTCGAAAAATAGAACAGAAGAACCTCAATATTAGCGATGTTAGACTCAAGATAGAGGGATTGGTATACTCATTGCTCTCCGCAACTGGCAATGCCTCAGAAGTGCAGCAAAGATATCCTGGGAGAACTGATTTCTATCAACCACGACCAGTTCCATCAAGATATGGGCGAATTGAGAATCCCTATAACCATCCTAAAGCGTTCAAGGAGCATCTTGAGGACACTCTTGGACGGGCGGATTATGGACGAGGATACTATCGAGACCCTTCATATCCAACTCCCGAATCTGATATAGAATGTCTCAGGAGAAACGCAATAGAGATTCAGAATGCGATTAACGAAACTCTACATCTAATGAGAAACGGGCATTTGGTCCCTGAAGACTTCATCAGAAGATATCGGGGTCTCATGCGGGACTCATATCAGACCAATCGTGAAATCGAGAGAGCAACAAGGCATGGTCATGGGTACGGATGGTAGCTAGATGCCCAGTTCGCGCTCTAGGTCCTTGATGTCTTTCTCAAGGGTTTCCGATTCAGAGGCAGGCCTAGCTGCCACGGATGCCGCATCAGCTAATCCGACTTCCACATCGATCTCCTGCATGGCTGCAGCTAAATCATCTGAACTGACTTCCATGCTTGCATCAAGTGCCTCTGCAGATATAGCGCTCTCAATCTCAAATTCGTCTAGTCGACGAGTAATCTCATCAACATTCTCAACGAGCTTTCGGGTGTCACTTGTATCGCCAAGCATTCCGAGAATCTTTGCAACCTCCTCGAGTGCGCGGCCTGTTCTTGCCGATGTCTGTGCACGATTGAGATGAGTAAGGATCTTGAGAATCTGAAGCCTTGCCTTGTCTGTAGAGAGCGCATATCTTCTGAAACGTACCATCTCAGTTGCATAGGTCTTGAAGGCATCCATTTGTCCAGCTTGCCGGGCTTTGATAGCTCGCGCTCTTGTGTCACGTTCTTCTTTCTCAAGCTTGTTTCGTTCACGAGCAAGTTGCTTCGTTAGAATCCTGAGTTGGCTGGAAACCTCTCCAATGTCGGGTTTTTTCCGACCCCATCTGAATGCCTTTCTGAGTGAATCCAAAAGTCTCACCACTTAGCTAGGGACTTCGCCCCACAACACTAGGATGAATGCTCAGCGTTTAAACCTTCGTAGAGCTGGTGTACTGCATCTATTAATCCCAGTATTAGCGGGCATATAGTGATAGTCACACAGAACTTATTATCATCACTGGTCCCAGTTAGACCTGAACAGGGATGTCTGATAGATTAGACCAAGGCCTGAAGAACCTACTTGACAAGGCCATAGAGCTTGACCAGAGAGGAATGAAGAAGGAAGCTGCTCAGTACTATCTGAAAGCAAGCAAAATTCTGATCAAACTGTCAAATGCAGCATCTCTGCCCTCAGTCCAGAAACATTACCTTGACAGGGCACAAGAGTGTGTTGACAGAGTCCGCTATATCTCTGGAATAAAGAAGAAGGCGAGAGGCCCTCCAGATGGTTTGACAACTCCGCCAGTGTTTTCTCCTGCTGAAGCAGAGCCAACAGCGGAAAAGTCTACGGAAGCAACAGCATCTGAGGCTGAGGTTGACGAGGATACCCGAAGACTGCAGGAGATGATAGCTGACACAATCATCACTGAGAGACCCAAAGTCAAGATGAGCGACGTTGCAGGCTTGGAGAATGCCAAGCAGGCAATTCATGATGCGATTATTGCGCCAATGAAGCATCCAGAGCTATTCAAAGGGAAGTCTCGTCAGCCTTGGAGAGGAATATTGTTCTACGGTCCTGCGGGATGTGGAAAGACATTGATTGCAAAAGCGGTGGCATCCGAGGTGAATGCCACTTTCTTCAACGTTTCAGCAGGCAACATTGTAAGCAAGTGGCTTGGTGAGTCTGAGAAACTAGTCATGAATCTCTTCACGTTGGCCAGACGAAATCAGCCGGCCATAGTCTTCATGGATGAGCTGGATTCTGTCGGAGTCTCTAGATCTGGTGATGACGTTGGAGGAGAAAGAAGACTCAAGACTCAGCTTCTAACAGAACTGCAGGGACTCGCCAGTGATCTTGAAGATAGGGTCACAGTTATTGGCGCAACGAATCTCCCATGGGAATTGGATTTCGCTCTTCGGTCAAGGTTTGAGAAGAAGATTCACGTGCCGCTCCCAGACAAGCCAGCTAGAAAGCGAATCTTCGAGATCCACATGGAAGAGATAGATGTCGCTCCCGAAGTCAACTATGAGGAGCTTGCGGACCTCAGTGAGGGCTACAGTGGACGCGATATCAGTGTTGTCTGTAGAGAAGCAGCCATGGAGCCAATAAGGGACCTACAGCGTATTGGAAGAATGGATGATGAAGAAGAGATCATAGATATTCGACCTGTATCCAGAGAGGATTTCCTGCAGGCGATTGAGAACATAAGGCCAGCAACTTCTCCAGAGGATGTTAAGAGGTATATCGATTGGGCGGAGGGTTCCTAGGTAGTGGGCGTCAGAGAACGACGTAGGGAGAAGGAGAAGGAAAAGACTACGTCAGAAACCTCAACAACAGAACCCACACTAGATGAAGTAATTCCTGTCGAAGAGATTGAAGAAGTAGAGGAAATCCACAAGCCAGAAGTTGTTGCTACGCAAGTGGAAACAGATACTGCTGTCGAAGATACTGTAGAAGCCGAGGAGGTTCTAGTCGAAACGGAAGAAGTTGTAATCATGCCTCCCTGGGGAGATCTTACACAGACAGAGTGGATGTATGGTATACCTCCTCGAGAAGAAGACAGAAACATGTGGGCTGAAGAGTGGTCTGATTTCGTTCTTAGATGGATGGAAGCCCATGATGTCCATGTCCTATCTGTGACCGCCTTCATCAAGGAGCCCCCCTTCAATGATATCACGAATAAGATTGATTCTTTCAAGTTAATTGGCAATGTGCTTGTTGAGAAGGAAATTGCAGAATGGTTGGATAGAAACCAAAGACAATTGCGAGTCTACTGGAGATTCCTTGAGGAATGGGCGGACATTATCTATGAATGGGCTTTGAAGTCAGGAAAGGTCAGACTAGATGTGAAATCAATAGTCATTCAGGAAGAGGAGTATAGCTTCGCTAGACTGCCAGAGAAGGACCTTCATCAGATACTCCTAATAATGGTAGAGAAAGGACTTGCAGACTGGGTGGACAAGAAGAGAGGGGCAATCAAAATCATCGTTTAACTCAACGTCGTGAAATAGATCCACCATCGTCATGTTCCCTGGCACGCAGACCTGGGAAGTAGTATCTGCCCCCAGTTGAGAATCGAATGTCTGCAACAGCCATGCCGGCATCTACTAGACTGGAAAGAACTTGCCTTGCATGATCCTCGGACCATTTCATGAGCATCATTACTTCTTCAACGGAAACATAGCCCTTTGATGCAGCGAGGTTGACTACATCCGCCTGATCCCTCCTGAGCTCAAGCGGTCTAAGCTCTACTACCTTCACACCTCCGCGCAGCGTTCGAATACCAGGGATTAATCCGTGCTCAGCTACACGGTTGACAGCCTCGATTACATCACTGTAGCTTATTGCCTTTAGCTCAGGCATACGCTTCACAACTTCAACAATCAGCTCAGCCAGTCCCATAAGCCCCTTGGAAGCATGTACCGTTGCAACATCAAGGATTGCGAGACCAATGTGATCATAGTATTCATCCGTTGTCATGCCGTCGCCACGGAAACGGTTCTCACGACGGGATAGGTCCAGTAGCATTATAGCATCGGGGAATCTTTCTGCAACACGTTCAGTCTGAATGAAAGTGCCGAAATCTAGACCGATGCGCTTCAGGTCTGCAATGTTCGCCTTTACCTCACTGGCCAATGCTTCCGACTCCCTCTGATATGATCTGATGTCGACTATACCCAAGTCGAACATCTTCTTCAGCTGGTCAAGTGTCGCTATTGAGGCGAAGAGTTCAGATTGGAGACGTTCTTGCATCGCAGAGACCTTCACTCAAGTGTTTGGTCCAGAATGGACTATTGATTGAGAATGGTCTACTGCTACTATAAGAGAGAGTATTATCAGGTATGTTTGAGAAAGAATAGGGAGGGCACACTGCCCTCTGAATTGATTCGTGGGATCTCAGCTCTGCTTACTCGCTGCTATCTCTGATAAGAGATAGAATCCAATGAATCCACATACCAATGCTATGCCCAAGAAGAATGCAATTATGGTAGGTAGTCCCGGCATTGATGATGTAGTTGTATTGAGGTATGCAATTATCTCCGATGCAGCTACGCCAATGAAAATCGACAACAGAACCAAAGTTCCGCCCAATGATATCTTCAATCTTGTTTGCATTAGCAATTTCACCTTACCCTGCGCGGGCTTGAATGCAGAATTTATAGCTTTGAATTGACGCAAGTAGCTGCATGTATAGTATGATTCTTTTAAGCACCGCAAATCAAGAATGTATTCTGTCAATCAAGGCGTGATTCGGTCTCGGTCTCGAGGAAGAAGAGTAGCCTCGCGAACATTTTCAATCCCCAACAACTGCATAGTGAGTCGTTCAACACCGAGGCCCAATCCTCCATGTGGGGGTGCACCATACTTGAATGGGTCTAGGTAGAAAGCAAACGCGTCAGGATTGAAACCTTTGGCCCTGAATCGCTCAACCAAAAGGTCATAGATATGAATTCGCTGACCTCCCGTTGTAATCTCCATGCCTTTGTACGTCAGGTCGAAACTCTCAGTCATCCCCTCATCTGTCATACTCGGCATTGTGTATGCAGGCCTAAGCTCCAATGGGTAATGTGTCAAGAAAACCATATCAGTCCCAAATTTCTCGGGGAATATCTTTCCTAGTAGTCGCTCAGCCTCTGGGTCAATGTCATCAGTGACTGCCAGTTCTTTGCCTTCACTGTTGAGAAGGTCAATCGCTTCAGCATATTTGATTCTCTTGAAGGGCACCTTTGGTACAACCAACTCGATATCAAGAAGTTCTAGTTCGTCTGCTGCAGCCTTGGTGGTCTTCTTGAAGGAATGATTGAGCATCCTCTCTTCCATCTTCATGACATCATCCACATCGGTTATCCATGCCATCTCAAAGTCGAACGATGTATACTCATTCACATGACGTCTTGTGTTGTGTTTCTCAGCTCGAAACACTGGGGCGATTTCAAAGACCCTTCCGAATCCAGCCAGCAGCATCAGCTGTTTATAGAACTGTGGACTCTGGGCCAGGTATGCCTTCTTATCGAAGTATTTGATCTCGAACAGGTTTGCTCCTCCCTCTGTGGCTTCGGCTACAATTTTCGGAGTGTGAATCTCTACAAACCCATTTGACTCAAGATATTCCCGTGCAAATCGCACCAATGAGTGTTGAATCCGAAAGATAGCGTTGATTGAAGGCTTCCGAAGATCGAGAATTCTGTAGTTGAGACGCGTATCCAGATCAATATCCACCTTCCCCTCTACAACATCGATTGGAAGACGCTGAGCTGTATTGATGATTCGAATCTTAGTGGGAATAATCTCAGCACCTGAAGCGACTTGCTTGGCGGCTACAACTTTGCCTGTCACAGCCACTGCAAACTCTGGTTTTAGTTGTCCAGAAACCTCAAAGACTTCCTCAGAAACCTTCGCCTGAGGAATAGTGACTTGGCACTGGCCTTGTTCATCTCGAAGGACGAGGAACTTTATCTTCCCCTTATCACGCAGAATATGAACCCAGCCCATAACGATGACTTCCGCATCTGCAATCTCTGCTGAAATCTCAGTGCAGAAGTGAGTACGGATTTCTTCGCCTATCGGCTCGACACCTGCATCGCTGTAGAAGTCCATCTGATATCGCCTCAGTATTCCAGAACAGAATCCTCCATGATTTCATTATGAGGCTTTTGGCACAAGTGTCGGAAAGCAGTTCAAGAAATCCGAAACGACATCTCCGAGCAAGCCTCAGAGATATCGTTCCTTTTACATACTAGCTCACATCGGCGCCGAAATTAGCTCATAGACCGCCATCCGCTTGTCCGTTCCATGTTCATGCTCCTGGATAAGACCTAGGTCCTTCAATCGACTTAGGCCATAGTTCACTGTCCTGGGAGGCAAGAAGGTGTTGCTGATCAGGTCTTGCCGGGACATCCGGCGCCTGTTCTTAAGCAGCACGTACAAGAACTTCGCAGACGGAGGTAGAGCTAAGAATGAGCGCTGTGCAAACACGATCCCACCTGAAAGTAGTCACCATGTTCTATCATACCTCCTGATTGTGCTGAGTTTCTCCTGTGACTTTGACAAATAAGGATTCGTATTCCATCATCTTCCGGGGAACCTCCACAGTTCTTATCTACAAGAGAGAAGAGATATATCTCATGTATTCGTTTGAGAGCATCGAGATCACAGGATACGATGGAAAGCAGATACCAAACACCTATCTCAAACTCAAAGGATTTAGTGATAAAACTGCTTTAGTCCTCCCTGGAAGAGGCTATACGTCGCAAGGCCCACTACTTCACTACACAATTAACCTGTTGCTTGAGAATCGAGTTAGTGTGCTCAGTGTTGACTATGCCTATTGGAATAATCAGGATTTTAATAGTCTAGAATGGGAGGACAAGCAAAGGTGGCTCTACGCTGATGTTGAGGAAGCTTACAAGGCTGCTGTAGATCAGATAGATGCTGAAGTCAGAGTTCTTGTTGGGAAGTCCCTTGGTACTCTTGCTATTGGTCACCTCCTAGATACATTCTCTGAAACTAGAAAATGCAGAGTGATATGGCATACTCCACTCATCAAGATGCCACATCTTGTGACGCAGATTACTAGGCACCATCCGCATTCTATATTCATCATTGGCACATCCGACCCCCATTATGATAAGGAGATCCTCGAACAGCTAAAGAGTGCAACAGGCGGAAGTCTAGTTGTTGTCGATAATGCAAATCATAGTATGGAGGTGCCAGGAGGCGTTATAGATTCTCTAGATGTGATGAATGAGATTATCGAAGGTGTCCGACAATTCATGTGGCCAGTTGACAAGTAGAGCAATCCTAGATCTTCCTCAAGACCAAAATCCATTCTCCAGCCATGCGCTCCTTTCGCGGAATCTTGATGAAATGGCGGATTACACCTGAAAAGAACGTCTTCTCAATCATAAATCCCACATCATCAGAAGTTGCAATCTCCTCCAGTATCCTGTGCGACTCAACTAAATTGCCTCGGATAACGTTATTGCCAATAGCCACACAGTAGTAACCCCCAGGATGAAGGACACGGAAGGTCTCTTTGAGCTGTCCTTTCATATCCTCAAAGAACTTGAAGACAATGAAGGACCGACGCGGGTCCCTATCAAAGATTCTCTCAAGAAGTGGGTCCAGTGATTCGAATCCTGAAACCCTTAGTCGCGCATATTCATCCTTGTAGACAGTTTCAGTACCGATATACTTCCGTTTCATATTCGAGAGTGGCCCATCCTCCACAAGATCCAGCCAATACATCTCAAGTTGGTGAGTGCGAGGATAATCAACTGCGTTAATGTAGGGCGGCGAGGTCACAGCCAAATCAATAGAATCATCTTCAAGGCCAGTCTGTGTGGCTATGCCATCAGGAATCTGTACATCGCCAACATTCATAGACTTGCACACATCTGAGAAATCATGCATGGCACGGACTTGCTTTGAAAGCACATTGGCAAACCTTGTAATGACCTCACCTGGCGATATCTTCTTTTCCAAATTCTTTCTGATGACAGTTCGAGTGCAGTGAGGATCAGCATTTGACACATCACGAATTATGGATGAAAAAACAACTCTCATGAAATCCCGAAGGTTGCTCCCCTTGGATAACTTCAGATCACTAATTGATTCACGAATGATGGCAAGTTCTCGCAGCACGAAGTCTTTGAACCATGTATCCCTGTAATTGAATTGGGGAATGGATGGAATGAAATAACCTGATGTATTCCTCTGATGGACTAGTTGCATCAGGTTATTTGCAGCAGAGTGCAGAATATCATGTTCAATTGGAGTTGTCTTTACTTTTGTTATGAGACGCGCCATGGGATCAATATCAATACCAACTCCGGTTCTGTCAGACAGCATAGCCTCCAAAATAACGGTCCCGCTGCCACACATTGGATCAAGCACGATCTGACCTGGCTCCGAATATCGCTTAATCAGATATCTCGGAAGTTCGGGAAAGAATTTCGCTGGAAATTTGTGAATACCATGCGTCAGAAAGGTTTGGTCTTGGCTGATAATCAGAATCCTAGCGTCATTTGGAATTGAGAAATCAGGATCGATGTCACCCTCAATCTCCAACACGCCATCGTGGTCAGCTGTAATGTTTTGTGGTTGTGATTGGCTTGAAGGCGTATCCATTCGTTTCATTTCCCAGCTATCTATAGGTCACACTACAGTAAACCTAGAATCAAATGATAAGGTTGCCGCTGCCAGCGCAATTTTGGCGGATTAGCTCTCCTCGGTAATTGCCTTATCAAGTCGCTCTACAGCATCATCGATATTTTCCTTGGTAATCACATAACTAGGTGTGATCCGTATGACGTTTTGTCCACAGCCCAACACCCATAGCTTCTGTTTCTGGACCAAGTTCTTGAGAAGCTTATCACGGAGTTTGGGGGCCTTCTCCTTTGACTTCTTGTCCTTCACAAACTCAATTCCAGCCATAAGCCCAATTCCGCGGGCATCGCCAGCAACCTCATGTTTATCAACAAGCTCCTTGAGCTGCTTCAAGAGGTATGCACCTTTCTCTGCGTTCTTCCTCAAATGGTCGCCGTCTTCTATATGCTTCAATATCCAGAGGGATAACAAGGACATCTTAGGCTCAGCAGAGAAAGTTTCAGAATGTCTTGCACCGCTAGTGTACATTGGAACTGGACCAATGGATGCACCCATAGGATAGCCACCGCCTAGGGCCTTTGCCATGGAGATGAAATCAGGAACCACTCCATGATTTTCTACTGCACACCACTTTCCTGTACGACCCATTCCAGCTTGGACCTCATCGGACATGAAATATGCGCCAAACTCCTTAGTGACCTCATAGATGCCTTTGACAGCTTTGGCTGGCGGAACTATCAGCCCTCCTTCTCCCGCAATTGGCTCCATGACAGTTGCCGCAATATCATCACCTTCGACTTGGAGAGCATAGCGAAGAGCCTCTACACACTCAAGATTGCAGTCCTCTACATTTTGACCGTACGGACATCGGTAACAGTAGGGATAGAAAACTCGAATCACATCAACTCCTTGCGGGAAACCCGACTTGTGTTTGGAGTTTGTTGAAGTCAGCGCGAGAGCGTACCCTGTTCGGCCATGAAAAGCTGGCCTGAAAGTGACAAATCTTCGCTTCCCGGAAATATCCATAGCCGATTTCATACATCCCTCCACAGCACGACTTCCGGATGTGGTGAATGCAACACGCTTTTTATGGTCCCCAGGTGTAATCTTGGCTAGCTTCTCGGCAAGAAGCGTCTGAGGAATCGCATCAAAATCCATTCCAGGAAATTCATGCACAACATCTACTATGCGATTCTGGAAGTCTAGATAGGGTTTATACCTTAGGCCAAAAGCACGGACAGCAACTCCTCCTGTTATATCCAGGTACTCTGTACCTTCAATATCATAGATTAATACGCCATCACCAACAGTGTGATCAAGGCAGCCGTATACATCTCTGTCCTGAGTTGTGATAGCCAGAGCATCTGCGCCTCTCTGCTTCCAATAATCATTTGTCATTTTAGCTGAATCGATATCTTCGAAACCAAGTTCTTTGAGAATTCCAATATGCTTCTCATCCATCG
>JBHLLF010000025.1:0-4078 GCA_048885865.1 Candidatus Hermodarchaeota archaeon
GCTTCTTCTGCAAGTTTTGTCCAAGTGACCAACTTCTCAATGGGTTTGTCAGGTACGAATTCAATTCCGATTCGCATGTAATCTGTCTCCTACAAATCACGGCTTGGAAACTTCCCAATAGAATAACCTATCGATTTCTCACAAAAGATGGCAGGAAGTTGAAAATCGAAGTATTAGACTTGCCATCGTTTCTCTCACTTATCGAAGGGTTTATTGAGGCGCCTGCAAGTTGAAGCAAAGGGAGTGGCTGAAGAGATGCAGTCTTTAGTTCTCACACGAGATGGCCTTCAGTTAGCTGATACTCCCAGACCCCCTTTGATGCCAGGTAATGTCCGAATTGAGGTCCGCAGTGTTGGTATATGTTCGACGGACATTGCCATTTGGAAAGGCGACTATGAGGTTAATCTCCCCCTTGTATTGGGTCATGAAATAGCCGGGGTCATACATGAAAGCTCAGTACCTGACCTGGGACAAGGCACAGCGGTGACTACTGAGGTCGATGTTCCTTGTGGGAAGTGCTGGTATTGCAGACACAATCAACCAGCGCGCTGCAAGGAAAAAGAGTTGCTAGGAATTACTACTGATGGGGGGCTTGCTGAGTTCCTCAGTGTACCAGCTGAACTAGTACATCCACTTCCTGAAGGCATTGATATTTCGTCAGGGATTTTTGTGGAGCCTTTGGCATCAGCGATAGAAACATACGAAAAAGCTCCTGCTGAGCATGATGAGCCAGTCGTTATCATAGGATGTGGAAAGACAGGCCTTCTAGTGGCTCAGGTCTATGATGCATTTGGGGCCAATGTCGTTGTAGTTGATCAGAATAGATGGCGGCTCGGCCTGGTGAGGCAGCTGGGTATACAAAACATAGTGAATACAAGCAATCCTGATTGGAAGCAGCGAGTACTGGACTTGACGACAGATGTAGGACCCAGAATAGTAATTGAATCGACCAGCAATCCCTCGGGCATAACAATGGCCTTGGACCTCATTCGAGATGGAGGAATTATTGGACTGAAGAGCATTCATGGTGAGAAGATTGGCTTTAATCCGTCAGAAATCGTACAACGCGAGATAACCATGTTTGGCAACTTTTCTGGTCCATACAAAAAGGCAGTGGATATGCTGAATAAGGGTCGTATTGAGGTCAAGCGGCTTATCACAAAGGAGTTCAAATTGGAGGATGGAGCAAAGGCTTTCGAGTTTGCTTCTGATCCTAGCACAACGAAAGTCGTCATTAACATATGAGGAGTTTATGAATGGAGCAATTCGATGTCGACTTACACATTCACTCCTCGCATTCAATCGGTGTCAGCAAATCTATGACAATCCCCAAGCTTGCACAGGGTGCAAAAGAAAAGGGTGTTGATGTGATTGGTACCGGCGATGCCACGCAACCACAATGGCTTCATCATCTATGTACAAACCTCAAAGAAACTGATGACGGGCTCTTCCACAACTCGGTAAGTTTCATACTTACAGTTGAGATAGAGGATGCAGAGTCAATACACCATCTTGTGGTTCTTCGCGACTTTGAAGCTGTTGAACAACTCCGCAGACTCCTGAAACACTCATCTCCCAACCTAGACCATGAGTGGGGTGGTCGCCCTAGAGTCAACTTGAAGGGAGATGAGATTGCTGGTGCTGTCCGAGACTGTGAAGGACTGATCGGCCCTGCCCACGCATTCACGCCATACAGGTCCATCTTCAGAGAAGGTCGATATGACAACCTAAAGGATTGCTATAATGAAGAGGCTCCCTTTATTCGATTCATTGAGCTCGGTTTATCAGCGGACACAGAGGTTGCAGATTGCATACCGGAACTTAGAAACCTCACCTACATATCATCTAGCGACGCTCATTCTCCTTCTCCTGACAAGCTAGGTAGGGAGTTTGTCAGGCTCTCAATGAAATCTCCAACATTTGATGAGATTCGTCAAGCCATCCTGAGATCTAATAAGAGGAAACCAACTCTCAATGTAGGGTTCAACCCGCGACTCGGAAAATACTATCTCTCATTCTGTTCGAAGTGTAGACGTACATTGGTGCTGGGAGAAGGAAGCAAATCACCAGAATTCGATGATCTGAACATCTACATCTCATGCTCTGATGAAGAGGATCGCTCACGACTGCTGAGAGATATTCATCAGCGAAGAGTCAAGTGTCCCTCAGATGGTCGTGCACTTCGACTGGGGGTCAGAGACCGTGCAATGATGATAGGTGAGGGGGCGAGCATTTCCCCATCACATCGCCCTCCATATTTGCATATTCCGCCACTTCTGGATATTATGACATCTGCCATGAGTATCAGGTCCAAGACTTCCAAAAAGCTGCGCGAAATGTATTCAACATTGAGAGAGTTATTTGGGCCAGAAACAACCATCCTCACTGAAACCTCCCTAGAAGAACTAGCTGAGGTCAATCCAAAGCTTTCAATGATGATTGGCTCATATCGAAACGGATCGATAGGATATATCCCCGGCGGAGGCGGGCGATATGGGAAATTGGTGGCTCCATGGGAGGAATCTAAGCCATGACAGTTGTAAGAGGCGTTATCCGCGAGATTGGTAGGAGCCAGACAACTCGTATTAGTGCAAGGAGATGGTACGGATCTACAACCATTGTAGTCCAGAATCAAGAAACAGGGCATACCTACGATGTTCGACTCTCAGCTGGAATAATGGATAAGTGTCGCTTCCTGCCTCGGGTTGGAATGCCTGTCATTATTCATGGATACGTCGAAGAGGCGGAATTCGGATTGTCGGACTTTGTCGTATCTAGAGTGACTGACATCAGAAGAGAAGGCGCAGATGTCAAGCGCGTTCACAAGTTCGATTAGGGCTATTTCAGTCTGACAATATATCCTGGCTGAAGAATCCATTCTGAGCGGCATTTCGGGCATTTTGAAGGACGCTTAGCAGATTTCCTCTTGGTAAATGCATATCCACATTTACCGCAGCTAGCTGGACGAATAAGCAGTTCTTTGCCTTTATGCTTCAATGATATTGCGATATGTTCGATGTCTTCATAGACAATTGCTCGATGCTTGATATCCAGTATATCGCATATTTCTTGAGCTGTAAGAGGTACGTCTGTTTGCTCCAGAAGCGCAGTGATTCTCTCCCGTCTAGTTAACATTTCTAACTCGTGGATAACGAGAGAACGTGATATAGTTTCGGTGTCCTCTCCAAGAGGTCTAAATGTGTTCAATGCCATAGCAGATGATAGGAAGTCCCTATTGTTCACAAGTACAATAGAAGGTGAAGATGCTGGCGCAGATGCGTCTTGAAAATGCTCCTAATGGAGCCAGGCAGATGTCGTATGATGAGAGAGTCTGCTCCAGGTGTATGGGTCATAGGCATCTGTGTGGTATCAATCCTTGTCCTCTTCTAATGCGAGCCAAAGCGTTGAGTAGAATTGAGAGTGCAGTTAGTGGACTGGATCTAGCCGGATCATCACCTCCATCCGTATTTGTAGGAGAGCAGGGTTACCCCAAAGTTCTAGCTGGTCCTCTGATTCCCCCACTGAAGGGTCAAGATGCAGCCATCATGGAACGACCGGATTTATGGCTGGAAAAGAGTATTGATGAGATTCTGTCATTTCGATTCAATCTTGTAAGAACCAAGAAGCTAATTCCAGTGGATGCGGCATCAAACCCACCGAGAATCCTCTCAGAAACTCAGACACTGGCACTCTCAGAAACTCCTACTACCTCAGAAGCCACACTTCTCAAACGACCTAGCTTCACAAGTGTGTTCTCAGAATTAACTCTCCCAACCGGGCCATCTGCTCCTCTTCAACTATTCGTGCTTGAAGACAATCCCAAAGTGCCCAGAGCCGTGGATAAGGCGACCTCGGATACAGACCTGAAAGCCGTGGGTGGAATAATGGAGATGTTTGAGGGTGGCGTGCACCAGCAACAGATGACACGACTTCTGTCTGTCGGTCTTTTAGGTGAACAGAGAAATCGTCGATTGGTGCCCACAAAATGGAGCATTACTGCTGTTGATGATATCGTTGGTAAAGAGCTGCACACGCAAGTCCTGCGGTTTCCATGGATCAATGACTATCTAGTCTTTGT
>JBHLLF010000025.1:4178-37816 GCA_048885865.1 Candidatus Hermodarchaeota archaeon
AGCAAGCTCTATAACGAGTTCACTACTCAAACGCTGATTACAGACTTCACAGAATGAGGCATCTTTTCGGGCAATTTAAGAGATGAGCGGACTGCCTAGCTACTAGAGGAAAGATGTCTTGATGTATGAGCGGCTATGCAACCTATGCGCTCGAATTCCCCCTTTTTCCTCATTGGGTGCGCGGAGAGAGGATCGAGAGCTTGCAAAAGCAGTCAAATTCCTTGAAACAAGGATGCAAGTGAATACACAAGGTGTCTTCGCAGCTTCCTATTTTGCTTCAACATTAGTACTTGTCATTTCACTCATGGTATTCATTCTGCTTGACGCAAGTATATTGATAGCTTTACCAATATCCGCTATCGTTTCTGCAATAACCTACTATGCTGTAGTGTCCCATCCTGTATCAACCATGAACAGCTATAAGCTCAGCCTATCCGAAGAAGCGGACCTCGTCTTCGAGCAATTCATCCTTGTCTTTCAAACCGGAGGCACAATCTTTGATGCAATAGAGATGGTAGCTTCATCTGAACACCCCTTCTTGTCAAAGGTCTTTCAGAACATTATGGTGCAGATTCAAGGCGGCACGCCTCCAGAAACGTGCCTGATGGAATTTGCCAAAAATCAGCCCTCTGATGATTTGAGGAGATACATAATGGGCATTCTCTCAGCTCTTGAGAAGAAGACTGAACTCCTTGACCTCCTCTCAGGAGAGTCTTTTGAAGCCGATATGACACTACGCCAAAAGAATCTGGAGCTTGAGAGCCGTCTTTTAGTTGTAGCAGCACTTGCCACCTACATCCCAATAATGCTCACTCTAGCAATTTCACTCGCGGGACATGCCACCAATCTCATTGTCCTTTTGTTGGCACCAATCCTCATAGGACTCAATTCGCTATTGAAAACAAGATTCTCAAGTCAGTTCTCTGCGTACTTCGACAGGCCCAATCGCGAGAATGTGTTATTCCTTCATCAAAGCCATATAGTCGCAGAATATGATGAATTCCTAAACTTCCTCATGCTGCTGTCAGAACGTCTGAGGTCCGGCGACACTCTGGAGGTGGCTATCCAGTCTGTCCGCGAAGATGTAGCAGTGGAGATTCAGAAGCTTATTGATCCGGTCATTACGGCCATAACTTGGGGAGGGAAAAGCATAGAGGAAGCCATGGCCGACGCAGCTAAGATGGCATTGGGTCAGCGGGTGGCAAATATGATCAAGATGATAACGGTGATGTGTGAGTCTTCTGCTACTGATGCTGGAGACCGGCTGTCAAGGATTGCTGCTCGCCTTGTAAAGCGGTCTGCAGTGGCAAAAGAGCGCGAGTCAATTATCGCGGCTCAGCGACTCAAGGTGTATCTATTGAGTATCACCAGTTCACTTGTCTTGGGTCTGCTCTCCGCGCTTTCCCCATTCTTATTCATTGGATCTTTGCTTACTGAGGGACCTACTTGGAGCGCTGGTGATTTGTCTTTACTGAGCATCCTGCCTCTATTCGTCACCTTACTTGTCACGACAATATCCACAGGTTATCAAAACACAAGTATGGTTGGAGGTAGGCGTCCAATCTTAATGGGCGCCGTTTGCGGACTTCTATTCTGGGCAGCTTTCATGCTTTCATCTGCCATTCTAGGGATAGAAATTGTGTGACATAGGTTTTTTAGACGCGATGGTGAAGTTCGTCTCAGTAAGCAAGAGGTGTAAACCATGCTTCAATTCGAGATTTTCGACCTCACCCTAGCTGAAATTGTTGCCTACTTCCAGAATGATGTTGTTATTGCCTGGGTGCTGATTGGCTCTGGTGCTCTCGCTGCAGCATGGCTGCTTGAGAATATTACAGATCCTATTCCACTTCTCGGAACCATATTCGACGGGTTAGTGGCTATCAGTACCTATCTTGGCTTTTTTGTAGGCATTCTGGATATGTGTGTAGGCTATGTTGTGTGGGCTGCGAATCCAGACGCAGTGATTGTAGCCGGGCTTCTCGTCCTCATTGGTTTCGCATTGAGTATGAGACTGCTCTCAAAGTTTCCTATCGCACTTCTTCTGTCCTTAGGCCTAGCTTTGTTCGGCACATTTACGCTCTATGGAATTCTCACTCCTTATGCAGATGCCCCCGTCATAGGTGAATACGTCACGCAAATCATATCTTTGAAATGGATGGCAGTTATTGCCTTCATTATCTTCGCTGTGGTGTATCTTCTAAGCGGACTTCTGATCAAGTTGATTCAACTAATCGGAAAGGTATTTGCAGCAACTCCAGTCATTGTATTGATTGGACTCGGAGCACTAGCCGTAGGTATCATCATATTCTTCAGTCCGACATTAGTTGGACTAGGAGTTCCTTGGCCAGCGCCATAATCGCTTGAGGGGAGATGTTCCCCTCCTCCCATCTTTTTCCTCTGGAATAACTCACATTGTCCGAGGACGTCTTATCTCTCGAATATACAGGAACTTGATTGAGAGGTCTGAATAAAACTTGGCGGCATTGTCGATGCTCTTCTTCGCCTCAGTGATTCCGGAATACCAGTCTGAAACATAGAATCCTTTCTCACCAAGGTCACCTGAAGCTAGTCGCGTGAATCCGTCTGGCAACTCAAAACCCACAGGCACAAACATTGCTACTCTAAATTCACTGTTATTGGTTTCAAGCCAAAGTTCACAATACGACATTCATTCACAACTCTGCTCAAGGTTCCCTAACAAGAAGATTAAGGTTTGCCTGTGTAGATATGCAGCAAAAGGTGTGTCCCAAAGGGTTCAAATAGAAGAAGTCATGTGAAACTAACAAGTCTCAGTAGAATCAAATACAATCTATGATAGATGAATGTGTCACAGGGCAGACGACACGGAGGATAGGTCAAGTTGGCGCTCAGGTTCGAACAATCAACACTCATGAAAGAGAAAGCTGCAATCGAGAAAAAGGATGAATCTAGCCGCACAAAGCAAGAAAAGGAGAGGCTCCAGGAAATTAATGAATTGCTCAAGAAGAAAATCATTAGTGTGACCATGAGTCAAGCGCTGGTGAATCGAATTGATGAGCTTGTTCATGAAACTGTTGGTAGGTCTCGGGCTCAGCTCATCGAAGATGCAGTACGATGGTTCTTGGACTATTCCGTACATAGATGGACTGACCTCGGCCTTTATGTAACTGGTTCTAGGGTAGTGTTGGAATCCGAAACCATGAACTCATTCTTCTTCTCAAAGCTGACTCCCTCCGATCAGTATGAGCTTGGAATAACATCAGGTAGCCAATCAGCAATCGGGGATGTTATCACACTATATCATGGAACCGATCCATCAGATAAGGATAGTCGAGGCCTTATTCTTACACTGCTTCAGAATTTTGGGTGGGGCTTTCTGAAAATGCAAAGCGATGACCTTCTTGTCATAACAAGCCCCTTCTATCCAGCTCCATTCATACAAGGCTATCTTGAAGCGCTGCTAAAGGTCAAGCTAGAACTGGTTGACACTGCAGGGAAAGATACCGTTGCCCTTCGATTCAAATAACTCGAGTCCTGCAAATCAGCAGTCTACCATTCTTCACCAAGTTCAAGTATCTCGAACTCTGCATCATATAGTCCTGGAATGCTCTCTATGGTGCTTCTAATAGTTGGCTCCTTCTGCCTGATTTCATCTGCTGCAAAATATACCTCATAGACACATCGATTCTCCTCGAAGCAGAATCCTGTAGTGAACAGCACCTTGAGGTCATGAGCCTTAAACAGCTGAGTCATAGTTTGCATGAGGGCAGGATTGACCTTCTCGACCTCGAGCCTGACACGTGCCCCACCTTCCTTCATCATCGGAATGAGTCTTATCTCACCCGACCTTTCAAAATAGATTACCATTGCAGCTTTCATGTCACCAAGTTCTGGATTATTGAAGAAGTCCTCTGGAAGGGTAATCGCCCGCTTCTTCTTGACATCTGCAATCATACCTTTCGTTAGCCCGGCCACGCCAATCGCCTCTGCCTATTAACTGGTTGAATGCACTGGTGTATTTGAGTCTTCGTCTTGCTTATACCCATGTAGATAATGAATTCAGAAAGCCATAAATTAGGAGTTGAGGCTGCTGCATTACCAATTTAATAGGAGACCTACGAATTATGGGAAAGGAAGGAGAATTATACGTCTGTGACATCTGTCAGCAGGTAGTGCGCGTAGTGAAATACGGCGCTGGAACCCTGGTTTGCTGTGGTCAACCGATGAGGCTGTTTGAGGACGACTAGAAGGAAGGCTGACCTGCGAATATTCTCATGCAGAAGAGTGCTGCTTGATAATCTTTATATGATAAGCTGAATCGGCGACTGCTAGACCTTCTTTGGATGTGTTTCTATGATAGAGTTCCCAAGCAATGTGATAAAGACTAGGAACCTCCTCACCCTTCGAGCTTTTGAGGTTGAGGAATTGCTCGAATATGAGAATCGTTTTGAGATGCATCCGATTAAGAAATTAGAAGATGGGACAATCAAGTCCGTTGTCTGGATTCTGAAAGAGCCTCGCGTCGTAGGGATTGCGCTTATCAAAGATTTGGTCAAGAAGATGGAAGAGGTTCAAGCGCTTGAGGGCATCTTGGTAGGCGGTTCTAGATTCACACCAGCCGCAAAGAAGCATGCCAGGGACATGAGGGTGGAACTTGTCGTGGGTAACTATGCATCATTTGATCTGTTCTCACATGAACTCGTTCCTCCGCATAGCATTGCTGATGAAGATGAAGTGTCTCTAGTCCTAGAGTATTATGGCATAACCCGCGACCAAATTCCTCGAATCCTAAGAAACGACCCAGCTGTGAAAGTACTAGGAGCCAAACCTGGGCAAGTAGTCAGAATTGAACGAGATAGTGATACTGCTGGAGGAGTCTATTATTACAGACTAGTAGTCACCTCCTAGAATCAAATCTTCTTTCAAATACTGCTTCATTTGCAAAAATCCCTAGTTGGGAATCTTTATATCTCGCGCCTAGGATTGCGTTGTAATTTAGGGTGTTTTCTCGTGGTTGAATTCCCGACTTTAGTCATGAAGACCAGAGGTCTCCTTACTCTTAGAGGCTACCTTGTAGAAGAATTGCTGGAATACGAGGACCGGTATGTGATGCATCCTACAAGGGAGTCTGAAGACGTCACTGTCAAATCAGTAGTATGGATTTTCAAGGTGCCAAAAGTGGTAGGAGTGGCTGTTGTTAGGGAACTAGTGAAGGCGATGGAGGAGGCTCAAGCACAGGAGGGTATGCTTGTGGGGGGCTCTAGAGTCACTCCAGCATCAAAGAAGCTCGCTCGCGAAATGCGTGTGGAGCTTGTGGAGGGAGGCTATTCATCATTTGACCTCTTTGGCCACAGTCTTGTTCCGAAACATGTGGTTGCAGATGAGGAAGAGGTTCAACTTGTTCTTGACCACTACGGCATCAGAAGATCACAGCTGCCTCGAATCTATCGGACTGATGCCGCCGTCAAGGTACTGGGTGCAAAAACAGGCCAGGTGATTCGAATCCAACGTGAGAGTGATACTGCAGGGCTCTCCTATTACTATCGTCTGATTGTTGACCCAGGGCGATGAGATTAGAAAGATACTACGCCCAATGCCATTCCAGCAAAGACCATGACTACGCATGTAATGAGGGGCAAGAGTATATTATCCGTCCCTTTTGGGCTTATGGCTTCCACAATGGTTGCAGTGCACGCACCTATCAGCGCTAGCAGAATCATTTGGATCCACAAGATATTGCCACCACTTACAAAGACACCATAGTTCACGATGCCAAAGAACCAGAATGCCAATAGCGCGCCCAGAAAACCAAAGACAAACACTGCTACGCACCCCTGCAGGCTACGTTTTGACCCGAAGATGATTCGAGTCGAATTCGTTCCATATCGCATGCCTATGGGTGCTCCCATCCCGTCTCCAAACATCATGATATGAATTGCAGCTGCTGCGATGAAATAGAGATTGTCATAACCAGTGAATGTGAAGGACGCAGTTAGGATGGTTATCGACACGGCATACCACAGAGGGCCACGCACACTGCCATGTTCGAGGTCCTCTGGCCTCGCCATTGCTTCAAAAAACTTGCTGAATCGTTCGTGATTAGCAAGAGCTAGCATGACTACGAAAGTGAGAGCAACAAGTGTAGCTACCCAGGGATGTGGGTAGTAAGGGACAGTCCATATTGCAATCCCAGCAAATATATGAACGATTCTTCTTGTCACCTCTGACCCAAGATTCCTTTTCTTTCTAGCAATGTCGGCTATTGTTAGAATCATCGTCGCGTAGGCGATAGCTATGAAGTAGACAAGGATATCACTAAGGTCAATGGAGAAAACCACTTGCATGTCTGTTCCGCTCTTGTACAATCCGTACAAACTCTCAGGATATATCTATCGGCAAGTATCTTCAATAAAGTCACTTGCCTGCATAAGATCTAAAAAAGGAAAAATCGAAGGCGGATTCGGCCGCCTTCCAATTTTGATTGGAGCTATGCGTAATAGCAATGTACCATGACGCTTGATATATTCAGGTCTTTCGCTGCTGATACTTCACACCATACTCTGACCATTACCGATTCCCAGACACTGGCATCAACAGCTGGAAAGTTCCGTGTTCTCAACTCACTATTGACAATCGGCTGGTCATCGGTGAACAGTTGTTCATTCCTGTCATATGCTACTCCATAGACAATGTATTTCTTTACACTGTTTGCTGGATCCGCATCGAACACACCCACTTTTACTCCATCAATATGTAGTTTCAAGTTGCCCTTTGTTGCCGGGAGGGGTACTCTGAACATCAGTTGGAAATCTGTGTCGTCAACATTGTCAAAATACGGACCGGCCATCTGAACGCTGTTCGCAGGCTTCGATAATTCATATACTGCTGGAATCCACGCTTCATCGACCATGGTTATTCACATTTTGCTTTTTATACCATATTGATTTAAAGAAAAGGTGGATGTCTTGTGAACGCACTCTGAATATAGAAACCGCATTAGTACAAGATGACAATTCATCAAAATACTACCTATTCTTCAACAGGTTTGGACTGAACTCCAGTTTCCTCCTCTAAGCTGGCGATTGCCTTAATTACAATCTCTGTTAGCTCTGCATCATTTGTGCCTCTTGCAGAAACCCAGACTCTGAGGACATCTGTTGTTCCATATCTTCTTGGCAATGATTTGATATAGACTCCAGGCATCTTCTTCATTGCTCTATCAATATAGGGGGCAAAAACGGACTCATCTTTGAGTCCAAATTCAACTATCTTCTCAACATAAATTTCAGTTACTCTTTCTGTCACCCATGGCCGCACAGAATTCTCAAAGATGTACTTCAGTTCCGCAGGCACTCCAGGCAGACAAAATATCGTTGTATCACTGATTTCAAGCATAACTCCAGGTGCTCCGCCTACTGAATTATCCAGCGGGATCGCTCCTTCCGGTATCCGTGCCATTTTCTTCCGAGGTTCAGAAATGTCTGAGTTTGCAACGATTCCCTTTTCGCTCAGCATTTTG
The DNA here is from genome assembly GCA_048885865.1 of Candidatus Hermodarchaeota archaeon. GTDB lineage: Archaea > Asgardarchaeota > Thorarchaeia > Thorarchaeales > Thorarchaeaceae > SMTZ1-83. Next base: position 11,677 of record JBHLLF010000025.1, read on the forward strand.
TATTGCCTCTCAACAATTGACAGGGCATCCTTATCCTCAACCAGAGGCAGACCAAGATGTTCTCCGATGGCTTCTAAGGTCATATCATCATGCGTCGGGCCGAGGCCACCAGATGTGATAACCAATTGGCAATTCCCACCCAAAAAATCAAGCGCAGCACCAATCTCCTCCTTGATATCTCGAACGCCAACTAAACGGTGGATCTCCGCAGAAAGCGCGGTGAGACGAATTCCCATCCAGTTTGCATTGGTATCAAGTACCAGTCCATCAAGAACTTCGTTTCCAATTGTGATAATCCCTGCCTTCACTAGCACCACCTATATTGAATTATCAGCCAATTCAAGTTCAGTTTCCAATTCCTTAGCGAAATATTCGAGCGTCGCAAATCTCTTCTTCGCCAGTTCCTTCCCTAGCTCAGTGTTCATACTCCCAACAATCCTTTCCGCAAGCTTCAGAAACTCATTAACAGCGGCCGAAACCTCATCTAGCAAGAATCCTGGATTTATCTTGATACCATTTACCATGAAGTGAATCAGTCCAATCGCTCCCAGTTTCACAATCTTATCAGCGTCCCAGAGCACTTGTGCCTCAAGGGGTTGAATGGGTTTTTCAAGTGTTAGTCCTACATGCTTGCGAATCGTATCACACACTCTATCAATCACTTCTAGACTGACAGACTTGGCAAGAAGAATCTCCCTTGCTCTTTCGGCTCCCGTATCACCGTGCTTTTGAACCCCGCCCATTCCAGGCTTCGCTATATCATGAAGCCATGCTGCGAGAGTGACGATTTCTTCATCAGCTCCTACATGCCTAGCTATTTCCTTTGCTATGTCTACAACATACTTCACGTGGTCAAACCTATAGTTGTAAAGAGCCACGTTGTTATTCGTTTGAGCTGAAAGCCATTCCTCAATAGCGGCCTTCTCAGAGCTTTCTCTCACTATCTCTTCTAGCTCTGCCTCAAGTCCTTTTTTCATTTGAATCCGTTATCTTGGAGGAATTGTGAGACTTATGAATTGTATCACGGTGGCTTCACATATTTGAAACAACTTTGCTGTCAGCAAATGACAAATCTAAGGCAAATCTGAAATTCTACTCTTCCAGCAGTTCAATAATTTTCAGGAAAAGCGTCATCAGATACCCGGTCGCTGATCTATTTCTTTCCATATTCCGATATATTTCGAGACCTTCTTTAGTGAACCAATACTCTGGATCAGGTCTTTTGGGTCTGACAACTTCAAGATGTTCTGATACAAAGTAAGGGATAGATGATCCTCCCCACCCCTTCTTATCCCATCTAAGCCCCGTTTCCCAAATCACCGGCGGGAATCCTAGGTCCGCCATGTACATTCGGATAATTCTCTTGTTGTAATTGCTTTTATGGCTGAATGTTCCCGCCAAATCTAGGAAAGACTGCTTCATGAATGGAAAATCGACCTCTGTGTTATTGGCATGGGCACACCTTGCTGCAATGAAGGAATCATAGGAAACATTAGCTGCTCCCCAATTCTGTATTAAATCCCAAAGGCTGTTGGATTTTACTTTTTCATACAATTGAGAGAACTCAAATTTGCTATTATTGACTAACTCATTTGGCTCCCTTGATACCATGCTTACGAACCAAGCGAACTCAGTACCTAGCATCTTAGAAGCAAGGATATACGGTTCGTATTTCAGAAATCTCTGAATGAACGGGACAATCTTCAGTGGAGTTCTCATATAGTATACCTTGTGAAACCTATGCCCCCCGAAAAAAGAGTCCACCCCATCAGCAGTCACTGAAACATCTACTTCCTCCCTTGCGATAACATCGAAAGCTGTGTAAAACATCGTAGTTGAATAGCTGATTGACGCTGTATTCTTCAAGGCTTCTATTAAATATGGAAGCTGCGCCTTTACACTGCTATCGATGACTCGAAGTGGAACACCCACAAATTTGGCAGAATTTCTTGCCCCTTCAAGCTCCATTCCTTCAGGGAATGTTGGACCCCAATCTGAGTGATATGCTATTACCTTGGCATCTGGAAATTCTCTTTTCACCAAAAATAAACAGAGCGCTGAATCGATCCCACCTGAAAGCAGAACCCCGATTTTCTCCGCTGAATATTGGTCCAATGTTGCATGGATTTCATGAGTGAAGACTCCATCAATTGTCTCAAAATCATAGTCATTGAATGCGGTTTGACCCTTCCATCTCAATTCAAATGGCAAGTTTGGAGAATTGTGGGGATATACATGATCGGGAAAAGGGTACCCCTGGAATCTTTCACCATTTGTCCTGAAAATAATCTCCAGCGCATTTCTGTCAATTTCCACAGTCTTGCCTTCCTCGATTGATATCTATTCCTAGATTCCATAAAACAGCTTCTGAAGGAATGATTGAAACAAATAGACACCTCATCTATTTCTGGTAGATTCCTTTTCGTATTATCTCAAAGACTCCGATCATGTACTCCTCAGTTAATTTCCCGTCATCAATTCTGTCCGCACCAATACTAACGATTGTTGCTCTATCTTTCATTGGCACCACATTCAGAATTCTCATAATCATCCTTTTGAAACTGTAGAATCTCTGCAATTCTTCATCTTCACAATGCCAGGTGCCTTCAATGTACTTGTGAAGATACCCTCGCAAAAAGTGCTGGGGATGTGTTCTCTGAATTGCAAGAAACAACGAGTAGATAATCGCATGAAGCGGATTCCATCCTAGGTAATACATGCGAGATCCATAGTCATATAATCCGCTAGGTGCATACATATGAGTAGGCCGCGTGGTCCATATGAGTAGGTCTTTTGGAATCAGAAGCTTGTAGCCCATTCTTAAAGCAATTACATTCCAGAGAGAATCTGGATCAAGGTCCCAATATTTCCCTTTGGTTTCCCTAACAACCTCCCATCTCACAATCTTTCCAGCACCCATAGGGGTATCGCTACCCACTTCCCCTCGAATTCTACCTGCCATGGCACCAATTTGTGGAAACTCCTGTAGAATTCTGACACCTATCTCTGTATAATATTTGGGAAATCTGGAATCTCCACCTGTTAGAAGCAAGAAATCGAATCTATCCGAGTCCACCCATTCGTTGTTCAAAATATCGAGTTTCCGGAACGCTCTTCCTTTTAGGTTCTGGTCTGGCTTTGCCTTTGGTGGCATTGAGAACAGCATGTATGGAATATTAGACTGCTCAAGGTTCTTCTCGAAAATTCTCGTTGAGTCATCTGTACTGCCATCGTCAATGATTAGCCAGAAATCTGGGGGGTAAGATTGAGCAGCCAAGTTCCTTACTAATCCAGGAATATTCTTAGCTTCATTGTAGTATTCAGTAACAGCCAATATCTTTACCATGACAAGCATTCCGTATCCAGTTAATCAGTTACAGCTAAACCCTTGATTCGGGAAGCCCATCAATCTTGTATTTATATTCATAGCGTTTCGTTTCTGAGTTTCCCTTAGTCCTTTCAACAGATGCGACCTGGGTTCGATGTGATGCTGCGTATTTTATTCCCCTAGAATATCTCTCTCATGAATGCCAGCAATCGTTTCTCAAGCAGGTTCCCATAATAGTCCTGAATATCATCATCTTCAGACCTCCATGTGCCCCTTATCCATTCCGACCAGTACCCGCGCAAGTATTGAGCGTCAAACTGCAGGATTCCCTTTAAAATTACGTAGGACAATGCTACTCCTGCGTAGTATGCTAATCTTCCAGCACGGTACCTACCCCTCTTTGATGGCAGATGGGATGGAGGCGATTTCACTTTCATTTCGTCCAGGACCCTAATATCATAACCGAGTTTCAATGCCTTGACATTGAGGAATGAATCAATGGAGATGTCCCAGTATTTGTCTATGTATTGAATGACTTCCGACCTGACGACCTTCCCTGTGAACATCGGAAATGTCCTTCTTGGAGCCCCAGCAACTTGACCTGCAACGACACCTATTTTCGGGTTCCTCTCCAAATAGTCTATCATACGTTCGAAATAGTATCTTGGAAATCTTGTATCGACATCAGCTGTAGCGACGTAGGACACCTGCGTGGATAATTCTTTAATCAGAGGCTGAGCTTTGGTCCAAGCCCTGCCCAATGTGTCTAGGTTTCCTTTCTGTTTCTTACCCATTTGCACAATCTCATAGCGCAGACCTTGTTTCTTGGCGGCTTCAATCGCAACATCCTCACTATTATCAATGGAACCATCATCAACAAATATGAAAACCATAGGTTTCACCGTTTGCTGCGCGATATTATCAATCAACAAGGGGAGCTGTTCTTGTTCGTTATAGAATTTAGTCATGATGAGATATTCAGCCAAAGATATGACCCCGAATTTTCATGTCAAGAGCCTGAATCATCACAGTCAAGCGCTCGGTATTGTAGTTTGCTAAAAACATTCCGATAGATTTTGAGAATGAAATCCTGGATAAGAGTTAAAACAACGACATTATTGGCTGAGCTAGGTTTTTGAATTGACAAAAGGCAGAATATCAGTTGTCGGTCTTGGATATGTGGGTCTCCCCGTTGCTGCCAAATTTGCTGAAGCTGGGTTCTCAGTTGTAGGAATAGATGTACTTCCAGAACGCGTGAGCCTCATAAACGCTGGCCAATCTCCCATTGAGGGAGAAGAACCGGGTCTTCAAGCTCTGATTGAGCGCGTCGTGGCATCAGGTTCACTTAGAGCCTCGACAGATTACACTTCAATCAAAGATTCCGACTATGTCCTTATTGTTGTTCAAACTCCTTTCGATCTGAGAAGAAGAGAGCCCTTCTACGAAGCGCTTCGATCAGCAACAGCAAGTGTTGGCAAGAATCTAGCCGAAGGGACTCTCGTAGTTGTAGAATCGACAGTGGCTCCTGGAACAGTTGATACCATTGTAAAGCCAATTCTGGAAGAGCATTCCGGATTAGAATGTGGCAAAGACTTCATGCTCGCCGTTGCACCTGAAAGAGTAATGCCTGGAAAATTACTCTATAACTTGGCTAATTTGGATCGAGTCATAGGCGGTGAAACTGAAGAATCTACAATGAAGGCAATCGAGTTGTACAAGCATATTGGGAGCGGAAAACTCTTTCCTACAACTAGTCTAACCGCTGAAGTTGTAAAGACAACTGAAAACGCCTATCGTGATGTTCAGATTGCTTTTGCAAATGAAATTGCCCTGCTATGTGAGAATATTGGCGTAGACGTTCATGAAGTTCGGGAGCTAGTCAATAAATCACCAAACAGAGATATGCACATTCCTGGTGCTGGAGTTGGTGGGCATTGCATACCCAAAGACTCCTGGTTGCTCCTTTTTGGCTCAAGAGGGAAATATGAACCCAAGCTCATTTCGATAGCTAGAGAAATCAATGATGGAATGCCCCGACATATGAGTGAGCTATGTGAGGTAGCACTTAGTCGTGCGGGAAGAAGACCTTACGGCAGTATAATCACCATTCTCGGATTTGCCTATCTGGAGAATTCCGCAGATACAAGGAATTCGCCTGCGTATCTTTTGATCAAATCACTAGAAACATTAGGCGCAATTCCAGTTGTGCATGATCCCTATGTTAAAGAGGCAAATGATATCCAAATATTGCAGGATATTGAAAAAGCAGCAGAAGGATCTGATTGTATTGTCGTCGTTACAGCACATGATGAATATAGGGAACTGAATCTCAAACGGTTGAAGTCCTTGATGCGCACTCCTATCATCGTTGATGGTCGTAACGTGGTGAGTAGGCAAGAGGCTATAGACAATGGGTTTTCATACCTTGGCCTTGGGCGCGGAAAATAGATTGGCGGTCTATCTGTTGAGAAACTTAACTGGGCGAATCATTAGAATTAGCTGCGAATTAACCCCAGAAGAAATGAATCATTCAAGAGTAAGATAGTTTCAGGTTTTCATATTTCACACCCGAGCATATGAAAGATGACATGCCGAAGGAACCGGATCCCGAATACTGGTTCACTCCAGCTGGATGTAACATTTACAGGAATACATACTGCACTAAATCCTCCATCGACTAACTAATGACGCTCTTAATGAAAATCTTGGAACCAAATGAAGAGTGGCATCAGTAAGCTAATCGCCATCGACAATTTTGGAAAAGCCGTGATCTCTAATGAAATCATTCCTGAGCTGAATTCCCCTATCGATATCCTGATTTCTTTCTGGTTTGAGATTCTGAAGCTCCGCATAATATTCTCGCGTTTCTCGGACAGTTTTCGTATCAAGCTCAAAGTGTTCAGCTAGCTGCTCTGAAACATCCAGCAGCGCAGAGTAAATTGGAAACCAGAATATCTTTTCTTTAGGAGATGGAACATATTGGAAAGGATTCCGTTCTAGTGTTACCTCTTGTGAGGGTGCCCACATCACCAATACTCTGTCATAGATATAACCAAGAATCAGAAAGATGATGAGAATAATCCCCGCAAACACGAAGGGGCCAGTTTGCTGCATATCTGAAACCCAAGGAACATACTCGTAGTAAGCAACAGCTAACAGCAGGATGCCATAGAATAACGACCATATCCCTCTAATCTGAACAATGCGCCATTGCTGTTTCATAATCCATTTCTTTAGTCCCATTTCCTATTCCTCCTGAAAGAGTGAACCTAACTTTGCACGCATCTTTACTGCGCTATCCAAGTCTTTGCTCGTGGTAGTTCGAATCTTCGTATATTCATCGAAGTACAGTATAATCTTCTCCAATTCCTCTGTGTCCAAACCGAGTTTGATTAGAGTTTCATGGAAAACCCGGAGTAGAGTGTAAAAGAAGGGTATAGTGAATGCCACTAGTGCTGGCTGAAGTATGTAGGTGTAAGGATTTCTCTCTACCCTCACAGCTAGGTCAGCAGACCAGATTCTGAGTTTCTTATCATACACCCATCCAACAAAAACCAAGAAGATCAAAAGCGGAAGTGAGATTGCGAAGAATGCCAAAAATATAGCATTCTCACTAGCCGCATCTGGAAAGATCACAAACACATATAGAGCACCAAAAACCAAAGTGTCTTGAACTAATCCTGTGAGACTCTGAATCCATGTTAGCCTCAGAATCTGAGTTTCCCATCCCAGTTTGATTCTCGAAGAGATGGATATTGCTTGACTAGTGTCATACTCTGTCCTTGAGAATGGATGCTCATCGAGAAACTCCTTTCCCATCTCGATAGATCTGTTGATGTCTGTCTTATTTGGGCGTAACGAGAAGTACTCTTGAAGATATGTTGCGAGTTGGTCAATTGAAACTCCATCAATCTCAAATTTGTCTGCCAGGCTTTTGATTGTTTGAACAATGGCATACAGAACAGGATATTCAAAGATATCCGTCCTTATCATAGGAATGTGATAGTACGCATGCCTTTCATAATTAGCCTGAATCTTCTGACTCCACATTCTCAATCTTATATCGTATATCCAGCCCAGGCTTAAGAACGCTAAAAAGAGCATCATGCCCAGAAGGAGTGCTCCAATAACCCCCATATCTCTGAGGACAGGAACGAAATCTAGGTAGAGCTTGCCTATTACCAGCATGCTGAGTCCAAGACTTGTTAGAATCCGAATCTGACTGACTCGCCAATACTGTTTCATAATCCACTTCTTTACTGACAAGTCTTTGGCACTCCTCGGGCTTTTTAGCAGCTGGTTTTGAAAATGGTAATAACTGTTGTTAAGGTTGAATGATTGAACAAAACATTCCTCAATGACCGCAAAATATCGGCTGCATAAATGACTCTCAGAGCTCCTTCAGATATAGAATCTCGCCCGGACGGGAATAGCCTTTCTTCATGAAGCCAAGGGATTCGAAAAGCCGCTTTGATCGTTTATTCTCCTTTATAACACGTGCAAGGGCTTTTTCATATCCTCTCTTTCTTAACCACGCGACAACGAGCTTGACAGATTGTTTGCCGATTGATTTTCCCCACTGAGACTTATTTCCAACAAAAAGGCCAATCTCGGGAGAATCACCATTCAGATCCACACAATTTATGCTGCCCACTGGGATTCGCACGCCGTGTTCATTTAGCAGGATGATCCAATCAACTCTATCGTTTCTTGATGACCACCACTCAAGATGCTCGTCCCAAATCAATGCTTCATTTTGATTGTAGAAATACTGATAGACTGAAGGATCTGAACGCCAATCCATTATCATTTTTAAATCGTTGTCAGTGACTTGGCGCAATGAGATTGCTGCATCATCATGAACATGAAAAATAGCCTCCAGAACTTCTTCTCTACCTTTGCCAATTTGCATATTAGCTACAATTTCGGTATTAGGATCGAGATGATATCCTAATTCTGACAGACCAAAGAATTTAGGGTCTGAACCAATCTTTCTGAAGAGGTCACTGTAAACTCGCTTCTGTAATTCATTCTGATACATGACCACGACATGAGACCTCTCTGTCAAAGATTCAAACATTGTGAGTCCTGGAGATGTAATAACCAGGTCTGCCTTGTGAATGAGTTCAAATAGATTAGCCAGATTCCTATGAATCAGAACATTCAATCTCCTTTCACTCGTCCTGAGAATCTGATTCAGCTCATCATCGTATTCGAAATGCGGACCTAAGACAACGTCAATTTCTATTGGGTTCTCATCCCTCGCGATGTGTTGCAGGATTCGATCCAATGCAAAGGTTGTCTTGTTTGAAGGATCACTTCCACCAAACGCAAGGAGAAGTCTTCTAGCTTGATCTGGACTTCTTTTTGTAGTGCTTTCTGGCCATCGGAATAATCTATTGAGAACGAGATATCTTGGACCTAACATAAACATTGTTTGATTTTGATCATCGAGGAATTTTCTATTTGTGAAGTCTTTGGTTATTAGAGCATTAATCACAATGTCCGCGTGTCTATTCGCTTGAGTTTCGTTGTCAAAAATGACGATTTTCGCTTTTGATGACTGTTTGATTTTTCGCGCTAGCATTGGATCAACATCAAGACAATCAAATACGACACTGTCTGGTCCAAAATTCATTAGTTTCTGAATGAGTTTCTCAGGCGTAGTATATCTCCCGACATTGAAACCACACTCTTCGATTTTGCGTATCGTGACTTCCTCACTTCTTGAAAAGAATCGTATATCGATTCCTTTACCGAGATCGCCAGCAAGTGTCAATGTCCGGAATACATGACCCATCCCGAAGTCTTTTCCGCCCTCGGTGATGAATGCGATTCTCATCCTACAACCTTCCAGTTTTTCCTTCAGTCGATCAAATCCCAATCAAGGGGTGTGCCTTTCTTGAGGTCACTCCTTGCTTTCTTTCCGAGAACCTCTCTTAGATGCCTAGGATGAAGTCCATAAGCTGGTCGAATTGATCTCACATTTTCTGATGTCAGTGTGCCTCCCTTTTCGATATCCTGTACCACAAACAAGGAGCGAGCGAACTCTCTGCTTTTCTTTGTTTTTTCTGATAGTGAATATTCAACCTTTCCAAGTGCCTCCTCCACTTCTCTTATTGCAGTAACCATGCCAGCGAATTCTTCAGGCTCTAAAGAAAAAGCTGAGTCTGGACCGCCTAGTTCCCGGCTCGTGGTTATGTGCTTTTCAACTAAGCATGCTCCAAGAGACACTGCTGCAATTGGTACCGATATCCCCAGCGTATGATCTGATAGTCCTACCAACGTGTTGAATTTTGAGGCCAAGTCTGGCATGGTAAGAAGATTCACTTCATTCAATGGTGTTGGATATGCTGATGTACACTTTAATAGAATGATGTCGTCATTTCCAGCATTTCTACATGCTTGGATTGCTTCCTCTATATCACTAAATTCTGCAATTCCAGTAGACATCACCATTGGTTTCTTTTTTGATGCCATATACCCAATTAGTTGGATATCAGTGATTTCGAATGATGCTAATTTGTAAGCGGGCACATTGATTTTCTCCAGGAAATCAACAGCGGTTTCATCAAACGGGGATGAAAAGCAAATCATTCCCAAGTCTTCAGCATGTTTCTTCAAATTTGGTTGCCATTCCCAAGGAGTATACGCTTCTTCGTACAACTGATAAAGTGTTCTTCCATCCCATATTGTGTCTTGTTTAATTTGGAAATACTCGTTATCACAGTCGAGAGTTATTGTATCAGGTGTATAGGTTTGCATTTTGACAGCGTCTGCTCCAGCATCCCTAGCAGCATCTATAGTCTTGACTGCCAAATCATAATCCTGCAAATGGTTGGCAGAAATCTCAGCCACAACAAAGACCGGTTTGTTTTCCCCGACTTCTCTGTTTCCAATCTTAATGGTTTTCATCAATTCACCCTTTTTTATGCTGAAGTATTCACGCTGAATTAGCATGTTTAAAAAGAGGTTGTTAATGCCTACTTATCACACTTACTCCGCGATGTCATTCAAATGAAGACAAAAATAGTCGCTGTTATTCAGGCAAGAATGGGATCTTCTCGATTTCCTGGAAAATCGATGGAGAAGATTGGACACTGGCCACTTGTGGAGCTTGTGTTAAAACGAGTACAACGATCTAGGGTTGATGTGGTTGTGCTTGCAACATCTACGAGCCCGTTAGATGATGTTCTCGCAGAATACGTTGATAGCTTAGGATTTCCAGTTTTCAGAGGGTCTGAGGAGGATGTCCTCTCTCGATTTCATCAAGCCGCAGAGAAATATGACCCGGAAACTGTTGTACGAATAACAGGTGACTGCCCATTGATATCCCCCACTCTAATTGATTATGCGATAGATGTCTTTGAAGAGCACAATGTAGACTATCTTTCTCTTGCTATTGGAGATGAGAAACCTGCTGCATATCCACGTGGATTCGATGTTGAGGTCGCTAGATTCGCATCTCTTACTGAAGCAGTTACTAATGCAACCAAAGAATACGAGCGTGAACATGTTATGCCTTATCTTTACACACATCCAGACTCATACTCCGTTCACTATATTGAACCCACACCTGAGTACTCTAGGCCAAGCTATCGTCTCTGCGTTGATTCGAAGCTTGACTTTGATTTAATTCTGAAGCTCCATGATTTCTTTGGAGATCGACTGATTGATGCAGATTCACTTGATATAATCCACTACTTGGACAGCAATCCCGAGGTAGCAGCAATAAATGCCTCAGTCAAACAGAAGCACTTCAAAGATACTGCCTCAAAAACAGGATAATAAGATTCAAAACTGGAACGTTGTTTTTGGTGAGAGAATGTAGCAATCTGACGTTAGAGCGTGATTTGATTTTGAAAAAACTAGAGGATGAGATTTGGAATTGTATTCAAGGCAATGTTGTCTTGATAACAGGTGGTACTGGCTACCTAGGGAAATCACTTGCAGCTAGATTTCTGAAATATGAGCCACAGTCCATACGAATCTTCAGCAGGGATGAAGTGAAACATTTTCGATTCAATAATCTTTTCGAAAATAATCCCAAATTTCGCAACCTAATTGGTGACGTGCGGGACTATGACAGAATATTCAGAGCAGCAGAGGATGTTGATATTCTCATCCATGCAGCGGCTTTGAAACGAATTGATATCCTCGAATACAATGTTACTGAATCGATTAAGACCAATATAATAGGCTCTATGAATGTAGCAAATGCTGCACTTAGACGCGCGGTGAAACGCGCATTGTTTGTGTCAACCGACAAGGCATGTTCTCCTCTGAATTCGTACGGTGCCTGTAAACTACTCGGAGAGAGAATATTCACAGAGATGAATTATAGCAAGGGCAGATCACAAACCATATTGAGTTCAGTACGATATGGCAATGTCCTTGCCAGTACCGGATCCATAATTCCCTTCTTCAAGCAGAAAATTGAGAGCGGTGAACCAATCCCTCTAACTCATCCAGATATGACACGGTTCATCATTTCTGCAGAACAGGCTGTTGATTTAGTCCTGAAAGCATTGGTGTTCAGTGTTGGGGGTGAAGTTATCATTCCGAATATTCCTTCAACCAAGACGGTGGATTTGATTGAAGCACTGAAGACAGTCTTGAATGCTGATAATGAGATTGAGGAAGTAGGAATCAGACCTGGAGAGAAGATACATGAGGTCTTGATCAATGAGTTTGAGATTCCATTTACCTACAAATATGAAGATATCTTTACAATAGCCTCTCTTATTGAGAGATATCATTCAATTGAAACGCCAATATATCAGAAGAAGGGTACAAAGCTAGATAGTTCGAAAATGAAAGAGTACTCATCGAAAGACCATCTTCTATCACAAGGCAAACTCATCGATTATCTCAAGAGCCTTGATCTTCTATAGCGACACGATTCAATCCTGGGGTGGTTGATTGAAAATACCTTATGGAAAACAATGGATCACTGATGATGACTACGAGAAGGTTCGCGAAGTTCTTGAATCGCCTTTTCTAACAACCGGTCCATTCGTAAAAGAGTTCGAAAAGGAATTTGCAGAATACGTAGGTGCGAAATATGCCGTAGCAGTATCAAATGGTACTGCAGCCCTTCATTTAGCAGCTCAGGCCCTTGACGTTTCACAAGGATCTGAAGTAATAACAACTCCGATGTCCTTTGCTGCTACGGCGAATTGCATCTTATATAATTCTGGCACGCCTGTTTTCTCAGATATAACTGAGCGTGGATTGATTGACCCTACTCTGCTATCTCAAAAACTTACCGAAAGAACAACTGGAATTATACCCGTCCACTACATGGGACTTCCAACTGATTTGGAGGCTCTATCCAGAATTGCCAAGGAGAATGATCTGTTCATCATTGAAGATGCATGTCATGCCTTAGGAGCGAAGTACGACGGTCACCTCATTGGTGGCTGTAAGCATTCAGACCTTTCGGTATTTAGCTTTCATCCTGTCAAACATATCACTACGGGTGAGGGTGGTATGATTACGACAAACAATGAAGAATTGTATGCAAAATTACGGATCCTTAGAACTCACGGCATTACAAAAGACCAATCTGCATTCAAGACAAGCCATGACGAACCGTGGTATCAGGAGATGCAGTATCTAGGATTCAACTATCGATTGACGGATATTCAAGCTGCACTAGGTCTGAGTCAATTAGCACGAATTGATAAAATAGTGGCGAGAAGAAGAGAGATTGCATCGGAATACATGGACTTCTTTGATACACTCTCAGAACATGTAGTAACCATCCCAGAAACGGAAAAGGAGTATAATTCCTACCACCTATATGTCGTGAAAATAAAGAATCCCCAAAAACGAAGAAGCTTCTTTGATTATCTAAGGGAGAAGGGGATTTACTGTCAGGTTCACTATATACCAATATACTGGCATCCCTACTACAGGCAGAATGGGTTTGAAAATGTAGAACTGCCTAATGCTGAGAGATTCTACAAGCAAATCATATCATTGCCAATGTACCCTACTCTCACCTATGAGGAATTGGAGTTTGTCAAAGCCTCTGTGAAATCATTCTTCACCTAACCTGAGTCAATGAAATCTTTTAGGAAGGTCTTGATATTCTCCAGAGCATTCACCTTGAAGTAATAATCTACGTCATGGCGTTTGGGTTTTTTATTCTGTTTAATGAACCCAACTAACTCTTCTGGAGTTGACACTTTTGTTGCAAGTCCCCGTTCGAGGAGTGAGGTCATGATTTCGATGCAAGGGGCATCAACCAAATATGACTGCAAACCAAAAACAAGCCCTTCATAGATAGCTGTCGAACAAACGCCAATTTGAATTGAGCAATCTGGGAATAGACCATGCAGTCTTTCCCCTGGATTATCAACGACTTTGACATCACTGGCAGCTAATTCTGGATATTGCTCCCTCCAACCAACGCACTCTCTAGGATGAAGTTTGTATAGTATGGTATACTCCTTACCAAGTTCCTTGTTCAAAGCAACTGCAAATCTTGAGAGAATGTTTCCGATGATTCCTTGGGAAATGAAAAGTATCTGCCTTCTTTCGGAAACCTCTGCTATCTCACTTCTCCTCTTATCCAGATATGGGAAACCAACACTTACAATGTGCCCATCATCTACAGGGAATTCCACACCCGATTTCCAGTGATCACCCCATACTAAAAGGTAATCCGGGAACATTTCCTTTAATCGAAACTCTCCAGCGAATGCGTACCCAAGGTGCTGAGGATGAATGACCCCGTGCTGGAGTTCTACACAGGGCACTCCCTGAATCTTGCAGGCTTCTATGATGTCCTCTCTGCCATAAGCCTGAACCATAACAACAACCTTGGGCTGAATTTTCCCAAGCATCTTTACATAGTACGGTAATCTCACAGCTCGTTCTTCAAGTATTCTTTTTGTAAGTGATTTGATGTTCATGGCAAACTCAAATCTTTTCAGAATCTCTCGATGAATCTTTTCTAAAACCTCAGCTTCAGACTCTGTGAGTACAACATTAACGATACCCAGTCTTCTCTTTAGAAATGACATGAATTCAAAGTAATCAAAATAGCGCAGACCTGCAGTCTTTGCTGGTGAATAATGTTGGTCATTGAAATGCGTTTCAACAGCTACTGAACTTGATCCTAGATTCTCTATGATTGGGTCTGAGTAAATATCCCACCATAGACCATCCTCTTCAAGAAACCTCCTTGATGTACAGATAAACAGAATATCGGCTTTCGGAGCTATTAGAGGATTCCTGCCAAATCGAAAAGCTGAAAGCAGCAATCTCTTCAATCTTGCGAACTTTGATTTGAATGGTGTCCTATGCACCGCTCCTGCACTAGCCCGTCTTATAATTGCTGCAAATACTTGGAATCTGATTCGTTCCCAGAACTTGACTCCACCTGCTTTTGCGGAGAACAAGTCGAGCTCCTCTTCCATCTTGAGGAAATTTATGAAATCATTCTCCAAGCTCATTTCTGCCTCTCCAAAGGTCTTGCATTCGGTCACACAGCTTGTAATCTTGTCTCAATATTATGTGTCACAACACTAATCTCACTCTCATGATATCCCAGCTTGTCTATCCATTTACGTAAGGGCTCAAACTGATCCCGCTCCTCCTCCTTAAACATACGGTCCTTACCAAACTCGCCTGCTAGATTTCCAGAGGAATCGAACCATGGTGGATTGAAATTCTGGAATCTCTCTGGAATTAGTTTGATATTCACATATTTCTTAGCTTGTGTGAAATGGAGAAGGCTTCTTGTGATCTCCCTTGGATCAGCAACTAATCCCTCATAGCGGACTATCCTGACACGTTCACTGCCGAATTCATTGAACGCATCTTCAAGAGCTTTGAATTCTTCTGAGATTTGCCAACAGATACGATATACAAGTGGTTTGTTTCTGACACCCTCCCAGCCTCTTGGAGGGACTCCCCATGTACCATATTTCTTGAGATTCCTTATATCTTGTGGGAATCTTGGCGGTCGTACTCTTCTTAGGTATGAATTCGCCACAGCTCTCGGGTCTCTTATTGTGAAGATATATCTTGCATCGGGAAAAACATGGTCTATAATTGAGATGAAGCTCAAGAAAGCGGGCGCCTTGTCTAATATTCTGAATTTCACTCCTCCCCGAGTGAACCCTTGCCTTATTCCCCGATATTCGAGCCTAACGAGATCTGCAATCCTAGATAGGTCTGCGGGCTTGTAGGGTTTGCTATCGATATCCTCCCTAGACCTATGAACTCCTGACTTGAACCATAGGAAAGCTCCTTCCACTGGAATCTGCTTGATACTTCTCGTTAGCTGATAGTTATCCTTGCCCCAGTTTCCGTGTCCATAGAGACCTTTGTTTCTTCTCGTGCGTCTTACAGGAGTGGTAAAATCGGAAGATAGTGCAAGCAAATCATAGAGCAGATAGGATCCTGTCCGCATAAGACCCGAGATGAACACAGGGCTCTCTAATGCTATTTTGGAATGCAATAGTCGATTAGGCAGTCGTTTCTTGAACCTGTCATATGTCTCTTCAAGGAATCTTATTGCATTCATTGGCATTTTGGACACCCAGATGCTACCAGAGGTCTGAGGTGGGAGCTTTGTCGTTTATAAATATAGTATTGCCTGCTTGACGCATTTCAAATGAGTCCAGCTTTTTGAGCGAATTTCCTATAGCCTTTCATAAGCAGCTTAACGATGTTGCGTCTCAAGTTGAACCTAATCCATTTCTCATCAGTTGGTTCCTTGAAGAACCTCCCGAAGTTGGCTGCGTATTCATCCTCTGATTGGTATGTCATTAGATGCCTAACAGCTCCCGGCGAGAATACAAGCTCGACATCAGGGTTCTCACCCCTAATGGGATGCACCTGTATCTTGCTTTTTCCAGTTACCTCTACATGGAACCGACTACCCTCTATCTCATAGTCAATAACCGCTCCTGCTTTTAACCCCTCAAAGATCTTTGGATGGTTTGAAAGATAGGACATGAATTGACTCTTGAGCGGATGGTCTTCCGCAGATAGCATATGAGCACCTGTTTCAGCATTTAGTAGAAATGTAGTGAGCTCAAGAATCTGAAGTTTACTGCCAATCGATCTTGCACCATCCCTAAGGCCTCTGAAGCAAAACGGACATGCTGTAATGAGAATGTCAGAATTGGTGTCCTCCGCTTCTCTAACGCGATCAGCAGCAATTCTTTCAGCCAACTTCCCATGAGAGCTCTTCACTCCGCCTCCCGCCCCACAGCAACGCGCGTATCTTTTGTTCGTGAGCATCTCGACAAGTTCTACATTACCGACTGATTCAATGACTCGGCGAGGAGCCTCATAGACCTCCGAATGCCGACCCAGATGACAAGGATCGTGATAGGTCACTCGGAGCTTGTCTGCAAACCCAAAGGATACCTTTCCTTCTCTCACAAGTTGGTCTAGGAATTCCGTTATGTGAAGTACTTGAAAATCGTAGTCATGACCTGCTTGAGGAATGTCTATCTTCCAAGTCCTGAAGCAACCCGCACAAGCAGTTACAACTACCTTTGCACCAGTGTTCTTTACAGCATCTATGTTATGCTTGGTTAGATTTGCAAACATGCTCTTCCTCCCCAGTCTTAGAAGGACTGAACTACAGCACCTTTCATCTTGAAGTATTGTATAGTCGATGTTCATCTTGTCAAGCAGCTGCACAGTTGACACCGCAATCTCCTTCTCACGTACTGAACTCGTACAGCCCACAAAGAAGACAACCTCTGCGGTCTCCGGAAACTGGCGTTCGCCAAAAGCTAGATGGCGCATTGCATGGTCCTCTTTGTATGGATTGTAATGGCTTATAATCGAGTTTTCAATATCGATGTGCTTCTCGAATCCGTACCCTGCTTCAACAAGGTCATTTCGTAATGCTTCACTCATCTCAGGGAGTCTTATCCCCTCTGCAGTCGCCGTGCAGGTTTCCTGGCAGTTTCTGCAAGTTGTGCATGAGTACGCCCAGCTTACTAGATCCTCATCCACATCAAGCTTCCCAGCCAAAAGGTCATTCATAATCATAATTCGGCCTCTTGAGGTGTAGGCTTCAAATCCAAGGACATTCTTTACCGCACAAGGATGAAACACATCTCGACCTGACGCAATGGTCTTGTCAGCAAGAGAACAATCGCCACATCTTGCACACAAGAATAGGTCCTCTGCGTATTTCTCCAGATTCCTGTACTCCATCTATTGGTTCCCTCCTGTGAACACAGCGGGAGCCAGGATATTTTCTGGGTCTAGGGCCTTCTTTATCTTCCAGTAGGTTTCAAGGAATGTCTTGTCGGTCCTCTTGTGAGCTCTGCTCTCCCATAGAATGCCCTGCCAGTAAGGGCAGCCTCCGGTTTCAATGATTGTATCAAGCATCTCATTCCATATCTTGGTCGCTAAATCCATCTTTTCCCTATTTGGTGGGAAGAGCGTGATCCATCCAGTGGCATATGCTCTATCAGCGCCCAGGCAGCTAGCAATCCATTTGATTCCGTTCTTCAGCATCTTATGTTTGTCAAATATGGCCCAGAGCTTCTTCATGAGAAATGGAATTGTGGTTATCGGTCTTAGATGACAAGTATTCAACCAAAATCCGTTATTGTAGAGCGGTTGAACAAGATTGAATAGCTCAGTCCAGTGCATTTGTGATGCAAAGTTCCCTAGGTCTTTCCCTCCGTTCTCAAAAGCTATCTCTCTCACAATCTCCATCTTACGCTGAGCTAGCTGTTCGTCTGTCTCTTGAACTATCGATGCAAACATAGCATGAATCTCGGGGTGACTGTCTAGGAATCCGGGAAAGAACGTGTCAGTAGACTGTCTATCCGCTAGGAGATTGAGTTCCTCTGTTAAGCCTCGTTTCTGAACTTCCAGGAAGGCGGCTGTTGCCTCTTCGAGCGTCTTGAATCCAAAGTCTCCATATGTAATGTGCTCTGCTTTGGGGTAAATCTTGAGGGTGACCTTCGTCTTGATTCCGAGGGTGCCATGATCACCAAGGAATATTCCAGTCAAGTCGTTGTATGTTGAATACCTTCCGAAGAGTTCCGCTCCTTCATTCCAGCCCGTTCCGGTCTTGATAACCTCACCACTTGCTAGCACGACCTCCAGAGAAACCACCCCTTCAGTTGAAGGACCATACTTCGATGCAGCATAGCCAATGCTGTTTATGCTCGTGGACCCGCCTACAGTCCCCACATTTCCACCATATGGACCTCGGAATCCGAGTTTGTAGCCCTTCTCATCAAGACGATGTATGAGTTCCGCCCATCTCTGGCCAGCTTCAACAGTGACTGTCATGACATCCTCATTAATCCTGATTATTTTGTCCATCTTTACCATGTCAAGCATAACTGCTCCTGGAACCCTCGGAAGGCAAGCACCGCATATCCCGTTCCTTCCGCCTGCAGGTACGAGTGGTGTGTTGGACTTTCTACATAGATTCACAATGGCCTGTATCTCTTCAACACTCTCAGGCATCACCACAATACCCGGTCTTTCTGCTGTGATATGGCAAGCGTCCTGACTGTAGGATGAGATGATGATCGGATTGTCATTGACTCTGGCTTCGCCAACTATGCCCTTGATCTCATTATATAGTGGATGATTGCCGGCAGGCTCTATAATTGTCAAAGGAGGTTCCCTCAATGCAATCTGAAAGTAATCCGCTATAAGTAGTCAACGTCAGTATTAGTTGGGCCAGTCATCGAGAACTCTTTATCTAGCAATGCAAGAAACACAGAAGTGTGTGAGACAGTGATGAAGAGATTAGCTGTTGTCTTGGGCCGCGGTGGTCATACAGCACAGACATTCGCCCTTGTGGATCTTCTAGGCACACGATTCAGCTATGTCTACCTGATTGGCATTCTCGATCGTCTAACACCAAAGAAGATCAGGATTGAAGGAAGGGTTCTACCTGTCTTTGCACCAAGACTGCTTCCTCAGGATTCTCGGACCATGTCAGTGATACGTACAGTATTCACATTGCTTTTGTCAATCATCTATTTAGTATTATATAGGCCTGTGGCTGTGGTTAGCTGTGGGACCGGACTCACAGTTCCCATCTTCTATGCAGCCCGCCTCCTTGGTGTTAGGACAGTCTTTATTGAGAGCATGTCTAGAGTGGAGTCGCTCTCCATAACTGGAAGATTGCTGCTAGGAAAAACAGACCTCTTTCTGGTTCAATGGCCCGGCCTTGCTGAAATCGTCCCGAATGCAATATATGGAGGGCAACTGCTTTGATTTTCCTGACAGTTGGAACAGCAATGTTCGACCCGCTCGTTAAGGTGATAGACAGACTCGTCGGAGAGGATATCATCAAAGAGCCTGTTGTGGCTCAAATCGGTCGTGGACAATATGAGCCAAAAAATATGCGATATTTCCGATTCATCAAATCACTCAATAAGGCATATGATGCCGCGGACATTATTATCAGCACAGGCGGCGCAGGCACAACCATTGAATGCGTAAGCAGAGGGAAGAAACTGGTTGTTGTTGAGAATACTACTCTGATGGAGGGCCATCAAGCGCAATTAATCAGAGAGATGGCAAAGCGCGGACACCTAATCTGGTGTCGTGATCCTGATTCTTTGGAGGATTGCATTGAACAGGCACGAAATAAAACATTCACACCATTCATTTCGGATGAACCCAGGGCTCATGAATTCATCTTGAAGCTCATTGGCGAATCCAAATAATATTCCGTTGTTTGGCGCCAAACGGAAAGCAGTTATTCTAGCCTCGTTGTTGGGAAGAGTCCGATTTCATACCCAGATTGGTATGGACGTATTGCACCAGCTACACGCTGCTATTGCCTGGATTTGATGTTCTCTTTATATTGAAAACCATAACCTTATTTCCATCGGAAACGAAGGTCAGTTGATACTGATTCCTCAGACAACACGAAAAACACCGAGATGAGACATCTTGAGCACGACAACAAAGAAGAAAAAGAAGAAGCCGGACCTGCTGAGACCCACTGGCGTGGGGCTATCAGTTAAGCTCTACAAATACGAAGGGACCAAGAGTAATGCTGCCCAAATCGCAACTGCGCTAAAGAAGGTGAAGTATGCACCAGAAAGCAATAAACATGCTGGAGCCGGATTTGCCAAAGTGAGGGCTACCGGGAAGACTGTAGAGGGCGAGATTATTGCGGGATTCAAGGTGCCTGTTCTAACTTACGGTACTGGCGGCAGATTGGAACCAGTGCATTACATCAGTGTGAGCAAAGCGCAAGTGCTTGTCAAGACTGGAAAGGGCACTGTTGAAGTAAGAGGTTCAGCGCGTATCGCAAAGAAGTTCCAAATGCTAATGGAGGAACATACAGGTGCTAGGCTCACGCCCCTGAATCTCACTTCCGAAGCAGTGAAGGAGGTATACGGCGCTGCCACCGATATCGCATCTGTCATGCTATCCGGTGTCGAGAGAGGCAATCTCACACAAGCAGAGTTCCGCGGAATCTCGATAAAGAATGAAGCTGAGATAGGTCTCTATACACGCAAATATAGAGGAGAGATCTCGCGCTTCCGCGGCACGTTTCCATACCCTAGCGGCGCTCAGCATACGACGACCGTCAATGCTGACCTTGGTTCGTTGATGATCTATCGCAGCGGCGAAGGCATCGCAGAAAAGGACCTGAATTGGATTGTAGGATTGATGGAGGATGCCGCTCTAAACCAAGACTAATCTTGTTGAGCCAGAACAGCCCTCCTAATCCTTGCTTACCCCCTCGGGAGCTAGCTTTAGCTACAACCATTCATCTGTATCTCTCTTAGCTCCGATGATAGTCCGCGTGTTGTCAAGATAGAATCGTGTCTTATCTCGGAACTTAGGCCAGAATTCAAAGAAACGTTCGGGTTTCTCGACTTCTAGGAGAAGAAATCCATTCCAATCGCTTCCCCATGCATGTCGATAATCTCCCAAGATTTTGATATCGCTAGGCCAATCATCCTTTGAAAAGACAGTCCAGAATTTCCTCGCCTTCTTTGCTTTTTCTTCGTCCATGAGTTGGAATCGGTAGAATACAATGAACGCATATGTCATTTCAGTCCCCGAAAATCACATGCGTTCGGTGAATTAAAAAGATTGAGCACCGGCAAGAAATTGGTGAGTCATGTCTTCTAGAGAGCCTGACATTGCACGACGTGAATTCAAGCATGGGAAAGTTGCTTATGGCTTTCAATGGAATAAGACTCATCATGAACGCTTGGGAAAGCATGAGGGGGATCTAGCTTCTTTATGGGCTCATATGACAAATATCACATCTGGCAAGGTTCCGTCTGAGCCATTCTCTGACCCATTTTATGCGAGGGCTTCCTCTCTGAAGTTACCAATGATGAATGCTGCCAGGAGGGCAGCTATGAAGAACCGCTTGTTTAGAACAGGATCTGTAAAACGTTTCATGGATAGTGACCTCATTAGCAAGCTAAGAGAATACCATCGTTCAACCAACAATCTAAGTTACAACGCTGACCATGGAATAGTGAGAGAGTTCCTATACAATGATCCTAAAACTATCGCAATTGAAATCCCCGTGTGGTCTGAACGATATCGTCTGTCAGGGCATGTAGATCTCCTCAGATTCGTGGAAGATACTGTTGAGGTGTGCGATTACAAACCAGGGCCTATGCATTCTGCTAGCAATCGATTCTTGGAATCAATACCACAAATCGCGGCCTATGGTGAAATGATGGCACATCATCTTGCGGGCACTCTGAGAAGCGCGTTTGATGCACCCCTACTCCCCAAAATCCGCTGCTGTATCTTTGACACTCATGCATGCTGGGAGTTTGGTGCCGAGATGTTTGTGACCCTGATGGAATCGGGAAAGATATCTGGCTTCTAATTCTGCCCGTTCTTGACAACTGTCATAGTCACATTTTCTTCAATACTGAGCAATCCAGTGTCTGCATTCCGAGTTTTTAGTAGAATTGTAGGCCTCTGTGATACAAGTCCTTCTCGAACCCGTGAAAAGTAATTCTCGCTGAGTATGCCGAATCTACCAAGTGCGGGGTCAACCGGAACCCATCCTCGTTTCTCTAGGAAAATTTCGCACCATGCATGCGGTTCCGGCTTGGGTTTTTCTTTGAAGAAGTGGCCAATGACCCTTCTAGAGGGAATCTTGACCGCTCTTGTTAATGCAATGAATAGGTCTGCATGTTCATCACAATCCCCCTCCTTTTCCACCGCAGCTCTTGCCGCTCCTATTCGTTCATCCAGGTGAGTCTTTAGCTTCACACGCTCTCGTACCACTTGAAAAGCCAGCCTTCCATATGAAAGATCTCCGTCACTCTTTTCTGCTATACCCTGAGACAACGTTTGAATGATTGGATTATCCAATTCCCAGTATTTTTGCATAGAGCTGTACATACCTATTGTCTGTTTCCTGATGGATTCTGGAATTGACTGTTGCTCGATTAGCCAATCTCTAGCCGTGGTATCAATTCGCAGAATCACGGTAGGGGAGAAAGCTTCACCGGGACTAATCTCTGGAACCTTCATGACTGCAACAATATTCTTCTCAGCTCTCTCCATCACCCTGGCTGGAGGAAAGACATCAATCATTTCAACAAACTGATTGTCCATGTCTGTAAAAAGATGCCAAATTAGCCGTCCATTACGAATCTTAGATTTTCCGCGATTTAGTACATCGGCTTGCATCTCAATACGTAGTCTCACTACCCAGCCTCACTCAATTCCAACAAGTCGTTCCTACTGCGAATAGATTTATGTGTTGTCTGCTACTCCAGACCTATTGCCTCAATGTTGATAGGTTAGTGAGGTTCGCTTATGAGCAAAGATCCTAAGGACTCCCCCGAACGAATGGGAGTAGTCGACGAATTACTTGAGGAACTTGGTGTTGATGAAAGTCTGAAAAAAGATCTCATCGATTCAGGACGAATGCAGACTGATGTCTTCATGGTAGAGTCTGCAGAGCAAGTTCGCCGGCGGTTGGAGATAGAACGGAGTGCTGAAAGGCTCAGAGATAGTCTTGTCCTACTAGAACGCAACATGATGAATGTTGATGCTACCGTTGACAGGGTCGAACGTGACCTCGTACCGGTTGTACTCTCTTTCTTGGTTGGACTAAAGGGGAACCTTGTGAATCTTAGGACGACAATTATTAGTCGGAGCAAGCGAAGAGCTAAGACAAACCTGCAGGCTGCTTATGTTGATACCGAGGTCAAATCCATCGTTGAAGAAGAGTTCGAGAAAGTTGAGGAAACACTCACTACCGGAATGTCAGCTCCAATAATGGAGAAGGTGAAAGACATCACAGATGGCCTCAAGGGCTCTATGAAGACTACATTTGAAGAAATGACCACCCTAAAGACGAGCGTGGATGGTTTCACTCAGCGTGCAACAACAGAGCTTGAGTTTCTTTCCAAGGAGCTCTTGATGAAGCCGAAGGAAATCACTTCTGTTGAACTCACCAGCAAAGTTAAGGAGCTCGAAAGACAAGTAGAGGAGCTCACACGTGATTTGGGCGTCGCTGAGGAGCGCCTGAAGAATAGGGAAGAAGAGATTGCTAGAGTTCAAAGTGATTACATTGAATCCAAAGCCAAGGAGGATTTACTTGAAGAAACCATTGCGAAGATGAAGGCGGCTCCTCAGGTTGATGCAGATGTTCTAGTTGACCTTCGACAAAAGGTGAAGTCTCTAGAAACCGAACGTGATCTTCTAACAAAGAGAGTGGGAGAGGAAGAGAGTCGTGCTGCCACTGCGGAAACGGCGTCAGCTGAAAACCGATCAATGGTTTCAAAGAAGGAAATTGAGATTGGTGACTTGAAAGCTCAAGTAGCTGGACTTCAGAGTCAAATCGATTCTACTAGGGAACAACTGCTTGAAGTTGACGATCTTCGAGCGCGCCTTCGATCATATGAGTCGGGAGACAAGATGCGAGAGCTTGAACGCTTGCATAGTGAATATGATCGAATCAATGCTACATTTGAAAGAATGAAGAAGGACCACGATAAGACCCTTGCACGCCTACGGTATACAGAGCTGCGCTTGGAGGGATATCTCGGGCTTATGGAAGCAACTGACAAGACAAAAGGCTTCCTAATGATTGAGGAGAATAAAGAGATGTCCGTGAAGGCGATAGCCAATTCATTGGGCGTGTCCCAACCTATAGTCAGGAAATGGGCTGAGGATTACCAGAAACTCGGTATTGCACAGATTAAGGGTGACGGAGAAACAATTGTCCTAGACAAGATGCTGATAGTGCTGGAAGAGGATGAGGGGTAGTAGTCTAGGCTTTCTGCACCTTTCTGAAGAATTGGACTACCTCTAAGAGTCCGTCTATCTGCAACACAGTCTCGTAGAGCTTCTCAATCCATTCTGAGCTTTTCAAACTAGTCATATATTGCTTCATAGCGGGTCTCAAGACATCCTGCACGAAAGCCCTTCTCAGACATTCGAGGGCCTCGACCAGCTCAGAGCCTAGTTGACCAGACCTAAGAGCGTTTTTTACAGCAAGATACTGCTCTCTACATTTTTTCGATATGACGTGCTTTTTTCTAGGTTCTTCCAGAGCTTGCCTTGCTAGAGAGAAATACTGGTCTGTGGCTTTGTTGAAGTCAGTGACTGCTAGATACTTGGTTTCTGAACACTGGTTAAGGAATGGCCTAGTCCTGTGGGTAACTGAGCCAAACAGGCCGCTGAGTGTTTCGAGCTCCCTGGGTGTCTTCAACAGGAAAACCATCAACCAATGGGTCTGAAATCATTTTAATCTTGACACCCCCCTTATTCTCACACACCATAAGACGAATAAGAATCAACGGAAACGATACCTTGATTATGAAAGAAGCAGTGCTCTATTCCAGCCTGAAGGAAGGAGTCAGATGTGACCTATGCGCAAGAAGGTGTGTCATACGTGAGGGTGAAACTGGTTTCTGTAGAGTAAGAAGCTTGAAGGAATCCAAGCTATACACATCTGTGTATGGGCTAATTGATGGAATGGCAGCTGATCCAATCGAGAAGAAACCATTGTTTCACTTTGCACCTGGCTCTAGAACATTCTCTATTAGCACCTCTTCGTGTAACTTCAGATGTCAATTCTGTTTGAACTATCATTCCTCCCACCGTGATAGTCCAGTAGGTCGCCAAATGAGTCCTGAAGCAATTGTGAACCAAGCTGAACAGACAGAATGTGCTGGAATGACATACACATATACTGAGCCTACTATCTTCATGGAGCTTGCATATGATACTGCAAGGATAGCAAACTCGAAAGGAATGTTCAACACATTTGTCACAAATGGCTACATGACAGTAGAGGCAGTAGACTACATCGCACCGTATCTTGATGCCGCATCTGTTAATCTCAAAGGAAGTGCCAACAAAGCGTTCATGCAGCAGTACATGGACGTCCCTAGGCCTGAGCCCATTTTCAATTCAATGATTCGCATGAAGGAGAGAGGTATCTTTATAGAAATCACAAATCTGATTATTCCCGAAATTGGCGATCATGAAAATGACACAAAAGCCTTAGCAGAGTGGGTTGTGGATAATCTTGGTCCTAGGACTCCACTTCACATAATTGCATTTTCTCCCACATTCAAGATTACGAACCTTCCCCGAACTCCAGCAAGAATGCTGGAGAAGCACATCAAGATAGCAAGAGACGCCGGACTGACATTTGTTTATTCTGGAAACATAGGCGGACATGACTACGAGAATACATACTGTCCGGAATGCGGCTACAGGGCGATAGAGCGCTACGGAGTATATTTGAAAAAGAACCATCTGAACAAACAAGGTAACTGCCCAAATTGCAATGCAGATCTGAATATTCAGGGAGTGCAATGGATGGGCGAGGGC
>JBHLLF010000026.1:0-35542 GCA_048885865.1 Candidatus Hermodarchaeota archaeon
CTATTTCATACGCTAGTCGTAGGTGGCGACCCGAATTTGGATGATTGGCTCGAAACTGGACATGCTTCATGTGCAGCGTATGAATACGCCAAGGATGGCTGGACTCTAATCATGCCCCCCGACAATAGTTTCCTAATAGATGGAAGTACTGTACGAGATGCTTTGCCACATGAGGTAAAGGATGCACTTGGGATTCCATAATACATCAATGGAAAAAGAAAAGCTCCCGGGCCAAGCGCTTTGCCTGACCCGAGATTAGTGTTTTCTAATTACCTGCGCCGTGCCATTACCAGAACTAGGACAAGCATTGCCACCATTGCTCCAACCATAATGTATAGCGGAGATATACCACCAGGCGGTAGAGGTGGTGGAGGTGTGGTGGAAGGTGGCGAAGTAGTCGTTGTGCCATTGCCCTGCGTTGACAGGAATGCGCTAGAGTAAGACACGAACACTGGATCAACGATAAGGTCATGTCCTCCCCAGTTCTCATAGCCTGCTGTCATGAAGAGCATTGAAGCCTGGATATTCCAGTTCGTGACACTCATACCTGAATCAGACTCAAACATCACACTGAACGCACCCAGAGGGGCTGTGGATGAACCAGAGTAATAGGTAGTCGAATAGCCATCCCCACCCCAAAGGTATGGAAGGCCACCCATTGAGACATTGGCAAAGGGGCTATCCTCAGAGCCAAACCGGTAGTAGTCGGCACCTTGACTGTCCTGGTTCGTGTCAGTGACAGGTCTCTCACCAGCGGTGTAGCGGGTTGCAGTGCCAGTGGCCAGAATTCCAAAATAATTCACGGCCAGGCTACGTCCAGCCAAGACACTATTCCCAAAGTCATGGAGTGTCCAGTTCCCAATTGTCTGGTCGATTTTGAACGAAACAGCGTGGTTCCACGTTTGCGGATCTTCTGCGTCATATTCGACCATATCAACACTGAATGTGACATCGAATGACATCACATCGATGGTTGCGGGAGTTATCCAGTAGTCAAAGCTGGTCCTATTTAGTCCAATTGCTCCGTCATATGACTCTCGAAAGGCCCATGGGCCTCGCAGCGAGTCCGAGTGCTCAACGCGAAGCGGATAAATTGTCACATCAACATCGCGAATGGTCACGCCAAAATCAATTACCGTGTCTGCCGTGACCCTGATATCGCCAGAGTCATCAATAGAACCAAACGGACGTCTCAGTTCAATGCTTCCGATGTCATCTATTAAGACGACATGAGTCACCTCGTCTGTCTTCAATTGCCCGTTCTCAAATGAGAAGTCGGGAGCCGCAGGAGTGGGACCAAGTCCATCATTGAAGATGAGCAATCCAGCATACTCTGCTTGGAAGTGTGCTAGAGTCTTTTGGTTTTCAGTGATGCTGACCCAGAAGTTCTGAGTTGTACCCCAAGCAAACCAAGTTGTCTTCCAATGATTTTGTTCAAGTCCGGTGATGCTGCTAAGGTCCACGGTTCTGTTCAATGTCATCCAAGCTACGTAGAGGTATCCAGGTTTCGCCTGTGTCATTGAATTGTCTGCCCATACGGTGTCCTGGATGTCAGCCATTTCAGCGGCATTCACAGGCGTCCAGTCATCTGCGTGGTACCAGTAGAAGGTTTCATTTGCTTCATACCAGAGATTCAGCTGAACAACGCCCATCCAGTTCTCTGACCAGAACTCATCGCCCATTCTACCAGGAGATGGATCGAAGCCAACACCGACCCACATGCCATCGATGCTCCAGTTGCCCCATTCTTTCCAATAAGCAGTCCTCTTGACGAAATACTGGTCATTGGTGGTGTAGACATTCCCATCAATATCGATGGCGCCATCCTCAGTTATGGTCCAAATCTCAGGTTTGTAGACTGGAATGTCACCCAATATCAAGTGACGTGGACTCCAGAAAACATCGGCTGAGATATCGACCTGATTATACACATCTGTCCAAGAATTGACGAGGTTGATGTATTGAGCTAAAGTGAGCTCGCCTCCAACCATCCACCATGGGTAGCCCCATGTACCATTGATGGCATCCCAGATTCTTAGATTGTCAATCACGCCAACCTGTACGCGAGCACTATCGATTATCATGTCGGGGGCTCCAATAGGCCATTCACCAGCAGCAAAACTGAATTGAACCTTCAGTGTAGTCAAAGATTCTCCAATCTCGATATCATAGCCACTGACAGCGACATGATCGGCTGGGATAGGTATAGACCAGAGAAGGCCACCGCCACGCAGAAACATGTTCACCGTGTAGGTTGATTCTGTCGACACAAGGCCGGTCTTGAAGTCGATCTGCATGCTGTGGACTATATCTACTCTCCAATAATGGGTATCATTCCCATCCATTCCAGTTCCCATGACGTCGATAGTAAGGTCTGACAATTCGCGTGTCAAGTTGAAGTCTGCCGCTGGTTCACCTTGTTGAAAGATGAAGGAACCATTAATTTCTTCTTTGGGGGCATGGACAATCATGGTGAGGTTCAAGTTGTCACCTTGTTGTGCAACATCTGCAATTTGACCGGAATCATTGAACACAAATGCCTCAATGAAACCTTTCTGAAACGCTAGTTTCATAGTCTGTTTGTCTTTGACATCGGGTCTAGCTGTGATTGGCCGACCATTGATGTCAAGAACCATTGAAAGGCTGAGTTCAGGCTCAATTGTGCCTCCTTTGAAGAGGCCTTGATCAAGATCAACTAGGTCAGTGAAGTATCCACTCCACTGAAGTCTATGGCCACCATCATAAACGCCCATGTATGTGGAATTGGTCACGAAATAGTCTGCCAGGGAGATAGTGGAGTTCTCGACGCAGTTCAGTAGGGGGAACCATAGACCGACACCACCGCCCAGGTCTACCCAAGTCCAGTTGACATCAAGATACCCTGCGAGGGCATAGATATCCGTCGAGTTGTACTTGAGGAACATGAACGGATAGAGTTCTACTTCCTGCTTTACCCATGTGACATCCTTGTTAAAGAGCACACTGTCGCTGTCTTGAAGACCCTCAGGGAAAGTCCAGTTTGCAGTTATCTTCAAGCTCTCATTGAAGGTGAGTTGAGTGAAGGGAATAAAGACCTCTCCGAACTGCGCAGGTGACATCATTCTAATTGTAAATGTATCACCCACATCTACGAAATGTGTAACGGCACCTTGAGGATTGATGATGTCAGCATAGTAGTAGTTAGGAAGTTGGAAGTCTCTAGGATCTACAGGCGTGCCGAGGCCTATCGGAGGTGTGATAAATCCGCCACCTTCCAACGCAGATATCCAAGATGGTGAGGCAGGGCGGTTCATTGTATCAATGGTCTGCATTCCAGTCCACATGATTGCTGGAACTATCATCAGCTCGTAGGTGATGGCAAAGACCACTCGATAGTGGTCAGTTTCTTCGGAGTACTCACAGGAGAGTGAGTCAAGTGTGATGAAGTCTGCAGCTACTGGCTCCTCCGCTACACCTATGTACCGGAAAGCCATGCTGTTCCATCTATCAGAAGTCACATTGTATTCCAGGCCGAAGTATGGGGCTCGAGGACCTTCCTTTACACCCCAGAACTGGACAGCTTCCAATTCATTTCCTTCTCCTAGGAAGATTTTCGGGACAGTGATATTGATCAGCAGATCTGTCCCTAAATTAACCAGATAGCTATTATCAGCTATATGCGTGAGGTTGTCAGCGTAACCAACCCAGACTTTGGGTTGCGGGCCAAATATCCATTCTGAGTGTTCCGCAGAGTTGTCAAATTGCCTTACGTCATCTGCAACCTGCCATGCGACTCGAATAAATGGATCCGTGGGTGTCTGAGCAGCTACGAAGCCTGCTGTTGCAACAACACTCACAGCGAATACTGAAATAATAGCAAGTGTTGAAATTCGCTTTTTCATTATATTCACCTTTCCAAGATCCACCGATTCCATCTCTTGTGACAAGCGGAAGATTCTGATGGCTTGTCATCTCGTCTTGGAAAAGAGATTGTAGGTGGTTTTCTCGTATATGGCGCATTCATAGAGGTACAATCCTATTGTCCTCTGATGGAAAAAATCGACAAACTGCATTACATCATCCCTCTTAGAGTATATTAAGGTATATGGATGAATCATACAATGGTCAATCGGATAAGACCGCTTCCACTATACCCTCGTTTTCTTCGATGATTGCCTCTCCCCTACTCTCAAGTATTCTCAGGAGGTCATATGTTTCCGCAAGAGCGAGCACCATTGAGTTTGTATCATAATCACCAAACTGTTTCCGCGATAAATAGTAGAGAGTTCGAGGCTGGGAAGAGAGGAAGCTCCTCATCTGGCTCAGTTTCATATCATATTCAGACTGCAACTCAGCAACTCTACTTGCGAGGTCTATAATAGGAGCACGATGTCCAGGGAGGGCTGTAAAGCCAGAGAGGGTTTCCATTCGTCTCAGGGATTTCATATATCTGACCATGGATATCTGTTCGCTGATATCGTAATCGAGACTTGGATTCGAGCTGATAGTGCCAAGGATATGATCACCACTGAACACGACTCGAGAGGCTTCGCATACGAAGCAACAAGAGCCTAGTGAATGACCTGGAACCCAAATTGCTTTTAGAGCACCAATACTTGTCTTGATTGTACTACCTTCCTCCAACAGAAACACATCTGGAACAGACTCTCCGAATCTGAGGAAGTAGCTCTCAAGATATCCAACGGGCATCAACGGACGTTCATCAGTACGAACCCCTGCCATTTCGATAATGCGAGCATAAGATTGAACACGCTCCTTTATGAAGCCCTCATAGTCCACCACTCTGTTGCTATCTGCCTCATGGATGCTTACTCCAGTGGCTGAGTCTCCCTTGTGAGCATTCTCTTGTACAATTGTTCTTGCGAGTCCGGTATGGTCCACATGACCATGGGTCAACAGAATACGATCGATATCTTCTGTTGTATATCCAACTCGCAATAGACCTTTGCGAAGTGATGAAAGTGCTTCATCAGTCTTTGGCCCAGTGTCAATCAAGACAACAGGATCGCCCTCTATCAGATAGGCGTTCATGGATCCTACAGCGAATGGAGTTGGAATTTCCAACCGATGAATCTCCCTTGGAATCTCTATTGTTATAACCCTCCCGACGGCCTGTGTCTACAGCTCCTCAAAGTAGACTCGCAATAGTTCTGCCACGTTGCGTGCCCTTGACACACAACCACGATCTCGATGTGGGGATGAACCATCAAATAAGCCTGACATGGTGCCTAACGCCCCTCGTCGCACTGCTCCTAGGACTGGTCTGAAGAACTCCTGTTGGACAAACGCGCGTGTGGATTTCTTTCTCCCCATTACGGTGAGATACGCCGAGATGTAAGGCCCAATCAGCCAAGGATGAACACTACCTTGATGAGTGGCATCTGCTCTGCTTCGAGGACCGCCTGTGCACGCACGTGCATACCTTGGGTCTTGTGTTGATAGAGTTCTCAATCCATATGGTGTTACGAGTTCATTTGTTACAACCTTAAGAACTGATCTTGCCATGTCACCTTTGAGCAATGGAAAAGGTAGGCTCAGGGCGAATATTTGATTTGGTCGAATTGACGCATCATTCTCTTCGTCATTGACAACATCATAGAGGTATCCCTTGTCATCATCATAAAACGTCTGCAGGAAAGCCTCTAGAATCCAAGAAGCGACTGCCTTGAACTCGTAAGGATCACGACCTATTAGCTCAGACATGCTAGCCATTGCCATCAACGAGTTGTACCAAAGAGCATTGGTCTCAACACATTTGCCAACTCTTGGCGTTGCAACCCAGTTCCCAATCTTCTCATTCATCCAAGACACTTCGATGCCTTCGATTCCTGAGAAGATGAGGCCATCATGATCTTCATGTATATTGTACTTGGTTCCTATTCGAAAAGCCGCAATAATTGATTCCATTGTGTCCCAGATGATGCCACGTAGAAATTCAGTATCGTTGGTAGCCTGGATATACTTGTACACACCCATTATATACCAGAGCGACGCATCGACGGAGTCATACTGGGGCTGGATTCCTTTGTCAGGGAAGTCATTAGCAACTAGACCATAACGGGAATACCTTGCATAAGTCGTTAGAATCGCCCTT
Organism: Candidatus Hermodarchaeota archaeon; assembly: GCA_048885865.1. Classification (GTDB taxonomy): domain Archaea; phylum Asgardarchaeota; class Thorarchaeia; order Thorarchaeales; family Thorarchaeaceae; genus SMTZ1-83. The sequence continues at coordinate 6,095 of JBHLLF010000026.1, forward strand.
GCATCCTGAAATCTTCCAATTGACATTGTAAGTCCAGGAAGCGAGATAAGAGCATCAAGACCAATATCAGCCAATTGATGATAGCCAGCAATCACTGACCTCATTCCGGTTGACGCCCTGTCAACTATGAATGAGTCAGCATTCAGAACAAGCCACTCTATGTCTTCATCGCGCTCCTTTGCTGACATTGAGTAAGCGCGGTCATTAAGCACTTTCCGCCTCCGTAGTTCTTCGAATCTTAGTTTTGCAAAATCCTTCCGCTCGGCATTTGCCAGGCTACCAAGTTCATCCATCAATTGCTTCCTTGTTGGGCTAACAGCAAAGAGGAATGACAGAAAATGCTCTCCAGGTTCCAGCACTGTGTGAAAGACACCAGGGATATACATTTGCTCTTGAAACGGCAAACCCATGTCTTTCTCTCTTCGATAGACTTGTGTATCGGTTGTTCGTATTCCAGAGGCTACAAATTCCGCATCTGGTGTATACGAAAACATCCATGGGCTGCTTGGCCGGTCATCAAATGAGAAGAAGGAGTTCTCATTTACGGACTCTGCTTGAGGTGTAAAATCTAGATGAGGGGGCCTTGCATGAAAGTCTCTGCATGTTTGTATTGGAGTAACTGTAAACACCGTTTCCTCTTCATTCTTCACTTCGTAGTTCACAACAGTGAAGTTTCGTCTATACGCCATGAACATTGTCTTGTCTATAGTCACACCATCAGTTGCATACTTCATCTCGGGAAGTGGATTCAACTCAAAACGTTTCAACATCCTGTAGCCTCGATGAACAACTCCATTGATTGTCTGTTCAGTGGCGAGATTGGCTTCACCTTCAGATGTTGCAACAACTTCGTCAAGACGAGAGAGCGTGAGCCATCTATCAACGGGAGGATTCAGAGAGGACACCAGAAGACCATGATAGCCCCTAGTATTGAGCCCCGCTATTGTGGAAGAAGCATAGCCACCTATGCCATTCGTATACAGCCATTCGAATGTGACAGCTCTATTGAGCTTCAGATCAGATTCATCCATTATTATCAATAGCAGGGTCCTCAATTCAACTAGTTTCTATAGAGTCGAATCGACTAGGCACTATAAGGATTCTGTGATTATGTGTAAAACACTGCAACAGGTAGCATCATAAGGAACTCGTTGGCTCCTGAAATGCCATAAAGGGGTAGAGCTCAATGCCAGACATTTCTAGTGACATCTCGGCTAATGCCGAATCATTAGGAATCAACCAAGTCAGCTCGGACTTTCTTGGACTGAGTAAAAGTCTCTGGCGTCTAGCAATCGTGGTCGGTATCGCACAGTTTTCCGTTAGCATTTGGAATTGGGAGTTTAGCATCTTTCTCGAAAGATTTCTTGAACCCTGGCAAATGGGCTTGACCTTTTCAACAAGTACACTGGCAAGTTTGATTGGTTATTTTCTATCTGGCACAATCGCTGATCGCATAGGTCGCCGCAAAACCATGATGTTAGCATTTTTGCCAGCGATATTTGGAGTCCTTTCACTGGCGAATTATCCTGTGTGGCCACTCATACCGCTAGAGTATGCTTCTTTCATGTTTGGGTGGAGCTTCATATTAATAATGAGTAGAGCAATACCAGCCGATGAGATTGAGAGGACTGGGGGACATAATGCTGCGCGAAGATTTACAATGGTTCTTCTGCCTGCCTTTCTCGTCGATGGCATCAGTCCCGCGATTGGAGCTACTTTGCTGAATTTGGGTCTTGTTCCCAGAGACCTTCACATAATGGCAGGCATAGGAGCAATGATTGCCTGCATTGCCACCTATTTCCTCATTCAGGAATCCTTAGCAGGAGAGATAATTGAGAGGACAAAGAAAGGTCCACTCATCTCCTTCAGACAATTAGGTTCAAACTTCTGGAAACTAACTATAGGCATGTTCGCATTCATCTTCTTCTTCAATTCTGCTCTAGCATACTATGGGAATATCATTGTGAGCGAGTGGGGACTCGATGAAACAACTTTTGGATATGCATGGAGCGGGTTCTCCATAGCCATGGTCTTACTTATGCATACTATTAGTGGCTATGTTGACAGAGGCTTGAGGAAGTCCCTATTCGTCGCGGTCCTAGGAAATGGGATAATTATCGCAGTTTTCTCATTTGGAAGTGGAGCGTGGACTCTTTTCCTTCTCAATTTCATCTGGGCTGTTCCTGTAGTGATGTGGATAGGTGCTGAGAGAACCCTAGTCGTTCATGATGTCGATGAGGAGAATAAGGGGAGGGCACTTGGCACGTATCAATTCATCGCGAGTTCTACGAATCTTGTTGCAGCACCATTTGGCGCCTATATCTGGACCGTTACCGGAAGCCTTAGGACTCTCTGGATGATCTCAGGCATTGGTGGCATCTTTGCAGCTATGCTTCTTGGTGCAGCCTTGAAGTCTATGACGTCAGAGAGAAAGGCGAACATTATCGCTGACTCGGAATAGCCGAGGAATCTTCTTATCTCGGTTCACTGCGAATAGAGAGCATAAGCAGGTAGCGGGGAACAGGTATGGCAGAAGAAGGCTCACGAATTTCACGCAGGCTGAAGAGAACAGGTGAGCTTCTTCTGGGTGGAGCCAAACAACAGGTTACAGGCTATAAGAGTCGATTTGATAGTCTCAATGGAATCTATGATGAATTTCTCTCTGGATTTATCAATCAATATCCAGAGGGAAAAGCAGACCCATCATTTGTGGACCGATTCTTTGGTAAGAGAGAACTATCCTTTGCAGGCATTGATGGTACAATATGCAAGTATGATGTCTTTGACCTCATCATCTTCTTCGCAGGAGCCTACTCTTCACATGGAATAGCCCGAGTTGATGACTCAGGGAATATTGAGCTTGAATATGAGGAACAGTTCCTCGAAAGAGGCATTGGTCTGTCGAGTGTTCTTCCTATCTATATCAACGAAGTGCCACTTGTAGACCAGACAATTCTTGCAAGGGCTGAAGATGGAAGCGTGGATCATACGGTAGCATACACTGATTCTTGGATAATCGACAATTCTGCATTTGCAGATTACATGATGACATTATCCGAATTCTATCTCGCCTACCGACTAGTCAGCGGGGAGAATCCTGTCGATATCCTTCTGATGGACAGGGTCTGCTCTTCTGAGATCTCGTCTTCCTATGCAGAAACTTCTGATTTCAGAATCGATATTGAGAAAGAATGTGGCCTTGTTGGACAGGATGTGAATGGCCGACCCTTTAGTGCCACAGAATGGATTCAGGCGAGAAGGCTCCTTGGCAATCTGCGGCTTGGCACTCCTCCAGCCAGAGGCGAATACCTGCTACCTAGAATCATGGCAGAGCTGAGCTCTGAAAGCTCCGGATTAACAAGAGAGGAGATCTCCGCACGACTGGGCATTGATTCGGAACCAAGACGCGAACGACTTGACAAGGAGCTAGAATCAGCAATACGCGGAAAGGGGGCGTCCAAAGGAATTGTTGTACGAAAGGGTAAGCACTTCAGTCTTCGACCTGAATACCGCGACCTCAGAAAGCGACTAGAGACTTTAGTTGTCGAAACTTGTGAACGCTTGTTCTCTGAGGATCCAACAGTCACATATGATGAGAGGTTCAAGGTGGATAAACGATGGCTGACAACAAATGATCTATCATTCCTTGCTTTGGCTTCCCTTTATCTTACTATCGAGAGATCCTGGCAGAATAAGACACTGCTAATTGGAGTTGCCAAGGATACCTCTGCAAGGGACTTCAAAAGGCAAGTGATGCCAGTCCTGAATCATCTCGGCATATGTGACAAAGGATTCTTTGGAGAACAAGGAGACACCCCTGATACAGACAGGATGATCTTGCAGTGGGTTTCTCTTCAGGAGAGAGAGCGGTTGAAGACGCCATGGGCCACCATTGAGTATGATACAGCCTTCAAGACGATAGTGCCACACTTTGATAGAAAATCCGGACTGGTATCAGGAGCTAGAAGGAATCAAATCTCATTAGAGAAGACTTTCGTGAAGGCCTATTTTCAGCTATGTGAAGCAAAGTCGAACCCGCGCTTGCGGAGCAATGTGCTCCTATATGATAGGCTGGTTCATCCCGAGTTTGACGATTCGGAATCCACCTTGCTTGAGTTGAAACATGACTACGAGAGCAAGCCTGAATACCCTGAACCGATTGAAGCTGTGTTCTACTATGGTGCTGAGAATCCAATTCAATCATTCACAATTGCACTGTTCAAAGCTATGACCAGTGCTAGCATTCCTGAGTTATTTGGTCATCTGAAGCCACTTTATGTTGCAGACAAGGTGGCCAAGTATAATTTCACTCACTTCAAGAACATGGTCGAGAGCGCTGGTAGTTGGCTCATTAATCGCCCTGAGTTGCGGGAGTTTCTATTCTATCTAACCACATTTCGAGAAAGGAGATCTGATGTTGAACAGTCACGAAGAGGTACCTAGTCACTTATTCACCGATTTTGATGGAACATTTGATGGAAGACTTGCCAGAGTCATTCCTGTAGCTGCAAACTATACTTCTGAATGGGCGGGTTCAGCCGCAAGGTATGACTGCAGAATCAAGATTCGGTATAACAAGGAGCTAATGGCACAACTTGAGGAGGGCATGATGATAGCTGTCCGCAACTTCAAGGGGCAAGCCAAGTCCGCCAAAAGGAAAGGAGTCCAGCGCTATACAGTGATGGTCATTAGCAAGGTATGGCCGCTTCACTATGGACTCGGTGGGATTAGTGACAGTCATTATTATCCAATGCAGATGGAGATGATAGAACAGGCAGTTCCAGACTGGGATACTGATGACCAGTCAACAATGATGGTTCATCTCACAGCAATTCCGATTAACTACGATCTCATTGTGCCAGAGAAGGGAGAGATAGAATTCAAGAAAGGATTCTCGTATCCACTTATTGGGGACAGAGTACATGTAATAAATCTGGAAACGATAGACTTCATCTATAATGGTAAAGTAAGAGAGGCTCTAGGGCTGAAGAAGAAGGCGACATCTTCAGACCCCAAGAAAGACCCGAGGGTTGGAATTCTCAGGATGTTCATGGACTCTGGGAAGGAGGTCCCCGTGCTCATAGACCTCCACAAGCTTCTCAGATACCACTTCGGGGTATTCTCATTCACTGGAGGTGGAAAGAGCAACCTTCTCTCAAATCTCTTCAGAAGAATCCTCTATCATACTAAAGATACCAAACTCGTCATCTTCGATGTTAGTTGCGAATACCCATTCCTCCTATCGGATGTGTTTTCGGACCCCAAGATTCAGGCCAGGGTAATTGTTGAGGAGGAACCAAGAACAGCTGAAGACTTCGCTAGGTCGATCGTCAAACCACGTGACTTCGAGGACGACTCACGAGCAAACATGGCGCTAAAATCCCTTTACGATATGGGCATGGTTACCTTCTATAATCTCCCTCAATCTCAGATGCCTACATATCGATCTGTACTAGATGACATCAACGATCTGCAAAATGATAACTCATCAAAGCCAACCTATGTCCAAGCACTTGACCAAGTTAAGGCGGCTGTAACAGGGTGGATGGATGCTTGGGATAAGTCAGAAGGAGACCCTCTTGATGACAAGTTCGTTGAGATGCTGCAGAATGAAGCTGTCACAGCTGTAGAGGATTTCTCAGTATATTCCAAGTCTGGCGTTGCTGCATGGGCTTCGACCAGAGGGAAATTGAAAGATGCTATTGCAAGGTCGCGAAGCGGCAAGAAGAAAGGTGTAACCATCAAGGACATGCTGAAAATGATGAGTGGTCCTGAGCGAGTCATCTGCATATCGATTGCAGACCCAGACATTCTCAGAGAGATTGTGATTCGTATAACAGCTTCTGCTTTGAAGTATAGGAAGAGAAGCTTCGAGATAAAGCCACAGATACTATTTGTATTCGATGAGGCTCAGGAGTTCATACCTTCGAATGCTACTGGGCAAGTAGCGCGATGCAGTAGTGCGATAGAAAGGCTATTACGCCAAGGGAGGAAATATGGGCTCGGGGGGGCGATTGCTACACAGAGAATCGCATATCTAAATACAAACATCATGCAGCAACTGCATACCTTCTTTGTGGGAACACTGCCGAGACCATATGATCGCACAGTCGTTAGCAGTTCATTCCAAATCGACCTTAGTATTCTTGACAAGACCCTCGAATTCCCTCCAGGATCATGGCTTCTATCAAGCTATATAGCAATGGGCATAGACAATGTGCCGGTGTTCGTAAGAGCTGATGACTCTGAGGATGCATTGCGGGACCATATTTCAGCCATAACTGATTAGAGACTTCAGCGAAGATTCCATCATCGACACTGACTTAAGCGCGAAGCATTTGCGAATTTCTCCAAGAGGACAACAAAATGGCTGATGGACCTGAATTCACTGGATTTGGTGACAAAGGTCTAGAAAAGGATAAGTCACGAGAGATTCTTGGGCTTGGGGCCGATCTATGGCGAGTTGCTATTCTACTTGGACTAGCACAATTTTCCGTAGGCATTTGGAATTGGCAGTTCAGTGTCCATCTAGATACATTCCTTGAGCCTTGGCAAATTGGTCTCACCTACTCATCTCGGCCCGTCGCTATGCTTCTTGGAGGATACCTCTCGGGTATGATGGCTGACTTCTTTGGAAGAAGAAAGACCATGGCATTTAGTCTTGTACCAATATCTTTTGGCCTACTTACCCTGTCCTTCTTTCCTGTCTGGCCAACAATCCCCATTCAGTTCGGTCTAGTGATGTTTGGGCTCAGTTCAGTCAGGCTTATGCAAAGGGCTATACCTGCAGATGTGGTTGAAGCCGAAAGGAGCCAAGATCCCGCACGCAAGTTCATGATGATTATGGTGCCCCTATGGGCTATTGATGGAATTAGTCCATTAATTGGAGCTTTTCTATTGAACATTGGACTATTACCTACGCATCTCTATCTGATTGCAGCCATTGGGGGGGTACTTGCCTGTATTGCCGTATTGATCGGCATCAAGGAGTCTTTGGGCGATGAAATCATTGAGAAAGCGAAGCAAGGTCCCAGAGTCCCCATTCGAAGCCTTGGACGTAATTTCTGGATGTTTGCCGGGGGCATGTTGACGTATTTCTTCTTCTATAGTTCAGCAATTTCATATTTGGGAGTACTCTGCGTTGATTTCTGGGGAGTTGACCTCACAGTATACGGAATCTCATGGAGTGTCTTCTCGTTTACCGGAGCAATTATCATGTACACGATGAGCGGTCTAGCAGATAGAAACCTGAAAGCCGCCCTCACTGCCGCAGTCTTTGGTAATGGGCTTACGTTTGTTGGATTTGGACTTGGCTCAGGTGAATTATGGCTCATCGTTCTCAACATAATCTGGGCATTCCCCTTCATGCTATGGCTTGGCGGTGTAAGGAGCATTGTAGCGAGTACTGTTTCTGAAGAACTAAAGGGTCGTGCCTTCGGAACGTATGACATGGTCTTGGGTTTGACCGCTATGTTTGCAGCATCTTTTGGAGCGCTTCTATGGCAGATTTCTGGGAGTCTGAGATTAGTTTGGATTCTTGCAGGTATCGGGATGATTCTTGTTACATTTGTGATTGCGTTCGTTCTACAACGAATTGATATCCATCGCAATCAATTGTCTGAGAATTAGCAGTCATTCCGCTTTTGGCATCTTGAGAATCTCATCAATCTCTCTAACTGAAGAAAGGTCTCCGAGTAGGTGTCCCGCTTTCTCAGCCTTGGTTCGCAAATAATCTGAACTATGTATTGTTGGTTCTGTAATCAGAGGCACCCTTTCTGTTATCTTAATGCCTACATCTGTCAGCTGTTGTATCTTTGATGGGTTGTTTGTAAGTAGCCGGATTGACTTCACACGAAGATTGTGTAAAATGTTAGCAGCAATGCGATATTCTCGCTCGTCCGGCTTGTGTCCCAAGTGAATATTCGCCTCAACCGTGTCAAAACCTTGGTCTTGGAGAGCATATGCTCGTATTTTCTCAGTAAGACCGATATTCCGCCCCTCCTGTCTCAAATACAACAAGATTCCCTCACCCTCGGTCTCAATCCGCTTCAATGCCTCAATCAACTGGTCTCTGCAGTCACACCTAAGACTCCCTATCGCATCGCCAGTGAGGCACTCAGAGTGAACTCTAGTAAGGACTCCTTCTTTATCAACAATATCTCCCTTGACAATGGCAGTATGTTCTTTTCCATCGCAAGGACTTTCGAAACCAGCAATCTGAAAATCACCAAATCGCGTGGGAAGGTTAGCTACAGCCATAAGCTGAACATTGCATACGTCGTATTCATTGGCTTGAGCTGCACTCTCTTCGATAAGAAGCCTGATTGTTTCTGCTGGAATTACCAATGCTAATCCACCAACACCTCAGTATAACTCCCGCAGACTATGTCAGTAAGATATACCTTTCCGTCTAGCAGGACGAGGCGTAGCTATAAATCGAGGCTTGCTCTGTGTCAACTTGGAGTTGGAGCAATGACCGGCCCATTAGAAGAGATCTACACGAAGATTCAGGATTGGCTGAAGGAGAACACCAAGAGATTTGCCTTCAAGAAATTGGAACGCGAGATTATTACAAGCGGGGTATGCGTGGAATGTGGAGCTTGTGTTGAAAACTGTCCTGTTGATGCCCTTACTGGAGATTACTCAACTGGAAAGTATGTCCCTATTTTGACTGGGAAATGCACAGCTTGTGGCATCTGTTATGCCAATTGTCCAAGGACATATTTCTATCGAAACACTCTGCTGGGAGATGTCAGAAGTGCATGGAAAGCTAGGGCGGTCAACCGAAGCGAATCTGCACAGGATGGGGGTGCTGTCACAGCTATTATCTCTAATATGTTGGACTCAGGACGAATTGACGCCGCTGTTGTAGTCCAAGGAGACCCAGACAAGCCATGGATGCCAATTACGAAAATCGCAAGGACCGCAAAGGAGGTTGCTGAGTCCTCAGGTTCAATCTATATACATGCTCCAATCATTCAGGGTGTTGTACAAGCACTCAAAGAGGGCTCCAAGAAGATAGCAGTCGTGGGCACATCCTGCAATATAGATGCCGTCCATAATATGGAGTCTTCGCCTTCAGGACCAATAGGAGGAATAAAGGGAGCCGAGGCTATCCAATTTGGCCTGTTCTGCACAAAGTCATATGACTATCCTGGCCTGACCAAGTTCCTCAAAGATCAAGGTATAGCCATCAAAGATGTAAAGCGGTTCGCCATTGCGGGTGGGATGATGAAAGCTGAACACTCAAAGGGTGAAGCTGAGTGGAAAGTTGGTGAGCTAGAGGAATTTGCTTCAAGTTCTTGTGCATATTGCCAGGACATGAATGGCAGGAATGCAGACATCTCTTGCGGTAACGTTGGCTCTGATGAGGGATGGACTACTCTCTTGATCATGACTGAGCGCGGAGAGAAAGTCTTCAAGCAAGCTATCAAAGCAAAAGCAATTGAAGCTGAGCCTATTGATGAAACAGCAATTCGTGCAGTTGACAATCTTGCTCGGTTCAAGGCCGCACGTTGGTATAAGATGAAAGCCCATTGACAGAGAGCGGGCAATCAATGAGGAAGAATGTAGTCCTTACAGGAAGACCAGGCATTGGCAAGAGCACCGTGGTAAAGAGGATTATTCATGGCCTCAAGCCGAATAGCGCAGATGGATTTTGGTCAGCTGAAATTCGTGAGAACAATAGGCGAGTTGGATTCTCTATCAACACCTTGTCTGGAGAAACAGGTATTCTCGCTCATGTCGATCTTGAGAGAGGGCCTCGAGTGGGAAAATATCGTGTGAATTTACGTGACCTTGAATCGCTAGCCATACCAACTCTTGCTATTGCCAGGCAATCTGGCAAAATCATTGTGATAGATGAAATTGCCTCAATGGAGTTAAATGCACCTCAATTTGCACCTGAGGTAAGGAGATGCCTCAACACAGGAAAAGTATTAGCTACACTCCAGCAGCGCAGAGGAGGGTTCCAAGATGAGGTCAGGGCTCGAAACGACGTGGATCTAATAGAAATCACACTGGACAATAGAGATTCTCTTCCGGCAGAGATCCTCCAAAGACTCCAGGGATGAAGCTATCTCCTTCGAGTCCTTAAGTACAAGGACAATACTACGATTGTTGATAGACCGCCAAGAATCACAACAGCTATAGAAACTGCCAATGGCAGACCTGGGTGTATCAAGGGAGTGATTTCGTATTGCAGCCATCCAGTATTGTAGACATTCCGCGCAGATGAGTTATCCACCGCTATGACCCTGTAGTGAACCACAATTCCATAACTGAATTGACCTAGATGGGCAGAGTAGAAATCATTTGCCTCATATATCATCTCTACGACTTCTGTTTGGGTTTCATCTCCAGTATGCCATTCAACTGTGATATTCCGAATTCGATTTAGGTCCCACACATAGGCTTGGATGGTGAGGTTATTTGCCCAGCTAGTTGAATAGGACTGAATAGCCTGAATCTCACTGATAAGAGGTTGGTGTGCATCGGGCGTAACAGTGAGAGTCACAACTGCAAAGGACGTCTGATTGAAGAAGTCATACAGAGTCAGGTTATAGACATATACGCCCACTTCAAAGCCATCTATTGAGATTGAGATGTTCTCTCCTCTCCAAGTTCCGTTCAATAGGACTTGCCCATTCCTTGTTAGATTATAGGAACGAGGATTCGTTTCTTCTGCTGACCAATTTAAGGAATATCCAGTGTATCCTTCTTCATACTCAAATTCGTTAATCGAGTCTATTATTGGGGCTCTGAGATCTTCGTAGACTGTGACATTGACTGTGTTGTTGACTGACCTATCAAAAACATCGAAGAGAAGTATCTGGAATGTATAATTACCAAGGAACAAATTGTCCAGATCATAGATAATCGGTCCTCCCTTTGGCTCCGTGAAGGTCCAGTTGGATGTAGATACATTCGTCGGGGCATGTAGTGGTTTGGTGAGATTTCCATAGAGCGTGTTATTGAAACGAATCCATACGGATATCGAATAGTTCTTCGGATTGCTATCGAAAGCCTCCCATCGTATCTCTTGGTCAACTGACCCAAACTCGAACTTGATTTCTCCGGGATCAGTAACTGTTGGAGCAGTTAGGTCCACGACAACCGTCACATTGACTGAGCTGGTGGAGTTGTATCCCAAAGTATCATTGACAAATAGGGTGTAGATATACCAGCGTGATGCATTGAGTCCATCAACATTGATGGTAATATTGTCTCCATCCCATTCATCACTTAATACTACTGTGTCGTTGCTGGTGGGCTCATTCGATTTCCTTGTGATGTTAAAGAAATCAGGGTTGGATTCAGTAATGTTCCATCTTATCTCGTGTCCAAAGCTACCTTCTTCATATGTTATGTTCTCAGGCTGTGCAATGATGGGCGCAGCCTCATCAGGAATAACATGGACTATCACGATATCCCAAACTGACTCGCCATCCTCGTTGAAAACTGTGCAATTAAATACGAAATCAGATGGCACTTCACTCGGTTCATCAAGAAGGTCTTCAACATACAAGTGGTTCAGAAAGACTGTGATATCACCACCAGTCCAAACTGTTTCTCGGTAGACATCACCATCTCTAGTGACGCTGTAATTCTTGGGATTTGGCGCTTCCGGCGACCAAACAATAAGTTCATTCAACGAGCCGTTTTCAAAGGTGATATCGGGTGGGCTGTCAATGGATATTGAAGCAACAAAATAGGTCTGAGATCTTGATACAGTCTCACTAACTAGGGTTCCGCCAATAGCAGGCTGAAGCACAAGCCAAGTTAGAACCAGCGCGACAATTATTCCTTGCTTATGTTTGGATACCATTTGGTTGACTTCCTAAAGAGACCTAGTCTGTGCTCGGTGCCCGCTCGAACTTCGAGGCACGGTTTTATACTTTGCGACTAGGCGAACATTGCACTCATTTCTAGAGGGTCCATCAAGCGAACGCTGATAAGAGAGATTTGTACAGTAGACGCAGCGCCTACAGTGTTGTTTGATAGAGGACTGCATAATATGCCCGAAGCCATATTCTCCATCTGGTGGGATGACACGCTCGGTCCTATGGTTGGTCGAAGCTTCCCTGAAGAAGACCCCCTCACTGGGGAAGAAGCTCTGAGCATCTTCATGGGACATGGTGTCAACCAAGAAGCCAAGATGGGCTATACTAAATTGAGAAGGGGGCTGATTATCTCTTACATGCAGGCTCCAAACTGTATAGCGGTCTTGCTCTCACCTGACGATGATTCGGGCGTTGTAGAGAGGAACTTGCTGAGACTGGTCAAGGATATTGACATGAATGCAGATGATTGGGATGCGGAGCTAACCAACGCATTCAGCAATTTGCGGCTTCTGATAAAGGAGTTTTCAGGTCCAGATTTGCTTGACAATCCCGGCGTGTCAAAGATGGTACAGGATATGCATGCAGGAAGAGTAGGACCTCTTGCTCCAAGACATATACTCGAAGGCATGGTCAAATATCCAAAAGCAGTAGACTACCTAGGTCAAGATCAAGAAGAAACAAGAATGATACTTACAGATCTGGTGGATGCAGGTATTCTGGTGCCTAAGACATACGGTCGCCGAGTTCAATGTAGGCAGTGCGGAGGAGAAGATGTAGAGATTACACTCCATTGCCCAAATTGCGGTTCCCAGAATCTGCATAAAGTATACACAGTGCATTGCCCTTGGTGCAGAGAGCAGACACCTACAGTGATTGAAGATGAACGCACTGTAGTAAAGTGTGTACAATGCAAAGCAGACATGGAGGTTTCAGATCTCAATGTTCTTCACGTCGAGCCGCTTTGCCAAGATTGCGGAACCGCGTCCAATGAACCAAGGATTGCTTTTGCCTGTGCAACATGTGGCAAAAATCTAGATGCCGTTGACCTATTGGGCGGAACTGGTCTCGCGTACTACCATGCAAAACGAGCCGAAGAAGATGCCTAATTGTGATGCTGAAGCTCACCACAACAGTTATGTTCTAGTCAATATGGCGCTTCTCCGAATATTCACTTAATGGAAGGATATGAATGGCAGGAGATGTCTTCAAGCTAGGTGTTGTGAAATTCGGATGCATCGGCGCGGCTCCCTTGCTCGACCTCTTATTTGATGAAAGAGCTGACCGAAAAGATCTCGAAGTCAGGGTGTTTACGAGTGGAGCGAAGCTTGATCCGGATTCATGTGTCGGACCAACTCAAATGGTCATTGATTACAAACCAGATCTGGTTTTGTCTGTGAGTCCTAATGCAGCTCTTAAAGGACCTACCAAGTCTAGAGAGATGTTGCATGAGGCAGGATTACCAACAATTACAATCTCAGATGGTCCGTCTGAGAAGGGCTTCTACAAGAAGGATGAAGAGGGCAAGAAGAAGAAATCCGTACTCGATAAGCAAGGATTCTTCATTCTATACGCGGATTCCATGATCGGAGCCAGAAGAGAATTCCTAGATCCGACTGAGATGACTCTCTTTAATGCAGATATGATCAAAGTTCTATCCAACACTGGAATTATGCGACTTCTTCAAGAGAAAATCTATGGAGTCATTGATGATCTGAAAGGTGGTAAGGATCCAAAGATGCCCGCGATGAAGGTCACAGCTGAGAAAGCAGTTGAAGCTGGAGGGTTCACCAATCCATATGGAGCTGCGAAAGCATATGCAGCCCTGAAGATTGCAGAAGCTGTGGCTGATGTCACTGTCAAGGGTTGCTTCGTAGAGCAGGAGATGGAGAAGTACATACCCCTAGTTGCAGCTGGACATGAGATGATGCGAGCTGCTGCAAGACTCTCAGATGAAGCGAGAGAACTTGAGAAGAGTATGGATACACTACTTAGAACACCACACAACAAGAAAGGTGCACTTCAGAGGAAGACCAAACTCGGCGACAAGCCAGCATAGGTCTATCTCTTCGTGATTCTATTCACGGCTTCGCGAGCGTTAAGCAGAATGCGTTCAGCCTGCTTCTCGCTCATTCCTTTTATTTTCGAGGCTAGCCTCCTCGGCGTTTCACCAGCTAGTTGAGCTGCTGAATCATAGCCCGCCTTTCTGAGCTTCTGTTCTAATGCAGGACCTATGCCCTTGACTCTCTTGAGGGGCAGCATTTTCTTCAAATCCTTTCCTAGAAATTCATCGAACTCCTTGTCACTCATCTCCTGTGAGGCATCGATTACAGCCATCTGTGTTTTGATTGATTCAAAATCTTCGTCCTCAAGGTAGGCAGACACTGTCTTGTCGACCATTTTCTGGTCAAAGTCGAGTGCAAAATCCTCCATCTCTATTTCTCGCCCAAGAATCTCCGGAAGATGTGCATTCTGCCATAGAGCTAGCAGTGAGAAGAAGATTGCAAATGGTCCTCCGATATCTCCGACCCAATCAGGGGGATTGCCGAATGGAACTCCTAAAGCAGCAGCCCAAAAGAGAGCCATATAGCCAATGTAGAACCAAATTACAAGCGAAAGCCGAAGGCCCTTTCGGTTAGGTGAGCCAAGTTCAGACCAGATAAGCAGGAGACAGAGCCCTAGGATGTAGCCCTCTACGAAGCGCTCCCATCCAAGTAGCGGAAGGGCTAATACTTCGACTGAGGCGCTTGGTGTCCCTGGGGAAGCAACATAATAGAACGTTTGGCCGAAAATTGCCAATAATCCAAATGCAAGGACGGCCGTGCTGAATGCAGTCTTTCTACCTCGGAGGTCAGCAATCATCCCAGCGATGATTATGCCAGCAACAACAAAGAATAGCTGAAGGACGCCAAAGGAGGATATACCCCCTAATTCAATAGCAGCATCTTCAACAAGAGGGATGAAAGCTTCACCAACGAGATCGTACAGACTTCTGATCGCCATTTCTGTGGAGAAGTACCAAGTTATGTGTGAAGCAAGCAGGAAGAACATGGGCACGAAATATCTTAACGCATTGGCTTGAACGGCTAGAGGGTGAATTGACCATTTCCACGGCTTAAGTGCGAGACTCGCAAATACGCTTCCAATGACCAGGAATTCCATTAGTGGAAGACTCACTGATGTGATTGCTGTTCCGAAGAGCATAAACATCATTGATATCAGAAGACTCGCTGATAGAAAGGATGCTACAATTCTTCCTCTGAATTTGACGACAACACTCTGATTGAGTGAAACTCCCCAGCTGACTAATGCACTTACCAGCCCGCAGAATAATGCCAGAATAAAAGCTGTTTCAAGTGTAGGAGAGTTCTCTATTGGATACCCAAGAGTTGTGAACCAAAAACTCATCATCGTTGGAACCAAAGCTGAAATGCCGAGCAACAATTTCCCCCTGCGGGTCCTATCAATAATCAGACCTATGGGAATGATGAGCAACGCTGCCATCCCCATACCCAGACCAAGAAGTAGTAAGTGGTCGATTCCGGGGTGTGTAAAGTAATCCCCAGCTAATAATCTGCCTATAATGTAAATGCAGTACGCTATGAATGGAGAATAAAGAAGATAGTAGACAGCAGTCTTCCCTGGGAAATTCCTGTATTCCAGCGTGTTTTCCACCAACTATGAATGGCCCGGAGAAGATAAGAATATGGACCTTTCGCGTACAATTGACACAATCAATTAAAGGCGATATCTTAAAGAGAACCCAGCATAGAGCCCAAGCAACCAAGGAGAGCTAAACCTATTGTCAGGAAGACTCGGGCTTTATGAGTTCATGGTACTAACGGCGGGAGGTGTCCCCATATTTCATTACTCCCCAGATGAATCTAGAAAATTGGATGAATTGCTATCCGGATTCCTGACTGCAATCACTTCCTTTGCTTCTGAGTTTGGTGAGAAGTCGGTCCAGAGCCTATCATTTGAAGGCTCGGAACTCCTGTACGAGCAGGCAGAAGCAGATATTCTCTGTATCTTTCTTACCGACACAAATGCACCCAAGAAGATTCTAAGAGCAGTTCTCAAAGACCTGAGTCGGAAATTCATCAACAAATATGCGCCCGACGTGGATTTCGACCTCGCAATTGAAGGTGCCTTCAAGGATTTCAAGGACGATGTTGAACGGGCATTGAGCTACTACGACGGTGTCCTCATGATAACTTCAAGTTTGAGTTCTTTTGTTGTACCCACTCTCAAGAAGGATGCATATCAGCTAGCAGCTGACTCGCAGGGTCTTCTTGACCAGTTCCATAGGGATTTTGGAGGCACCGGGAATCGTATCCTAGAAGCAGTGAATGGAAATGATTCAATATATGATATCAGCCAATCTCTTGGGATTGAAGAACAACAAGTCCAAGAAGTAATTGAATATCTAGCAATCTGGGGAGTAATGCAGATATCCAAAATCGCTCCAGAGGTAAAGGCTGAAGATGCCAGATTTGATGCATTTCTAGATCTCGTTGGTCTTCCACAAAAGGATTACCAACTGCTTAAGCGAGCGATGCCTCTTTGTAACGGTACAAAGGCCTTGGCTGAAATTAGCAGTAAACTTGGCGTTACATCGGAGCGTCTCTTTGAAGTCCTGAGTAAGCTGGGAGATGAGGTTGAGTGGAAGAAACTCAAAGTCACCGATCTTCCCAACCAGAAAAACTAGGATTTCCCAAGAGATATTATAAGGCGCTGGATGCACTCTGGTCCTACATTAGTGATTGAAAATCTAAATCAAGTGGTTGATTATGAGTCCAAAAATCGTCAGTATCCACAGTTTCAGAGGGGGTACGGGTAAATCAAACATTGCTGCGAATCTAGCTGCAGTTGCAGCTCTTGATGGAAAGCGCGTTGCCGTAATGGACACAGACATTGCTTCACCGGGAATCCATGTCATCTTCGGGCTTGGTCGTGAGAAGCTGAAGCGCACACTCAACGACTACCTAAGAGGAGAGTGCGATATTGCGGATGCATGCATGGACCTAACTAGACGGAAAGAGTATTCAAGTATAAAATCAGGCAAGCTATTCCTTATTCCTAGCTCGATGGTTGCCGATGATATCACTCGAATACTCCGCGAGGGCTATGAAGTGAGCGATCTCAGAAATGGATTCACAGAGGTCATCCGTGCAAAGGACTTGGACTTGTTGATCATTGATACTCACCCCGGACTTGATAGAGAAACTCTGCTTTCAATGGTTACTGCCGATTACCTTTTTGTGGTGGCGAGGATTGACGAGCAAGACTTGTTGGGTACAGCAGCCACACTGGACGTCGCCCGCAGGCTTCAAGTTCCAGAGATTAGAATTGTCATCAATAAGAGGCCAAACATCTACGAAGATAAGGTAATCACAAGTGAGGTTGAGAAAAATTTCAAGTCGTCGGTGGTTACTATCATTCCAATGCTGCCCCTCCTAATTGATGCTGGCAGCCGTTATGTCGTGACAATGCGGTATCCAGATAGCGAATTCACGAAATGTATGGAAGAAATATACAAGGTAATCAAGTAGATGAGATGCGCTATCTGAACCAAAGAGGCACGTAGATAATCGCTACAGTCAGTAGAAGGATTATGAAGCAAATTGCCAGGATGAGGAGGAGAAGACTATCAGAGGTGCTTCGCGAGTCTATTGAGGGATTGAAGCTTTCCATGATGGATTCATGCACTACTATGACATCTATTCATATGAAGATGCGCACAAACAATGCAATATTGTGTTACCACAACATTTCTATCAGGTGATTTGGGATTTCGAGATTCGCGGTGAATTAGAATATGGATATACAGGTCAGACTCGCGTCAGCTCAAGACAAACCTTCGTTAGAGAAATTCTACAAGCGTGAAGGTCTTGACTTCCAAGAATTATCCCATCGTCCCGCTATATCTTCCAGCGGTTCAGTCAGAGAAACCATGTACATCATTGCAGTGACAGCAGACATGGTTGTAGCCGCCTTGAAGCTTGATGTCATTAGAAACTCTGAGCTGGGGGATATCGGTCACATATTCCATTTCGAAATTGAGGATGCATTGGAAAGCACTGATCTAGGGCAAAGGATGCTCAATATGACTATTGAGCTCGCTCAAGAAAAGGGCTTGAGAGCTCTTGATGCTATGGTCCGTGAGGAAAGAGCAGACGTTATCTCACTCTTTTTAGAGAGAAAATTCAATGAGATGCGGAAAGAGGTCCATCTACGCCGGTATTTCAGAGAACGCATCTTTTAGACTATTTCACCAAGTCCAAGTTTCTCCAAAGTTGCTGCTGTAGGCAGCCCATCTTCTTTTTCCCAACCCATTAGATCGTAATACCTGTCAAGACTAGCCTCGAAGTCCGCCTTGGTAATATATGCAGGAAGTCCTTCATTGGGACCACTTGCCTGTCCCTCCCAGAATCTCTGTGGTAGAATATCATCAGCTCTGGAAATCCCTTCTCTATGATTGAACATGCGAGTAAGCGTTTCCACACGTTGGCCAAAGAGATTGATACTGTCTTGGTTATACTTCAAGCCAGTAGCTCCGTTCAAAAGTCTAATCAGAGGCTCGAATCCAAGGGGAATATGCCAGACAAAATGACATACTACCAAAGAGTCGCGAAGAATCTTGATGTATCTGCTTTCTATCATAGACTCAACCATGTCTATTGCTGATTCTCTTGGCGGGTCATTTGTAGCGGGCCAACCCCTTAGGTGACTAGCTCCTACATCTCCAGTTGCATAAGAAAGGCCCAATCCCTTTTTGCCTCGGGGGTCCCAAGCAGCAACTTCAAGTCCCTTTACATGTACAGCCAATGCTTCACTTCCCTTTCCTATCTTTGCAGCAGCTTCCTTTGCACCAAGTGCTAGAATCTCGCCGATGCCATCTCTCATAGCAATCATCCGGAGTATACGGATAGCCGCATCGCCATCGCCAAATCTGAGTGGAAACCCAATCTCATCCTCAGTGAGGATACCATTCTCAAAAGCTTCCATTGCAAAAGCAATCACTGATCCAGCACTTATGGTATCAAGTCCTAAATCGTCGGCGAGGTAACATAGCTTGAAAAGAGTCTGCGGGTCAGCAATTCCAAGGTCTCCAGCCATCATCCCCCAGGTTTCATACTCGGGAGTTGACAGAACCACTTCTCCATCCACTTCGGTCTGATATGCATGAGTACAACGCATTATGCAATGGGGACAAGACATTTCGTTTCCGGCATACCATTCAGTCAATTTCTCTGGCCAAAGGGCTTCGTTTTCATCAAAATAGCCACTTTGCCAATTCCTGGTTGGAAATTGGCCTCGACTGTTTGATACTTCATTCAATGTGGATGTGCCATAATTCTTGAATCCGTATTCAAGGCCCTTGTCATCCCATAGCTTTTGGGCTTCCTGTCTAACTGCTCTAAGAACGTCCCTGTCTGATGGTGTTATCTGCTTTGTCCCCTTTGCGACAACAGCCTTGAGATTCTTTGATCCCATAACTGCCCCGGCACCACCGCGGCCTGTCTGATGTGCAATCTCACAACATCCTGTGGAGATTAAACTCATGTTCTCACCAGCAGGGCCAATCACATAGACAATAGCATCCTTTTGTTGAGACTTCTTCAAGACTCTTGTTGACTCATGGACGCCCTTTCCCCAGATATGTGATGCATCTTCAAACTTGATATTCTCGTCTTCAATGACAACAGTTGTTGGGTTCTTCGCTTTTCCCCGTATTCCAACTACATCATATCCGGAAGTCTTTATCTCTCTTCCAAGCGCATCTCCACAATGTGTATCTAGATAGAGGCCGGTCAAGGGTGATTTTGTAACTAGGGTCCATCTCCCAACATTAGGTGCCGGAAGCCCCTGAAGAGGACCAGTCATGAACAGGAGTAGATTATCAGGACCCAATGGGTCTATACCAGCTTCAAGCTCACGATAGAGCAAGTATGCGCCAAGTCCCTTACCTCCTATAAACTTCTCATATATCTCAGGATCAAGGCGTTCCTCTCTTGTTTCCTGAGTGGTCATGTCAATCCATAGAATCTTCCCATTCCAACCTAACAGAGTCATTCCTGTTCACTTCCCTATGCGGTGATTAGTTACTCATGCATTACGATATCTCGATTTTAGAGATATCATTCAATTCAATGTCACGCAGATTATTGAGGAGTGCAAGGACAACGTCGCGGAAGACATTCGCAACGAATTCATTCATGTGCACTTCTTCTCCATCAACAACGAGTTTCAGCTTCGATGCCATGAGTCCAACCTCTAGACCAGATGAATGCTGGGCACCTTTTAGATATTGCTAAGCATGAAAGAAAGCCTCTTGCATGCAATAAGCCCCCTACACTTCGCTGGCTCCGATAGACTTTTGTAGCTCACGCAATTGTAGCCGAAGCCAACGGTTGACCATCGTCAAGTGAGGAATTAGATGATGCAGGCGTTCTCAGACCCAACTTTGAATATGCTTTTCATGATTTTGATAGTGGGAGGTTCATTTGTCTGTTGCATGAGTCGTCAGCGACGCGGAAGGAGCAGTGCTCCTGCTACGCCTGAATCAGCTCCTGCAGCTGATGATGCAATAGCCAAAATGGAAAGGGAGAAACCTCCAATACCTACTCGGATCATTGATGATCCGGGCGCATTACAGACGATAATCACACAGAGAACACCTGAAGGAGAAGCAATCGAGCCTGTTGGTCGAATTAGTGGATTTGGCGCATTGCTGGGCATGCTAGCCGCAGCAATAGCCATGATTATGACTACAGGATATTCCCTTTTGCCAATTCCAACAATTCCCATTGAAGCTTTCCAAACTGACGCGTATCAGCTTGGGTCGACTTTGTTTGTGGGATTACTTGTAGCTAGCTTATTGCTGCAGGCATATGGCTCCCGCAAACTTAGACTGAGGCTTGCGTCCAACTTTCCATACCTACTCTATATCTGTGCAATTACTGGATTATTGATTATTCTCAGTTTACGCACAGGTGCCCTTGACGCGGGATCGTATGAGTCACGACAAATCAGTTTCATGAACGGATTCGCCCCTCAATTTGCGATATTTGCAGTATTGTGGCAGCTTATCTCAGTCATGTATACGGATACTAGCAAGACATGGTTTGGCTTTCTTGCCGGATTAATGAATGCCTTCTTTATTCCTCTGCTTGCACTGGGTCAGGTAGTGGGCGGAGGATTAGTCTATATAGCCTACGCCATCCTACTAATCGGTCAACTAAGTACATTCCTATATTGGTGGTCGCCATTGGGCAGCATACGGGAATTTGCGAGGTCTCCAAGCAAAGCGAAACTCGCCTTTGGTATGAGCGGTTTCTTGACATTCCTAATAGGAACCGCCGCCGTGTTCATGGGGCCTTTGACCAACATTGGGACTGTGAATATTTGGAGGCCATGGAGTACCCTTGACCCTGCACAGAACTATATGTTTGTCACAAATCCTGCGCTTGTATTTGCGCTTTGCTCAGCAATGATATACTGGGTCATGCTAGCACCACGTCTAGGGGCAAAAGAGCTACAATTGGCGCACATTGGAGAGGATATTGTCAAGGGTGCAGTCAAGTGGCTTATGATGATACTTGCAGCTCTTGGTGTCGTGGCAGCGGCTGGTGCTGGAGTAATGGTAGCTGGTGCAGAAGGCTTTGGACTCTGGCTATCAGTAGCACCCGCGGCAGTCATCTTCCTTATGGGAGCACTCTATGCTGCCACAACCGACGTTATCACAGGAATCCCACTTGCGATCACATCTATCCTCCTAATGGTTCATCCATTCATACTTTCAGATTTCATTATAATCGGATGGATTGCGATTATCATCACACAAGGCCTAATCATGATTGAAACAATTATACGGGGATTCACGAGCTTCTCACAAGGAGCACTGTCTGTTATACTGAGTATCGTAGCATCCATACTGTTTACGATGTTCATGCTTGGAGCTTTTGGTGCGGGCCCCGCTGCGATTTGGCCAACTAATCAATGGTTCAATATTCGGCTCTTTCCGGGAATCCCTGAAGCAATCCAATCTCCATTAGTTGTGGTGCTCCCAGCACTTGCACTTCTCATGCGCAATGTGTCACTTGCGGGCTATTCACATGGAAGGGGTTATACGGGTGGGCAAATGTTGATGGGCGTAAGTGTACTCTTCGCACTTGTAATTCCGTTGATTGCGTTCAACGAGGGTATTGCTCATGTGGCGAGTACTGCTGCAGCGGTCTTGCTTGCCCTCTATGGAGTCAGTTTCGTGTTGGTGCTTTCCCTTAACATGAACCTCGCGGCTGAGGTGGAAGACACGGGACACACCTTTGAAGGTCAATTCATCAGGGTGTCGACTGTGATAGGACTTGTATTCGGCGCAATTGTAGCTATTATAGTAATGTCAGTATTTACTGCGGCGTTTATCTCTGCTCTTGAGCTTGCATTCGCCATTAGGCTCCTTGTAACATTAGTTGTAGGATTAGAGATTCTCTGTATCATCTCATGGCTAGTTGCAGGTGTAAGGCTAGGTATGTTGAGTGAGGGGTTCAGTTTCACAAGAGTCGAACATTCGCTTAGAGATTGAAAACAGAATTGTATAGCTGCTATGAATTGGAAACCTCAAGATCGCAACCAATTGTCAACGACACGAACCCCTACTTCAGGAAAGTCAGTGATTATCCCATTGACGCCCCATTCCAGAATACGAAGCATTTCAAGTTCATCATCAACGCCCCATACATTGACTTTCAGCCCTTCTTCATGAGCTTGAATCAAAAGGTCTCTAGTGACGTCGGGCAGTACTGGATGAATTGCATCTGCAGCTGCGTCTAACGTGTGCTTTACCATTTCTTCCATTCCAAGTTGAAAGATAGCTCCAGTTTGTGCATCTCTGTTCAGTTCCTTAACTATCCCAATTGAAACAAGAAAGAATGACGAAATGATTGTCGAGTCCAACATTCCTCTTTCAACTACCAAATCCAAGACTTGCTCCTCGACGCCAATAGATTTCAGGTCGATATTAATTCCGATATTGCCCTGAATCAAATCAAACACCTCGTCGAGGAGAGGTACTTCTTGACCCTCCCCTGCGTCTAATGATTTGATCTCTTCTAGAGTTAGGTCTTCTATCATTCCAACACCATTAGTTGTGGATGACACATCAGGGTCATGAATACACACTAGGTGGCCATCTGCTGAACCCCACACATCCACCTCAATCATATCAACTCCAGCTTGCATAGCTATTTCATATGACCTGAGGGTATTTTCAGGTGCGGCTTTCGGGGACCCTCGGTGCCCCATTACAAGAATCTCCCTCATGTTTTATTAGCCTCCATTGTTCATGATGTCGGTCCCTGAGGATTTAGTCATCCCGAC
This sequence comes from Candidatus Hermodarchaeota archaeon, assembly GCA_048885865.1. Lineage (GTDB taxonomy): Archaea > Asgardarchaeota > Thorarchaeia > Thorarchaeales > Thorarchaeaceae > SMTZ1-83. Next base: position 29,314 of record JBHLLF010000026.1, read on the forward strand.
GGGCTAGTCCAGTACCACCACACCTTGGACAGATTTCTTCTTCATCTTCTGAGCCAATCTTTCCCTTTCCTCTGCAGTAATAGCAGTCGTCTCTCGGCATTTCAATGGAAGCATCAATCTCCTTTGCCAGAGCTGTCCCCATCCCAATTAGCACAACACCGATGAATAGACTAACAAGCGCAATGAAATAGAGGTCAGCAAAGTATAGGAGCAACACTAATGAAACAGCAAATATCAGAATGCCAGTTACCGCAAGTAGTAGACCTCTCTTCTTTCGCTCCATTTGAAACACCCAAGCTGATGTTGCAGGCCTCATAATGCGGGCGGTAGGTCCTCTTTATACATTGTGGCTTAATTCAGTAGGCATGGACAAGAGATAATAGCCCTGACGGAGTGTATTTCCAGCTAGCGTGATTTGGCATGTCGAGAGCAGACCTATTTGCGAGATACACTCAGCTTTACCAAAAGACACGGGCCAGAGAGATAGTTCCGGAAGGCTCCTTTGTAAGACAGCTGAGTGATATAACACGCCAGGGCCTTGATATAGGCATCTTCTTCAAATCCACACGAAAGAAGCCAGTTCAGGTGTTTCTGGGAAATCCCATCCCATTCGAAGTTGCGAAAGAAGAGGGTTTCCTTGAAACAGAAGACGAGACCTTTCTATGCCGAACGATTCTAACAGACATTAGATCTCTCGAATACCTGAAGGTTGCCATTTCTGCTGGCTTTCTCCTAGATGCATATCAGGAGAGAGTGGACTTCCTAAAGAAGTGCCAACGAATAGTCGATGTGCTAGTTCGAAAGGCAAGAAATGTAGTCCATATGGGCGACTTCACACCTTTCCAATTTGACAATAGAGTAAGCACACTCAATGACTTTCTCAAGAAGACACTCAAAATGGATGATGTATCTGTCGAAGCTGCATCAATCGCGTTTCATGTTGCAGATCCCCTTTATATCACTCTGACAGGGAATGACATTATTGTCATGGGTGATGAGAGTGCAGTTCCTCATGGAGTATTCTATTTCGTTGGAGGGATAGGTTATACATTTGACAAAACACTCGGAGCTGTTAGTGAAGAACGACTCTTCAGAACAACTGAAGACCTTTCATCATTCGGAATTGACAAAGCCTACATAGAGACTAAGATCTCACAAGTGACAGAGGACTTTCAGAACAATCTTCACTCACTGATATTCTCAGACGTGTGGAAGAAGAGCCCTGCAAAACCACTGAGTGTAAACTTTGGCGGTGATATCCTCATCAGGGCAGAGCCTACAAGTGAGATATGGATGGGCGTCTTTGAGGTCTATCTGAAATCGCCAAAGACATAGGAAAGGTGACTCCTAGTCGGGGAAGGATGAGGAGGCTAGGCCTAAGATTAGAACTCCGTAGTTGGCTCATTCACTTCGAGATGTAATTGACGGTGATGCCTGAACTAGAGAGGACTGTTAGTGTCAAAAGAGAGAAGACTCAGGCGATCAAAATGATGAATGCTGTCTTTGAGGGGTGATGAATTCCAAGAAGCGGCTATTTTCTTTGAGAGAAGCTTCGAAAACCTTATGTCGAAGCTAAGGGGCTAGTTTAAGCTAACGTGTTGCCATATCAATGACACATCTTCATGATTCTCTCAGATGAGAGAGCGCAACGATTTCTTGGATTTCAGCACCTCTTTACGAGAGCAAATGGAGTGCGATGTGAAAAATATGCCGTACATTGTTACACATTCATGGTACCCAACTCATAAGATACCTGAAGTAGTTAAGAGATATTTCGAGGTGATCGAGAAATTCCCACATGATGAAAAGCTGAGTGAACTAGTCGTACCTGTATCGGTCAAGGCCACTGAACGCGGAATCGCTTCAATAGGCATAGAACTGGCAAAAGATGGGAAACTGGAAGAAGCCTTTGCACGAAGGACACAAGCTATGATTATGTACCACGATATCGAAGGGTACGAGTATTCTGTAGAAATACAGAATACAGTAGGTGAAGCTCTAGCTCTTGTCGGAATGGGCAAACCAGATTGAAATAGCTCGAGGAGGAGTTACTTTCTCGTAGCTCTTCCCTTCCTTTTTCGGATAAGTTTACACACCGACTCCAGTTTCTTCGAGATAGTAAGAATAGAACCAACAATCTCGGACTCTGTCGAACAATGATCAACTACTACCATGATTCCAATTTCTCAAATCATGATTGGATCGAATGAATCTATGGCAATAAACACAGCTCGGAATGCATAGACCCTGAATGTGTAAGTGACTCCAACCTGTGAGATTTCCTCAGTAGATGTCATTAGATTCTCTAAGGCGTTCGTGCCAAATGCCGCAAGTAGATGAGGAAGTGATTCAAAAGTCAAGGAGTTTACTCCATTTCCTTCAGCAATAATCAAGTCTGAAGCTATGCTCTCTAGGGAGTTGTACACTTCGTTTCGTCTTGATTTAGTGTCAGACATATTACCAGCGACACCAAGCCGCATTGACCAAGCTGGCCCATATTGCGAAACCGTCCTAGAAAATGAGTGAGTCAGATATTCTCCAACATCGCCATTCATCTCGTATGAGAATCCTGATCGAGAACAGTCGACTTGAACCTTATCCCATTGAGTGAGTGTCTGTACAGTCTGGCCACAAACCTTCATTGCTACAGTATCCGCGTCCTGCAAGTCATCAAGAATGAAAGATTCAACCAATACACCGGTGCTCAAGTCCAATGAATCAGATTCGCTTGCAAGGAGGGCGGCGCTCGTTTCCAATGCACTCGAATCGATTGAATCAATTGAGGACCGAATGAGAGCTGAGAATCCAGGTAAATCAAGAGTCCTGGTTCGTGCCAAAAGAATCTGCCACTCTGGCGCTGACAAGGTCATATCGAAGTAGATGCAGTCGGGCATTTGGGTCATGTTGAGTGTTTCCAACTCAGAATCGACCTGTTGCAGTGAATTGAGGTGGCTTTGATATACTTCCTGAATCACAGATGTTGTGCCAAGAGAGTTTGGAACGCCATCAAAGAATGAAGCCCTGGGGGAAGTCATTGTCACAGTATACTGCACTGCCGAATCATTGAGCACGTTTAGCCAGTTTCTCAAACGATTCATTGATTCCGTATTGCCCTCTAGCAAGTGAAGATCCACTCCAACACCAAAAGAACTAAGATTCTGAACGAGAGAATCACTAGGCGATATATCCATGTACCCAAAATCAAAATCAGCTAGAGGGACTTCAAGTTTTAGATTCATCTCGCCTACGGGTTCTATCAATGCAATAGGTGTTTGACCCAGTGCAAGCGTCGTTATGGGAAAACTCAATCCTATTATGTTGAGGATAATCATTGAGACGCAAGTCTTCCTTCCGATTTGCCGAATCTTGGTTTTAATACGAAAGCGGCCCATCACGAAGATGATGCACAAGGTTGCAGCATTCAGAATTAGGAAGATTACGAAACCATGAACCAGAAGCGAAAGCACTCCAAAGAATCCGGATGCAATAAGCAGGATGATGAAATTAATGGCCGCAAATCTATCGCTATAATATGCTCTTACCATAAGTGGCAAAATAACCATTAGCGGTAGTATATAGAGAACAATCGGCAAAGAGTCAAGGAATCCGATACCAGCCATGGTCATGCGAATCGTCACTGATAGCATAGTATAGAGAATCAAAGAGATATTGAGGACTAGAACTCCCGTCGCATAGAGATGCAGCCAAAAATCCAGCTTCTCATTCGATTTGATATTTGCTCTTAATGCCCTTCGTCTACTAATGAATCCGCTCATTAATCGTCCTCTGTGGATGCGTCATCAGGCACATAAACCTTCATGCTGAAGCGCAAGGCAAAATAGGCTGCTAGATGCCGAACTATCTAGGTTTCTGATGTGTATGATGTAGCAGTGATAGGAGCTGGCCCTGGCGGATCAACAACGGGCAGATATCTTGCGAAGCAGGGGTTTGATGTTTGTCTAATTGATAAGGACAGGTTTCCGAGAGACAAACCTTGTGGAGGAGGTTTCTCGACTCACCTGATTAGTGAATTCCCCTATCTCAAGAAAAGGCAAAAAGAATTCCTCAAAGGAGTCTGTCATGTGGGTGTGCTACACTCTCCTAACCGGACGAGAGTTATGCGCGGCTGTATTGATATGGCAGTTGCTCTTAGAACTGATTTTGATAGCGCTTTGCTAGAGTCTGCCCTAGATGCTGGTGCTTCTTCCATAATAGGACATAGAGCAAAGTCGATTAGCGTTTCAAACAACTCTGCTACAGTTTCGCTTGACAATGGAAGAGATATCTCTACAAAGGTGATAGTAGGCGCAGACGGCGTTACCAGCATGGTTGCAAGATCAACCGGATTAAACACCAAGTGGTCATCAAAGGATGTAACGGCCTGCAGGGTTGCAGAGGTACCGGTCGATCCAGATACTGTAGAAGAGTTATACACTGCAGACAGGGAATACCACTTCTTTGCAAATTTGGGGGGATTGCCGGGATACGGCTGGATTTTCCCCAAATTTGAAACCATAAATGTCGGTCTGGGGATTGTTGCAGATCATGCCAAGGGGCTTCCCGGGCAGTTTCATTCTTTCACCAAATTCCTAATGAAAAAGGGATATCTGAATGAAGATGCTGACTTGAGAAATGCGAAAGGCGCTCTGCTTCCCACTGGGGGGACCATTTCGAAGTCTTATGCGAAGAGATGCCTGCTTGTTGGTGACTCTGCAGGTATGGTGAACCCAATCACTGGAGGGGGAATAGAATATGCCATGAAAGCGGGAAAGCTCGCAGCGGTTGTCTTGGGGAAGTGTCTTAATGATGACATGGCTGATGAAGCCAGTCTGAGCACCTACCAAAAGATGTGGATGCAACTCTTTGGGAATGAGATAAAATCGCAGCTTCTTGTGCAAAGGATTTTCACAGGCTCCTTTGCCAATGTCCTGTTCGAGATTGGTTCTCGAGATATCGTCCTACAAGAAACTGTTTCCGAATTGATGTCTGAGGCATCGCAAGGAAGAAATGATGTCACCAAGCTTTTTGGACGCTTCCTCTATGTTTGCTTAAAAGAGGCTCTATCACGTTGACTAACAGGGATTTAGCTTGGTGGATTTTACCGCAGATTGCCGCATCCGTGAGGACATTTGCGGCAATAGCTCTCTCAGTCAATCTCGAGGTTCTCAATAAGAGACTGGACTTCAGGACGACCAAGAAGTTTTCTCCTGGTTTCTGATAAATTATTGATTACGCATACTATGCCTACCACTGTTGCACCCAGTTTCTCTATTGCCTTCTTTACAGCTAGAACAGTAGTCCCATGTATCAGCCAGTCATCAACGATGGCTATTCTATCCCCTTGGTCGATAGAATCCGACACAAGAGCGAGTCGACCATCTGTGAATCTGGTTGTTGGCAAAAGCTCCAAGGGACGTTTGTAATCATCTGGCAAATAGGCTATTGATCTTACAGGGACGATGCCGCAACCTAAGTAGTATGCAATCGCACTTCCCAGGGCAAGCCCTCTTAGGTCTATGCCAATGACCTTGTTTGGCTTAACCTCTGTCAGGGGTCTTGCGAGTCTGTCTACAGCCTCGTTAAAGATTGTTGGATTCTCAAGCAGTCTACTGATATCAATGACAGCTTGTCCCTCGTTAGGCCAGTCTTTAATGACATCTACGTAGTCGCGAAAGTCCACATCTGTCATCCTGACACCTCAAGGCAATCACATTCCAAGGTAGTCATAATTCTTTCTGTATCAAGAACATGTGATTGCGTAGATTGCTTCATTGGTAGACCTTTAAATAAGACTCTCCTCTGCATAGTCCATGGATTATCCTTCCGACGAAACCGTCACATCACTGACAGACCTCATTGTTCAACAGATTAGGCAGATGGCTGAGAAGTCCAGTGAAGAAGAGAAAAAGAACATGAGGAGAAACTTGGGTTTGGAATGCCAGTGTGATAGGAAAAAGGCATGATTCTATCACAAAGTCGGAGAAACAGTTAAGAAACAAATCTGGCAGTCGAATCACATCCGGCTGTTTGGAGTGTAAGAGTAGCTGATAGTACCAGGAACTACCATTGGCGTGTCGCTTATTCCAGGCTATATTGAGATAAGAGACAAAGGTGTTGTCAAAAAGAAGATACCAACAAAGCATAGATCATTTGAGAGCGTGCTTGAAGAGGTTGAAATGTTCTTCCGCGTGCGAAGGAAGATTCTAGCACCTGGAATCCTGCGTGATGT